>NZ_JBHSGB010000003.1:0-110134 GCF_042654345.1 Rheinheimera marina
AAAAGTGATCGGATAAAACCGAAATAGGCGATCGGATTAAACCGAAATGGGTGATCGGATTGGACCGAAATGAGTGATCGGAATCAGCCGAAGCATGCAGGGTTTAGCCTATAGCATTTAATACTGTTTTTATGCAGGGAATGGTATCGGACATCCAACTGCTTTTCATCGAGCAGGGCCTGCTGGAGCTGACGCAATATTTGTTCATCTAAAGCAGGAGGTTGTAGGGGCATGGTGGGCGTCACTGAAACAAATTTATCCGGGCTCTTTGTGTTTGCCACACTTTGTTTTAACGCATTCAATTTTTGGTTGGCCTGAGCAAAAAGCGGGGCGATGCTACTTAATAATGGGGCGGGTAATAACTGACGTACCTGACTTTCGACTAAAGCCAAGCTCAAGGCTTCAGTGACCGTCAACGCGGAAAAATGAAGCCCAGCCCCTGCAAGCCAATGCCAGCCATAGGGAATGCTTTTGTCATTACACTGGATGGGAAAAATAGCCGACAACTCCTGTAAATCTCTTTCGACAGTGCGTTTGGATATCTGAAAACCGGAATCGGCCAGTTTCTGCGTAAACACTTTTGATTCAAGTCCAGGCCCATGGGATGGCAACAGTTTTAATAACTCCCAGTGCCTGGCTATAGTGGTTTGGCTCGATGACGCTGACATAAAATTCCTTGTTTCATTGCCTTGGGATGCACTTTCAGCACAGAGGTTGGTGATGCCTGATACCGCAGGCCAATAGCAAAACACTGCCGCGCCTGGCACTGTCAGATCTGAGGGTTAAACCCTGCAATATCAGATTGGCCGAAGGTATCTGCTGCGCCAGATAGCTGCCAGTTGCTTCAAACTGTTCAAGCTTAAATGTGTTATCAGCGGCAAGGTGGAGCAGAGCGGCCTGTGCAGAATGAACCGACTGACATTTGATTAAGGGGTTATTTAACAAACGCTGTAAAATCATCGGTATTGAGTCCTCTGCTGCTATATCAGCAATACCAACAACAGCCAGTCCATTGTGTGAAATTACCTGCACAAAGTCATTAAAATCAAGATTAATAAGGCCCAGCTCAGACAGCATTTCCAGCAGTGCACATAACAACTGATATAAAACCTGATGAATTGCCGAAAAAGCCTGTTGCAGACTAAAACCTGCACCCAGCGCTGCTGAAAGTTGATCATTAGGCAGTACCACTACGGCACATCCGGTTTGCAACAGCGCAGCTATACCTTGTTCACTCAATTGGTTGCGGCGTTTTCCTTCAAAATTGAAGGGAGTGGCCACAAAAGCCAAGACAGGAATTTTTAATTCAGCCAGCATGGTTGTAATGGCAGGGGCGGCACCGAGACCATGTCCACCGCCCATGCCTGCAATCATCAGAACTAAATCAGTGTCAGCCAGGGTTTCGAGCAGATCCTGCTTCGACAACATAGTTGCCTCACGAGCCAGCTCGCTATTGCCGCCACAACCTTCGCCGCCAGCGAGTTCAAAACCCAATAAAACTTTATGCTCTGCACTGGCTGCCCGTAATTCAGCTGCTGATGTGCTTGCCGCCACAGTCCGGACATTACCCTGTAAAACAAACTGCCCTAAATGTTCCAGCGCGGCACAACCCAGCCCACCGACACCCAGAATTACAATCTTCGCTTCAGCCATAAGCCCTCCTTTATTATCTTAAGTAGATTAAAGAAAGGCGCGACATAATGTGTCGCAGTGCTGCAGCTTCAGTTGAAAACAGCGTCAGTGCACCATCAAAGCCTTGCTTTGAGGTGAACAAACTCGTTATTCGGACACTTTAATATTTCTAAGAGCAAACCCCAAAGCTGGACAAATCAGGTTCACTTTCTTGTCTGCGCGTTTACGATAGTCATCTCCTGCCCAAACATAAGCCTTCACCCAGAGTGTCAGATTATCGTATTGAAAACGAATACAGCTTAAATCGTCCATCCACTGATCTGCTCGTTTTGTTGGCTCATCACGCTGATAGACAGTGACAACTAAACCCACCCGGTAATCTTTGTTATTTTCTTCCTGCTCATACTTCACCGAATTAAAATCTCCGGTCGAGAAGTGGTATAACTGCTGACGTTCGAGATCTAACTCGGTCTTTACGTTGTCCTGTGCAAAACTGTATGGATGGCTGTGATAATCACCTAAGTATTTGAGCTCAGGAAAAAAATAATTGATGAAGTTACTTTTTAACGCATAAGCCTCATCTTTGGGGGTAACCATCGTTTTTTCACGGGATGCCGAAGTGGATACATCTGCACTTGTGACGTGATAGACAACAGCGCCGTTATTTAATGCAGTCTCGTGGCCCCATAAGTTACCAAAAGTCTCCAGATGAATTTCTGTACCGTCTTCCAGTTTCGAATGGTCAACTTGAAAAGCTTCGAGTGCTGCTGTGATGATGGTAAAAAATGCCTGTTCAGACAGCGAAACGATTGAATTACTCATGAACTTCTCATTTGTTCCTATTTTAGTTTGATTTTGCCATAGTTCTGCTAGACATCACAATACTGATTTGTAGTCTTTTAATTCAGAGTTTTATAAACCGAAAATGCAAGTGAAGTGTCCGGAGGCATGCAATACCAGTTCGTCAATTTTTTGCCAATCATTGATGCTTCGTGAACAAAAGCAGTTAAACAATACTGCATTAGTGCCCAGGGGGAACTTTCACCACACCAACCTTCCTGCCCTTTGCATCCAGCTTTACGCCATTGGGTTTAACAGTGCCCTGATAGCGGCCTTTGGCGTCGTAACTGCGGCCGTTGCTGGTGGTTCTTGCCTGAAATTTGCCTTTGGCATCGTATTCTCTGCTGCCATGCTGTAGCTGCACTGTTTTGCCTAAATAACGGCCTTTAGCGTCATGGTGTTTGCCTTGAGTGGTGGTTTTTCCTAGATATTTGCCTTTTGCATCATAGTGTTGCCCAGTGGCTGATGTTCTGCTGACGAGCTTGCCTTTGGCGTCGTAGGTTTTGCTGGCAAGGTTTTTTGTGGTGCCGTTTGGCTGGGTGTTGGCCGCCAGTGCACCAAAGCTTAGAGCCAGCAGCAGCGCAGCGAAGATGTATGTTTTACGCATCAGCAAAGCTCCAAAAAGTGTTTCCCAATTAACTGCCAGTAATGTTGAAAGTTGCCTGAACAAAAAGCGATCTGAACAATAAAAAACCTGAAGTGATTGTGTAGCCTTTTGTGCCGAAAAACACCGTGGCAGCAGATGCTGGCAAAAAGTGATGTATGGGAACAATACATGTATCTTCATCCAGTCTTTGTTTTCTGCAGATTTGCTTTAGGCTAAGCGCATTAAAAGCTTGCAGGGAGTAAACAATATATGTGGTTTGAAGAACTCACAGGTTTTGCCGAAGATGCGGCAACAATCTACTCTCAGCTGTTTTATTCAAATGGGCAGCTATACAACAACATGAATGGCCGGGCTTTTGTGTGTGGGGAGCTCAGCACGCCAAAGCTTGCCGAGTTGCGGCAAATGGTGAAGCCGTTGCAGCAGGCGCTGGCAGGTAAACTCAGGCTATCGGAAACCGTCGCAGATGTGCAGGCATTACATCGCGACCCTAGCAACGCCGGTGCATTCTTTCAGGTGGCTTCACAATTTAATTTGCTGGAAATGGTGTCACCAGATAAAAATCCCGAGCATGGTATCAGCAATTACCAGTACGACCGTACCCAGGGCCCGGCCTGCGCTATTGCTTGTGGCGCCGACACTATTTATCGCAATTATTTTGTTGAGGTAGATGGCAAGGTTGGCCAAAGCAAAAGCCGGCAACTTGATATGCTGTCGGACTTCGCCGCAGCAGTTGGCAATACCGAAACACAATATTGGCGTATGCAAAATGGTTATGTGCTGCCAACAGCACAAGGCTTAAACGTGCTGGATCTGCGGCTAAGCCAATGCAGTGAAGCGGCTTTAGATGAGCTCAGGTCACAACTTCGTATCGGCATTCAGTCCAATACACAAGTAACGTTGCCGCACTGTCAGCATCTGGTTACCCAGGCTTATTGTTCTGCTTTGCCGGTGGCTTATTGCACTTTTGAAAGTCAGCAATGGGTGCGGTTTGCACAATTAATACTGGATGCCGCTTACGAAGCCACATTCGCTGCAGCCGTTATCAATGCCGTTGCCACCGGCAATAACAAAGTGTTTTTAACGTTGCTGGGAGGGGGCGCTTTTGGCAATAAAACCGAATGGATTGTGGCAGCCATTCAAAGGGCGATTCGGCTGTATCAGCATTGTGCACTCGATGTGCAGATTGTTAGCTACGGCAGAGCCAGGCCCGAAGTCAGGCAACTTATTGCAGACTTAAACCAACCCTAAATGCAGGAACAAACCATGGCAGAGCAGCAACAGTGGCAAATTGCAGCAGCACAGGCATACGGTGCTGTGCTGATAAATGCGCGGGGTGAAATACTGCTGCGTGAACCCAGCAATCATTTTGACGGTTATGTATGGACCTTTGCCAAAGGCAAACCCGACGCCAACGAACAGCCAGCCGATACGGCGCTACGCGAGCTTTATGAAGAAACAGGTTACCGCGCGCGCATTATCGGGGTATTACCGGGAGTATTTGAAAGTGGCAACAGCAGCTCGGCATTTTTTCTGATGCGTGCAGAAGAAGGCCAACGGCAAGAAGCGTTCAGTTGGGAAACACAGCAAATTCAATGGTTTTCATTCAGTCAGGCCAAAGCAAGAGTTGCGCTTTCTACCAACAAGCTGGGCCGGCAGCGCGACCTCGCCATACTGGACGCGGCAGAGCGTTGGTTTTTAACCTGCTTACCGCTTTGTTTGTTGGGGAAGTTTCCGGCAGTAAAAACCGACTGGCAAACCGAAGCGCTACCAGGTACCCACAGCCGTATTGAGCTTAATCTTACTTTTAGCCGGATGCAGGCCGCGGCGCTGATGCAGGGTGCAATTCCAGAGGAAATGGAAGAAAAATGGTTCAGCTACTTTGATAATAACGTGCTGTACCAGCACCGCAGCTGGACAGGCGTTTGTATCGACGAAATACATTTGACCGAGCTTGCCGACGGCAGCTTTAGAGCCACCCACGCTTTAGTAAACCGAAACCCGGAGCAGTATGCTGCAGTGGATGATAAAGAAGACAAAAAGCGGATTAAAAGCATGTTGGAAAGTGCTGTTCATATCAGGTTTGAATGAATATGGCTTGGTTCGTGATAGGCTATTGGCATTAAATATTGCCAGGTTTCAGCTATTTATCATTCGCGAAATTCAATTTTTTAGGTACATTAGCCCGCAAACTAATTAGACGGCAGCATTAGCCTTCGCCACATTTGCTGCAACGGGCTTTAACAAGGATTTTCCATGCTCCAAGACATCAAAAAAACACTCTGGTCGACCGCCGACAAACTACGCGCCAACGTCGATGCAGCTGAATACAAACACATTGCCCTTGGCCTGATTTTCTTAAAATTTATCTCTGACTCGTTCTCAAGCCGTCAGGCGGAGCTGCGTAAGCGTTTGGCAGATGAGAGCGATGAACTCTACTTCGCTGATGCAAGCTCTGATGATATCGATGCTGAGCTGGAAGACCGCGACTACTACAAATCGGCCAACGTGTTTTGGGTGCCGGAAACTGCCCGCTGGGAAGCCTTGCGTGCCAATGCCAAGCAAGCCGATATCGGCAAACGCATTGATGATGCATTAGCCGCCATTGAACTGGAAAACCCAAGCCTCAAAGGCATTTTGGATAAACGCTACGCCCGTGCCCCGCTACCAGATGGCAAGCTCGGAGAGCTCGTTGATTTAATCTCCACCATCGGTTTTGGCGAAGACCAATCCAAAGCCCGCGATATCTTAGGCCAAGTGTACGAATACTTTTTAGGCCAGTTCGCCAGCGCAGAAGGCAAAAAAGGCGGGCAGTTCTATACGCCACAGTCTATCGTCAACACCTTAGTGGCCGTACTCGACCCGCACCAAGGCAAAGTGTACGACCCATGCTGTGGCTCGGGCGGTATGTTCGTGCAGTCGGAAAAGTTTATCGAAGCGCATGGCGGTAAGCTGGGTGATGTGTCGATTTATGGTCAGGAATCCAACCCGACCACATGGCGCTTGGCGGCAATGAACCTCGCCATTCGCGGTATCGACTTTAACTTAGGTCGTGAACCAGGCGACACCTTTACCAAAAACCAGCACAGCGATTTACGCGCCGACTATATCCTCGCCAACCCGCCATTTAACATCAGCGACTGGTGGCATGGCAGTTTAGAAGGCGACCCACGCTGGATGTATGGCACTCCGCCACAAGGCAACGCCAACTATGCGTGGCTGCAACATATGTTGTATCACTTAAAACCAACTGGCCGCGCCGGTATTGTGTTGGCCAATGGCTCGATGTCATCCAGCCAAAATAGCGAAGGCGATATCCGCCGCGCCATGGTTGACGCCGACGTGGTGGAAGTGATGGTCGCCCTGCCAGGCCAGCTGTTTTTTAACACCCAAATTCCAGCGTGTTTATGGTTTTTAACCAAACAAAAAACCGCACGCAAAGGCGAAGTGTTGTTTATAGACGCTCGCAAACTGGGCCGGATGATTAGCCGTGTGCAAAGCGAGCTGGACCAAGCCGCCATTGACCGTATTGCCAATACCGCCAAAGCATGGCGCCTCTCTTCTACAAAGAGTGAAGATATGTCCGGCGTTGAAGGCTTTGAGCAAGGTTATCAGGACATCGCCGGTTTCTGCCGCAGCGTCCCGCTCAGCGAAATTGCCGAGCATGGCCATGTGCTAACGCCAGGCCGTTATGTCGGCGCAGAAGAAGTGGAAGATTGCGACGAAGCTTTTGCCGACAAAATGACCATGCTCACTGAGAAACTAGCTGAACAAATGGCCAAGGGCGCAGAACTGGACCAGTTAATCCGGCAGAAGTTGGGGGGGCTGGGTTATGAGTTTTGAGCCCCAAAATTGGCCATTAGTAAAACTGTCCGACTTGATTACAGTTAAGCATGGTTTTGCTTTTAAGGGCGAATTCTTCAGTGATGAGCCGACTGAACTTCAATTGACAACGCCAGGAAACTTTGCAATCGGCGGTGGATTTCAATTGGGGAAAGGCAAGTTCTATTCTGGCGAATATCCCAAGGAGTACGTGCTAAAAAATGGCGATTTAATTGTCACTATGACAGATTTGAGTAAAGCAGCAGATACGCTGGGGTATGCCGCGATGGTCCCAGAAACAGAGGGTACAATATGGCTTCATAATCAGCGAGTTGGCTTAGTTCAGATAAAGAAAGACGCTCCAGTAGAATTAGATTTCTTGCACTATTTGATGAGAACAGCTGACTATCGTCATTGGGTTGTGTCAACAGCGACTGGTTCGACGGTAAAGCATACATCTCCCAGCCGTATTTGTGATTATGAATTTCGCCTGCCTCCTATATGGCTGCAAGGTGAAATAGGAAGAATCCTTACAGCGCATGACGACCGCATCACTCTACTCCGCGAAACCAATGCCACTTTAGAGGCGATTGCGCAGGCGTTGTTTAAGTCGTGGTTTGTGGATTTTGATCCGGTGCACGCCAACGCAGGCACGCAATCTCCAAGCCTGCCCCCAGAAATTCAAGCCCTATTCCCAGCCACCTTCACCGACTCCCCCCAAGGCCCAATCCCTGAGGGATGGAGTTGGATAACGCTTGATGAGGCTTACGAAATCAATCCGAAACGGCTGTTAAAGAAAGGCGTGGTCGCAAAATATTTAGATATGGCTAGTGTTCAAACTCAAGGGCATGTCACTGGGGAAGTTATAGATCGAGAGTTTGGCTCTGGGACTAAGTTTTGTAACGGCGATACATTATTAGCCCGCATTACCCCATGCCTTGAAAATGGCAAAACAGCATTTGTTGATTTTCTCGAACCAAATGAAACGGGCTGGGGATCTACTGAATTTGTTGTTCTGAAACCGAAAGCACCGTTGCCTGATTTCCATGGCTATCTACTTGCGCGGCAATCTGTATTTAGAGAGTTTGCAATCCGGAGTATGTCCGGTACGAGCGGACGCCAGCGGGTTCAAAATGATGTTTTGGGCAGTTTTAATTTAGCGATACCGGATAAACCAATAGCTACAGCGTTTTCTCAGGTAGTTACTCCGATCCAACAGAGCATTTCAGCTAATCATAAACAAGCTAAAACTTTGGCACATATGCGTGATACGTTGTTACCCCGCCTAATTTCAGGCCAACTGCGTCTACCCGAAGCACAAGCCGCAATCGAGGGAATAAGCTGATGCCTGTTCAGATACACCAATGGGCTGATATCGCAGAACATTACAATGACGGTTTGTTGTTAGGTAATGGCGCCAGTATTGCTGTTGACCCTCGCTTTAGTTATTCGTCGTTGTTTGCAGCTGCAAGTGAGCGTGGTTTTTTAACTGAACCGGTGCGGCAAGTTTTTGAACGTTTTGATAATTCTACTGATTTTGAGTATGTGCTCAGAAAACTATGGCAGGCAAAGCAGGTCAATCAGGCATTAGGAATTGAGTCAGAAGTAGTTGATGCTGCCTATCAGCAGGTTAGAACAGCATTAATTGAAACTATACGAGCAACGCATCTAACTCACGCCGAAGCTTTGCCAAATCTTGAACCCATATACCAATTTATGCGTCGGTTTAAAACAGTACTGTCTCTTAACTACGACCTTATTGTTTACTGGGCAGCTCTTCGTGGTAACGATGCTTTAGCGGGCGAGCACAGGTTTAAAGATTGCTTAGTCAATGGTGCTTTGGATGATGACTGGGCGAGGTTACGTGAGCCCCTTCGACGCAATCAAACTGTCACTATATTTTTTTACCCGCATGGCAATTTGGTTCTCGCACGTAATCCAAATGATAGAGAGCTGAAAATCACAGCAGATGGTGGCCGTTTACTCGAGGAAATTATTGCTGGCTGGGAAAACGGTCGATATGTACCAATGTTTGTCAGTGAAGGCACTAGCGTACAGAAGCGAGAAGCCATCGGAGCATCTAATTATTTATCCGAAGTGTATTTTAATGCCATCCCGGATATTGGATCTACGTTGGTGATTTACGGCTGGCGCTTAGGTGAGCAAGAAGCGCATTTATTACATCAACTAAAACGAAGTGTACCAAGACGTGTTGCTGTATCGCTTTATCCTCTATGCCCAGAGCACCAGCGTGATGCTGCACGTATTGAAGAACAGCTTCTGTCAATCGGCGTTGCACAAGTTGAGTTTTTTGATTCACGAAGCTCTGGCTGTTGGAAGAACCCGGTAGTTGCTGATGATGTTGATTTATAGAACGATGATGAGGAAATTGAATGACATTCAGTAAGGAAGGATTTAAGCAGTTTCTTCATGATCGAGGCCACACTGGCAACACAATAAACTCTTATGTTTCAGGTGTTAATCAAGCATCTCACCATGGTGAGCAAGTGGTTTGGTCAATCTCAGATGTTGCTGCGTTACAACAAATAATCGCAGATTTTGACCATGGAGGGGCATATGAGGAGATAGGTCTTAGGGGGAATAATGTTGTCATAAATGCCCTTAAACGATGGGCTGAATATGTAGAATCTGTACCGGCGGAAAATCTGACGAAGTCTTATCTGCTTACCTGGAACCCTGCCAACGCGAAAGAAGGCGGCTCTGATCAAGTTGTTGTGGGGACAGATATTCAATGGTCTTGTCATTCATCCCAACCACAAGTTGGCGACACCATTTACATAATGCAATTAGGTCAGAATCCGCGGGGAATTGTTGCCAAGGGCACTGTATCCCAAACATCATTTGTAGCTCCATACTGGGCTGACACTAATAAAACTTGGCGTTATATCAAAGTAGATATTGATGAAGTACGCAGGACATGTGGCGATGGCTTACTACCGTTATTATTACTTGAGCGCTTCAATGATAAACAGAACAAGCCATTTCGTTGGACACCCATTACCTCTGGTGTTGAAGTACCACAGAGTCTGGCGACTGAGTTGAATACTCAATGGCAAGCTGGTCGTGATGTGCATAGTCTGCGGCAGTTTATTGAGTGGACTCAGCAAGATGAAGTGAATTCAAGAAGTGAGTGGCTACCGAAATTCAAAGAACGACTGGGAGAAATCCAGCAACTGAAGCAAAGTGCAACACCGATTGGTGATGATATGCTGGAATGGCTATGGGCTCCACCTTATAACGGTATCTGTTCAGTGATGCCGGGCGTTTTACCCAAAGAAGCATTCGAAAAACAAAAGGTCTTTTTAAGAGATGTTGCGGAGTCAATCAGAACTTCGCCATCGGCTGAAACTCATCAAAGTGTCTTCAAAACTTGGAAAGCAGCAGTAACACAAGGCGCATTTGCGAAGACCTATGAGGTGGTGATTAATCGTGTATTTTCAGCATTTGCAGCTGAGCAGTACAGCACAATCGTTGGCCCAGCTAACTGTAAAAAAGTGCTGAAGTGCTTACAGCAGGAGTTTACCTTAGATGTGCTTTTGCCTGACGACTGGCCAACTCAAAATGCCTGGATTTTTACTGGCTTGCAGGAAGCCGGTGTCAATATGACAAAAGTTGCAGAAAATAACGTGGCCATTTGGCAGTTATTTGAAGCGCTGTCGGCTCGAAGTAAAGAAGCAAAAATTCAAACTGATTTCTCTGAAGAAGCAGAGGAAAAGGACAGCCCAATGCCAACTGTACATTCAGCCCCATTAAACCAAATCTACTTCGGCCCGCCTGGTACCGGTAAGACTTTTATCACGATGGAAGCTGCTGTAAGGGCAGCTGATCCGAGCGCTAGATGGAAGAACCGCGACGAACTGAAGGTGAAGTACAAGGCGTTAGCCGATGCTGGTCGTATTGTTTTTGTGACCTTTCACCAAAGCTATAGCTATGAAGACTTTGTTGAGGGGCTCACAGCCAGCAGCGATAGCGGAAAAATTCAGTATGCGCCGAAAAACGGTGTATTTAAAAAGTTGGTACAAAAAGCCAAAGACAACCAACACACTGGTCAGCAAGCAATCAGCACCTCTTTCGAGCGCTGCTGGGAGCTGTTCTTGGAACAATTATCTGGTAATGCTGAGGGGGTAACGATAACCACCCGTCGTTCAACTTTTTTAATCACGGAAGTTGATGACAATACGATTCGATTTGATAAAAGCAGTGGTGACTCGGTTCATTCGCTGTCTGTGAGTACCTTACAAGCAGTGTTTAACCAACAGCGAGTGATTAAAGGAGGCTTACAGCCTTATTACGAAAGTTTGATAAGCCATATCAAAGCCTTGGGCGAGCAGCAAAACACTGCGGCTGTCGAGCGCCAGAACTTTGTTTTGGTCATCGACGAAATCAATCGGGGTAACATTTCCCGTATTTTTGGTGAACTGATTACGTTAATTGAACCGTCCAAACGCCTGGGCGGCAACGAGCCGTTAGAGGTCGTGTTGCCGCTGACGGGCGACAAGTTTGCGGTGCCGGATAACCTCTACATTATTGGCACTATGAATACTGCTGACCGCTCATTAGCGGGACTGGATTTAGCGCTGCGCCGTCGCTTTGATTTTATCGAAATGCCACCGCAGCCAGAATTACTGGCAGAAGTGTTCGTCGAAAATATTGATCTCGAGTTGATGCTTAAAACCATCAATGATCGCATCAGTGTGTTGTTAGATAAAGACCACTGTATTGGCCATGCGTCATTTATGCATTTGCATCCTGATCACCGGCCTGTCAAGGCACCAGAAACTGCAAGTCTTGCTGAACTAGCACAGGTGTTTCAGCACAAGGTATTACCGTTGTTGCAGGAATACTTTTTTGAAGACTGGCAGCGTATCGCCTGGGTGCTCAATGATCAGAACAAAGTACCAGAATCCGCTTTTATCCGAAAAGCCGCCGGTAAACCCATTGCAGAGCTATTTAAAGGCGTGTCGCAAATCAAAGCGCGGGACCGCTGGGAAATCAATCAGGATGCATTTGACAGCGTCGAATCTTACCAGCTGATTTATCAGGACGAGACCGTTGCACAATGAGTAAAGCCGTCGTTGTGCGCGAATACGCCCGGCTAACATTTGCTGAGCTTGCCGAAAATACTCTAGACCGGGCACAGATCACGGCCAGTGCTTTTCGCTGGTTAGTCGAACTTGGCCAGCAATTTCGTGCCAATGGTTTGGTCCTGTTGGAACTGGATAATCAACAATGGCTGCGCCTTGATAACTTTGTTGGCGTACTGGAGTCGCCCTGCGGCCAAGTGATTGAGATCCTGCCAAAACATCGAAGCGCAACGAACTGTATTGATAGTGCCAGGCGGCTGTTATGTAAGCTGATTTGTAACGCGCTGGATATCAAAAGCAGGGATTCGAGCCACGCCAGTATCGAGCGTTTTGATACTGCCTTACCTGAATGGCTGATGCGACAGTTCTTACAAGAACTGGATTTTCTATTTAAGCGAGGGCTGCGCTTTGAATATCAGCGCATAGAAGAGCAACAACGTTTTTTACGTGGGCGTTTGGATGTGCAAAAACAACTGCGGCAAGCACCAGGCCGCGAGCATTTGTTTCATATTCAACATGATGTATTCAGTGCGGACCGCCCCGAAAACCGGTTGCTCAAAACCGCGTTATTGAAAATTTGCGTGACCACACAAGACAGTGAAAACTGGCGTTTGGCGCATGAATTACAAAGCTTGCTGCATGATTTACCTGATTCGACTGACATCACAGATGATTTTCAGCGTTGGCAAGACAGTCGCCTGATGGCGCATTACCAAGCCATCAAGCCATGGTGCGAATTTGTGTTAAACCAGCATGTGCCAATCGCAGTTCAGGGCGACTGGCGCGGCTTAAGTTTGTTATTCCCAATGGAAAAGTTGTTTGAGAGTTATGTGGCAGTTGAGTTGAGCAGAGCTTTAGCCAATCTACCAGGGCGAGGGAACGAGCTTAGACCACAGCTTGCATCACACTATCTCTGTTCGCATTTGCAAAATGAAATATTCCGCTTGGAGCCAGATTTATCATTAAGGCTTGCATCTTCTAATCAGGCTTATCAGCGCTGGATTCTAGACACAAAATGGAAGCTGTTATACCTGGACTCACGAGATAAAAACTATGGCATGAGCCAACAAGATTTTTATCAGATGTTTGCTTATGGCCATAAATACCTGAATGGCCAAGGCACCTTAGTACTGATTTACCCAGCCTGGGATAAGTTTCCGGCCAACGCTGAACCACTGCACTTCTCGTTTAGTTCAGACTTGCAGTTATTGGCGTTACCTTATGATTTAGAAGATGAAAATGCTGCGAAAAACTTGATTTCATCGTTGCAACAAGGTATCAAACAAGCAAGTACTGCAGCGGCATAAAAACAGGGACGAAGGATGACCGAAGATCAGCTCGAACAGGAAGTTTTGCAGTGGTTCACTGAAACCGGCTACACCCATATCTGTGGTTACAATATCGCGCCCGATGGCCCTGTGCCTGAGCGAGCCGATTATGTTCAACCGGTGTTGGTTGAGCGTTTGCGTTATGCCATTGCCCGCATTAACCCGCAAATACCATTGGTGGCCCGTGAAGATGCCATCAAGCAAGTGTTGGATTTAGGCATTCCTGCGCTACTCACCGCAAACCGGCATTTTCATAACTTGTTGGTGAATGGTGTTCCTGTTCGATACCAAAAAGACGGCGAAACCCGTGGTGATTTTGTTTACCTGATTGATTGGGAAAACCGACAAGGCCTCAATGAGTTTTTAGCGGTTAATCAATACACCTTAAAAGGCCCAAAACATTCGCGCAGGCCCGACATTATTCTGTTTATCAACGGCTTGCCATTGGTGCTGTTAGAGCTGAAAAACCCTGCCGATGTGAATGCTGATATTTGGAAAGCTTACGACCAAATTCAGACTTATAAAGAACAAATTCCTGATGTGTTCCAGTACAACGAAATTCTGGTGATTTCCGATGGCTCGGAAGCACGGATGGGGTCGCTTTCCAGTAACGCTGAACGTTATATGCAGTGGCGTACCATCGATGGTGTGAAACTCGACCCGCTGGGCCAATTTAATGAACTGGAAACCATGGTGCGCGGCGTATTTGCGCCTGAGTATTTCCTCGATTACTTGCGGTTTTTTGTGCTGTTTGAAGATGACGGTACTTTGGTGAAAAAGATCGCCGGTTATCACCAATTCCATGCGGTGCGTGCCGCCATTACGCAAGTCGTTACCGCTTCGCGCTCTGATAATCAATCCGCGAAAAAAGGCAAAGGCGGTGTGGTTTGGCATACCCAAGGCAGTGGTAAAAGTATCACCATGACCTGCTTTGCCGCCCGAGTGATGCGCGAAGCGGCAATGCAAAACCCGACCATTGTGGTCATTACCGACCGCAATGATTTGGATGGCCAATTGTTTGGCGTGTTCTCACTGGCACAAGATTTATTGCGTGAGCAGCCAGTGCAAGTGGAAACACGGCAAGACTTGCGTGCAAAACTAAGTAACCGGCCATCCGGTGGTATCGTTTTCGCCACCATTCAAAAGTTCGCCCCTGGCGAAGATGAAGATGTGTTTCCGCTATTATCCGACCGGCATAACATTGTGGTTATTGCCGACGAAGCGCACCGTACTCAGTATGGTTTTGAAGCCAAGCTTAAAGAGAAAGCAGCATCTGTCGGCGAAGCGTCTGGCAAATATGTCTACCAAGTCGGTTACGCCCAGCATTTACGCGACGCATTGCCCAACGCCACCTTCGTGGCCTTTACCGGCACGCCAGTTTCCAGTGAAGATCGCGACACTCGCGCTGTGTTTGGTGATTACATCCACATCTACGACATGCAGCAAGCGAAAGAAGATGGCGCGACTGTGGCCATTTATTACGAATCACGCTTGGCCAAGCTCAGCTTAAAAGCCGATGAGTTACCGCATATCGATGAGGAAGTGGATGAGCTGGCTGAAGATGAAGAAGAATCGCAGCAAAGCAAACTGAAGACTCGCTGGGCGGCGCTGGAAAAAGTCGTCGGTGCCGAGCCAAGGATTGCTAAAGTGGCCGCAGATTTGGTCGCCCACTTTGAAGAGCGCAATCAGACACAATTGGGCAAAGCCATGGTGGTGGCGATGAGCCGCGAGATCTGTGTGCACTTGTACGATGCTATTGTCGCGCTTAAACCCGAGTGGCACGATGAAGACCCAGAAAAGGGGGCGATCAAAATCGTCATGACTGGCTCTGCCAGCGACAAAGCTTTGCTTCGCCCGCACATTTACCCGAAACAAGTGAAAAAGCGACTAGAAAAGCGCTTTAAAGATCCGAAAGACTCGCTGCAGCTGGTCATTGTGCGCGATATGTGGCTCACTGGCTTTGATGCGCCTTGTGTGCATACGCTGTATGTGGATAAACCGATGAAAGGCCACAACCTGATGCAGGCCATTGCACGGGTAAACCGCGTATTTAAAGACAAACAAGGTGGCTTGGTTGTTGATTACATCGGCATTGCCAACGAACTGAAATCAGCCCTGAAGGAATACACCGCTAGTAATGGCCGAGGTAAACCAACGGTCGATACAGCTGAAGCCTGGGCGGTGCTTGAGGAAAAACTCGATATCCTGCGCGGCCTGATGCATGGTTTTGACTACAGCGATTTTGAGGCCAGTAGCCACAAATTATTGGCTGGTGCCGCCAACCATATTCTTGGCATCAAAGATGGCAAGAAGCGTTTTGCCGACAATGCATTGGCCATGAGCAAAGCCTTTAGCTTGTGCTGCACCATGGATGAAGCCAAAGCCGTGCGCGAAGAAGTAGCGTTCTTGCAGGCCGTCAAAGTCATCCTGACCAAAAAGGATGTGTCGGATAAAAAACGCAGCGACGAAGAAAAAGACCTCGCCATCCGGCAAATCATTGGTCAGGCCATTGTGTCCGATCAGGTGGTCGATATCTTCGCTGCGGTCGGCCTCGATAAACCCAACATAGGCCTGCTCGATGATGACTTCTTAGCGGAAGTACAAAACCTGCCCGAGAAAAACTTGGCGGTCGAACTTTTGGAACGGTTACTGGAAGGCGAGATCAAATCCCGTTTTTCCACCAACCTCATTCAGCAGAAGAAATTCTCAGAGTTGCTCAGTAACGTCGTTACCCGTTACCAAAACCGCAGCATTGAAACTGCGCAAGTGATGGAAGAATTGGTCGAAATGGCCAAAAAGTTCAAAGAAGCCGCCAAACGCGGTGAAGCGCTTGGCCTTTCCGATGACGAAGTGAAGTTCTACGACGCACTGGCCAACAACGAAGCAGCAGTGCTGCAGCTGGGCGATGAAACGCTGAAGAAAATCGCCCACGAACTCACCGATAACCTGCGTAAAAACATCACCATCGATTGGAGTAAACGCGAAAGCGTGCGCGCCAGTTTGCGTTTGATGGTGAAGCGGATTCTGCGCAAGTACAAGTATCCGCCAGATATGGCAGATGATGCGGTGCAGCTGGTGTTGTCGCAGGCGGAAAGCCTTGGGGAAGAGTGGGTTTAACGAAATATAGCCAGATGCGTGAATCCCTATTAACGTTCGCGTTGAAAAATATTTGAATTAATTAGCAATGAAGGAAAGAGCGTGAAGGACCAAACAATGAATACAGCTCAAACTAAAAGTCAGTTACGTGAGCAAAGACTGCAAGAACTATTAAACAGTTGTCAGCAGCAAGTTTTGCAACAAGTAATAGGCCCATTTGGCTTAACTCCGGCGATGTTTGAAGATAAAGCTGGGGGGAATGTAACTACTCAACATAATGCCGACCAAGGGATTTTTGCAAAAGGTACAGAAGAGTATGGTCGTGATGCTGATTATGACTATACCCAAGCGAAAAAGGATAAAATGAGGGAAGCGGTACAAAACGGCACAATGGATAGTCAGGTCTTTGTAGACGAATATACCGGCAAAATAGAACCAACTCGAAGAACAACGAATTCTGGAAAGCAATTTTTAAATGCGGAAGCAGATCATACAATTCCACTTGCTGAAATTCATCGAAAAGGTGGTTGGATGCTGGATAAGAACACCCGCAAAAAAATAGCATCAGAGAAAGATAATCTTCACTTTACAACTATGGAGAATAATCGAGAAAAAAGCGATAAACCTGCCGAGAGAGCGTTGTCTGAAGAAAATGGATATGACCCAGAAATTGTAACACCGATCATAGATAAAGCGCGGGAGTCGATTGATCAGCATATGCCTACGACATCCGACAGGATTAAATATCATGGAAAAGAATTGGCTGTAACCGGTGTAAAAGAAGCTGGTAAAAACGCGTTACGGCAAGCCCTTGGTACCCTCCTGTATGAGTTTATTAATGGTTCATTTGTTGAAATAAAAAAATTAATAAACCAACCAGATGATGAATCGTTAATTGACCGCTTAATTGCAGCATTTAAACGTGTTGCAAACCGCGTGATAGCAAAACTAAAAGATGCATTGCAATCTGCTCTACAGGGCGGTGTGCAGGGTTTTGTTAGCAACTTACTTACGTTTATTATCAACTCTGTTATTACAACTTCAGCAAAAGTAGTCACCATTATTCGTGAAGGTATGAAAGGTTTATGGGACGCAATCAAGCTGTTAGTCAACCCACCGAAAGATCAACCTTTTAGCGAAGTTTGTCGTCAAGTTGCCAAGATATTTGCCGGTGTTGTCACTATGGGGCTGGGCATGTTGTTAGAAGAGTCCATCAAGGGCTTTATTATGACCATCCCAATTCTGGTTCCAATGGCCGAAGTTATTTCTCTCGCGGTTACGGGTATTTTAACTGGGATAACTACAGCATTAGTAATATTCGGAATTGACCGGTTCTTTGATTGGTTATCAACTACAGGGACTGAATTGCTGCAAGCCCAGGAAGCAAATCTTGCTGAGATGAAAAAGAATATTCATCTCATGGCAGATTGGGTTGAATCGCAATATCAGTGTTCGATTCAGTACCAACAGATCGCAACTGAATATGGCGCAATAGAAAATAATTTCCGTTTGTCTTTGGACCACACGACTGCCGCTGTTGATATTGGTAAACGCATCTTAGATAACCGTGCTAAAACCATTATTAACTTGGAAAAAGGCATCGATAAATTTAAAAGTCAGCAAGACGAATTAGAGCTATTAATGCAAAATTTCGAAGAACATAAGGACAAATAAGAATGAAAACGGAACTTGCTAAAGTCGTTAAAACTATGTCTCAGGTAAATATCCCGCAAGACCTTATTGATCAAGTAGATATGAAGGCTTTGTTAGAGGGTTTTAAAAAAGATTATGACGAACTGGATGGTTTAAAAACCGCGAGAGAAAAGCACGAAAAAAGAAATTTTGTGGGGCGTTGGTGGAACAAAGACGAGTTAGAAGATGCACAATTGTCAGCAGCAGAGCTTCAAGCTAGTTTTTCAAAAAAACTGGGGCAACTGATGGTTATCTCTGTTGCACAATCTCAACAGCTGAATATCCAACAAAATGAACTGTCTGAACAACAACATAAGATCAAAGAACAGACAGTAAAACTGGCCAAAAATGATAAAGAACTGCAAGAGCAGCAATTTAATCTTGAAGAGCAGAATAATAAACTTGAAAAATTAGTGAACGATTATTTTGAGTTAAAAGGATTGACTCAGGATGGTGCGCTGAAGCTTATAAGAATCGCCAATGATGTTAAAGAAACACGAGACTCATTAATCATGAGTTTTGAAGATCGCATGGTGGAAATTGATAAAATTAGACAATCTATTGAAGCTGAGTATGCAGATTTAGTCAGTCAACAAACTCAACAACTCCACACATTCAAAATTGAAGCCTCGAATCGTCTTGATGCTCATCAGCAGCAGATGCAACTTTCCTTACAACAAAGTATGCAACAAATTGCTCAGGTTGAAGAGCAATTACAACAGACCCTCGCCACGTTTGAACAAAGAGTTTCGGACTCCCTATCACTCACTATGCAAAATGTAAAACAGCAGCAGGTTGAGTATGATCAACGTTGGCAATTAGATAAAGATAAAGTTTTTGCAAGCTTAAGTCAGCATCAGCAAAACTGGTCTAGTGAAGTCGAGAACCAAAACCACAAATTATCTACTTTGACGACTGATCATGCTCAATTGCATCAACAACTTGGTGAGAATGCAAAACAACATTCGCAGGACGTTGAAGTTCTTAATCAGTTGATTGATAAGCTTAATAACGAATTTGAACGCAAAGAGTTGATCCTAATACGAAGAGTTAATGGTGTTGTTTGGTCGTTTAGTGGAGCTGTGATAATACTCGCTGCAGCTATGGGTTACTTGGCATATGCGGGCACTGTATAGCGACGCTTGGTTCTCGTGAATTGGTACCAAATCGTCGTTTTGTTGTTGCAGTAAAGCGGTTAAACGGGCTACCCGCTGTTCCGGGTTTGTCAGGTCGGTGTAGTCAATGCTATCAACGGTGCATTGCAGCTGCTGAGCAATAGTTGCCAAGCTGCGGATTTTTGAACCCTAGGGGCCACTTTCTTTACCGTGCGAGAAAATAACTTTCATGCTTTGAATACTCCTTTTTACCCGGCGCTATTGGCTATTCGCTTAAAACGCGTGCTTTTCTACTTCATCCAAGTTGTCGACCACAATCTGCTGCGCTTCTGGTTTGATGTCCAGTTTACTTAAATCAATATTCAGCAGTTGTATGGCATAAGGAATAAGCGCCGAGCGGGTGCTGATCACGTGTTTGCCGTCGGTCATGTCGTAGTCGTGTTCCACAATGCTGCGTTGGTAATCGGTGAGGCGGGGATCTGGTTTCAGCACAATATTCACCAGGGTATTCCAGCGCTCGTCTTGTTCTTTTAAGTTGTCGCTTGAGCCTTCCACTCCATGAATACTGCGAAAACGGCTCAGCACAAAATCGCGGTAGTCGCGGTTTTTCTCACAATAAGCGCGCACGTGCCAGCGCAGTGGCGTAAACACCAGCGTATGCGGGGTAATGATGCGGCTTTCCTCGTCGGGTGATTTTAATGAAACATAACCCATATCTATTTTTTGGCCGTCGCGGGCGGCTTGCACCAGTGCCCGTAAAATATCCGGGTTTACCTGCCGCATCGGCGGGTGCAGCATTTCGGTTTGGTCAAAGCCCAGGTCGAGGCTACTGAATGTGTGGGCAATTTCGCGTCGGCTGGCCATTGCATGCAGGTACTCATCAGCCAGGCCTTTGGTAAACACAGGTTTAAAGCTGGAAGAAGGTTTATAGCCTTTCAGTTTACGGTCCAGCACCAAATTGCCGGGCGCAATTTCTTTGTTGTAGCGATTGATGTCTTTTGACGCCTGTTGCCGCTGAATTTGAAAGCTATGGCATAAATGGTTTGAGGTAAGACGTCCTTCCCATAACGCGATAATTTCAATCAAGCGGTAGCGCATAATCACTTCCCAACTGTATGGCCATGCGCTGTTTGCAACCTCAGACATGCAATAAATCCTTTTAATATTCGCTGTTTAGAACAGCGAATTTATGCTGTTCCCGCTTTACGGTCAATCGCCAACATTCTCCACCTGTTTGAAAAGGCGACATGAATAAATTTACAGTGCATTTGTGGGACGTGCTGCTGTACGAAAACCATACATGAGTAAAAACCCAGTTCTGGCGCTGTTTTTTAGGCTTGGTAGCATGCTCGGCGAAGGAACACAGCTTGCGGGAAGCAGGCAGCATGGAAAGAAAATGCCAGGCCACACAAGGTGGTGTGGAAAGCCAAAATGAATTGCAGGGCTATGCCAGGATGGCAAAACACAAGGATGAACAATGGACTGGGGCATGGATGCCCAACTTCTTCACCGATTAACCAACAATGCAGCAGCTAGCCGGGGTGTCTTATGCAAACAAGTAACTTTATTTTTGTCGCTCAATACAACAAAGCCCTGGCGCAGATGCTCACCGACGCCGGGCGCTACCTTGCAGATGACAGCTGCTGTTTTTTATTAAAGATTCGGCTGGCGCTGGAATTATGGTGCCATGATTTTGCCGATTTGCACGGTATTGTGTTGCTGCTCGAAACCACTTTGTGTGAAAAACTGGAGCTGTTGAGCCAGCAAAAGGTTTTCCCCGAAGCTTTATTACAGCAGTTGATGCAACTGCGCCAACACACCAATCAGGCGGTGCACATTCAGCGAGATGCCAGGGGCCGTCATATCACCATGCAGCCGCTGGAGAGGGGACAGCAAATCAGTATTTTACAGTGCATGTTTGACCTTGCCTGCTATACCGCCCGTTTCCATAATGCGGAGTTTGCCGCCCCACTGTGGCAAGCCTATCCAAAGCTGAACCTGCGCACAGTGCTGGAGGCTGCAATGGCGCAAGATGGTGATGCTTGTGCTCAGATTGCCAGGCAGGTTTTAGCATTATCTTCAGCAAACCGCTTATTAAAGCCAGCTGCACGTAACGCCCAGAAACAAAGTGTGCAACCTCAACTTCAACACAATGATTTGGTGTACTGGTTAACCCGTGGTTTGCAGCTGGGCAGTAGCGATGCGTTAGAGTTCCTGACGGAATTGGCCTTTGCCAAAACACATGCTGATATTGATTTGCCGTTGTTATTAACCTGGCTAAAACGCTTTCAGCAATTACAACCTGGTGCCGCGCTGGATGAATTAACCGGCCGTGTTTTTGAGCGTCAGCAACAGTTAGAGAAAGCCCTGCAGCACTACGATAAAGCGGCTAAAGCCGGCCATCATGGGGCCATCAAAAGGTTATTGGATTATTGGGGGAACCGTTGCCACGACCAGCTCAATCATTATTTAACCATTGGCATTCAGTTTAACGAGCCGCATGCACTGTTAACCCGTATGGCGATTCTGGTAGCGAATATCAGCCTGGATGCTGAGCAACATCAACGTGAGCCGGAGCTGCTCAAACAACTGAAAACCTATTGGGTAAAAGCGCGTGGTATGGGCATTCCTGGCCTTGGTTATATTGAAGGAATGTGTAAGCAGCTTGGTATTTTGGGTTTTACTCAGAACACTCAAGGTGCTGCAGATTTAGTGTTGTTGCATTACCGCAAAGTGCCGGCCTACTGTAAGGCCGCAGTGAACACTTTTAATGTGTTGCTGGCGGCCGAACGTTTTGCAGAGCTTGTTCAGGTTGCACCATCTGCCTTAGCACAATTGGACGAGCAAAAAGATCGCCAGCATCTTGCAGAAATGGAGTTTGATATTGCGTTAGCGCTATTAAAGCTGCACAACCAGAAAACGCCGCTTGCGTTCAGCAAAACCCCAAAACAATTGCTGCAAAGCGCTGCCAGAAGAGGTTATGCCGCCGCACCGCTGATGCTGAGCACAGAGCAAAAGCAAACTTTCTCCGGCGGCAAACGCATGGCACCAAAAGCACAAGCAGTGCCTGGTTGGGTACAGAAGCTGGCATTAAGGGGCGGTGTAGCCGTTCGTCAGTAGCTGCTTAAACCAACAGAAGAGCTCGCAGAAGTAATTATGATGAGACGCGCTTTTTGACTTTTATCATTATCACTTGCAGATAAAAGGCAGAGGTCTAAACCGGACTGGTAGGCCGGATAACTTTTTGGGCTTAGGGCACATTCACGGCACAATGAAGGCACAATAAACAAAAAAACCACTTGAGTCGCCTCTAAGTGGTTGATTTATATGGCGCACCCATCAGGATTCGAACCTGAGACCTCTGCCTCCGGAGAACATTCCATTATGGGTCTCAGGTTCGAATAAGCAACCATATCAGGATTACATTTAACCATGATAATACCATATAAATAAAGGAATGCGCTATTGCTCTACTGTTCTTCAATCTCTGTGTCAACTTACACTTTACACCGACTGAGAACGTCGATTGCCGATAATTTCGGTCTCACTCCCGCTTTAAATTTGCACTTTGATTTTTTGTATTTTTGACACCTGCCCTCGCCTGACTTTTCAGGTTCACCAGGCTTGAGCTTGTCAATGCGTGTGTGCAAATCTGCCATTTGGATGAATGGCAGATTTTCATCAATGAACAACTTCATTCCTGTCACTCGCGGTTGAACAGGCTAACGGTCATCCAAATGGCTGATTTGTGCGCAAGCATTGAGAAGTGAAAGCCGGTGAACCCAAAAAGTCAGGTAGGTTGACCTCGTGATGTAGTCAGACTCACCAATGAAGGTTTATCTGAGGCATGACCAAAGCTGAACCCCAGTCGCCAATCATCTGCCAGCTATCCCTGTTACTCCTCAACAAAACAACAGATCCCGAAAAAACCACGAACAAATAACTTTGACTTTCCAAAAAAACAACACATATACTGGTATAACAGGTTAATAGTATAACTGCGTAAAATGCTAGTTATGTAGTACTTAAACTGTCATAACCATTTACTTACAGGAGAGCCCCAATGAAGGCCGTCGTACTACGCACAGGAAACAAGTCAACACACTTCAAAAAGTCACTTTTAGCAATCAGTCTGATGGCCATATCCGCTCAGGGCATGGCGCAGGCAGTTGACGCCAAAAAGTCAGAATCCAAAGAAATCGAAAAAATTCAGGTCACTGGCTCGCACATCATGCGCGGCGGTAGCGCAAACTTCACGTCGTCAGCGCCAATCACGGAAGTTGATGCAAGCTTAATTGAAGGTACCGGCTCTATTTCGGTCGAAGACACGTTAAATCGGGTCCCGTCGATCACTTCAGAACTGAGTGCTTCGAGTAACAACCTGCCATTCGGTGGCACCGCCAGTAACATCGGTGTCAGTACCACGTCATTACGCAACTTAGGCTCAGCCCGCACTTTGGTACTGGTAAATGGCCGGCGTTACGTGTCCGGGGTTTCAGCGAACTCGGGTTATGGCGTTGATTTAAACTCCATTCCAACTTCAATCATCGAGCGGGTTGATGTATTAACAGGCGGCCAGTCTGCTATCTATGGTTCTGACGCCGTGGCTGGTGTCATTAACATCATCACAAAAAAAGACTTTAATGGTGCCGAAATCAACGCTTTTGGCGCGGACTCCCAACAAGGTGGTGCTGCACGCCAAAACGTCGATTTTACCTACGGTAAGAATTTCGATGCAGGGAATGCCTGGGTCTCTGTCGGCGTAGCCAATCAAGACGGTCTTAATTCAGCGGACCGCGATTTCGCTAAGTACGAACTGAGCTTTATTGATACGAATAAAGACGGCATTGTGGAATCTATCGCCCGCCGCAACGGCCCTGCTCATGTCCCTGGTGCCGCCTTATCATTTGGCAACCTGTTTATTTTCGGTAACGGCCAGCCGTTTAATACTAATCAGCCGGTGATGGACAGCAATTTTGTCCCCAATGGTACCAGCGATTTTGATAATCAACACGCATCGCGGAAAATCGTTTCGCCTTACAAACGCTTCCATATCGCCAGTGGCTCTACTTTCGATATTTCAGACGACACCAGTGCTGAACTGGAAATCAACTTCTCACAAACCACCGCGACAGCGCAATTAGAACCCATCGCCTTGAGCGTACGGGATAACGTCTTTATGGTCGGTTCCGGCGGTACCAGCGGTATCGACATCGCAACAAGCCCATATTTTGTCGGTAGCAGCGCTGGCAAACAATTATTGAGTGTGATGGGCAGCAACACTTCATTTGACCGTATTGCGACATTCCGCCGCATGACTGAATTTGGACCACAAGTAGTATCACAGCGGCGGAATACCTTCCGTACCGCGGGCAGCATCAGCACTGAATTAGCCAATGACATGATGTGGACCAATAGTATCGTGTTTGGTATGACCTCCCAGACCATGAATAAAACCGGTGACGTCGCTTTAACCCAGTTGCGCGAAGCCATGAAAATTGAATCCGACGGAAAAGGCGGCTACCGCTGCGTGGATGCTACAGCACGTGCCCAGGGTTGTGTGCCGGTGAACCCGTTTAACACTGTGGATAGTTTGCTTGGTAAATCTGGCGTGACCGGATTTTCTCCGGCAGCAGTCAAATACATGGCCATTGATACCGGTCAATCAGGTGAGTTACGTCAGTTTGTCGGCAGCAGCGTGTTAGCTGGTAACCTGCCGATTGAACTGTCTGACGGTCCGGTCAGTTTCGCAGGTGGTTTGGAATGGCGCAAAGAAGAAGCCCGTGAGACTCCGGATAGCTTCCGGCAGTTAGGTATTTCACGCGACCTGGCGATCGCCGACATCGTCGGTAGCTTTGATGTCGTAGAGGCATTTACCGAATTTCAGGCTCCGGTCGCCGAGTGGCTGAATCTCAGTTTGGCGCTGCGGGCAGGTGAATACTCCACAGTGGGCAACACCTTTACCTACAGATTCGGCGCAGACGCTCCAGTGACCGATGACCTGAAACTTCGTGCCGCATACTCAAGCTCAGTAAGAGCACCGAATATCAACGATTTATTTTCTACCGGTGCCACATCAACAGCTCCGAGTAATGTTGACCCCTGTAATGGTGTGACGGCAGCCAGCACCGGCAACATTGCCACAAACTGTCGCTCTATCGCAGCAATCAATCAGCGGATCGCGTCTAAAGGTGCGTTTAACCTGGTGGCATCTGAAGCCAACAACACGCGCCTGTTGCAAACTGGCTCGCTTGCTCTGAAAGAAGAAACGGCCGATTCCATCACGTTGGGCGCAGTCTATTCATTGACTGATGACTGGTCAATGTCTGTCGACTACTACGGCATTGAGATCGAAGACGGCATTACCAGGGTAGGGCCTGATGTCTTTGTGAAACGCTGTTATGACGTTGCAGCTTCTGGTTTTGATGCCACCTGTGGCGGCAATTTGCTGCGGGATAGCAACGACGGCCCCATTTTGAATTTACGTTCAACTTTGATTAATGCCAGCAAAATTGAGACTGCCGGTGTCGATGTTGAAGTGTCTTACGTGAATGAGGGACTGCGACTGAATGTCATCGCCAACAGTCTGAGTAAATTCGACGTGACTGATGCCAATGGCGCTGTAGAGAAATTTGTCGGGCGTCCGCTCTACCCTGAGATGCGCCTGACCTTTAACGGTTCCTACGATGTCACCGACCAGCTGAATCTCTTCACTCAGCTGCGCTATCGCAATGAAACCAAGTCTTACCTAGGAACAACCAATCTGTCGGACGATTTAAACACGATGGATGCCGTGACTTACGTCGACTTACGTTTGAACTATAAGCTGGCAGCAGACTTCAACGTTTATATCGGTACCAACAACCTGTTTGATGTTGAACCTGATATCAATGCTCGTCCTGACAGTTTTAGCACAGGCACCAACACTGAAGCCCGCGCTTATGACGTCATCGGGCGTCAATATTTCGCTGGTTTGAAATATCAGTTCTGATGCAACCACTGCCAAGCCGGTGCAGTCCCTGGAAATAGTGCTGGCTTTTCAACTAAGACTTAGCGGAGGTTAGGTCTTAGTTGTTTTTTATTGATGTTTGGGCAGCTGCCATGAGGTGTGTATGAAACTTTTACTGCTTTGCGTCAGTGCGACGTTCTGCGCTCTTTATGGTTGCCAGCCCCATGTTCCTCATCCAACAAATCAAGAGGCACAGATGCCTGTTAACCACAATTCTACCAAGCAAATTGGCTGGAGCGTCTATGGCAAACTACCTGCCCCACAAGGCACGCCAGCATCCCTCGGCGTCTCAGCCGCCTTTACTGGCATAATTGGCAACTATTTGCTGGTTGCCGGCGGGGCGAATTTTCCTGCTGGTCATCCATTTTTTGACCAGGCTACCAAAGCCTATTACAGCGATATGTGGCTTTTCGACACCGCAGCCTCAACATTGCAAACGATGCAGCACCTGCAATTACCCTACCCGGTTGCACATGGTGCATTGGTCCAGACCGAGCACAGCGTTCTGCTAGTCGGCGGGCAGAATGCTCAGGGGGCATTATCCAGCATCCTCGAGGTCAGTCTTGTTGCTGGCGAGCCGACAATCAAACTTTGGGGACAACTCCCCTTTAGCTGGCATTCTGGTGCTGCGACATGGTACCAGGGGGAACTCTTTTTATTTGGCGGGGAGCGCAATGGCCAACCAACCGCCGGCGTCTGCCGTTTCGACTTAGAAACGTCCCAGTGTCAGGAATTAGAACCCATTCCGGGTCCTGCACGAGTGCAGTTTCCGGCAGAGCAGCTCTCTGATACGTTTTATCTGTTTGGGGGAATCGACCCAAAAGGCTCAGAAAATAACTTCACCCGAACGGATGCCTGGGCCTTTGATATGAAAACCCGGACATGGTCACAACTACCTGATGTTACCTTTGAGCACCAAGCATTTTCAGTGTCAGGGGGGGCAGCAACAGTTCTTAACGATCACCAGATACTCCTGCTCGGCGGAGTCAACCTGGAACTATTCAACAACACGCTGACTCAGTTTTCCCAACTGCAAGGTGAAGAGCTCGCAGCCTGTAAAACTCGCTATTTCAACCTCACAACGGAAGAAATCAATTTTAGCCGGCGGCAGTTAGTCTTTAACAGTCGCACCAACCAATGGAACGCCCTGCCAGATCTGGTGCCGTTTACCGGCGGAGCCGGGCCACTCACTCTTGCCAGAACAGAGCAACATATTTATTGGATCGGTGGCGAAACCAAGCCGGGCGTACGATCTCCGATGGTTTACCGGGGTGTTATAGCCCAGCCATAGCACCGCTTTTCCGCAACAAATCAATTTTCTGTAGAAAAAAACGTCAACAACGATTGAAAGCTGGATGATTGGATGTATACTGGTATAACAGGTACGCCACATAACACTATAATAATTGCCAGAAGTGAGGTTTAACATGTTGAACAATCAGCAAAATCAGTTTGCATCACTCCATCATGTATTCAAGCGATCACTCATTACCGTCGGAGTCCTCGTAGCTTCTGCTTCTGTTTCAGCCGAAACAAAACCTGCAGAAGAAGCAAAAATCGAGAAAATTGCTGTGACAGGCTCACACATTCCCAAAGGTAACTTTGACTCCCCTTCACCAATCAAAGTGATGGACTCGGAAGACATTCAAGGTGTTGGTGCAGTCAATATCGGTGACTTTCTCGGCAAAATCCCTGCCGTGGTTGGTGACAGTACGTCGTCCAGCTCCAATATCAGTGAACAGAGCTCCGGTTTAAATACTATAGCCCTGCGTAATCTGGGGTCATCGCGCACGCTAGTGCTGGTGGACGGTATTCGGTATGTCTCCGGGATGTCGGTCGGTGCCGGCTATGGCGTGGACTTAAATACCATTCCAACCAGCCTGATTGACCGGGTAGAAATTCTGACCGGCGGGCAATCGGCGGCTTACGGATCAGATGCTGTTGCCGGTGTTATTAACATTATCCTGAAAAAGGATTTTGAAGGCGTACTATTTAAAGCCAGAGCTGGCCAAAGTGCGGCGGCCGATCGTAAAACCCACGATCTGGAGTTAACTTTTGGCAATAACTTTAAGGGTGGCAATAGCTGGTTCTCCATCGGCTACTCCGACGACGAAGGCCTGATGGCAACAGATCGTGACTATTCACGAGTGCACAAAGACGCTGTCGATACCAATAAAGATGGTTTATTGGATACCCCACAATTTGTTGGCTCATCACATATCTTTGGCGCACGTGTCGGTAAATACAAAGGCGATGGTACGCTTTACACCCCCACCAATGACGTCAATACATCAGACGCCTTTAACTTCCACGACTACCGTTCGATGCTGACGCCGTTAAACAGAATGTTTGCTGCAGCTGGCCTTAGCATGGATTTAAACGAAGATTCACGGGTCCGCTTTAGTGCGAACTATGCGCGGGTCGACTCCAGAGCACGTTTTGAACCCATTCCACTGGATACCCGCAACGACATCTTTTTACTTTCACGTGGTGGTAGTACTGGTATCTCTATTGCCAATCATCCCTGGTTTGCCGGCACCAAATTAGGTAATGCCTTGCTGGCTGACGGCATCACCAAGCTGGATAATGTCAGTGTGACCTTCCGCCGCTTATATGAATTCGGCGACCGCGGCGCCGAAAACACCCGCAGTACCTTCCGGGTTGCAGCTGACTACGAATATGACCTCAGCGACTCTATGACGCTGAACCTGACTTCCACGTATGGCGTCACCGATCAGAATCAGGTCAACCACGGGGATATTAATTTGGCCCGCGCACGTCAGGCACTTGATGTGCAATCAAATGGCAGCGGCGGGTTCCAATGTGCAGATCCATTAGCCCGAATCAGTGGTTGTGTGCCATTTAACCCGTTTAAGATTGACGGGATCTCCGCAGAAGCTGTGAAGTACCTAGCCGCAACCACAGGCCTGACTGGCTCTGTCGAGCAATTCGATATCAACGCCATAGTGGCTGGCGACCTCGATTTTGCCATCAGCAGCGACGTGAGTAATCTGGCGTTCGCGACCGGCTTAGAATACCGGGAAGAAAAAGGCAAAGAGACGCCAGACCCACTGCGCGAAGCCGGCATTGTCCGCGGCAATAAAATCACCAGAACTGAAGGACAATTTGACGTCGTTGATGTATTTGGTGAGTTGCACGTACCGTTACTGGAACAACTGAATCTTGATTTGGCAGTCCGCTTCGGTGACTACTCTTCTGTCGGAAAAACCAGCAACTGGACTATTGGTGTTGACGCCCCACTGAGCAGTTCATGGCGTTTACGCGGTGCAGTAGCAACAGCCGTACGGGCACCGAATGTCAGTGACCTGTATGCGGGCGGAACGGCTACATCAGCGTTCGTTACAGATCCATGTAACGGGATCAATGCAACAAGCACTGGCAACATTGCGCAAAACTGCCGGTCTATTGCCGCTATTGCTCAGCGGATCCAGACTGACGGCGCCTTCACTTTAACGCAGGTCGAAAGACAGAATACGCAGGGGCTGTTAAGCGGTTCTACCAATGTGAAGGAAGAACAGGCAGATACTTTAACTGCCGGGTTGGTCTTTACTCCCGAAACCATTGATAACCTGCAGGTCTCACTCGACTACTACGATATCAAAATCGATGACGCGATTGATAAAACCGACCGGACTGTCATTCTCAATCGCTGTTATTCAGTGACACAGTCAGCCTTTGATCCTAATTGTGGTGGGCTAGTTCGCAGAGACGGCCGCACCGGCGCCGCGCTAGATGTGAATGCCGCTTCCGGCAATGAGAACATCATTGAAACCCAGGGGATCGACTTTGAATCGAGCTACGAAACTGTGCTCGGCCAAGGCGAACTTTATCTGGCTGCTGCAGCGAACTTCCTGCAAAAGTATGAGATCACCGGCATCGCCAGTGGCGACGTGCAGCAACTGGACGGCGAAGTCTTATTCCCGAAAGTCCGTTTTAATATCAGCGCATCCTACACCCTGGCAGACTGGAATCTGTATTGGCAGTTACGCTATTGGGATAGCACAAAAGATCGTAACAACAACAAGATCATGACGGAAGCACTGAACAACGTTCCGTCGCGGACCTACAACGATCTGCGCTTAAGTTACCAGCTGTCACCGCAAATGAATGCGCACTTTGGTGTCAACAATCTCTTCGACGTGATGCCACCGATGCTGACTGCAAACCACAAGTATCAGCAAGCCGGCACCCTGACTAACGGGACTGCGTTTGATCTCACTGGCCGGGCATTTTATGCCGGCGTTCATGTCACATTCTAAGCCCTGGACAGCGTTGGCAGTTTTTTACTGCCAACGCTGAAATACTATGAAACTGACACTTATTGCCGACCAGTTGTTTGATGGTGAACAACTTCATCAGCAGAGACCACTCAGTATCGAAGACGGTTATATCCGTGCTTTGGATACTGTCAGCGGAGCCACTGAGGTTCGACTCAAAGGTTTGCTTGCGCCTGGGTTTATTGATTGTCAGGTGAATGGTGGCGGTGGACTGTTATTTAATCAGGCACCGACCGTAACAACGCTGCAGCACATGGTACAAACCCATGCCCGTTATGGCACCACCAGCATGTTACCGACCATCATCAGCAGTCATTACGAGGTTGCTTTGCAAGGGGCGACTGCGATAAGCCAAGCCCTCAGCTCTGGCATGCCCGGCATCATCGGCATCCATTTTGAAGGCCCGCATTTGAATGATGTGAAGCGGGGCATTCACAATCTTTCGGTACTCAGGCCTGCGGCAGATCACGAACTGGCGCTGTACCGCCGAAAAGATCTTGGCACTGTGCTTATCACTGTGGCTCCAGAAAATTTTACGGCTGAACAAATATCAGTATTAGTGAAACAACAAGTGCTGGTCAGCCTCGGACATTCCAACGCCACAGCAGCACAAACTCAGGCAGCGTTAGACGCTGGCGCAACCAGCTTTACCCATCTTTTTAATGCAATGTCCCCACTGACTTCGCGAGAACCGGGCATGGTCGGCATTGCACTAACAGATCCAAAAAGCTGGTGCGGGCTCATCGCTGACGGGCATCACGTACATCCGCAATGTGCACAGCTGGCGCTGAAACTCAAACCCCGCGGCAAAATGCTGCTGGTGACTGATGCCATGTGGACACCAGATGCACCGCAACAAGAGTTTCGGTTCGAAGATCACGCAATCTCCCTGCACAACAAGAGACTGCAAAGCAGTACAGGGCAACTGGCTGGGGCGGCCATCAGTATGCTGGACGCCATTAATTACACCATCAGCACATTAAAGGTTGAGACACTTGAAGCACTACGGATGGCCAGTCTTTATCCCGCACAATTTCTCGACAGGTCTGCTGAAATTGGTCAACTCAAGCCTGGTTGCCGCGCTGATTTAGTCCAGCTGACATCGTCGACGGACGGGACCTTAACTTTACACAATACCTGGCTTCGCGGCCGTTCCCTTTTCCCCACTCAAGAGACATCGTATGAACAAAATTAATGGCCTCATTTGCGCCCCGTTTACCGCCTTTCAGAAAAATGGTGAGCTGAATTTAGACGTGATCCCACGGTATGCACAAACATTGGCAAACAATGGAATTGAAGGGGTATTTATCAACGGCTCTTCCGGCGAAGGACAAATGCTGACTGAAGAAGAACGGATGATCGCGGCGCAAGCCTGGTGCAAGGCGGCACCAGCAGGCTTTAAAGTAATAGTCCATGTTGGCGGAAACAGCGTTAAAGCCAGCAAGCAGTTAGCTGCCCATGCTGCTGAAGTTGGTGCTTATGCGACCAGCGTGATGGGCCCAACGTTTCCCAAAATTAACCGCATTCAAGAACTTGCTGACTATTGTGCCGAAATAGCAGCTGGAGCACCTGAGCTGCCGTTTTACTATTACCATATCCCAGCCTTTACCGGTATTCATCTGTCGATGCTTGAATTACTCAAGGCCGTCGATGGCCGCATCCCCAATTTCGCCGGGATTAAATATACCTTCGAAAGTTTGTTTGAATATTCATTGTGCCATCGTTACCAAGGCGGCAAATTTGACATCCTGCATGGCCAGGATGAAACCCTGTTAGCGTCACTGGCAATGGGCGGGGCTCAGGGTTGTATTGGTGGCACTTTCAATTACGCGGCCGGTTTATACGTGCAAATCCGCGACGCTTACAGCAAAGGCGACATGGTGTTAGCGCAAAAACTGCAACAGAAGTCGTGGGACCTGATTGAGGTGATCTGTCGTTACCGCGGCAATATCGTAGCTGGCAAACAAATCATGCGTCTGCTGGGCTTAGATTTGGGCCCAAACCGCACGCCGTTTCAAAATATGACTGAAGCGGAGTTTGAAAAAATGAGTCAGGAACTGAGCGCAATACAATTCTCTGAATTCGCCATCAAGCTGGCTTAAGTAACGCTCCTATAAGCGAAGATCTGTCTCAGGTCTTCGCCATCCTCTATAGCTCCATACATTTCATCACCTAGTTCATTTGCTCCATCTTCAGCAAAAAAATCCGCCACTTTAGTTGAACAAATTTTGCGCAAAAGCTATTGTCTTGCATACCTGTTATACCATTACACCTAAAGCAAATTCGAACAGGTCATTCAATATTCAACAGAGGAAAAAATCATGCGTAATGTCTTCACGGCAATAGTTGTGCTTTGCTCAACATTGTCTTTTGCAAGTCAGGCTAGTTTGCAAAGTTATGATGCAGGAAATCTCAATCCAAATCCGGCCGCACAAGGGTGGACTGCAGATCGTTCGCTCAGCGGGACGGGATCTATCGATACCTCAACCGGTGAGCCACTTTACCTGGTTGATGGAACCAGAGGCCGCAGTGAATGGCGCATTGTGCCAAACGCAGCAGTGCATAGCGCTGCCAGTAGCTTTGGTTGGCACTACATGGCCGAAATGCGGCTATTGGAAGGCGGTTACTTTACCAATTACTACGCCAATGGCGCGAAAAGATATCTCCCGATAGTCTCATTAAGTAACGGCAGATTAGAAGTCACCTTGGTAGGGCATGCGCAAACCACACCCTTTGTGATTGCGACCGGAGCGGATGCCACTGCTTTTCACCGATATGAGATCGTCACCCTGCCAAACAGCAACGGCATGGCTAGTTTTTATGTTGATGGCCAATTGATAGCCAAAGACTGGCCAGGTGCAAGTACAACCCAAAACTTTGTGACCTGGGGAAACGGCTCTTCCGGTGTCAGTGGCAAAGCTTTGTATCGGGACGTGCGATTTGAAGTGCATGGCGATGCAGTTTTTGCTTCACCAGACCGGATACCGTCGGTGATATCCACGAAAGATAACAGCGGTGTTGTGGCGATCTTTGCCGAGCAGCGCATCGGCGGCGGTGACCCGGGAAGTGCCAGTAACACCAACAATATCATTACCAGAGTCTCCACAGATTTTGGTCTGACCTGGAGTGCATCAAGCAATATCTCTGCTCCAGCAAACACCAATAACGGTTTTGACTTCTCTGATCCCCGCCCGGTGCTTGATGAGATCAATCAAAGGCTTATTGTCACTTATGCCAAATGGCCAACCAATGCCGCTCAAAACGGTGACGTCATCAAACCCTGGCTGGACAATGCATTGTTGTTCAATGAGTTCGATTTAGTCAGCAAAACGTGGTCTCTGCCAACACAATTACCAACGACCAGCGTTAAAGAACAAGGACTGCAAATTGTCGGATTAGCCGGTTCACACATCTTCAGCCGGGCCAGCAATCTCATTCCCACAGACAGCTGGCAACTGACTGCAAATCTGCGTATTGCCGGAGGTGGTGCGAATATCGTCTCTGCGTCAAATGGCAGCAAACTGTTTCAGGCAACATTTGCCAGAACAGCTACAGATAATTTGGTTGTTCAGTTGAATGGTTTGGCGAATACATATTCATTAAAAACTGCAAATGACAGACCCTTTGCATTTTTTGATATCGAAATTGCCTTTAACCCAGCGTCACAAGCTGCAACGCTGAAAGTCGATGGCCTCACTATCGCGACCTGGAATGGCCAAAGCGCGACCAGCGGCTTGGTCAGTTTTGGCAACAATGACGCGGCTATTGACGGCAGGATGCATATTGCAAACATCGAGCTGGTAAAAAACAGTTCTCTGGCATTTAAATTCGATGCTGCCGCATTAACCGGATTAAATCCGGCCACCAATCAGACCACGCCGGAATCTCAGGGCTGGACCAAAACATCACAAGGTAGTGGTTTTACACAGTATGGTGATTCAAGTATCAATCCAGGGCCCGGACATGGTATCGCACTCAACAGGCAAACATTCAGCCAGGGTGAGCACAATGGTCGTTTGATTTACCCTGCGATCCAGCTCGATAAAAGCTTTCTGAATGTTGTTTCCATTTACAGTGATGATAATGGCCAGCAGTGGCAATACGGAGACGAGTTGCCGCTGCCGTATCAGTGGTCTGGCACAACATTGAAGACATTAGAGCCGAGTGAAGCCGATATCGTTGAGTTATTAGATGGCCGGTTGCTGATGACCGTACGGCTGGACTTTAACCAAATCGTCAACGGCGTCAACTATGGACCGCGTTATCAATTTGTCAGCCAGAATGGTGGTGAAACCTGGAGTATGTTGACTGGAAACGGAGCCAACGCCTTTCCAAATATCAGTACCGGTACCGTAGATGCGTCTATTACCCGCATCGAACAAACCAATGGCACGAGTTATCTGGCATTTACCAACCCTATCGGTGATTTAACCACACATGCCGGGCGCACCAATCTGGGTTTATGGCTCAGCTTTGACGAAGGACAGACCTGGAAAGGTCCACTTCAGTTAGTCAGCGGTGGCTCTGCCTACTCTGACATCATTCAGATTAATGATTCTCAGGCACTGGTCATTTTTGAAGACAACACAAGTCAAATCCGCACCATGCGCTTGCCTATCCATCTGTTACGCCAACTTCTCTGATTCATAAAGGCCCTGGTAATATTGACCCTGGGGCCTTTCATCCCGTCTTTATTATTGCTGAGGACACATTAACAATGCTTTCGTTCGGACCAAGCCAACATAACCACTACCGCGCCCCCCGTTAGCACCGCGCCCCATTCCACAGCTACCTGCGCTGAGTTTGTTGGGGTTTTGGGATGGTAGCTCTGAGCGAAAAGCAGTTTTTCAGTACAGGCACTCAAGAAAAAACGAACCTCTGCTTTGCGTTATTTACAGACATTCGTTTTTTTGTGCGACATACAATATCGTCAGTGAAGCAGGAGGATTCTATCGAGACATGCTCAATCATGAATTATTCTGACCTGCCAATATGATGCTGCTGCGGGACTTGTGCCGTCAGAAACGCTGCTCCACTTTTAGTTGCAGCTCGTAAGAGTTGATATCGTTGCCTGCACCAATAGGTTTGGCCAAATCCAGGTGAATAACGTTGTCATTGGCAGAGCGGGCAGAATAAAAGCGAGCCCCGATGCCAACTGCGCCTAACCAGGATTGCTGGGTATTTGGCGATATCAGGTCAAACCGCTGTTGTACCATGGTGGTATCAATCAGACTCAGTTGATCCATCACTTTGCCTCCCGAAATCTTGCCCGCATCGGCGAACGCCACAAAGCCGACATCCAGCAATTGATACAGGGTTATCTGCGGGTACCAACGAAGTTCAGCGGTGGCAATTGTCCTGTGAAGACCATGCTGATACTGCACCGGATAGCCCCGGATCCCGCCGTCAGTGCGAACGCCGTCTTCACTACCAAGGGCCAGTGGGTCGTCTAGATAGTTCTGTTTGCGTTGGTCATATCTCAGATGACTATAGATTGCCCAACGTTGTGCCAAACGATATACATCCTCGATTTCCAAACGAAGTTCAGTCTGGTCACCACTGTCTGCGCCGGTTTGCACTGCTAGCCGGCTGCTCAGCAGCGTGAGATGCTTCTGATCGCCAAATCCTTTACTGGCCTGCCACTCAAAGTGATACCCAAGTTGTTCCTCCGGTGCCAGGTTGGAGGTTTGTACACCCAAACGAACCTGATGACGCCAACCCAGATGAATATCCTCCGTGTGATTAATCAGGAAGACATCTGACAGCGTTTTGTATTTGTGCTCCATGTATTCAAAGCCAACCCATGGATATTGATAGATCCGGTCTTGCGGTAATGCCACACTCTGCTGCAAAGGGTCTTCGATAAAACGATGATTATCTTCGGTATAGCCAAGCAATAAACGCCAGCTGGTCTGATCGCTGAATGACAGCAGTCGGCCATACGTCAACTCAGTTTGTTTTTGCTCAGTGCGAAACTGATTTTCCAGGACATTATTATGAAAAATCTGCTCAAGCCGGTCGTCACGCATCCAGCCTAAACGCCACATCAGCTCGGTATCGTCCTTATAAAACGGATGTTCAACCTTCAATGCCTGCTTTGAACCATCATCGTTATCGACCCATTCGAGCCAGGCATAACTGTGCTCCAGGCCGTTGATTTCAAACAATGACAACGGAATTTCATTTCTGAACTCATAGCCGGTTCGCAGGTAATTGGACTGATACTTTAAGCTGGTTCTGACGCCAAGGCCCAACAGGTTTTCTTCTTTAAAACCGAAAGAATATTTATTGCTGCCGCCACTTCGACCAAACCCCAGAGTTGGCAACAAGCTCCAGGTGTCCCAGGTCTCTACCTGCACATTGCGGCTGCCATCGGCATTACATTCAGGCAGAACCTTGATGCGGCTGTCACGCAGGTAACTTTTATGTCTTAATAATCGCTCTGCTTCGAGCAGATCTGTTGCGCTTATTTTCTCGCCGGTCGAAAACGGCAACTCCCGCTCCAGTGCCCAAGGTTTTGAATTAATGTGGATCCAGTTGGCAAAGCGGTGCAGCCAAAAAGTCTCGGGGTCGCTCTCATCAAAAATCGGGTTAACCCGAAAGTTAATTTGTCCGACCTGCAGAGTCGAAGGCCAGTCGGGGCGAGCAGCGGTTGCTTCATCTGATAGCTCTGATGGAACTGACATCCCACACAAATCTGCCAGTGTCACTTCTTGTTGGTGTCTAGCTGGTTGGGCATTGCTCTCAACAACATCTGTCGCGCCTGCAGCCTCAGGGGTTTCAGCACTGAATACAGTACCGGGCAGACCGAGCAGCAGGCACATCAGCATGACCTGCTTTGTTTGATATTTGCTATGACGTTTATCCATGATGAACTGCCCGATTGTCATATCCCACCGCCGTTGATTGAGTGCTGCCATGCTATCTGTCCTTGCTAATCGCTGATCTTGCAGCCGCTGAACATATCAAGCGATGGCTGGTAAAGACTGGTTTGGACCAAAAAAACACCAAGCAGGCTGTGAAACAGATGATCATGGCTGAGCGATTTGTCACGGGATTGCGCCAAACAATCGGCATTCAATTTGCTGATGGCCTGATAACCACTGCTCATCCACCAGACTAACGGTATGTGAGTTTGTTCTTCAGGTGCCATAAAGTAAGGCAACCCGTGCAAATACACGCCGTTTTCACCGAGTGACTCGCCGTGATCCGACATATAGAGCATGGCAGCATTGTAATCTTCCTGCTGCTGCAACTGAGCGATAATAGTCGCCAGTAACCGGTCGGTAGCCACGATACTATTGTCGTAGGCATTGATGATTTCAGCACGGTCGCAGAGCTGAAGCTGTTTGTCCTCGCATTCCGGCACAAAAACTTTATCTGCGCCGGCGCTGCGTTTGAAGTACTCGGGGCCATGACTGCCCAATTGATGGATCACAATAATGCGATCCCCATCGGTCTTCGTCTTCAGTGCACGCGCCAGCGCATCTAATAGGACATCATCAAGGCATTGGCCGTCTTTACAGCGGGGGTCAGGCTGTTGAAACAAGAACTCTGATGGGATCCGGTCGCAGGCACCTTTACAGCCTGAATTATTGTCGAACCAACTTGCCGCAACGCCGGTCGCTTGCAGGATATCCAAAACATTACTGCTGGTTTTTGCCGTCGCTTCGACGTAGTTGTCGTGGGTCATCACGGAAAACATACAGGGGACAGAGTGTGCGGTAGCGGTCCCGCATGAACTCACCTTGGTAAAACTCAGCACCGGGAGTTTACTGAGCAAAGGGTTGGTAGGCCTTGGATAACCATTGAGTTGGAAATGATCGGCTCGGGCTGTTTCTCCCACGACCAGTACCAATAGCTTTGGTCGGCCAGTTGGCTGCTGACGCATCGCATCGCTGGCCAGCACATGAAATTCCTGCGGCACTTGTGCTTTGACAGATTTCGCAGCCAGAGAGACACCGGCAATAACCGGGCTGACCGGCAACGCCAGATGTTTTACCGCTCTGAAATTTCGAAAAAAAGAAGCAAGCTCCGCATATTGAGTTGCGCTTACTGCAGTCAGTGTGACGGTAAACAGCAGGCCAGCAACCAACAAATGCTGCCAATACATCCTGCGCGCTAATCGTTGCACACGCACTACACTTACCAGCAATGTCGGAAACAACATCCACTGCAGCAAATGCAACACCAGGCCGCCGCTGAGCAACCCACGGGCCTCTGCCGGGTCGGTTTCAATCGCGTTTTGCAGCATATCTTTATCGATAAGCACGCCAAAAGCCTGATTAAAGTAGAGGCTCAGACTACCGGCAAAAAATAACAACAACACCACCGGCTTGAGCATCCGACCGTGTGCAATCAATAGCAGCAACATCAGATTGAGCAGAAACACCAGAAACATCAGGGTGAATTGCAAACCGGCCTGACCCGGAATATTTGTTTGTAATGCACTAAAAAATGGGCCGTTGAGCATCAGAGTCATGCTTGCAGCAGCAACCAGCAATAGCAAGAACGGATGCCAGCTCTGTGCCGGGCGCTGGCTATCCGCGACGACCAGGCTGGAATAATAGCGGCTAAAGTATTTAAACATAATGCTGTTCCTGAGATGTTTCAGATGCTTGAGTCATGCGATTTGGATAGATCAGATAGACCAGACTACTGACCACCCAGCAGAGCCAGAGCGTGGTCAGATCGTGCGAGAAAAAATGCGCGCCGCGTAGCTGCTGCGTAACGCCCAGTAATAAGCCGAGCAGTAAACCGGTAGTCAGGCCGATGCGGGCCTTTTTTGCGTTCACTGGTAAAAAGTAAAAGTACAAGGCAACCCAAGCGTAACCGACACTGGCGTGTCCGGCTGGGAAACACTGGGTTGGATGCATATCGGCGGGCCTTTGCGCAAATACGCCAATAAATGGTAAGTCGCCACCAAATTGTTGCAGGTCCCACGGGCATTCGGCCGGCAGCAGACGCTTTAACAGAGCAACGACCGAAAAGCTCAGCAGTAAACTGACCACCAGTTTGGTCAGTGCGATGGTGCGTTCTGAGTGGGTCTTACCGGACAATTGCTGGTAAAGCCAAAAACCCAGCAAATTAGCGAGGATGATGTTGTTAAGCAGACGGCTGCCGCTATGCAGCACTTCACTGAACAGCCAATGGTTTGTTAAGCGCCATTGGCCGCCTTCGAGTTCAAAAATGGCAGAAGCCAGCACAAAATCGAGCTGAGCACTATAAAAGATGCCAAAACCAACAGCAAACAATCCGGTTGGGATGATCACAAGGTTTAACAGGTTGCGGATTTGTTGTTGCTGCATGTCCTGACATTATTTTCTGTTCAGATACATGCAGCCTAAAGAGTGATACTTAAGATTGACTTAAGTTGAACATTTATTTAGCCGCAGTTTGTCGCAAACAAAATAATCTCCCGGTTTACTACTGAGTAGGCTGACACTCAGCCGCGCTGCTGTATTTACGCTCCCGATACAGGTAAGACGGCAGCTGCACATGGGCTAACGCCTTTTGTTGTTTCGACTCGTCAGCTGCGCCAGATTTGAGGTTTAGCTGACGCGTTATCTTATCGTAATGACCAATCAGCGCCGTGTCATTTGGCCGTAAAATGGTTAAGTCTTCGTCTGTCATCAAGGCGAACAGATTATCGAACTGAATGAGCGCGCGTCCTGGGCTTACTGGATCCGCGACAAAGTCCCTGCCATCCATAGGATGACAAGCGGAAACGCCAGCCAAACTAAGCAAGGTGGGCGCCAAATCGATTTGACTGGCAAGCGGCTCTATCACATTGGGTTTTACCTGGCCACCGAGGATGAGCGCGGGAATATGAAATTTATCAACCGGGATCAAATTACTGCCATACACCCTGTTGTCATGGTCCGCCACGACCAAAAATATCGTGTCCTGCCAATAGGCGCTCGCTTTCGCTTTATCAAAAAATTGTCCCATCGCCCAATCTGCATATTTAACTGCGTTGTTTGCCGTTGCCTTGGGCTCTTCGTGCAATTCAATCCGTGCATCCGGAAACTCAAAGGGTTCATGGTTGGTGGAAGTGAAAATCAGACTGAAAAATGGCTGGCCTTTGGCATGCATCTGCATTAATTGTTGATGTGCAGTATTAAACAAATCCTCATCACTGGCACCCCAACTGCCAACAAATTGCGGAGCTTTAATCCGCCGGAAATCGACGATATCGCTAAAACCATTACCGGTAAAGAAACTGCGCATATTGTCAAAATGGGCTTCCCCGCCATAAACAAACTGCGTCTGATAACCTTGCTGCTGTAATACCGATGCCAGCGTGGTAAAGCCTTGCTGACTATTGGAAAGTTTCACCACACTCTGGGCCGGCGTTGGCATAAAACCCGCGACCACCGCTTCGATGCCTCTGACGGAACGAGTTCCGGTGGCGTATAAATTATTAAACCAAATCCCTTCGGTTTTCAGTTTTTCTAGATGTGGAGTAACTGGTACACCACCGAGCGAGCCAACAAAAGTCGCCCCTAAGCTTTCTTGCAGCACAATAACGACATTCAGTGGCTTTTGCCGGCTCACTTGCGCTTGCTGCCAGTGCAATGTCGGATAATCCGGATTGTTGTACTGGTAGGCTTTCAGCCATGGCCAGTCGCGTGTTTGGGCAATCATCACATCTTCTGGCAATTTACCATAGACTTCAGTGCTTCGGGCTTCATGCTTAAGGCTGTAGATGGCATACAACACTGAATAGCCAGAGTTGATCACCAGTGAATTGACCATGGCATCCCCGGTGATAGCAAACATAGCCGGATTGGCGGGGCGATGCTGGGTGGTCGAACGGATCCCGGCAAAAACGATAAAGACCGCCAAGGGCCAGATTAATGTATGCAGTTTGACCGGCCATAACTGCAGATCCGCATCAGCAACGCGCAATAAACGCCGAAACAGCAGAGCCAGACCTACGGTGAACGCAATCCCAAGGAGTAAGGGTACTCTGAACCCATGCCACAACGTCGAAAACACTTCTTTGGGGTATTTCAGGTATTCAACGTAAAGACGGTTAGGCCTGATGTCGTATTGCAATAAAAATGACGGCGTGGAAAGTTCAAGAAAGACAACGGCAATTAAAGCCACGAGACTCCAGCCATAGGTAAAACGGAACCAACTGCGTTTGAGCGGCGGCCAAGCCAGAAACAGCGACAGTAACACCGGGATAGCAGCCAATAAGCACATCAGAATAAAGTCGGCCCGAATCCCTTGCAGCATGATCATCCCGAATGACTGCGTTGGCTCCACCCGCTCATATTGCCAGAGCACCAAGGCAAAGCGGCTAAGACTTAGCGTGAGTATTCCAATCCAAATCATCCGAACCAGATGAACATAGGGCCCCCAGATGGAAGCGCTCATTAACCTACTAAACACACCTTGCTGCATTCATGTCGTCCTTTTATCACAACTACAGGTAGCGTAAATAGCCAAACTTAAGATTCCCTTAAGGCTGGTGATTTAACATAGAATAAATGGAGGCAGAAATATGAAAAATCATCATCAGGGCTGGCGCAGGCTTATCAGTGCTGCCAATTATTCAAAACAGGGATTTATCAGCAGTTGGCGCTCTGAAGCTGCCATCAGACAAGAGCTGATGGCGCTAGTCGTATTGCTGCCTTTTGCCCTTTGGGTCGACGTCAGCGCAATGGAAAGGGCTTTGCTGGTATTAACCTTGTTTTTAGTGTTGGTTGTGGAGCTTCTGAATACCGGGCTTGAGGCTGTGGTCGACAGGATTGGACCTGACTATCACGAGCTTAGCGGCAAAGCCAAAGATATCGGCTCAGCCGCAGTATTAACCATGCTGGTCGCTGCGGTATCCGTGTGGTTGATTATCCTTTGGTAAAACGGAGCTTGCTCTATGCGTATTCTGTTGGTTGAAGATGATCAATTATTGGCACAGGGGCTTATAGTCGCCCTGGAGCGCTTGCATTATCGCGTGGAGCATTGTCTCTCCGGCAAGCAGGCACTGCAAGCGGCGCAAAGCAGCAGTTTTGATGTGATGATCCTGGACCTTGGTTTACCAGACGGCTTGGCATTACCGGTGATCAGAACACTGAGAGCCAGCCAGCAAGCGCTGCCCATTCTGGTTTTAACCGCCTGGGACCATCTGGAAACTAAAATCGAAGCGCTGGATGCAGGGGCTGATGATTATGTGCTTAAACCCTGTGATGTCAGAGAGATTGAAGCACGTCTGCGGGTGATTCTGAGGCGGCATCAGCAAAGGCATCAGGATATTCTGGTGAGCCATGAGCTACTGTTAGACATCCAGCGACATAGCTGCACCTTTCAAGATAAACCGGTCCACCTGACCAGCCGTGAGTTTTTGCTACTCAAAGAGCTGATGTTGCATCAGGGCAAAATTGTCTCCAAACAGCATTTGGAGGAAATCAACACCGGCTGGAATAGTGACAACGAGGGCAACTCACTGGAAGTTCATATTCACAACATTCGAAAGAAAACAGCCACTTATGTGATTAAAACAATCCGTGGTTTTGGCTACACACTGAAGAATCACGATGAAAATTAAAAGTTTGCGGCGCATGCTGCTTCTGAGCATTAACGGCGTGATTTTGCTGTTGATGATCGTGACCGGCGTGAGTACTTTTTACAGTGCACATCACGAATTAGATGAGTTGTTTGATGCCCAGCTTGCCCAATATGCCCGACTGGTGCGACACCTTTTAGTTGAAAGTTCATCGATAAAACCGGCATTTGACAATGTGATTGAAGTCCCGCGGATCATCGAAGATGGTATAGAACGCACATCCGCGCAGGAGCGTCACCCGGAAGGGCATAAATATGAGAGTAAAATTGCTGTCCAGGTCTGGAGCCAGGACGGCAAATTATTGCTGCGTTCTGCCAATGCCGGTACACATCCACTGCAACCGATGGACGCAGGTTATCATGTGGTGAATTTCGATGGGTATGAGTGGGTTGGCTTTAGTTTATATGCGCAAGATTTAGAGGTCTGGGTTTTCACTGCACAGCGGGAGGATGTCCGGGGTGAACTGAGCTTTCATCTGACCATCGATCAGCTAGTTCCACTCAGCTTCGCTGTGATCCCGATTTTTATATTGGTGTGGCTGACCGTCTATTGGGGCACAAGACCAATCAACGAATTGTCAGCAAAACTTGCTGGCACAGATCCAGCAGATTTAAAACCTTTGCAGATGGAACTTCCCCGGGAATTACATCCTTTTCAGCATGCGGTGAATACCTTGTTGGCGGAGCTCAAATCTTACATCAGCAAAGAAAAACGCTTTATCGCCGATGCCTCGCATGAACTTCGCACGCCGCTAAGCATTCTGCAGCTGCACACGGATAACTTAGCCAAAGCGCAGTCGGCTGATGAGGTCCAACTGGCCAACCAAGCGATTCAAAAAAGCACAAAACGGCTGTCCCATCTGGTGTTTCAATTGATGGAAATGCAGAAACTTGAGCATCTCAGTCATCCGGAGAAAAAACAAATATCCCTGCTCGGGCTGATTTCGGATGCGATGGGGCAGATTGAGAGCAAGCATTTAGACAACGTCAGTTGGGATATCCGGGTGAGTGCTGAGGCGACGATAACTGTAGAACCGGCGTTGTTCCAATGTGTGTTACGCAATTTGCTGGATAATGCCGCAAAATATGCCTGCCCAAATAGCGTGGTGGTGGTGGAGTATTATTCAACACTCACAGACAGCAAACTGACCATCACCAATCAATTGTCTAAAGATTCAATGCCTGAAATTGACCGGTTGGGTGAACGTTTTTTCCGCGCCACAGTGCATCAGGACATCGCCGGCTCGGGTCTTGGCCTGTCTGTTGTTCGCAAAATCATAGAGCTCCATCAGATGAATTTAACATGGCTAATCAATGATCACGGCTGCTTTGTGGTGATGCTGGAGAGTCAAGAAAACACGGAGTAACTGATAAATAGACGACCTGCAATACTTACCAATCAGACTTATAAGGCGTCAATTAACGCTTCATTACTTTTCAGTGGTCCAGTGGTCAACTAATCTTGGCCACTTCGTTCTGACCTGATAACTGGCAATCAGCTGAAACAAAAAATGGATAGTGTACGGTGTATTCACGTTCTGACAATGCGTGAATGTCTTGAAATTTTAGAGAACCGTGGAGCATTCAGTTTTAGCAATGTCCGCTATCAGTAAAAAGTGTTGATTTAATCGAATTTAAGTGAGTTTCTGCTTTTGGCACAAAGCGAAGATTTAAATGATCTATACAAATAGCTGGACGATAGTTTGAGCACAGGAGTAACAGCTGGCGAGCATACACGGTATGTATTCACCAGAGGAGCACTCAGTCAGCTTTTTAAGAACACTGACTAAACTGGTAGGCGCCCCCTTTCACAACGATACTCAGCGCTTCCGGAACTTATCAAACTTCACGATCGGCAATAAACTGTAGGCCATACATTTCAATCATCCGTTGATTTTCCTTCTCTGCGACCCGTAAATATTGCTGCTCAGCGATAAGCGAGGCTGCATCTTTATCTAGCACCACAATGGCGTGTTCATGCATTTGCAGAATTGAGGCAGGACAATAGGCAGATACAGGGCCGCACACCATTTGTCTGACTGCTTCAGCCTTGGCTTTTCCCGTCGCGATTAAAAGGACATAACGAGCATCCATAATGGTTGCAATCCCCATCGTCATCGCCATGGTTGGCTGTATTTCTCCCGGTACAAATAACCGGCTGTTATCACTGAGGGTTTGCGCGGTCAGTGTCTTTAAGCGGGTCCGTGACGCCAGGCTGGACGTTGGTTCGTTAAAACCAATATGACCGTTACTGCCAATGCCGAGGATTTGCAAGTCAATGCCTCCGGCTGCCGCAATTCGTTGTTCATACTCCAGACCAACCCGACGTGGATTCTGCCCGTCAAAACATACCGGCAAATGAGTATTTTGCCGGTCGATATCAACATGGTTAAACAACTGATGTTGCATAAAACTGCGATAACTTTGTGGATGCTCTGGCGCAATATCAAAGTACTCATCCAGATTAAAGGTCGTGCAGCTTGCAAAACTAATCTGCTTTTGCTGATAAAGCCTGATCAGCTGCTGATAAAGGCAAATCGGTGTGGTGCCTGTCGCAAGCCCAAGCACCGGTCGCTTTTTTTGCACCAGTAAGGCCTGCACCCATTTTGCCGCTTCACGCGCCGCGTGGTCAGCATCATCACAAAGTACTATTTGCATTTCTTTCTCTCGGATTACGCTCTCTCAAGCATTGCAGCTTTAATGCTGTAAATCAGCCAGTTCCTGTTCACATTGTGAATACCAATACACACCCCAAGCATCTGCATCACTTCCATCATCTGGCTTTAGTAAAGTAACCTGGTAAATAGGCGGCAGTTTTGACAGCTTTTGTTGCACTAAATGGAATAGCGCAGAGACACCAACACTACCGCCCACCACAACATACTGGCAGCCGGTCCACGCCTTCGCATTGGCAATTAGAGAGGTCAGCGCTGTTGCTGCTTCATCTAAAAGTTTCTCCAGCGCCGGCTCGTGGTCGCGCAAGACAAATACCTCAGCGGTCGAGACAGGACGACCGAGCAACAAGCTCGCCCGCTTTGCTATCGCAGTGCCTGAAGCGAGGGCTTCCACGCAATTATCGCGACCACAATGACAACGAACCGGCTCTCCATCATGTGGCACAGTCACATGGCCAAGATGCGCACAAAATCCGTCATCGCTCTGCACCAGTTGGCCATTTTGCATGATGCCGCCACCAACCCCCGTTGACACCGTGATATAGACTAGGGATTCTGTTTTGTTGGAAAAGAACCCCTTTCTTTTTAGCGTTACAAACTCTGCAAAGGCGGCTGCCGCGGCGTCATTAATGATAGTTAATGGTAACTTAAACAATTGGCGCAGCTGTTGCTGCAGTGGAAGTTGTTGTTTTGCAGACAAAAAACCAACTACTTCCCGTTGAACCTGTCCGGTGCAGGCTATCGCCAGGTGATCTGCCTGTTCCACCCATCCGGAGCAAAGTTGATACAAACACTCCGCCAAGCCATGCAGATTGCTATGGATCACCGAATCAACTTTACGACGCTCAATGACTGCTCCATCTTGAATCAATAGTGCGGAAATCTTGGTGCCACCAACATCGATGGCGATTGTGGTGCTAGTCATCGTGATACGCTTTCCACACTTTGGGCAAACCAGCCGGTGATATGTTCTATGCGGGTCACGGCCGACCCCACAGTCACGGACATCGCCCCCAACTCAATCGCTTGCGCAGCAAGTTGCGGAGAGTTATAGCGGCCTTCGGCAATGACATGTAAGCCCTTAGCTGATAACTCTCGCACCAGCTCAAAATCTGGTTCCGCCGGCGTATGTTCTCCCAGATAACCTGACAATGTCGTGCCGATAAAAGTGCAGCCTTGCGCTGCTAACGCGACGCCTGTGGCAACATCAGCGCAATCAGCCATCGCAATACAACCAAGTTGATGGATAGAGGCTAACAAACGAGGAGCCGCCACAGGCCGTACCCGGTCTGTGCCATCAAAGGCAATAATCACTGCCCCTGCATCTGCCAGCGCCTTCACATCTTCCAGATAAGGGGTGATCCGGACCGGACTCTCTGTCAGGTCGCGCTTAATGATGCCAACAATCGGCACCTGGCAGTGCTGAGCCACCAAACGGACTCGTTTTGCCCCTTCAATTCGCAGACCTTTGGCGCCACCGGCAACAGCGGCCAGCGCCATCGCAAGGACAATATCGTCACGGTCCATCGGGCTATCCGGGACGGGCTGACAGGACACAATCAGACTCTGGTCCAGTGTTGCTAATAATTGTTGTTCCAACTCTGTATTTTTAAATGTCATACCTGCCTCGCCGAAGATTGCTGCTGTGTGTCAGAAACACCTGATAACTCTGATTTTTCTGTTTGCATCGTAAACAGGGTCAAACCAGTTAAATCTTTGTTTGGCCCTTTGAAAACCAGGCTCGATAAGTAGCCAATGACGACGCAGGAAACGATGCCAATAGTGCAGTACAAGTAGCCGTTCGCCAGATTGAACTTCCAGCACAGCACCATAATGGCAACACCGACGGTCAAGCCGACCACTGCGCCACTTGTATTTGCGCGCTGAGTCACAACACCTAATACAAACAACCCGCCCAAAGCCCCCATAAACATGCCAATAATGACAAAGTAGGTATCCATCAAAGAGCGAATTGCCGGGTCAATAAATATCAATCCCACTAAAGTTCCGAGCACACCGATGATAAATGTCAGCCACTGAGCCGTGCGCATGTAACCTTTTTCAGTCTTCACCCAATTAAACGGTCTTACGAAATCTGTCACCAGGGTTGTCGCGATGGAATTGATACTGGTCGAAACCGTCGACTGTGCGGCGGCAAAAATACCCGCGACAATCAACCCGGCAAGGCCTGCAGGTAGTTGAGTTGCGATAAAGGTTGGGAAGATCTGGTCAATTTGTTTGGTCGGATCTAACTGTTCTGGATGTGCCTGATAAAACAAATACAAGCCAGTGCCGATGCAAAAAAACAGGACAGAGGCAGGGGCCGCGATAATCGCATTGGTCCAAATTGATTTTTTTGCGGCGGCAGGATCAGGGGTAACCATGTAGCGCTGCACAATGGCCTGATCTGCTGTATAGCTCGAAAGGTTTTGGCCAATGCCACCGAGGACAATCACCCACAAGGACAGGGTCGTAATACTGTTCGCACTAAAATCTGCATCAAATAACGTAAACTTGTTATCAGAGAACCCTACAGTGACAAATTCCGCTAAGCCTCCGTCAACTCCTGACACCAGCACAACAAAACAAACCACAGCACCCAATAACAAAATCACCGTTTGCAGAGTATCGGTCCAAATCACCGCTTCAATGCCGCCAAGAGTGCAGTACAGCAAGCACAGCACGCCCATCAACAACACACTTTCAGAGGCTGTCAAAGGTGTGACAGCAGCAAGAGCCAGTGCGGTCAGCGCCATCACAACCCCCATCCGGCTCAAATGAAATAGGGTAAAGAGTGCACTGGCGAAGAGTCGGACCACCATGTTAAATCGTTTAGATAAATACTCGTAAGCGCTGGTCGCATCGATTTGACGAAAAAACGGCACTGCAACATACACGGCGATGGGTGCAACCGCGACAATCGTTAAAATCCCGATTAATAAAACCCAATCAGTTTGATAAACAATGGCCGGCAACGCCATATAAGTGAGAGAGCTCAGCATTGTGGCGTAAATAGAGCAAGCCGCCGCCCACCAGGGAATGGATTGTCCCCCACGGAAGAAATCATTGGTGTCATTGTTTTTCTTCATAAAGTAGAGGCCAAGCAAGACAACCCCAACCAAATAAAGCGTGAGCACCAGCATATTTAACCAGCCAAATTCGTGGCCATTTCCTGCGATAACAGCTTTGTTAAGGCGAATATCACCGTCTTCATAGGTCAAATAAGTTAATGTCTGATGAGCCCACAAATCCGCCAGGATTGTGCCTTTTAGTGGCTCAGCCTGTTCATAAGAAGCCCAAGACCGGGTAATGGTGTTGTAGTGAAAAGTTGCGCCTTTCTCAGATACAGCTAGTAAATGTGCTTGGCCTAACGGATATAGACTTTTGATAATGACCTGCGGTTCATTGAGCGTTTTTAGTACTGACCATTCAGCGTTCTGCAGACTCAAATCATAAACCCAAGTAGACGATTGCTGCGCATTCAAATGGGCATAAAGCTTATTGCCACGCCCATCGTGCTGAACTGCAAGAGTAATGTCTTTAGTGTCTTGAATGCTTGGCGCCGCCAGCTCTACCCAGCCGGATTTCTGCTCTTCAGCCAAAACCAGTTTTAAAAAACGCAGTTTGTCAGCCGATTTAAACAGAACATATAAATGGTCTTTGAATACTAATGCTGCGAGCTGAGCCGGAACCTCTGGTAAGTCAGGTAAAGCAGTAGAACTGACGGAAAGAGCATCAGCCAAGACCTGTAGCCGATTCACCATAGATGTATTCACACCATCTATTTTCCCGCCAATCAGAATAATTTGATTCTGATATACCACTGATGCGGCATAAGGTCTGACCGCTTTATTGTCAGGCAATATCACCGGCTGTACTGTTTTACCATCCAGCAGGTATAGCATCTGTTGCGGTTGCGAATGTAGACCCGGCAGCAAAACCATCTGTTCTTGTTGCTGAGCAAGACTGGCGCCAGCTCCGACAAACACATTTTGTAAAGTACTGGCCTGGTCGTTTTTCCATTCTAAAAAATTACTGGCGAGCACTTGGGGAGAGCTGATGAGTAACCACACTCCCACAAGTAGCACTAAGAATTTTCGCATTGCATCCACCAATCAATCATACTGTATACCTGTTATACCACTATGATTGGGTGAATTCTAGTCAGAATGTCGGAACAGAAGAAAAAAACAGAAAAGTAACGCGACCTGGCGATCGCGTCAGAGCAGTTGTGGTGATTAGCTACCGTAAATCTTGTCGAACACGTAATCGACGTGTTGGCTTAATGCTCTATCCGCGCCTTCGACATCACGCTTTTTAATGCACTCGACGATAGCCGCGTGATCTTCAAAGCTACGCATATTCAATTCTTCGGTATTTATCGGATCAGGCCGGGAGACGATGACCCAGTCCACCAGCGCCTGATGTATTGCCAAAAACAATGGATTACCTGGGATAGAGGCAATTACGCGATGAAAATAGATATCCGTCTTTTTGAAGACAGGGTTATTGCTGATAGCGTTTTGATTGAGTTTTAACGCCTTTTCCAACTCCGCAATTTGCTCGTCAGTCGCATACTCAGCGGCGTATCGCACCAAACTTGATTCAAAGAATTTACGAAGTTGGTCAAAGTACTGCAGACCATTGGGTTGCGCCAGGAAGTCTTTTGACATGCCAGACAGTTCAGAAATGATGGTGTCAGCCGAAGGACGGGTTACCCGGGTCCGCTCACCGCTGGCAATGCGGACTAGGCCTTTGCGGGCCAGCGCAGATAATGCATCACGAATTGAAGGACGCCCTACCCCGAATGCTTCCATCAGATCCCGTTCGGACGGCAGTGCTTCACCTTCAGCCAGCTCGCCACGCCGGATCATCTGCTCTAATTCTTCTTCGACTTTTTCAGACAATTTTTTCTTTGTCACAATCTGTTTAATGCTCAGAGGCATGGTGCTTCCTTCTATCGCTAAACGTTCACCTATTGCGCTATTATACCATTATATCGGATATTCTGATTAGCATTGTACCGAATAAGAAAAATTTCACATTTGGACAGCAATTAATCAGCTTCAGACGACTTTATATCCTCTTCACCCAATGGGGATAGTTTTTTTAACCAGAGTTTCATGCTATATGCCACTGGCTATACAGCTGTCATACCATTAGGAGTTTAGACTGTGTCTGTAGTTCACTTGGATGAGAAATTAACGTCAATCAGGATCCATTATGGTATCGGATCGGAACATTTTGTTGATCTCTATTTACCCAAGCAACAAAGACAACTGAATGGCTTGTCCCCAGTTATCATCCTCATTCATGGCGGCTATTGGAAAGACAACCATGACTTAAACAGCTACGCCACCTCCATGCTGATACCAGAGCTTGTTGCTGCTGGTTGGTCGGTTTGGAATATAGAATATCGACGCATGGATAGTGTCGGAGCCAATATCAAAGCCCCATGGCCGAGTGTGTTTGCTGATGTCGCATCAGCCGTCGATTCGCTGCGGCTATTTGCCGAAGCATATGCATTAGACATGCATAATATATCCGTGATCGGCCACTCAGCTGGTGGCTGTCTTGCCATGTGGGCGGCGAGCAGACGGCAAATACCTGTCACCAGCCCGTTGTTCGCATCAAACCCACTGCTGATCCATAACGCGATATCTGTTGGTGGTGTTCTCAGCCTGACACACCCGGAAGACCTGTCTCAGCCAGAACAAATTTTACGATTAATGGGAGGTTCTGCCTCAGATTGGCCAGAGCGATATCACTCCTGTGATCCAGCTCAGCTTTGTGACCCATCAGTTCGCACCCTGATCATCCATGGTGAAAAAGACGAAACAGTCCACGTGAACCAAGCCAGACGCTACTTTGAGAATGCGCCGAAAAATTATGAGCTAGAGCTCTGGCCCGATGCTGATCACTTTTCGATCTTGCCTCACGAAGGGAAATGGAATCATCATCATTGGATGTTTTTGAAACAGAAAATCAATACTTTCCTAAACCACAAGTCAGACGTCAATTAGACGTCATTGACGCAGTAATACGAATAAGAAATTCGGTATGTATCAATCAAACCGCGAGAGCAAGCTGCAGAAAATATTCAACGGATTAGCCGTCGTGTTTTTAGATTCCTCAAGCGAAATCACCTAATTATGGATAATAGGTAGGCAATCGGTAAAACGCCAATGCATCTCTCGAACTGGTGACATTGCTTCTTCGATGCCGATTAAAATCGATAGCATTTGTAAATTGATAGCCGCGACTGCATTACTGTTGCGAAGAGAATCATATATCGACTTGGGTTTATAACCGGCCCCGTTACCAACTAAAGCCATTAGCCCGCCATGAGTGAAGCTATTCAACGCGATGTTATTGATCTCTCTGTAAGATTTGAGTTGTGACAGAATTTGTGCGGGTGCTTCTGAACGTTCAAGCGCTTTAAACATATCGGCTAACATGGGCGGCTCAAATTTCTTTAGCTCGTCTACTCCAACGTTGCCCAAAGATCCGACCTTGCTTAACCAGACATCCGTATCGGTATACATCAGCCAAAAACCACGAATCAAACACTCGAACTGAGGCCTCATCAGAGCAAATCCGGAAGACACTAGCCCCAAATCCACCAATTTAAGTAACGAATAACCATGCTCAAATGACAACACACCAGACTGAAAGGCAGCATTGTACTTGGGACCCGGTATCGACCCTATTTGATGCAATTGATCGATATGCGATGCCATAAATTCATACATTTCGGAACTGCGTGACAAAAGCAGTCTTAGTTCAGATTCATACATAAACGCTGGCACTGTAAACTTTAAAAACTCAATATGCCTGAAATTTGAGGAAAATTGTTTAACTCAAGACTGTCTAAAGAATTAGTCAGGATTCATTCGAGCCGCAATTCTATTCCCCAAACACTGGTTCTCCCCCGTCCGCTTTGCTAAATTCGATACACAAACAGACTTTTATCCACGACAGGGCTTATGCAGTTAACCACCGTGCCATTTGAGATGTTGGCAGGGCTTCACCCTAAACTCAGCGAACAAACCAAAAAGACCAGTCAGTTAATGTATTCGGCAACTATCGCTGACTTTTCAGTCGATAGTCTCGAGACCCTTCTCGGGCTTTACCCAATCCATGTGGTTCAACAAAAAGACGAAGCGAACTATTGGGTTATCGCTGGTCTGCGGCAATTCGAGTTGCTGTCTGTGTTTCATGCGAAAAATGCCGCATCCGAAACTGTGGCAAAAGCCGACCAGCTAGCCAGTATTCCAGTGGTCGTGCACGATAAAAGCACAACTAAACACATCCAACAGCTTGCTGCAATTGATGTTGCCGGCAGTGCGATTCTGTTTTCATTGGGCACCAAAGTAGCCGCTCAACTGGACTTAATCAGAGAAAACTTACCGGAGGAGATTGTGCATCAGTTTCCCAAGTTCAGCTCTGCCCGACGTTTGTCAGACCGCAAGAGCCGCAAGGATTAAACGCCGTTGTACCTTACCGAGTTTGATGAAGTTTTTGCATTAATGGACATCTCGGATAGTGAGCGGATCCAATACGCCGAATTTTTGCGGCACCTGAATACTCCACCTGACATGAGAAGATTGGCTGGCGTACTGAAAAACTTTATTGCCACCTATAGCGATGCCTGGCTGGAAGACATTAGCCTCAATGCAAATGTTGTAGAGCATACCCATCAATGGCTGGAATTGGCCGAAACTCTGGAAGAAAAATTACCGTCAGCTCGCAAGTATCGGCGTCATCCCGGTAAAAGAGGTTTGCAGACTTTATTCCGCGGCAGCTTTACACACTATCCGTTTTATTCAATCCATTACATTTTAAGTATTGATAATGCAGATTTTTTTAAATGGCTGCGGCAAGTCTTGTTTGTGCTGCCGTTTCTTATGCAGGGTCGCATCCGGGATACCCAGCGATTTATGGCCTACGAATATAAATTTGTGGGCCTTTTTTTTCGGGAAATGACGATTAATGAACAGGCTTTGCAGTGGTTAAGACAAAAAGACTGCTCAGCATGTAAGAACATTCGTTGTTTTATTGGCTGGCTCTACGAGTATCGCGCATATTTTCGTAAGAACCACACACTTACCTACGCCGAACTTCAGAGAGCAGGAGAAAAATCCAGCACAGACCCAAGGGAAAGAGTGATTGCGCTCTACCATGAAATAACTCGCGTCATTAAAACTCTCGAAATCCTTATCGGATATCAGAAAAAGCGCCGTGGTAGCGGTATCCGGGATAGGCGTCCGTCCGGGCATTCACGAGTTGATGGAGACATTCCAAGATACGGTGTCACAGCGCTTGAAAGTGACCTTCTCATCCAAATTGAAACGTTGCCCGATGAAGCAGAGCAATTGCTTTATTCGGTACTACAGCCGGAACTTGATGATGAACTGGTTGATGCCGGTGTGTAGTGGCACACTGAATTTGGCCACCTGATTAGAGGTGTTATGCTGCACCTCGTAAGCAATTAGGTGACATGATGAACAAAAGACAAGACCTACTTTTAGCCCTGAATTTCGTCTGGAATGTGCCCAACTGGTGCTGGACCAAGGTTACTCGGTGGCTAAAGCTGCGGCAGCGATGAATGTGGGCAAATCCACCATGGATAAATGGGTTCGGCAATTGCGTGAAGAGCGCTCAGGCATCACGCCCAAAGCCACACCGATGACGCCAGACCAGCTTAAAATCCGCGAATTAGAGAAGCGGATCAAGCAGATAGAGCTGGAAAAAGAAATCCTAAAAAAGGCTACTGTACTTCGCAAAGCTGTCCGACTAAGATACGCCTTCATTAAAGAACACTGCGACAGCTGGCCGGTGCGCTGGCTTTGCAACATGCTGGATGTGCACCCCAGTGGGTACTATGCATGGAGTAAGGCATCACTTTCGAAACGCGATAAGGCAAATCGACGGCTGAGCGGGTTAATTAAGCAGTTCTGGCTGGAATCGGGTTGTGTGTATGGATACCGTAAAATTCATTCCGACTTGCGAGATTTCGGCGAGTCTTGTGGTATTAACCGGGTTTACCGACTGATGCAGTCTGAAGCGCTTAAAGCACAGGTTGGATATCGCAAACCCAGATCACGTAAAGGTGACAGCCATATTATTACGCCGAACCGCTTGCAGCGACAGTTTAATCCGTTACTGCCTGACGAGGTATGGGTTACTGATATCACGTACATTAGGACACATGAGGGCTGGCTGTATTTGGCTGTGGTTGTGGATTTGTTCTCGCGCAAGGTCGTTGGCTGGTCGATGCATTCTCAAATCAGCAAAGATATTGTGCTGAACGCATTGCTGATGGCCGTGTGGCGACGTCAGCCTAAGAAACAGGTGATGGTTCACTCCGACCAAGGGAGCCAATACACCAGCCATGACTGGCAGGCCTTCTTGAAAAATCATGGCCTACAAGGCAATGAGCAGGCGCGGAAACTGTCATGACAATGCTGTAGCAGAAAGTTTCTTCCAGCTATTGAAACGTGAGCGGCTCAAACGGAAAGTCTACTCGACAAGAGATGAAGCACGAAGTGATGTGTTTGATTACATTGAAATGTTTTACAACAGTAAACGGAAACATGGTTCCAATAATCTGCTGTCACCGGTAGAGTATGAAAACCGATACCAAGAACGGCTGGAAAGTGTCTAGTTTATTGGTGGCGATTCATAAATAGCAATGGACTACAGCTTAACCAAGCAGGAAGGCAGTGTTTTTAAAAAATAGGAGTCATGAAGTTGAGTGGCGATGTCCAGTCCACTCTGTTCCCCATTTTCTACTTTAGTCTTTGTCGGCCAACGGCCCTTTTGGAGCTCCCAGTCCGACGGTAAATGCCTCGTCAAAATAAGTTCTTTTTTCGCTCTGGTCACTGCGACATATAGTACACGTCGTTCTTCTTCAACTGAGTCAGCATCACCGATTGCGGACTTGGATGGATACCTTCCTACGGAAAGTTGCGGCACGTAACAAACGTTTCGCTCGGAACCCTTTGCAGAGTGAATGGTCGTCAGACAGACCGCATCTCGGAGTTTACTTTTCTTATCCACAGCAGCACGATACTGCTCCAGTACATAGTCTTCCAGAAACGCCAAAATGGATACATAAGATTCCGCAGTCATTTGGACAGTATTAAAATCATGTTGGCGTACATGCCAATCATCCTTGTATTTCTCTTTGAGGATTTCAGTCATCAGAGTCGATGCAGTTTTAATCATTGCTGACACCTGCTTCGGTAACGCCAAAATGGCTTGCAGCACCTCAATAAGGGCTTTGGGTATTTTTTTCTCGCTGCTCAGGAGCTCGAGACACGCACCGATGTTCGATTGCTCTATCATCTGGTTACTGACTTTAGTTGCGGTCACTTCGCCAACGCCAGCCCACAGTGTCAGATAGCGCATCCAACCAAGTTCATCCCGGTGGTTTGCCACCACTCGAAGTGCTGAAAGTACGTCCTTGATATGCCCAGTTTCAAAAAGCGGTGTACTACTCAAATAAACAAACGGGACCTTATACTCGGCAAAGGCTTCTTTAATAATTTCTGCATCTAATCTCGTGCGGACGAGCACCATATGACTCTGCCAAGGAACACCTGATTTATGCCGACGAACCAAATCCTTGGCAATCCAAAAGGCTTCCTCCTGTGCGTCATTAAACGTATGTAACTCCGGCACGTGCCCAGAACCGCAAACCGCCCGCAAGTTTTTCCCGTAGTGAATAGGACTGACCGACATTAACCAGTTCGACAAGTCTAGAATTTCCTGTGTCGACCGATAATTCTGCTGCAATCTGAGTATCGCGGAATCAGGCAATCGCTTTTGAAAGCAGTGAACATTTTGAAAATCAGCGCCCCGAAAACCGTAAATAGACTGAGCGTCGTCGCCAACACAAAACAATGTCGCCCACTCAGTCAATGGTTGGAGTAATGCCCACTGTAACGGATTTGTATCCTGCATCTCATCAACCAAAATATAGTCATACTGCAGCCCAAGCCAAGCGCGATGCTCTGGGGACTTTTCAATTTTACGCATGACTTTAAACAGCAAATCGTCAAAATCTACATAGTTGCACTGGCGTTTTCTCTCTTCATAATCCTGGATGACAGCAACAATATCATCACGCTGGCCGACGAACCTAGGCAATCTACGAGCCAGTACCTGGTCAAATTTTTTCAGAGTATTTCTGACTTCGGAATACAGGTCGCAAATGGAGGCCGGGCATGGCAGGCCACCTTTGGGAGCTTGCCGAGCTAAAGACATTTTAAACAGTTGCAATTGGTCGTCCCGTTGCATAACGGTGAAGTCCATTGGGCCAAACAGGCCTTGTGAATTTCTGAGAATGGTGCTGCACCAAGTATGAAATGTCGCCCCTCGCAGCCCAATGTGACTGTCACGCATCGCAAGCTCGACCCGCTCAATAATCTCCGACGCAGCTAAGCGGGTAAACGTCAGGATTAAGATCCGCTCGGGTGGAACACCGGTTGAAATGAGATGAGCAGCCCGTGCAACAATCACCTTAGTTTTGCCACAACCAGGGCCAGCGAGAACTAACGCATGCTTTTTCTCAAAGGTAACGGCTTCCAGCTGACCGGGGTTCAATGGACCACAATATGCTTCACTGGCCATACAAAAGACTCCTTGGCATAGCACCTACTGCGCTGAGAACCTTTCTTATTATTTTATTGCCCGGCGTCACGGATGAAACAGAGATGATCCGGATAGTCAGTTCACCTCACTGTGCATGTATTTTACTGGCCGATCTGTAAACGGCCAAACCTAAGTGCTATAAAACGGCTAAGCCTTATTTCTAAGCGCTGTTCCGCTTAAGCTTCCAACTTACAAAGTGACTTTCTGGCTTGCCACGCTGAGGTTGATCATCGACAAAGCCTTGCCAGCACACTTCTCTGTTGCTTTTTCTGATAACTTAGTAAATTCTCAGACTTAAAAGGATCAGGTACACAGGCTGTCACAGCCCTAAGTAGTTTTATCAGTGCGGTTAATTACCATTTTTACTCATCAATTATCTGGCATACATCCGAAGCTAAGCAGTAAAAGCAAACAGATCAGTAGTTTGATGTATACAGCACAAGTCAGAGATTTTACGGCGGAAGGCTTAGCTTCATTATTGAAGCTATACCCAATACATGTCATGCGGCGACAAGATGTCGATTATCCTCCGGGCGTCCCCCCATCAGAAGACAAACAACTCTACTATGTTGTCGCTGGTTTACGTCAATTCGAACTGCTGTCTGTTTTTCTCGCCCTGCAGGCGACTTCAACTTCGCAGTCTGCGGAATCATCCGTTCAAAATACTGTGAATCAGGTCTTCGAACAAATTCAGGTTATTGAACAGACCGACCTTCGGCCCAAACAAATTTTAGAACTCGCTGGCGACGATATTGCTGGCAGTGCGGTTTTGTTTTCGTTAGGAACCAAAGTTGCTGCCCAACTCGACATTATCCGCCAACACACGGGATCAGCAGTATTAGACAAATACCCCAAGTACAGCTCTGAACGGCGCCTGGCCGACCGAGCAAAAGTATCGGATTAAGTACCGTTGGCCATCACTGAATTTGACCAATTTTTTACACGACTCAGTGCTTCAGATGAGCAGAGAATCGCCTATACAAACCTGCTGCGAACCCTGCACACGCCGCCAACCTTGAAATATATAGAGGCCGTTTTAAAGAATTTCCGACTGACTTTTAGTGATGGTTGGCTGGAAGATATTGGTCGGAGTGATGAATTTGTTTCTTTAGTTCATCATTCGCAAGCTGAGGCCAATTCACTACTCAGCAACCTCGAGCAGTTATCCCAATACAAACAGTTCAAACGTCACCAAACGAAAACCAAACTGAGCCAACTTTTTCACGGCGACCTTGAAAAGAATCCGTATTACCCGCTGCACTACCTGCTAAATCGTGACAACGCCGATTTCTATCGGTGGCTACGGCAAGTGCTGTTTATTTTGCCATTTTTGGTCAAAGATAAAGTCCGAGATGAAGAAAGGCTCAAAACCTACGAGCCTGTGACGCTTGGTCTTTTTTTTCGCCAACTCACGGAAGATGTTGTCGCCATCGCTTGGCTGAAACAGAAAAACTGCGGCCAATGTAAAAACCTCAGAGCCTTTGTTGGCTGGCTGTATGAATACCGCGCCTATTATCGGAAATACTACCGGCTGAGCAACTCAGACTTAGCGAAAAATGGCGCGAAAGAAAGCAAGGATCCTATACAGAACGCTATTGCAATCTACCATCAAATCTCAACCTGTATCAGAATTTTAGAGATCCCGCTTGGGCATGAAAAAAAGCGAAGAGCCAGTGGCCGCCGCTCTGTTAAACGCTTTGACCGTGACAGTGTTATTTCCCATGGCGTGACGGCGCTTGAGAACAACATCCTGGTGCAGGTTGAAACCTTACCTGGCGAGCAGGATAACCTGTTGTTTTCCATCTTACAGGGACAGCTAGACGATGAACATGTAGACGCTGGGGAAGAGATATTCGAACAGCAGCAGGCTGAGGTTTATCTCTTTGCAGAGCATGAACCACTCGAATCATATATCGCCGCTTTTCATGGCAGGCGTCTATCTAAATCAGTGATGCGCAGACTCGAAAGACAGCACCAGTACCTTTACACAGACCACCACGCTTTAACGAATAGCCAAATTTTTCAATTACTCAACTGGTGCCAGTACCCACCACAGACTGAAGATGCCGCTGAAGCCGCCCTAGTCGCCATCACCTCATTCTTTACTGGGTATGTGTCTGACAGACTAATACAGACCACTGTAAATCTTTCCACACCGCAGTTTCCGAAATTAGATTTGGCAAGGTCAGTCATGGCACTGCCACAATACCAAGTGCCTTATGCAGAATCGATGAGCGAAGTTGCCACAAACAAGATTGAAGGCTTACAGCTGCCTATGCCGGCGTTATTGGCAGATGCATTCACACAATACACGGATGGCTCACATTATTTATGGGCTGAACATGGACAGCCTTTAAGGCATTCCCAGTTCAGTCATTCCACTGATACGCTTAAAAATTATATTTACGATACTACAGGCCTTGTAATCAGCGTACAGCAAATTGCCAACACCCTGTTTTTGCGTGCCTGCGCGATGTTTGGTTCGGCGTGCGCAACCTTGATGTTCAATAGACCTGCGCCCGGCAGTCAGGCTAGGCTTTACTATACCTCCCTGCCAGCACAACTCCTGCAAACGCGTTATCAGAAACTGGTGGAAACTGTACTGCATGATGCAGGTTTTGGTGCCGAGAAGGCATTTCATAAGGCAGTACTACCACAGCTTATTGAGCTTGGCTGCAGACAAGCTCCAAGCCTGGATGACTACAACAACTTGCTGAATGGCTTGAGTAAAAAATTGCAGGGCCTGCGGAAAAACCGACTCAGTAGCGACTGGGTCCAATTTCACAATCACTACACCGCCTACTGCATCGTCGCACAGGGATTACTGACCGGGCTGCGCCCCACCCATCAAGGGTTTATCCCATTGCGGGATATTTTACTCGCAGCTCAAGTTGCGGTGGTTCGTGACAAAGACAGTGACGACGAATACCACACCAGGACGATCCCGCTGCATCCTTTAGCCATCAGGATTGCAGAGGCTTATCACACACATGTACAGGCCATGCTCGGGCGATTACACCGGATTGGCCTGTTGAAACAGTGGCAGGCGGCACAAGGTCCGGAGCCGTTCTTTTTTACCAACGCCGGCGCAATCGCAAATGGCTCCATAGTTAAGACCTACCCGCTCTCTATCATGGCGTTTAAGCCAAGCTTATTGCGAAAGGAAGTGGCGGCCTATTTCTCTGGCCCACCCAATGGTAATCGTAAATTGTTGCGGTCCTGGTTTGAAAAAAAATCCGTTCCAACATTTTGTATTGACGCATTACTGGGGCACGGCAATCTCGGCGAAACTATCTGGCATCAGCACAACACACTTTCATTTGAAGATGTACGACTCACCTTAATGCCTCATTTGGATGACCTCGTGAAGCTGCTGGAGATAAAAGCATTGAAAGGATTGCACACATGAAATTAGCTGAGTTGCCTGAGGAGCTGCAAAAAATCCTTTTGTCCGTCACGGGTAAAAAAGCAGATGACGCGATGGATGGTTTTCTAAAGCTGGAACAACATCACTACAGTCGTATATTTTGGCAATTGTATGACCGAAACGTCCGTGACGATATGGGGCATCAAGTCTCAGCCAAAGCTGCGAACGAACTGATACATCAGCTTAATAGCTATATCCTTGCCCATCGCGAAAAATTGGATAAGAAGCTGAGCGTTAAAAACCCGATCCTCATCAAGCGCCCGAAACCACCTCTTCGCCAGCAATACAGCCAGTACTTAACTCACATCGATACGCTTGATCTGCAGTTCTTGAAAAACCCTGATTTTGGCTTCAACTCACGAAGCATGCTCCCAGGTTCAGTCCAAAACGCTAAATTTTATCTGGGTCAACTGCTCTACAGCGCACTACGTTTTGGTGGCCTTGTGAACTTGAGCTTACTCCAAAGCCTGCTGCTCTCACTGAAAACTGCAGTCCCCAAACAAAGCAAACAGGTAGTCTGGCTGGAGCTTAACGCAACAGGTGAGAGCACGAGTCCTTGGATCCCAGATCCTGTCAGCGGCGCCCTGCTTCCACGTTTCTATCAGCTGCGAAGCGACAATTGCTGGTACACGGAGCCGACGTTAAAGCAATTGACGATGCTGACTTGCCTGCGATTTTTCCTTCGCCAAAGCGGGAGCACAGTGCTCGCGAAGCTCTCCCCCGAGCTGCTTGCCAGAGCGATTGTCGCCCGTTTATCACTTACCCATACGGCCTGCCACCTGCCTGTTCTGCAAGGCGAAGAACCTAATTTGCCATTAACATCTGTAGCTTTCGAGCGGTTACTGGGCCACTACGTCGCTCTGCCCACTACGAAGGAAGAAGATTCAACCAGGGCGATTTCCGCTGAGCCCACTGAGCTGATGAGCACTCCTCAGTTTTCAAGTAGTAAGTTCACTTTATCAGCAACAACTATTTATCAAGCAACCACCGACTGCGTGGCTGTCATCAGAACTGTAAGGAAACTGCTCGGCTCATTTAACAAACCAGAGTATGCCGGTAAAGCTAACCTTTTGGGTCAAAGGCCCAGTTCGTTGCCTGAATTGAGCCGACAGGTCAAGGCGCATGCCACGTCATCAACGCATGTGCTGTTGCCCATCACCCGATTGCTCATCGAATGGGCGGCACTTCGACTAACCTCCCAAAATAAATGGTCGGGCAAACTAAAACCCAGCACGCTGATTACTTACCTAAGTAGCATTTTTTTGCCACTGGGACGCACGTTTCATGCACAGAACCCGCTGACATTCGACACCGCAACCTTAGATGAGCATTATCTGGAAATCATTGATGAAGCTCCGACGCTGCGTGCTCAATTAAAAAAAGCCAAAATCCTGCGCGATTTTCATCTGTTTCTGGAGCAGGTTTATCACGTTGAGCCCAGCTATGTCTGCTCAAGCTTTGTGATGCAAACCAGCAGGCGCCCTGCACTGATGGTCGATGCCAACATCTTGCTGCCTTCAGAATATCAACGCGCTTGTGAGTTGCTGCAAAAACGGCGCATGTTTTCCAAAACCCCGTATATCGAACACATCCAGTTGTTACTGCTTGTGCTTGGCTTTCGCTGTGGTTTGCGCCGAAGCGAAGCTCTTTTTCTCCATATGGCTGATATACAAACACCAGGCAAACTGCCAGAAGAAATATCAGAGCTCACGGAGCTATTCGTACGACCACATGCAGAGCGCCAGCTCAAAAGCCAGTCTGCCACCCGCTACCTGCCACTTGGCAGGCTGCTCTCGGCAACTGAACGCACATGGTTTAACGAATTCCTGAAAATACGTCAGCAACTGGGGTCAACTGATTACCTGTTCAGCGATTTAACAGCCAACAGACCACTTGACCGTGATACTGCGTTTTTGCCAGTTGTCGCAGCCTTGCAGCAAGTGACTCAGGATGCGGGTTTTCGCTACCACCGCCTACGGCACAGCTTCGTAACCTGGACATTCTGGTACTGGCAGCGTCATAAATATCCAAACCAACACCCCCTGGCATCTTATCTTCGGCATGATGTGATGGAGCATTTAGAAGATGCGCGAGCCCACTACTTTCATCAAGCCAGCACAGCCTGTGTTCGTGGTGAACTGCACGCGATTAGCACGATGGCAGGTCACGCAAGTCCATCGATGACATTGCTGCACTATTTACACTCCATGCATTGGTGCCATAACGCCGAAGTGTGGCGTGATTACGCGTTACATCTGGATACCACCGCAACTTTGCTCAAACTGCCAAGACGAACCTTTTTCCATCGCATGGAAAAGTTGGGCCTGCAGGGTGTACTCGGTGAAGCACTCGCTCCTTGGGCCAGCCAGTTCCCAGCACCTCAAAGCTCAGATGTGGCAGAGCACAACCGTTTACACCCGACTTCCGAAGCCAACGGCTATCCCAACGCAATTGCGGATTTTTACCAAGCTCTGTGTCTTTTCAATCGGCAAGATGTTAAAGCGCTGATAGATAATGACAGCGAGGATATATCCGCCGTTTCATCAGACGAGTCTGCTAACGGCGAGTTTAGCTTACACACCCTTTGCTACTACGCCCGACGTTGGGCCAAAGACCGGCATTTGGATGAGGATACATTCGAAAACGCGACGAAGTTACTTCAAGCTCGTAAGCAAAAGGAAAATCGGGCTGCACGCAAAACGACTGATAAGCAAACAGGCGCCATACGCCACTCGAACATGGCCAGCTACGCCCTACTAGACTGGCCGAAGAAACAGTATGCAGCCAAAACGACACACCTCTTGCTTGAAGCTTTTCACCGGCTGTCGCACGAGCAACTGCAGGATGTTCTGAGAGTTGGCCATTTTATCGTGGAACGCCCGGTCAGTTGGAACAATTGCCAGTTCAGGCAACCGGGTGAGCTTTCGATTTTTGTGGGTCGTTTAACCCCACTACTGCTGCAACTGCCCAAGCGTTATTACTTGAATATTGATGTGCTGTTTAATGAAGCATTTGGAGAAAACTTTCGTACCGAGCTAGCTGCAAAATGGCAACTCCACAGTCAGTTGGGCGAACAAGTCAAACTGAAGCTACAGCCTTACAAAGACATCAGTAATATCCCATATGCCGCTTTGACACTGCGTACTGGTCCTGGACGCAATCTAAACCACAGCATTGGTGATTACGGCTTTTATGTGGCCATGACGGCGCTGTATTTCTACTATGGCGGACGTCAACAGGTTGTAGAAACCCAACCTGCAGTGATATCAGTTAACCAGCAACAAGCTCGACCCATTGAAGCGATCGAACATCTGTCCAAACTGCCACTACCAGTGGAACTGACACAAACATCTATTGAAGTGAGTTTGCCAGATGATGCCCCGGCTACTGACAAATTTTCAGAGGGCAACGGTGACATTCCAAAAAGCTCTTACGCGAAGCTACTTCATAACGACCAAATCAATCCGAAACCTATTGATGTGTCATTTGACGACTTATCGAATTCCACAGTGAAGAAAAAACGAAAAGCAAAAAATAAAAACTGGTGGGAACAAGGACCGGGTATCAAACCAACTGACGACAGTGAGTGAACAGCCTTTTTAAGATACGGCACTTTGGTTTGCACATAGCTCACAATGACGAAACGCAACTTCAACAACGAAAGTGGCGTTTGACGACAGCACCTGAGAGATGGCGTAAAAGGCTCAAATCGGCACCGGGACTAGAGAACACCACACCCAACGAATCCATATTCCGCTAACTAGTAATCAAGCACCGTTTATTCAATCAGCCTTCCACTGCAAAATTTCCAGTTAGTAGCCGCCAAACCATTTGGCTTCGTTCAGCACAAAATGACTAGTGATTTTTTCGATGCCTAAGCCGACTTGCAACATAGCACATTATGAACGTATCTCCTTCCTTGGCGCAGTTGTTAAACTGCGTCACTTGATACATTCGACAGCCACTGTAGATATACTCTTAGCTAATTTGTCATTTGTCCTAAATGGATCTCCCAGGTGACATCTATGAATTTCATGTATGTATGGGGTCGTACAGTATTCCAAAGTAGAATTCACTAAATCAAGTAATGGAATAACAGTTTTTCTAACCACTTGCTTTTTATACCATTGTTGAAAAAGATCATTACCTATTTTTAGGTCTTTGTATGGAATAAAACACATGACGGCATCGTTTACGCTGCGGTGTATTGCAAGAGTGTAAACATTGGAAGATATGTATTCACTGACTGCTTGGTCTATTGTCACATCTGAATCAGAAAGCTTAGGAGCATGCAATTTCTCGGCAGTGACGAACATGCAATAATTTTTTAAAAGGTTGGCGATATCGACAGAACTCAAAGAGTATTTTGTTACAACAGCATGCCGCTTATAGCTTCGTTTCTGATTTTTTATCTGGTGAAGAACCATAGCTGTATGGTGAGATCCGCCTGACTGTATCCCAACATATCTATTTATCCATTCCAGATATTTGACGGTAATAGGCCTGTTTTTCGAAAAACCCTCTCGATTCTCTATATACCAAATGTTGTGCTCCCAATCGGTGTCATCTAAGCCTGACAGGTTATCCGATGGGTACATAGCTTGGCCCCAAGATGCAGCATCAGCGAACCAACTACCATTAATACACGCAGAATAAAGTGATGGACCAAAGCTTTTTGATGCCGAAAGACTCTTTATGTTCGAGAAATCAAAGTCGTGTACTTCGTATTTTTCAGTGATAACTAGTGTTTTTAATGTTTCTGCTATGTCATTCGGTAAGTAAGGTGGGTATGAACGATGAAGCTCGTGCTGCCAGTCAAAGAGCAATCCTGCGTCGGCACTGGGTTTGTAAAATTTAGGGGGCGTTAGCTGCAACGTATTTAAGTTATCTGATTGTAAATATGGAGTTCTGTTATAAAGCCAACGAATAATTTTATGCCGCAGTTTATTGCTGTTACTTTTTGATTCTATCGTCATAGATAGCTTTCCTGTATTTATTATGTCGTTTCAGCGTTTTTAGTATACTTATAGTGGCACACTGAATTTGTGCCACTATAACCAAAGCCAAGAACCTACAAATGGAACTGTCACAGCCTCTACAGTGAAAGGCCGTGACAACAGAGCATATTCAATTGCAGAGTGTCGACTGATTAGCACCAGAGGCATTGTCGATGTGCACAGGCAAGATCTCTTCACTGCAGCGTCCATCACGGCAGAGCTGAGCACCATATTTACGACCAGTCACTTGAACATTGCTCAACATAAAGGTGTTGTGCGTAAATTCTCCCTCCAGGGTTGGGGTGGCACTGTAAAAGTCCTCACCATCTGCAACAGAGTACATTTTGAATGTATCCCCGGCTTTGGCGTAGTTGTTGAACAGCGTCACCTGGTACATTTGGCAAATCAGAGCCGAGCGACCAAAATGGTCCAATAGCCAGGTTCTGTCACACTCGGTCCGGCCATTCAGCGCATGGGTCATGAAGTTCAGCTTCCCCTCTTGGGCCGCTTTTGCCACTTCATACACCCCCATGGCATTAAACAAACCTGCCCCACACACGCCGGGTGTATCACACCGTGGGTCTTCCACCTGGTTGGCCGTCAAACGAGCCGCAACGTTGAGCGTCGCTGTATCGGCACCCGTCTCACGTTTCACCGCTGCAAGCACACCGGATACGACTGGCGTGGAGAAGGATGTCCCTGCCCCCCAGCATGTATCCGTCCGGTCCTCGCAAGGCATTGGCATCATCTCACCCTGAGCCATCACGCTGACTTCCGCACCGGTATTGGAGAAAGCGGACACTTGGCCATTTTCGCTCACAGAACCGACCACCACCACACCACGGCAATTGGCTGGCGAGTATTCTTTGGTATCGCCATACTTGTTTGCAGCAGCAACGACCACAGTAAAACCTGCAGCACGGACGGCATCAATCCCAATTTGCATGTACTCTGGACAGGTCTCCGTTTTGCCACTCAGGCTCATATTAATGATGCCATTTGGCCTTCCCTGGTAAGGCGTAACATTTTCCGAACCGGTGAACGGTTTCCCTACCGCCCATAGCATTCCATTCGACACATCGGAGAGGAAGCCGGTGCCACACGTCAAGACCCTGAGCGCGTGACGATTGACGTTATTGGTGATACCCGCAGCCACCAAACCGTTGTTGATGGTGGCGCTAGAGACAGCGGTCACCTGCAAGCCATGTGCATCACAGACATCATCCACTTCCGGCCGGATACTGTAGTCGTCGTTTGGTACCTGAGCAGGTCCATCTTTGATTAACGCCGTTGTGGAGAATGAACGGCCTGATTGGTACACCACATCGGCACTCGTTTCAAACTCTGAATCCAATATCAGCAGGTCGATTGGCTCGTTCGGGGTCAGCACCGATGGCAGACCAATCGCCGCCCACATATCGAGAATAGCGCTCCCCGTAACCGACTGGCTGCGGTTGGCAAAATAGCGCCCATCTTGATAGAGCGGAAAACCCGGGTCATTGACCACAGCCGCCGCAGACTCCACGGGCACCTCCTGAACAAAGACCGGGGTGACACTGACTTCAACATCAACCTCAACCAAGCCAAAACGCCCATCTTGATTCAATACCGTGGCGATATCATGGGCGCTGTAGCCCTGTGCGGGAAGCTCCTGTACATAAAAAGCAGGTGCAACAGTCTGGGACTGGGCAAGCGTGTTTTGCACCGTACCGACACACCAGGTTGCATCCCCACGCGGTGCGCGGACACAGCCGTTATCAGGTGCGGCCTTTTGAGACTGTGATGTGACCTGAGCGGCCTTTGAACTGAACACCAACCGCACGGTGTCTTGGGGCTGCGCTAAAGTTGGGAGACTCACCACACTCCAAAATGCCGCCATAATCGTTAAATGTTTCATCATGATACGTCCTATTCTGGGCTGCATTGCTGGGTTTCAGGGAATACAATCGACGTTAAAAATGCGTAATTGCTGCCAAATTGCCATTGGTCGTTTTGGTACTGACCAAATGCGCTATTGCCAATAAAACGGGAGAGCTTGTTGCTGGTGGCGTCATAGGTCACCGCATCCAATGTCAGGGCGGGCACCAGACCATTGGTGACGGCAACTGCCTCGGCAATGACCGGGTTCACCACAGCCGCATGAGAGCGCAACAGAGTCAGCAGGCTTGTGGTTGCCTCTTTGACCGAGTTTTCTTTAAGGACTCCACTGCTATAGCGGGAAGCATCCTCTGTATGCGCCGCCAGCCATTCGGTCAGCACAGCCTGCTGCCCCTGAGCTGCAAGCGTGTTGTCAAACTGAGTCAGCAACGTGCTTTCTGGTTGCGCATAACTAGGGTTACTCAGCACCGCCAGCATGGCCAATCGCCGGACCAGCTCGCGTTCGGTGCCAAGCTCACTAAATGCGGGGGCAGCAGCCATCATCCGGGTGAGCGCCTGAATGGCTTCTGCCCCAGACGGGTTCACCAGAGAAATGGCGTACGTTTTGTTGAGCGTCTGGCCAGCTGCATCGGTAAAGGCCAGCGTCAGTTTGAACGGCTGGTCGTGGTACTGCAGCTCGCCAGCATTCACGGTGACCATACCACCAGTAGCGCTGAGCTCAGATATGGTGGTAATGGTGTCTTCCTTGGATTGCGGGGTCGCCACCACCTGCACGGCACCGCTTGCGCCATCAAACTGCAACTGAATCGTCAGTGACTCACCTTCTTTGAGTACAGTGCCCTGCTCCGGGAGACTGGCCACCACCCGATGAAAGCCAGGGGAGTTTTTGAGGGTCACCGCAAGCGTCGCATTACTGGTCCGTCCGTCGCCATCGGTGATGGAAACCGTCACCGTACCTTCAGAATCCGCGAACAGGTCGCCGAGCTGTAGCTGTAGTTTTCCTCCGGTGGTGCCAAGGGTGGAGGTAACCGCAAAGGCATCCGGACCGGTGCGGGTCACAGACGCAGTTACGCCTCCTTGCGCCCCCGAAATTGTCACCGGAACTTCCAGTGTGGTGTTTTCCAGCACATTAGCAGTGCCCGCCACAGTCAGCTTTAAATCCGGTTTGGTCACCACCGGCGGAGTTGTTGGTGTAGAACTCTCACCCCCACCGCCGCCACAGGCAGAGAGCCCCAAGGCCAGTGCCACAGCAGCCACCAACCGGCCGCCGAATCGTGAACCTGGTTTGGTGTCAGCACGTCTTCGCCACCACGCCAGACCCAACAGGCCTGCGAACCTGACCGGCATCGAGCAGCCACTTCGACCAAAGGCGCCATAAACCCCAACCTTCCCCGCCCCGTCATCCAGATACTGAATTGACGCCAGCATGTGGTGCTGTGCCGAAGGGGATGTGGCATATGCATTACAGCCAAGCACTGCCGCCCCCGACGCGATGCTCCGTGTGATAAAACCGTCCTTCATTGCCTGTACTCCAACTGTAGTCATCAGAAAAAACGTTGAAACGAGCCCCTACGACCAATCCGCACAAGGGGTGCGGGGCTGCATCTGCAGCCACCAACACCACACTTCCTGCCAAATCGGTCTCTCAGGGGATTAATTTTGTAATCGGGGATGGGACTCGCCCTCTGGAGCGCTCAAGGCTGAGTGACGCTCCACAGTCGAGGTAAACGAGTTTGAACGTTTGGCGGTTTGCACCGCCTGCTTGGTCAGACTCGATAACGTCAAACCAATGAAAAAACCATGAATATTACGGACGAAAATAGCAGCAAAAAGACCCAACGCCCAAGCAAAAAAGCCGGCCGCAAAACCTTTGGCGAACACCACCAGGCCACCTGCAATGAACGCTAGCAATACAAAGATGTAGAACGGCAACCCTCGCCCTGCAAAAGCCCTGGCAATACCGCTGTTATTGAAAATAACGTACCGGTCGGTGTCGAGGTTGAGGTAACCCACGTACCCCACCAAACCATCTTCACTTTCACCTTGCAGCAAAATCAGGCGGTGGCCTTCACGGGCTTGAACCTCCCGGTTGTTCAGCGTGATTTTGCTCTCAGTCCCGTCGAGCTTTTTCAGCCAAAACTCCTGAACTGTATTCGTCTGCGAATGCACCCGAACCGGATCATTCCGAGTGCCCCGCCCCGTGGAATAAACGCTCGTGCTGGAATGTTTGCTGCTCTCCAGCATCACGCCTTCCACTAAATTTACTGATAGATCCATCCTTCACCTCACTGCTAACAGCAATACCAGCGAGTAGTAGCGGTGCTTTGAGTGCTCTCCAAGCTTTCTCTACAACTCCAACCCGAACATCAATCAAGCACCAGCCGCAAAGTGCCACTTTGGCACTCTAAATGAGACCGAGCTTAATGCGATAATATTATCGAATTTCGATAATATTGATCAAAAGAATATGTTTTTCAACTATGAAAAGCATATTCAATGAACGCTACCGTCAACTGGTTGGCTGGATGATCGCAGAGCGAAAGTTCAAAAAGGTGACTCAACTGGACCTAGCCGAGCGCTTGGGTTACCCCAATTCGACTTATATTTCCAAAATTGAGCAGTTTGAGCGCAGGATGGATATCTTGGAATTCGTCAACATTTGCGAGCAAATTGGAATTAATCCGCATGAAGGCTTGTCAATCCTGACGAAAGAATCTTACGGTAAATAGCCTTCACCGGCTAAAAAGCCCTGCCCACATTGATACATGGGCAGGGCTGATTTGTGGCTAACAAAACATGTTACACCCCTGAATGGTCCGAACACCCTGATGCACTAATAAAAGAAACGGCAAAACAGGCCACATCTACACTGCAAAAAATCAGTTTTTGCCCTGGCATGATCGCCAGATAGTGCCCAAACAGTGCAATCAGATCTAACGGAGCTTGCTCTGAAGGCTCCGCAACATCGGCTCCCATTAGCCAGTGGTAGTTTCCATGCTCATGCAGATAGAGACTCCATCCAGTAGAGTAATTACCGTAGATCATGGTCTTGCAGAGGATCTTTGGCTGTTCATTATCTAACCCTTGCCATTCAGCAAGGCGGCTTGGATCAAGCAAGACAATTTCATTGTTGCCTTTACCGAAGTAAGCAGGAACTGGAATTAAGCTTTGCATCATATTCTCCGATATTTAGGAATCTAACTGCATGGTGAAGGCAAAGCCTTCAGTCAGCATTTCACAAAACTCAATCACCGGGTGATTCCCGTGGTTAAGTCCCAATGGCTGCCACTTGCGCTGCAGATAGCTGCAAATCTGATAAAGTTGTGGAGTTTCCAAAAACAGCTGACTCTCTTGCCAAAAACCAGGGTCTGCACAATGCAGCAAGATGCCTTCAATACCTCGAAATGCATATTGATAGCCGCTGACATCACAAATCACGCGTTTGCTGTCGCCGTAGTCCGTCGACAGGCTGTGCCCCAATAACAGCAGCGAGGGGATGCAACCGCGGTGGGCCAGTTTTTGGCAAAAAGCCTGTTGGGCCAATGTGTCGAGTGGCAGAAAGCCACGTTGCCCAAACGCAGTATAGGGGTAGTGAAAACGCTGATGACACCGCTCAAGCTGAAACACACGATCTGCATCGTACATTTGTGCAGTAGTCAGGAAATGTCCTAACCACACCTGAAATACACCGAATTCACTGTTGAAGTCGCTCATTGCAGCTCTCCCATTGGAATATCATGGTCCAGCAACCAATTCACAAAACTTCGTTGCAATTCGGTGAAATCCAGTTCTTTACAGCAACTCACGCAACATACTTCTTGACGCACCCAGTCGAGCACTAACTCGGTATTGTCCTGTGCTACGTTTGGCGTGATAATGCATGCAAGCTGGCGACCATGCGGTTCGATGAAGAGTGCTGTCATCAGGTAACTGGCCATTTGCCGGACCTGACGAGTTAGGCCTTTTTCTAGCACATAGCGTTTAAATGCCGGAGTTTGTTCAATCTGGATCATTATTGTGCCCCTCCATTAAAACGACTGATTAACCGGTCGGCCGCAGACCCATCCTGACGGGTCAGATTTGGCACGTAACGGCTGTACACACGAAACAGCATTTCGGTAGTGGTGTGTCCCATTTGCCGAGCAATCCATTCGGGGTTTTCACCCGCGGCCAGCCATAAAGTCGCCGTGGTATGTCGCGTTTGATAAGGCGTTCGGGCACGAAGCCCTGCAGCTGCCAGGGCTGGATACCAGACACGCTGCGCGAGGTTGCGGTGGCTGTATGGTGTGTCATTACGGGTAGCAAAAACATACTTGTTACTGCCGGTTTGCTCCAACTGACGTCGCATCGCCTGATAGACAGGTTCCGTCATATTGATCTCACGCTGACTACCATCGTTTTTTGTGTACTCCATACGGTTTTTCACCCAGGTTTCACGCACCAAAATACGACGATTGTCCCAGTCGATATAACGCCACTGCAGACCATCAATTTCGGCGGTACGCATACCGGAGAAAAACCGCACTATGTAGTAATCGCGAAATTTGGCTTCGACATGGCGCAGAAACTGCTCAACTTCCTCCAGTGTCATTGGGTCGACATCCGACTTCGGGGTTTTCAGTGGTTTTAAACGCTCGGGCGCAGTAAACTGATAGCGATCGGCGGCTTCATTGAGGATCATAAAAAGTACTTTTATGTTCCGGTTGATATAGCCGGCAGACAACCCTTGTCCATCTTCGCGACGTACTTTGCCGAGTGAGGCGCGAAATTGGATGATGTCCGCTTTAGTGATGCTGCTGATCAACTTGCTACCGAAGTAAGGTTTCAGCCGGTTGTTAACCACCACCTGCATGGTTTCTTGGTACGAAACCCGCCAGCTGACCGCCATTTCATCCAACCAGATGTCCGCAAACTCAGCAAACTTTGGCTCTTTGCCAGCCGCATTCACGGCCAAACGTTGCTGCGCCATTTTTTCAAACTTGCTGACGAGCTTGCTGTTCGGAAAGTAATTGCTGTAAACGAAGGTGCCCAGCAAGATCTCCGCTTCAATCTTCTCCATCAGCTTCGTCAGCGTTTTGCGGTTTACCGGCGTATCCGGCAGCGCCGTTTGCTCGCGGCAACGAATGCCTTGGTATCTGAAATCCAGCTGCAATGTGCCGGAATCACGCTTTCTTACACTACCCATGTGCCATACCTCCATTTGCCATTGGGATGAATGTCCTCGATTGAGGTTTATTGATGTCCTTCTGAATGGCTTCCCAGATATACAAAATCTTGCGGCCACCAAATGGACGGATGTAGTGGACACCTTCAAACAACACCCGGTCTTTCAACGACTCGCGAATTGTTCTGGCGTCGTACTTGATGAGTTCAGCCAACTCTTCAGTGGTTAAGTAGGTTTTAAGCATCGTAAACACCTCCTGATAAACAAATGTAGCGCATACTCATCATTATGCGGATATAAATATCACTGTCAAGCAACTTTTGTAGCTTTTACACATCAATTAATGATCAAACGCGTTTTTTGTGTAGAATAAGGGGGTTGATTGAGGGGCAAAGCATGATCAGATTCAGGCTCAAAGAGCTGATTGCAGACAAAGAATTTAACGAGAACAGACGGATCACTTTTGACGAGCTGTCAAAAAGCACAGGGATCCACAGAACCACACTGTCAAAAATCGCGAACCAAAAAGGCTACAATACAACTACAGACGTGTTGGATAAGCTTTGCGTGTATTTTGGGGTCGAACTGGATAAAGTGGCATCGCATACCGCTGACGAATCGTGAACTGTTTACAGGGCCACAGTTCCAAAAACAAAGGTGGTTCTTCAGGTTTTTTTTAGACGGAGTGAAGCGTATGGAGGCTAACGAAAGGGGAGATAAAAGTGACAATGACGGCACTTGGCTCACCAGCACAGAGGCAAAAAAGACACTAAAAGTTTCGGGTTGCCATCTAATGCACATGCGTTTAGCTGGAAAGTTGCAGTATCGTAAAGACGGTAACCGCTTTTTATACTTCATACATAAGAAGCATGAGACTTAACGTGCTGCAAAGCTACGAAGAGTTGTACCGACAGCTATTAGACTGGCACAAAGCCAAGCATCAATTTGCTGGCGACAACAAGCCAATACCGGCTTCAGATTTTTTTTAGCTCAACTCACGAATCAGATACTACTCCCAGTATCAGCACATTTTGGCAATATACACATCACCTACGGTTTTACTGGCTCAGAGCTCAGTCGGTATATACAACGCTTGTCACGAGCGGGTACAGCTCCAAGTTTAGATCAGCATGCCTGTGTAGAGGTAAACTCCATGGGACACGAAATTTGCAATCGACCAGGTGCAGCCTGCGATTTTGTTGTTAACGGTTATGAAGAAGACATGCAGCGCATCGCGCAGTTTATTTGTCAGCAACTAAGCTTCGACAAGCTTTACTTTTATGGTCGAGATAGACCAATTCACATTAGCATATCCAACAACCCCTTGAGGCATTTACAAGTAATGCATCAAAGTGAAAAAGGCAGGTGTTATCCTGGTAAAAGAGCTTATGGCTATAACGTGTTAGACCTAGTTAAAAAGCTTTAACCATGAATGCATCTCTGTTTAATCAGTTAGTAATGCAAGTCCATGCTGGAAAAAAACTACCAGATGCAATTTACATCCATAAGGATGCTTTTAACGCTTTGCCACCAGTGTTGGCGAAATTTGTCAGTGTTGTTTCTACAGCACTTAAAGTGCCGGAATCTGACTGGAATATCGTTAAGCTGTTTAAAACTAACTTTCGTTTGTCACTGCTAAATTACCCCGACTTTTACACCGATGCCTACCCGGCACTACAGCAAAGCGTTACGGTAGATTTAGCCAAGCTGCAACATAGAGTTACTCACTATGGTGAGCACGACAATCCGCCCATACTACATCGTAAAGAACACTTTATTTTGCCGGACCACCCGGAATATGAAAGCTTTTGCATGATCACTCTGGAAGGTGAAACGGCAGGTTTATATGACAACCCAAGAATGATTGGCTTTAAAGCCAGCTGGCAGCGGTTGATTGCCAAACATGGCTACGAGCTGGTTGATGGCCGCTTGTTTCGCAGCTCTGCATTGCTCGGTGCTGAAGATGAGCAAAATATTGATCGGTACAAAACCGCTCTTGTGCGACATGAACTATCTGCACCAATGAAAACTCTGGTGAAACATGGCTTTTTGCAGGGAGATTATTCAATTTTTGATTATGGCTGCGGCCGAGGCGATGATTTACGTGAACTGGAAGCGCATGGCTTAGACGCGTTAGGGTGGGACCCAAACTTTCGGCCAGACGCCGAAAAAGTCCGTTCTGACATCGTAAATATTGGATTTGTCATCAATGTTATTGAAGATAAAGACGAGCGTTTAGATGCTCTACTCGGTAGCTGGGAGTTAACCCAAAAACTGCTGGTTGTGTCGACTATGCTGGCCAACGAGAGTTATATTGCACAGTTTCAATCTTATAAAGACGGCGTTATTACCTCTCGCAACACCTTTCAAAAATATTACAGCCAAAGCGAGTTAAAAGAGTTTATCGAAACCGCGGTCGATGAAAATGCCATCGCTATCGGCCCCGGCATTTTTTATGTGTTTCGTTGCAAAAACCTTGAGCAGCTATTTCAACAAAGCCGGCAAAAGCGGCATTACGAATGGCGACATTTAACTGCACCCGAGCCAGTTTCTGAGAGCCAGGCACGCTTTTTGTTTACTCAATACCACCCCTTATTCGAGGCGTTTTGGAAATGCAGCCTCGAGCTTGGCCGATTGCCAGCTGAGGATGAATTTACCCAGTACAAGCAACTAACCGAAGTAGCAGGCTCACCAAAAAAAGCACTGCGTTTAGTAAGTAAATGGTTCAACTGGGAAGAGCTAGAGCAAGCCGCCACTATGCGCAAGGAAGACATGCTAGTGTATTTTGCCTTAGCACAGTTTCAAAAGTACAAAAGCTATACTCAGCAGCCGGAAAGCTTAAAGCGTGATATCAAGGCATTCTTCGGTAACTTCAATGTAGCGTTAACGCAATCCAAGGAGCTGCTATTTAGTATTGCAGATCAGCAAGCTATTACAGACTCCTGCCTAAAGCTTCAGCTACAAATTCCCAGCAAACTAGAGCTGGAAGACGAAACCCCTCACAGCCTGACATTTCATAAAACCTATCTGACCAAGTTAACCCCGTTACTGCGGGTTTATACCGGCGCTGCACTGCAATTGTATGGCGAGCTGGATGATATTGATCTGATTAAAATCCACTTAAAATCGGGCAAGCTTACCCTTCTGGGTTATGACGACTTTACCAAAGCCATCCCTTTATTGGCTGAAAGAGTGAAAATAAAAATGGCGGAGCAAAGGGTCGACTTTTTCGATTACGTAGACACCGCGCACCGTCCAGCACTGCCCGATAAACAGCTATTTATCAGCTAACCACTAACAAAAGCACAATATATAACCGCCCAACAATCATGCTTTTATCTTTCAGATCCAATTTCAAGATTATTTTTCACTGGAAGATTACGTAACATACGTAATAATTTTACGTAACTGATAGCAAGCTAGGTAGGACAAATGACAGACACTGATAGCGGGTTTAGCTACAACTTCCCTGCAGTAAGAGGCCAGCAAGCGCAAAAACCGTTCTATATCACCACCTGCCCGCTCCGGCTAATACCGAAAATATTTATATATGACGAAGAGGAGCTGCCAGTTGAGCTGCGGGCACAGCGCACGCTTAACAAAAGCCGCATTCCGGAAATGGCTAGATATTTAGTCGATGGGCCAACAGACTATGTGTTTTCAGCGATTACTGCTTCTGTTAGTCAAACTGTTACCTTTACTGAGCACGTAAAAGGCAGCAATTTAGGCACACTAACCATACCGATGGAAGCTCAGATATTGATCAATGACGGCCAGCACCGCCGCGCGGCTATTGAAGAAGCGTTAAAAGAGCGGCCCGAGTTAAGTCAGGACAATATCGCTGTGTTGTTTTTTGTCGATGAAGGTTTAGCACGCAGCCAACAGCTCTTTGCCGATCTGAATAAATACGCCGTGCGCCCCAGCCCATCATTGGCAACCATGTATGACCACCGAGATCAAGCATCAGAGCTGGCAAGATATCTGGCGTTTAACTGTAAGCCTTTTCGAGGTTACACAGAATTTGAAGGTTCCTCTATACCTGTCAAAAGTAGTAAACTGTTCACCCTTAGCAGTATCAAGCAAGCCTCACGAATCTTAACCGGCAAAAGTGCCAAAGAAGGCTTTTCAGAAGCAGAAAAAAATGCAGTAGCTGAATTCTGGACCGAACTATTCGACTACATTCCTGAATGGCAACAACTGCAAAACAAGCAACTCTCTGCCACTGAGTTAAGGCGGGACAGCATTATTGCCCATGGTATTGGTTTGCAGTCATTAGCCATGGTTGGCAAAGAGCTACTCTGTTACCCTAGCGCTGAAAAAAGCTCAAAGTTGGCAGCTATTGGTCAGCTTGATTGGTCTAAGAGCAACCCCACTTGGGCTAACAGAGCAATGCAACATGGCAGGTTGTCTAAGGCGTTAACGAATATTTTCTTAACCAGTCTGCAAATCAAACGCGAAATTAATATGAATATCTCTGAGCAAGAACTTGCCAGAGAAAAAGAATACTTAGGTAAATGAAACTACTGAATCAGCACGACTTACAGGATTACATCGACTTTATTGAAAACGAGCAATTTACCGGCCGTTTTCTCAGTGAGTTTGTTGCCGATACTCAGCGCGTCTACCGTGCTGATGATAGACCTTGGGTAATTGGTTACAGCGGTGGTAAAGACTCCTCTGCGGTAATGACCTTAGTGTATTTCGCCTTGTTAGGATTAAAGCCCGAGCAGCGACATAAACCAGTATTTGTTGTAGCGTCTGACACCTTAGTGGAAACGCCAATGGTAGTTGACCATGTAAATAATTCACTAAAGGCTATCGAGCAAGGTTCTAAGCGTCATGAGTTACCCATCACTTGTCATAAAGTAATGCCGGAATCGAATAATACCTTTTGGGCTAATTTACTGGGTAAGGGCTACCCTGCGCCGACGCGCAGTTTCCGCTGGTGTACCGAGCGGATGAAGATAGACCCGGTCAGTAAGTTCATTAAAGATAAAGTCAGTAATTACAATGAAGTCATTGTCGTACTGGGCTCGCGATCACAAGAAAGCGCCTCGCGTGCCCAGGTAATTAAAAAGCATAAAATCAACGGCTCAGATTTAGCAGTACATACCACTTTAGCCAATGCGTTCATCTACACCCCTATTGATACCTGGCATACTGATGATGTCTGGAAAATACTGCGCTTATGTCATTTAGATTCGCAATCAACCAGCTATGCAGGCAAAGAAATTGTCAAAAATAAGTGGATAGACAAATACGACCTGGAATGGGAAACACCTTGGGGAAGCCGTAATCTTATTTTATGGAACCTGTATAAAGATTCTTCTGGTCAGGGCGAATGCCCACTGGTAATTGACGAAACCACGCCATCTTGTGGTAATTCACGTTTTGGCTGCTGGACCTGCACAGTAGTTACTAAAGACCGCGCCATGGAAAGCCTGATCCAAAACGGCGAAGAGTGGATGCAGCCATTGTTAAAGTACCGCAATATTTTATCGCGCAGCACTTCACCTAAGCTGAAGAAAAAATACCGCAACCATATCCGTCGTGACGGCCGGCTGGCGTTTAAAACTCTGCGAGAAGATAAAGAGCGGGTATTAACCGACGATTACACCACCGGCCCGTACAAACTGAAGTACCGGCAATTGGCGATGCGCTTACTGCTGCGTATTCAAAAGCAATTTAACGATGCCAAGCGTAATGTCGAGTTAATTACCGTACCTGAATTACATGCGGTGCGCCATGAATGGCTTAATGACCCGAATGAGCCTGATTGGGATGACTCGCTGCCAAAAATAGTCTTTGCCGAGCTGGGCATGACGTTGGATTGGAGCGTTGATGATACCAACCAGTTTGGCCAGGCCGAAGGCGAGCTGCTAAACCAAATTGCGCCTAAGCATGGCATATCGCCACAGATGCTGAAAAAATTAATCGACTTAGAAACTAACATGAGTGGACTGGTGCGCCGTAGCGGCATTTTCAGCAAAATTGGTAGCCTGATCCAGCAAGACTGGGAAAGCGCTGAAGATATCATCGCCAGCAATTTAAAAATGCGCCAAAACCAAATACGGCAAAGTAATGAAGTAAAACAGCTGGAGCAAGAGCTTAAGCAGATTAATGCGCTACTTGAAGCGGAGGGCATTAAATGATTTTTAAGCAATTGATACTGGAGAATTTCCGCGTATTTCACGGCACAGAACATATTGATCTGACACCACGTAAAGCTGGCGTATACCACCAGCCGGTAGTACTGTTTGGTGGCTTAAACGGGGCCGGTAAAACTTCAATCTTAACCGCTATTCGCTTAGCCTTATTGGGCAAACGTGCAGTTAGCGATGTAATCAGCAAGAAAGACTACCAAGCGTACTTAGCCGAGCAGATCAACAAAACGGCTATTGGCTGTGATGCAGCCAGTAGCGCTAAAATCACGCTGGCATTTACCTATACTCATCATGGCGTGCATAAACAATATGAGATTACCCGCAGTTGGCAAAGCCATTCTGACGAGCACCTTACACTTTCAGTAAATGGTGAGCCAGATAGCACGCTAACTACTGAGCAAGTACAAGCCTTTTTGCATGAAGTGGTGCCACCAGGCATTGGTGATCTGTTTTTCTTTGATGGCGAAAAAATAGCCGAACTGGCAGAAGACGATACCGGCCGCTACCTAAAAGAGGCTGTACAGCGCTTACTGGGTATCGATATTCTGAATCGACTAAGTAACGATCTGGATATCTACCTTAAAGATAAAGGCAGCAAAACCGCCGACAAAGACACCTTAAATAAAATTAAGGTCGCTGAATCTGAAAAACATGAAGCAAAGAAATTAAGTCATAAATTTCGTAGCGAAGCTGACGCACTCTCAACAGATATAATCGATTTAAAGAAAGAGATAAAAAGACAAGAACTGCTGATTCAGGAAAACGACGGTGTCTGGGCCAAAGATAAAGATGCCGCACACGCCAGGTTAAATGACCTGTTAGCAAAAAAACAAGATTTACAGGCCGAGCTAAAAAGCGAAGTAAATGGCAACTACCCGCTTGCATTGGCACCAACGGCTATGCAAGCGTTACTGAGCCAACTGCAGGCTGATCAGAAGATTAAGCAAGCCAAGGCTTTTAGCAACGAGTTAACCAGCCATCTTGACGGTTTACGTCAACGCTTGCAGTCAACCCTGGATAAACAAGGTGAAGCTGCATACAACGAAATGCAGCGTTATTTCGGCCAGATTATTAATGACATGGCCCTGCAAACGCCAAAGTTGGATATCACTGATGCTGATTTTGCCCTGCTGGAAGCACAAATTGCCGATGGCGGCATCGCTAAAGCCAACGTTGATAAGTTAAATAAGAAACTAACCGATGTTCAGGCGGAGCTGGATCAGCTATCTGTGCGGATTGAGCGCGCCCCTGATGCCGATACCCTACGCGAGCTATATCAAAGCTTGCGCCAGTTGGAAAAAGAACGTGACACGGTTAGCCGCGAATATATCGGCTTAATGCTAAAGGCTAAAGCCCATAAACAAACCGAGCTTGACTGCGCCAAGCGATTAGAGAAACTTTACGCCGGTTTAAAAAACAACCACTCGGCAGATAAAGCTACATTGCGAGTAGAGCAAAGCCAAAGCGCGCTGGCAGAGTTTAAAGAAGAACTGATTAAACTCAGAGTCACCCAGTTAGAGCAGCTATTTATTGATGCTTATCGCAAACTGGCCAGAAAGGAAGACTTAAAGTTCTCTGCCAAAATTGACGTGAAAACCTTTGATGTAAATCTGGTAGATAGTGCCGGTGTTACCATTAATCGTAAATCACTGTCTGCCGGTGAAAAGCAGATTTTTGCCTTTGCCATTTTAGAAGCGCTGGGTAAATTATCCGGCCGGGTACTACCGGTAGTGGTAGATACCCCGCTTGGCCGGTTGGATTCTATCCACCGCGGCAAGTTGGTGCGTAACTACTTCCCGGAAGCCAGCGAGCAGGTTATTTTGCTGTCTACCGACACTGAGGTTGATGAAGATTTCTACCAAGCCTTAGCACCTAACATCTCCCACGCCTTTGAGATTGAGTTTAACCAGCAAACTCGTAGCTCAACAGTAAAAGAAGGCTACTTCTGGCAAGACAAAATTCAGGAGGCAGTGTAATGCTACCGAATACCATGTGGCTAAATAAAGCCGTGGAAGATGAGCTAAAGCGGCAGAAGGAAATAACCGGCATTACACCCAACGTAGCAGCACGTATTGCATTCTTTAAATCGATTGAAGCTGGCTTTGTCTATGACAAAAGCCAGCAAGTGCAGTTAAACGGTACCTTAAAGCTTGATAAAGTCACCTGGCTGGGCATGACCCAGCTGGCGACTGAGCTGCTACTTAAGCAACGCTATCCAGATTTTACTGATAAAGAGTTATGGACAGCCTGGGCAGCTCATATTGCCATAGCGGTAACATCTGAAGGTAGCATCAGTCCTAGTTCTACAAAGATCAAGGTATAACCGTGTCAGAGCAGCTCGTAAAAACAGATGGCATAGCACTCGATAAGGTTGTAACAACTGACAATCACACATCGGAACATCATGCATCTGCCTCCAAAGAGCTGATTATTATAAAAAGCGAGCCACAGAGCTCTAAACCATCATCAACAATTTTTGGTGCTGATATAACAGCTGTTGGTTCTTTCTTAACCGTTATTTTCTCACTAGCCGTAGCTTTCTCAACAATCAGGAAGTACTCAAAAGATTCCAAACACCAGACGCAGTTGCTGGAACGTGACAAGCATTTAGACAGAGTAGCGAAAGCTAAGGAAAAAATTGAAAAGTTCTATGGACCTTTGAACTCACTTCTGGAAGAGTCGAGAGTTATTTATTCTTACTTCGCATTAGAAGAAAAGGAAAAACTTAAAGCCGAAGGCAGTTACTTTAGAACGTTAAGATTTCTTACTGATAACCCTGATAATACACGACAAGGATTGGACAGATTTAAAAAGAGTGATCAAGAACTCTTTAAACATATATTAATCATTTCAGATAAGGTGATTAACCTTATCGAATCTCAAAGCGGTTATGTAGATAACCCAGCTTTGCATATTCTACTTGGAAAACTTGCTGCACATTATCGCGTAATTAAGACTGCGTCTGAAGGGAAACTACACGGACAAAGCGAAGATCTGGAAAGCATTGTATTCCCATTGGAAATCAATGGTGCAATTAATAGTGAAATATCAAAGCTTCTGAGATTAATTAAAAAAGTAGATGACAAACCTCTAAAGGTTGTCAAAAACAAAACCATCGCTTTCTATGATGAGAACGCAAGCAGTTATTTCGACTCGACTTTCTCAATAGATATGACAGAGATCTATAAAAAAGTGCGCGCTTACGTCCCAAACGGTGGCAGCGTACTAGATGCCGGTTGTGGCGTTGGAAGAGACACTCAATACTTTATTCGGCACGGTTTTAAAGTTTCGTCATTCGATGCTTCGGCAAGAATGGTTGAGCTGTGCAACCAATACCCTTTTGCATTTTGTGAACAAAAAAGTTTTGCAGACATAGATTACCCACCCACATTTGACCTTGTCTGGGCGTGTGCGTCACTTCTACACCTAAATGAATCTGAGTTTGAGAATGCAATTTCTCGATTAGTAAAAACATTGGGACCAGATGGTTACTTCTATTTTTCACTGAAGAAAAAAATAGATAACTCAAAGACAGCTGAACGAGATTTTTACACTTATGGTGATGATTATATACATGAGCTGCTTGCAACCAGATATAAATTAACTGAAGTTGAAATATGGGAGTCTGGTAGCGCATTGAGTGACAACGAAACTTTTAAAAACTACTTATACCAAAGGCCTAAAATCTGAGGATACTCAGTTGTATAAAGTCCTACTATGCTATGGGTAATATACTCAATGTTGTCAAATAGCTGACAAAGCAATATCTATATAGGTTTTAATAATTAAATCTCTGCCCTCAGTTCTCATAATATCTCCCATGCCTTTGAAATTGACCAGTAAACTCCCAGTCTGCGGTGAAAAAATACTACTTCTGGCAAGATGCCATTCAGGAGGCAGAGTAATGCTACCGAATATTATGTGGCAAAATAATGCCATGGCGGATAAGCTTAAAAAGCAGAAGGAGCTATATAGTACTAAACGGCATTACTCCCAACCTAGCAGTGCGTATCGCCCTTTTCAAATCAATTGAAGCTGGTTTTGTCTATGACAAAAGCCAGCAAGTGCAGTTAAACGGTACGTTAAAGCTAGATTAAGTCACCTGGCTGGGCATGCCCAGCTGGCGACGGAGTTACTTCCTAAGCAGCAACGTGATCCAGATTTTACTGATGAAGAGCTATGGGCGGCTTAGGCGGCTCACATAAGTGATGCATGTAGAATGTGACAGCCCTCGCTAAAATGAATCTTTTATTGCGTTAAATATCTTTCCTTCACTGACAGAGACAGCATCAAGCTCGCTAAAATAGTTATCGTCAATCTCAACTCTATCTAGCCACTTGTTGTAAAATTCGACCTTTACAGCTTGCTCTTCAATCTCTTCAGAAGATTTCATTTCGTTTACTAAAATGTACTTCAAAATCCTAAACAAAGCCTTCACACCAACTGTCTTATTCAAAACTGATTTTTTATTACTAACAAGCCAGGATTGAGGCCATTTTTTCAGCACAGATTTAAAAAATGCAATAATTGAAAGAATAATAAACTTGTCATCATCTTTTATGAAGAAGTCTCTATATACCTTACCATCCGCAATAGGATAAACCTCTAACTCGGCTTTTCTAAAACTTGAGAAGGATTTTTTCTCTTGCCTAATCAGAATGTCTCTATCTTTCATTGGATCTTTTGATATGAGCTTGAGTATCTCTTCAACGAGCATGGCTTGTGTTAGATTTTCCTCATTACCATTTTTAAAACCAAGCCTTTTCACTCTACCATAGAATGGACTGCTTTTATTTTGGTCTAGAGCAACAACTATTTCATGGGCAGTTTTTTGTGGGCTTCTGGTCTTAGTATATGATTCAAGATCGTAGACCAAGCTTTTGCCGACTTTAGTATGTTTTAGGTTCACGGTCGAAAAAATATTTGCTTGTTCTGAAAGATCTAAACCAATAAATATTGTAATAATAAATTCAAAATCAAACATCTCACCATTACGTTCAAATTGACAAACGTTTAGTAAAGGCTTACCCGTTTTAAGATCCATAAAACCGGCAATCCGATGCTGACCATCAAGTATCTTTGCAGGGCTTTCCGCTCCACCAACATCAATTCTCAGTACTAGATTCGACTCATCCCACTCAATAAAATCTTGATTTATATGTAAAATAACGCTACTGGGAAAGGTCGCATCATAATTTTTTACGTAGTCTTGAATCTCTTTTGCACGAGCTTCGCTCAATGGCCTTTGAATACCTAAATAAGTCTCTACTTCTCTCTCCTGCTGTAACTCTCGAACATCAGAATATGTGATTTTAACTAAGTCACTTGCCTTTATTTTTGCAACAAAAAACTCTCCGATTTGCTGACGAATCTTAATTGCATTAATTGAAATAGGTATATTCATCTTACTCTCCAAATACCTCAGTCACGTTTCGACTTAAGGTTTTTGCATTCTTTCTAGATAATGCAGCAGGGTCTGTGGGCGATCTTTCTTTCTGCAATATATATAACGAATATAAATAGAGCGACAAAGACATTATGTAACATAGTATTGACAACCATCCTTTGAAATCAATTTCGCTTCTAGACTCACCCTTAAACTCAATATTTTTTAAAAGATTCTCCAAGTACTCTTGCGGAATATTTTTCACGATAACACTATTCTGATAATTAGCTTCCCGACTCAGATACATTGAATCCTGTTTTTGATAAAAAAGCATGATTGATACGACTGTCACCATGACAGCAAACAACAATGACAAACCACCTAGTGATATATCATCTTTAAATCTACCACTTAGCTTTTTTGCTGCTATAAAAAGAAACGGCGCTAAAAGAGTTGATACGTAAGCGAAAATAGGTCCATCCAGAAATATGTTAGTAATGAAAAATTTAAAATCTACCCAATTTTCTTTAAATATGAAAAAAAGCCAGATTAAAAAAATTGGTGAAAGTGATGCCAAAGTCATCCAGAACCATTCTTCAGCTGCCTTTTTAAGGTTGCTTATTTTATCAGCCATAAAAGCCCTAATTCCCCAAGATAAATCGATATATTAAGTTCTTATTCATACCTTTTGCTGTTGTTCACCACAGCAATTTAAACAGTATTCATTTGTTTCTTAAATAAACAGGCCATCGCGCAAAGTGGTGCGGCTAAATCTAATTCACCTCTCACATAAGTGGCTTCAACCAGCGTTCTAACATCATCACCAAACCGCTCTGTAACACGCTTTACTCCGCGATTGTGCAGTTCTTTGCCCAAGCGTCCAAGCTGGCTAAAGTGCTTCATATACTCTTGAATTTCTGGCGAGTGCTCGGGTGTAGTGTCGTACCACTCACGCAATGTAACAATTTCTGCAGCACGCTTTGCCTCTGCAATTTCCCGTTTACGAGCCAAAACTTCTTCTGAATTACGGTCAATCATTATTTTTTCTTTAGCCACAATAATCCCTTACGTCCTTATTCATTATTGGCCAACCTGGCACCTAGCTGAGCCACTTTTAGATGCCTCGCCGACTGCACCAGCACTCCATTTGCATTAGCGTGCATGCCCACTGAAATACATTCACCTTTTTTCAGCTTTGATAATTCAGACAACCAGTACTTTTTGTCAGAACCCGGCAAGGCTTGCTCTAACAACTTGGCGTAGGTTTGCACTTCTGTCATGGCTGGTGCGAAAAACAGTTTGTGCGAAGCTTGGAATAACCGGTCTTGCTCGTCTTTACCTAGGTTACTCATAGTTTGGGTAGCCAAAATAAGCGAGATACCGTATTTGCGGCCCTCGGTCAGCATTTTGCCAAGAGGGCTTTCCAAGCGATGATCCAGGTTTTGTACTTCGTCCAGCACTATTGGCAAGGGCGAGTTTTTATCGCCATGCAGGCAGGCATAGGAATACAGGTCCCACAAAATAAACTCGACCGCCGCCAGCCATACATCGCGTGATAAACGCGCCATTTGAATAAGCCGGCATACCGAGTCTTTGGATTGGTAAATATCATTCCAGCCTTCAGTATTATCAAAGGCAAAGATATTGGCTTTGACCAATGGCAATAGCTTATTGGCTACCTTAATACCGGTTTGGTCGTAATCCTCCAAGGCTTGCAACATATGCTCAAAGCTATACTGCTCGCCGTAGGTTTCCAGCCCCTCTTCAATAACCCGGATTAAGGTTGGCAACTGCTGATCACCGATGCTGGAATACACCGATTTAAATACCGATGCTACCCGCGTTGCCACGTCGTAAGCCTTATCGGTCAGCTCTGTACCCGCTACGATGTTCTTCTGTTTTTTAAATGGGTTTAGTTTTAATGGTTTATCGGCAATTAAATCGGTTCTGGGTTTTACACTGCCAATAAATTCCGCCTCTAAATGCTCCGGCAAGAAGCCATTGGTGTAGTCAACCACCATAGAGTTAATGGAATGCTTCGCCAGCTCCATCAGCAAACCCTGAATACAGTAGGTTTTACCCTGGCCTGAGTTACCAAAGATTATCAGATGCCTGTTAGCCAGATCTTTATGGCCATACTCCCAGTAAATGGCCTCTTGTGATTTTGGCGAGTGGCCAATTAACACCCGGCAATTTTCTAGCTTATCCGCCACAGGCACGTAGTTAGGCTCTGTTTGAGCAACTTGGCTGCTTAGCGCTGGCTCTGGCAGATGATTGTCCGGAAAGGCGATAACGTTGTCGGATTCGACGGTTACCGGTGACTTCTCGTCTTCATACTCTTCAACTTCAACAGCTTCTGCAGTCCACTCTATGGCAACCGGCGTGGTTTCGCCTTGCAGGATGTAATTGCCATCAATAAAACCCAGCGCTTTGCAGTTGCAGTCGGCTAGTAAGGTTTGCATTGGCGTGCTAACAAACTTCGCTTGATAGCCACTGGGCAGTTTGATCTGCAAAATGTTCTGGTCCAGCTCGTATTGCTCGTTGCAGTAATCTCCCTCGATAAAGGCCAGCACAAAACCTTGTGGGTAGCCTGCGATATCAGCAAGGTTATAGTCGCCCTGTAACCACCATTCACGCTCGGCTTTTAGCGGGGTAAAATACTGTTCTGCATATACGCGGTACAGCTCATATTTATCTATCTGCATAAAAATTTGCCGGATAAATAAACCACGGTATAAATGACCGGCTAAGTCTGGCCGGCCAAATAGCTGCTCGACTAAGTAACGTTTTAACTCTTTGGCCTGGCGTACACCTTTGTCATGCTTTTGCTTTTTACCAACTTTGACTTCCAGCGGCAGCAAATACATTTGCTGCTGTTTAAAACCGACAAACAGCACATCGTCCGAAATGGCGCCCTGGCGCACGCCCTGTGAATAACGACTAAAGTCAGCGTCGCTCATTTTCAGGCCAATATTACCGGCCACGCGCAGCATTTCTGCCACGCTTAGCGGTACCCAAGTAATATCGCTGTGGAACAACAGGCAGTTAATGTACTTATAAGCGGCGATAATACTCTTTTTCTCCCGCCGCTCATTGTCGGGCAGAGTAAGCATTTTCAGCAGCCATTCGCCGTTAAAGGCATTGAACTCGTCTATCAGGCCCTGATTACCTTGCGCCAGAATTTGATCATAAAAATCACGCCGCTTTGTAACGGTAATGGCATCGTAGTTAGCGGAGTTGGTATAGTTATCTGAGTAATGAATTAACACCACATCTTTTTGGCTTTTAAAAAACTTCAGCGTGACTTTAGGATCGATAATGGTGGTCCAGATACTGTCCTCATACACCGCTTCCAGCAATTGCTGCAGCTGGTTTGACACTTTAAGCGCCAGGCTGCTGGTTTCGCTGTACTTCTCCCCCAGCCAGGCTGCTTTACACAGGGCGCTGTACTTTTGCATGACCTGCAGCTGCGGCGCGTCGTCCAGGCTAATTTTTTCAAGGCCGGCAGTGGTAAAGTAATCGTGTTGTTCGCTGTAAGATGTCTCACCTGCCAGTAAGCCATGGCAGGCGATACCACTTTTCTCGGCCATAATATCAACCGGAGATTTCATCACCGGGGTGTTGTTTCTAACAAAACTTAAATGCGCATAGTTAAAGCTATCGCCAACTTGTGGTAAGCGGAATTTGCTGTAGGTAATACGCCTGCGCAGCATATCAATAGCGCTATCGGCATCGTCTTTGTCAGCTGTTAGCTCACATAGCCGTTTTACTTCGTCTAAGGTTTCCGCATCGGCCACCTGATCAAAGTAAGTATGCTGCAACTGCTCATCATACAAGTTGATATGGATACGGCTTGTTTGCTCCGGTTTGCGTTTTTTGAAAAACTCTACCAGCCCCAATAACACTTCTTTGTTATGGCCGTTATTAATCGAGTTGATCAATAAAGTATCTTTCTCGCCACTGGCAAACAGGGTTGAGAACGCTTCAACAAATTCTTTTGTTTTGTCACGAACCAAGCGCTGAATATAATCCAGCTGTGTTTGGCGGGACGGTACCACCTGCAGCCACATTGGGTTTTCTTTCACGACCTGGCTGTAGCTAAAGTCATGGTAGTTATGCCAGTTAAATGGCAATAAACCTTCGGCATTCAGCCGCCGCACTGTTGGTAGTGGCAGTGTTTTGTAGGATTTAGTGTCATCGGCCTGCAGCGCATCGGTTAGCGAGGCGAAATAAGCCAGGTTTAACGGGTGGTAAGGCGTTAAATATTCTTCGTCTTCAGTATTGGCAAAGCCAAGATTAACCAGTAATTGCTCTTCGGCACTTAACAACCGTGTGGTTTGAATTTGCTGTAACGCCGTAATGTAATTATTTACCAACCGCTTAATAATAGCCGCAATGACCTCTCCCCAAGCAGACAGGCTTAACAAACTGCGCCTGCTGTTTAAATAAGTAAATAATTCGGTGTAGTCGGCAAATAAATCCGGATATGGCTTAGCTAAATCGTTTAGATAAATAGCTGCGCGCCCTGCAACGGCATCAGACAGTAATTGTTGCTGCAACAAAGTGGCTTCAGAAATCAGAAATTTACGATGCTCTGTGCGCGGTTTTAGCTCTTTGCCATCCAGCGCTACCTTGCCGTTTATCGGATTAAACACACCGTAAAAGTCATCGTTAAATAAGCGCGTGTGCAGATCTTTGTCTAACAGCAATGGCAAGGATAGGGAGTCTGATGATACGGCACCTTCAACATCAAACTGTAAAACATGCTCAGCACTGCGAATTTTAAAGTTTAAGCGGTCAGTCGCATTAACCAGCGTTTCGTAATCTACTGCGCCCGTTGTATTTACATCAAACTCCTGGCCATTTTCTGTCATTGTTACCGCAGGGCCACTTTCAGCCAGCTGCATAGCTGTACTATCGGTTTGCAGGACAATTTTACTCTTAGCTGGCACCAATACAAAGTTAGTGGCAAAACCCGGCACATAAAAAGCGTTTGCAGGTAACAATAGTACGCGATAACGGTAATTTTCCTGCGGTTTACTGCGCTTTAGCTCAAGACTAAAAAAGGTTGGGCTGCCGCTAAAGCTGCCGGAGACTTCAATGACATTGCGCTTATTTGAGCGCTTATTGACCGTCACAGAGATGTTTTTATCTTGCGGCCTAAGCTTGACCTGGTCGTCTTTGATTTGACCATTAATAAAACTTAAATTCAGTTTGAATTGCGGCTCAGCGTCAGGAATTTCAATAATAAAGTAGCGCTCTCTGGCACCTGCGCCGCTATCAGCTTTTGAACCGGGGTAAACTTTGTGGCCGAAATCGACGCTTTCGCTTTCTAATTCCAGCAGGTTTTCTCTGTTTTTCTGCTGTTCCGTTTTACATTCGCCATAATCCAGCGTGCTGCGCCAGCTTGCCAGATCACCATCCGGGAAATGTTGTTTTATAAACTTTTCGCTGAAATCCAGCTCTTTCAACTTTTCATGTAGCTCGGACGGATACTGCTCTACCAGGTGTTCAATTTGGTCTTTAAGCTTTTTATTCTCTGCCAGACGTTTGTCGATAGCAGCAGCGTTATCCCAACCGCCAATTGCCGGGTCGTCCAGCAAGTTAAGCTCTTTAAATTCGATATGACCATCTTGCACAGCATTGTAAAGGTCACGAAAACCAAACATGGTCGCGCCGTCGGCCAGGATTGCATTGAACTGGTGATCCAGCAGCGCTTCTGAAATCGTCCGGCTTGCTGCATGCGGATCAATCATATCTTTCAGCGCATCACGGATGACTGCAGGGTTCCAAACATCATGCTCGGCCAGACACAAATTGCGCGACGAGTTATTTAGCGTATCCAAAGACGAGTTATGGATAATCAGCAAAATGCTGTTTTTTAACGGCCCCTGTGACGCAGAAACCAAGTCTCGCAGAGTTGAAATATAGCTATCGGTAAAACCAACTCCACGCTCGGCATGTAATACCGGAATAACTTGATAACTACCAATCTGTAAGTAAGGCAAGTATCTGGTTTTTTGCTCAATGACAACCGCAAACTCTGCCAGCGCCTGCCTGATAAAGGCCTCATATAGCAATAAGCTATTTGCATCATCCGGGGAGCGAAAATGAATACGTTCACCAATACGCAGATTTTGCGCTGCCCAGTTACAAAAGCGCGCTACCAGAAAATCTTCATATTGTAGCTTTGACATACACTGCATCCCCGCTATCACTTAAGCGTTCAACATTACCCAATCGCTCATAAAACTCGACCAAGGCTGTTTGGCTTTCCCGGTCGAAAAATACACCACGCTTTTGAAATTCAATAATTAACTCGTGTAAGCGCAATTTACTTTGTTCGCCAATCGCCAAGTTGGTGAGTAATAATAAGTATTCCTGATCAATTACAAAGACCTTACCTGCACTGCCCCGGGTGCGGGTAAAGTTGCTGCATAACGCTGACTTAGTGAAATTGATAAATTTATTACCGGCTGCAGAGCGTGTCTCGCCCTTATCAAACTGCCGTTTTGATAAATCGAGTAATGCTATTAAGGCTTGATCTAATGTTGTGATATTTGCAGGATCAAAATTAAGCTCTCTGTCTGCGGCAAAGGCAACCGCATACTCTACCAATCTGCTTAGCGCATCATCGGTTAGCTGCGGGTATAAGGCCCACAGCGGAATTATACCCAGTTCTTTGTCTTGCAAAGACTCGTTCATTGCCAGCACCGGAAATAAAGACTCTATGCCTTTTTCAACCTGCTTACAGCCACGCTCGCGCAGCATGCTGCGCTCTTTGCTGGCTTTTTCATTATCCAATATAAAATAACAATTTTTCAGCTTTTGCGGCTCACCATCCTTCCAGCTGTTTATCGATAATGCCATCTGGCAGGTGTAAATAAAGACGTAGAACCGCAAAAAGTGCGTAAGGTGTGCCAGAAAGTAATGCTGTTTGCTAAGCAAGTAGTGTAAATCCGCACTAAAAACCTCTGCCAGTGGCGGCAGGTAAGGTAATAACGCCGGTCCCTTAACCGCAGATTTTTCTGGCTTAAATTCGGCTTGAAAAGCAGTGCGAATTTCCTTTTCAATAAAGTTCAGCCTCACGTCAGCTGAAGCGCTAAGCTGCAGATCACCCAGCATGGTCATTAACACATTGGCAATACGATTGGCTGGCGCAGGGTTGGCGTCATCGGCCCAACTGCCGCTAAAAATTTGCATTTCCGGAGCAATATTTTTAATGCTGCGCTTAGAGAAATAAATGCTCTCAACCACATCCCACATTGCCGGGTCACTTAGTTTATGTAGAAAGTGCGCTTTACAGCGTTGTTGAAACTGCGCAAGTTTCTTGTCGTTGGCAGAAATCGAAAATAAATCGCCGACAAAGAAGCGGTTTACAATTTCCCAATCGAACTCGTTGCTTCTATCGCTGCGGGCAGAGATCGGAAAATAGGTTGCGGCACTATTGATTTGAGGCGTTAAATTATCACTTAACGGCATCTTGTTATAACTCCTCAGCTTCAATGTAGTCATCATCCAGGCTGAATTTGTACTGTGCAGACTCTGAACTTATTAGCAATTCGCTTGATTCGCGGGCGATAAGGGCAATTTTGCTGGCGACTTCATTAAGCAGAATAACTGCACTACGGTCATTCTTACTCGGCCGGTATCCGGCATTAATCCGTTCTAACAGCTCAAATAAGTTAATGTTGATCTCTATAGCTAACACCTCATCCCCAACTTTAAGCTGAGCCACAAAAGCATGTTGCTTAACTACTGAATTAGCTTTAATTGCCACTATTTCAGGTTTTAAATCAAGCTGTGCCGCTATTTTGTATGTATCAAGTTGTGCTACCAAAAACTGTTTATTAGAAAGCTGTGGAGCATTACGGTTAATATAGAGGCGCAGCGCAGATATTAGCTGCTTGTTATAAAAGACTTTTAGTTTTTCCCGACATGCTGGCGTGTCTTCATAAAACACATGCAAACGATAAACATCGAGATAGTCTTTTAGCAGGCGCTGCGCAAAATCATGCTGAAACTGCTGAGGGAAATTAGCCGCTAATTCGCTATTTTTCAGGATGTAAAACAACCTGATATATGACTTTGGATTCGAAAGGTGGGGAAGACCATATTTTTCTGTGACTTCAGTACAAAACGCATCAAATTGCTCATTTTCCAGTTTAAGATCTGCTGCCATTAAAAAGCGGTCTATCGCTTTTGTACGAAGCAATGCAGGGTCAAACTCCACCAACTTATCGGCTAGCTCATTATCACCACCGCTAAACAGGTTATCGAACAAATAGCCCGCACCAGTAAGGAGTTGATAGACAAAATCTAACAGCCCTCTGGCGGTAAGAAATTGATCTCGTACCAAGCGCGCTTTAAACAGCAACTCAACGATAACGTCCTGTACCTCAGCTAAGCACAGTAGGCGATAATTTATAACCAGACGTAGGCTGTCAGCATCCAGCTGATTGGCGCTCTCTTGCTGAAAAGTTTTGAACAACAACGAGTTGGCTGATGTTATACGGGCCAATATCTTGCGGGCAAAATCGGCCTGGATTCCGTTTGGGGTGATTTGGAATTTCGGATAATCTTCAAAGTTGACGAAGGTAAAACCCGCCATTTGTGTCTTATTGTGCTGATACGCTTTTATCGCAGATTTGAAAAGCGTATTTCGCCCTTCTTGCTCGTAGTTACCGAGCATGCCGACATTAATGCCGACAACTAGAGAAAACTCACCTTGCTCAAATTCGTCAAACAGCTTATCCAGGGTTTGCACTGCATTTTCGTGCGGGTCAAAACTGTGGGTAGCATCAAAGTGAAAACGAACATGCTCACACGCTTTCTTTTTAGATTGGACCAGTAATTCAGACTTACCATCACCACTACTGCCACGTAAGAAAAAAACCTGCCTAGGTGCTGAGTTTAATAAAGTAATGACTTCGTCGACTTTATGCTCAATCGGCATGGTGACGTACAAGTCCATCTTGATTTGATCAAGCGGGTTGTGCGGCTCAGTATATTTATTCTCAGTCGAAACTGCATAAGGTGAGGATTTGGAAAGGACTCCAAGAACTTCTCTAAGCCGCATATAGTGAACTACCTTATTGATTTAAGCGGCTTTGTTACCGCTCCCTGGTAAACAATATGGATTTGAGATTACCATAAAAGGTACTGAGGGCAAGGGTCAAAATTTAGCTGAAAGTGCAGACTCGAAAAATATGAAAAGTCACAATATGGTCACCGTTTGGTCACAGGGCATAAAAAAACCACTTGAGTTGCCTCTAAGTGGTTAATTTAATTGGCGCACCCATCAGGATTCGAACCTGAGACCTCTGCCTCCGGAGGGCAGCGCTCTATCCAGCTGAGCTATGGGTGCGCGACGCTGGGCATTTTATGGAGCTTTGTTATTAATGTCCAGCCAGCTGATTAGTTTAATAGCGCCGCCTGAGTGTGATGGCACAAAAAACCAGCAACACGGCAACAGTAGCTTCAGTTGACCGGGCGCAAAACAGCGCACAAAAAATACACAAAACCCTTTTCTGTGGTCGCCCATGCCGTTAACGTAATGAAAAGCCCCGGGAAAAGGATTTTCTATGTCTGCACTCTATTTACTCACTGCTCTGTTTCCTGTGCTAAGCATTTTGTTTCTGCTGGCGGTGCTGCAACTTTCAGCCCGCCTCGCTATGGCTATTGGTTTAGCAGGAACCGCGCTGCTGGCTGCGTTGGTCTGGCGGGTTCAGTGGTTGCAGCTGGCTGCGGCGGTGCTGGAAGGCTGGGTGATTGCCTGCTCTGTGTTGTGGATTGTGTTTGGCGCCATGCTGCTGTTGCACCAGCTGCAGCAGCAAGGCCGCTTTGACCTGATCCGGCAGAGTTTTTGCCAGCTCACAGCCGATCCCCGGCAACAGCTGTTGCTGGTGGGCTTTCTGTTGGTGGCCTTTCTGGAAGGTGTGGCTGGTTTTGGCACTCCTGCCGCCATTGCCGCGCCCTTACTGGTCAGCCTGGGTTTTCAGCCGCTGGCGGCAGTCACGCTCGCGCTGATTGCCGATTCTGTGCCTGTGTCATTTGGTGCCATCGGCACCCCGGTGCTGGTGGGTATTGCGCAGGGCATAGACACACCTCTGGCGGTGCAGGACATTGCAGTACAGGCCGCCAGCATTGATCTGTTGGCAGCGCCTTGGATCCCTGTCTATATGCTGGCGCTGTATTGCCGGTTTTTCAGTGCCGAAAAAAGTTGGCGTTATTTCTGGCCTGCGCTGCCCTGGGCTTTGTGTTGTGGAGTGATTTATGCGCTCAGTGCCTGGCTGGCCGCCCGCTGGCTCGGGCCTGAGTTTCCTACAGTGCTGGCCGCCCTCAGCACTATGGTGCTGCTGGCTGTGATATTGAAGTTACGCCAGCAGCGTCACACCACAGCGAACGTCTCAATGAACGGCGCAGTAAACAGCACTGCACGGCAACTCATAGCTGCCTGGCTGCCTTATCTGTGTCTGATCAGCCTGTTGGTCCTGAGCCGGTTACCCGAGCTGCCAGTGAAAAACTGGCTGCAAAGTTACCAGTGGCAGTTTGATGCGCTGCTTGGCAGCGCCATTTCCACCAGCCTGCAGCCTTTGTATTTACCCGGCACTTTGTTTGTCCTGACTGTGCTGCTGTTTTTGCCGAAAAACCGCAGTGCGGCCCCGCAGTTACTGGCTTTATGCCGGCAAAGCCTGCAAAAAATTGGCCCGGCCGCCCTGACACTGGCCAGCGCCGTCCCTATGGTGCGGGTATTTATTCATTCAGATTTAAATCAGTCTGGTTTACCGGCCATGCCAGTTTATCTGGCGGACTGGGCCGCCGGTCATTTGCAGCAGCTGTGGCTGTGGTGCGCCCCGGTGTTGGGCGCTTTAGGGTCTTTTATTGCAGGCTCCGCCACTTTTTCCAACCTGATGTTTGCCCAGCTGCAGCTTGAAGTGGCCGCTCAGGCCGGGGTCGCTCCTCAATTGGTATTAGCGCTGCAAATGCTTGGCGCCAATGCCGGCAATATGATTTGTGTGGTGAATATTGTGGCGGCCTGCGCCGTGGTGAAACTGCAGCAGCAGGAAGGCAAAATACTGCGCTACACCCTGCTGCCTATGCTGCTTTACCTGCTGCTGGTCGGTACAGCCAGCCACTGGTTTTAACGCCAAATCTAAGGACTGGCAGCGACGGCAGGAAGAATCGTCTAATGCTTCATAGACTTAACTTAACAATTGCATTATCATTTTTTTCAGAATAATAACGCCCCTTACTCTTAGATTTACCAACCATAATTACACCACGTTTTAGGCTGGAGCCCCCCTAATGAGTATCCAACATAAGTTTATGAGCATAATCGCCGGGTTTATCCTGGTGATTACAGTGCTTTGTCTGGTCCTGGTCGCAAGCCTGCGACAGCAAGAAATCCGTGAAGAATTAGACCAGCAAATCGCTCAGCAAAGCCGCGAAGTGTTAACGGCGCTGCAATTGACTGACTCTCAGTTAACAGCCAGGGTGCAAAGCAGCATTAAACTGTTGCTGCACCGGATTAAACAGCAAGGTGCAGTCAGCTCAGGCAGCAACACCCAGGTAGGGCAGGAGTCTGTGCCTGATTTACTGATAGGCAATCAGCCACAGGCCAATCAATTTCAGTTAGTGGATGATCTGACTGACATTATGGACGGCACCGCTACCCTGTTCAGCCGCACTGGCGACCGCTTTATCCGGGTTTCCACCAATGTGCAGACAGAAAATGGCCGGGCCACTGGCACTGAACTGGCACCAGCCGGGGCCGCTGCCAAAGCCATTTTGCAGCAACAGCCTTTTTATGGTGCGGTGGACATTCTGGGCCACCCTTATGTCACCGCCTATGAACCACTGAACGACCCCTCTGGTAACACCATTGGTATTGCTTATGTCGGTTACAAAGCCGATTTAGACCAGTTAAATAAATTGATCAGCAGCAGTCGTATTCTCAGCCGCGGTTTTATTGCGTTGCAGGACGCCAAAGGCCAGCTCAGAACTCATTCCGATCACTACAAGAATGCAGAAATTGAAGCCATTCTGAAGCAACCGGAAGACTGGCACCTGGTGCAGCAAAACTTTGCCCCCTGGGGCTATAAAGTCACCCTGGCCTACCCGGATGAAGAACTGAATGCGTTAATCCGTTACAGCGTGTTAAGTATTGGCGCCGTGATCCTGCTAATTACAGCAGTGCTGCTGCTGACTATCTACTGGCTGTTAAAGCAAGTGGTGGTCAGCCGGGTGCAGGCGACTATTCAGGCGCTGACGGCCATTACCCAGGGTGAAGGCGATTTAACCCGCCGTTTCTCCACCTACAGCGCTGACGAATTTGGTGCTATGGCGAAAAGCTTTGACACCCTGCTGGACCAGCTGCATCAGATGGTTGAACAACTGGGTGGCCAATCCAACCAAATGGCTGCTTCCGCCTTGCAACTGACGACTATATCCACCCATTCCGAACAGGAAATGGCACAGTTGCATCAACAAATTGCCGACACCTCCTCTACCACGGGCCAGCTGTATGATTTGTCCGCCCAGGTCAGTGCGAATACCGATCAGGCCAGACAAAGCAGTCTGCAGGTGTCACAGGTGATGGCGCAGTCCCGTCAGTCACTGCGGCAGCTGGAGCAAAGCACTCAGCAACAATACCAGGACATGGAGCAGACCGAACAGGCCATTTCTCAACTGGTTAATGCCAGCAATCAAATTGGCTCTGTGTTGGATGTGATCAGTAATATTGCCGAACAAACCAACCTGCTGGCGCTGAATGCCGCTATTGAAGCGGCACGGGCTGGCGATCAGGGCCGCGGCTTCAGCGTGGTGGCTGACGAGGTGCGTTCTTTAGCGGCCCGCACTCAGTCTTCCACCGTTGAAATCAAAGGCATGATTGAGCAGTTACAACAAGGTGTCCATCAGGTCCACTCGCTGAATAACCATTACCAGCAAGGCCTGCAAGCCAGTACTGAGCAATTAAATAATGCCTGCTCTGCGCTTGGCCAGGCCATGCAGTCGGCGGAAGAAATTGCCACGCTCAATACCGGTATCAGTGAACTGGCGTCGCAGCAAAATGGCATTGCCAGCACTGTGGAGCGGCAAGCCGAACAAATGCTGCACCTGGTGCAAAACCACAAACAAAATGTCAGCAGCACCCAACAAGCCAGCCATGCAGTCAGCCAGCTGGCTGCAGAGCTGAAGGCCATTCTGGGCCGTTACCGCATTTAAACTGTGGTGCGAAACATCAAAAAAGCCGGGGCAACCCGGCTTTTTTTGTTTATTCAACGGGCTGCAGTTTTAACGACCAGATCTGCCGTTGTTGGTGGCTGTTACGGGCACACACCAGCCCCTGCTCTGCCAGCAACCGGCATTGCCGCCCTTCAGTGGTCAGCCGTTGTGGCTCACCTTGCCCCAAGGGCTGCAACCACCAGCTTCCGTTGTACTGCGCCAACAGCTGCTGGCCCTGCAACTGCCAGTTCTGCCAGCCGTGCACCGGAAAATCCTCCAGCACCAGCCCGGCGCTCTGACCGGGCCGCCAGCGGAATAAACCTGGCTTAGAGAACGCTGTGTAGTAATAAAACCCCTGCTGGTCAGGCCCCTGAACGCTGTAGCCTTCAGCGGGTGGCAGCAGTTCTGGCCCGGCAGCGCCGGGTTCAAGGCGGAACAAACGCCAGATCCCTTGTTGCAGCGCACTGAACAACACGGCACCATCTGTTGCAAATGCAGCGTAATGCACCACAGAGCTATCTTTAACCAGCTGCTGCCAGCTTTGCTGCTGCCAAAGAAACAAGGTGTCATTGGCCGCCAGCAGCAGAGCCTTGCCATCCGGCGACCAGCTCAGTGCCGAGACAAATTGCAAAGGCTCCGGCACAGGCAATGGCTCTGCCGCCATGCCTTGTTTCTGGCGAAACAGCTGAGTGCCTTGACTGTTCGCCGCGACGAAAGCCAGAGTCCCGTCGGGACTGACGGCCGGGCTGCTGAACCTGCCTGCGCTTTGCGGGTACAACGCCAGCTGTTGGCCGCTAAAACTGTGGCTTTCAATCTGGCTCAGGTAATCAAAACGTTCTGCCAGCAGCTTGCCTGACTCCAGCAGACCAAACCTCGACCAGCCAGCTTCCTGCTTTAGCAACTGCAAATGGCCATCAGTCAGGCTCAGCAGGTACACCGCCTGTGCAGTGGTCAGCAGCAGCTGCTCCGGCTGCAGCCAGAGCACTGAAGTCGGCATTAATGCCAAAGGTAGTTGCTGCAGCACGCGACCTTCTGCATCCAGCCGCTTTAACAGCACTTGTTGACCATCCTGGTATTCCAGCAGCACCAGCTGATCTTCTGCTGCCGACAAGGCAAACAGGTAATGACCCGAGCCATTGCCTGCCGCCAGCGGTTGCGTCAACTGCCGGCGCTGGCCACTGGCCAGGTGCAAGGCATGTAATGCATAAGGAGCCGAAATGTCAGGCCGTTCATTAAAATACAGCCAGCCTGATGAGGCGGCGTACGCCAGTTGGTTAGCCGATGCCTGTGGGCAGGGGCTGAGCGGCTGGCTTTGGCCTGTGTTCAAGTCCAGCCAGACCAGCTCGCACTGGCGCTGCTCGGCATTCGACCAGCGCACGGCCACGGCGGTATCTTCATCGATCAGCGCAAAATCCAGATACAGAAACGAGTCGGCAGTAACGGCTTTAGCCACTGTTCCCTGTTGCAGCCAGAGTTGCAGCGGTTCCTGTGGTTCTGCCCTGTGTAAAAACCACAACTTTTGCGGCCCTTGTGCCAGCGCTTTGTAGCTTTCACCAGCCAGCCGGGTCAGCGGCTCCGCATCGCTCAGCTGATACTGTGGTGGCTTGGCCGGCCATAGCAGTATCAGCGCCAACAGCAGAGCCAAACCAGGCAGCACAGCCCCCCATAGCCCCCAACGAACTCTGGACCGCTGCTGCGACGGCTTCGGTGCCGGCAATTCAGCTTCCGGTGACATGCTGTCAGTCAGCGGCGTCACGCCGGTCATCTGATAGCCCAGCTTACTGACAGTGCGCAAATACACTGGTTGTTTTGGCTCGGGCTCCAGCAGTTTGCGTAGCTCAGCCACAGCGCGGTTTACCGCCGCATCACTGACAATACGGCCTTGCCAGACCTGGTCTATCAGTTCCTGCCGGCTGATGGCCCGGTCGGGCTGCTGGCAGAAATACAGCAGCAAGGCATAGATTTTGGGTTCGCAGTGCAACCACTGTCCGTCTTTTTCCAGTTGTGCGCTGCGCTGACAGAGCCGGACAGCGCCTATCTGATAGTCCATTGCAAACCCATGATTTTATTTGAAATTACTATTTCATTATTAAAAGATTGTTGCTTGATTGTCGACGCTTTGCAACCGCAGTTTTAGTCTGAATCCAAGCGTTAACAGGAGTAAGTCTATGCAAGGTTTTGGGGTTCAACAGGGGTTGTGGGCCGTGTCGGCATTGCTGCTGGCAGCCTGTGGTGGTGGCGGCAGCAGTCAGGCCGTTGTGCCGGGTGAAGAACCTGGCACCGGGGTTATCTCCCCTCCGGCAGCCAACCTGCAGGTGCCGGACAGGCGACAGGCCAGGCCAATCCGGGTACTGCTGATTGGCAACAGCCACGCATCCGGTGTTGCGCCTCAGTTAAGTCGTTTACTGCAGTTGGGGTTGCCAGCAAACGACAACGAACTGAGTTTTATCGGCTTTGTGTTTCTGGACAGTGCCGCAGCCAGTAGCAGCGCCCTGCAGCAAATTCAGCAAGGTGGCTGGACTCATCTGATCCTGCAGGGCCAAAAGTATTCACAATCCGGCATTGTCGACTACCCCACCAGCGAAACCGAGTTTTTGCTGGATAAGGGCAAAGCGGCCGGTAGCCAGACCATTCTGTTTCCCGAACATCCACAGTATGGCGACAGCGCAGAAGGCCAGCGGGTCTACCAGTTGCATCTGGGTATAGCCCGGCAGCAATCAAGCTGTGTCGCCCCGGTAGGCCCGGTCTGGGATCTGGCCCTGCTTCAGCCCGGTGTGCCGCGACTGCACAGCAATGACGGCAATCATGCCAATGCGTTGGGTTCGTTACTTAGCGCTTATGTGTTGTATCAGGTGATCACAGGACAAAGTGCCGAACTGCTGCCAGAACAGAGCAGCTTGCCCGGCTCAACTGCAGAGCAGGCAAAGCTGCAACAGATCACAGCTCAGTTACTGAGTAGCAAACAAAGTTGCCCTTTTGAATAAGGGGAGGCTCAGCCCATCTTTAACCAGCACCTCCCCATGACGTCGTCCTGATTAAAACGCTGTCCTGCCTGGTCTGCTTATACTCAGACGTGATAACAATGAATTTGTGGGCGGTAACACCAGTCAGCGGTACCGACTGGTGTTTTTGTTATCTGTGCAGATGGCCAGAGCGCTCCGGCTGGTAGAGTACTTGGACTACCTGGATCTGCTGTATATCCCCATCTGGCATAGGCCAGTGGATCCGATCGCCTTCCTTTAGCCCCAACACAGCGGATCCTACAGGAGCCAGTACAGATACCTTCTGACCCGAAGCATCCAGGTCCTTTGGATACACCAGCGTCAGGCAAGGCTCTTCACCACTTTTTAATAACCTCAGCCGGATAGTGGAGTTCATAGTCACCACATTGTCAGGTACAGCAGCAGGCTCTAACACTGTGGCTCTGTTTAACTCAGGTTCAAGGGCCAGCCGGCTGGGATCTGAGGCTGACAAGCTCCGGAGTAATAGTTCTAAACGGTCCAGATCCAAACTGGACAAGGTTAATTCAGGCAACATTGGATTCATCATTTTCTCCTGCACTGGGGTAAAGGTAAAAGCAGGCGGATGTTTCACCGCCATCAAATCACATAGCAAAAATCGCATAGAGCGGCGAAGCAGCCGCAGCTGAGCGACCTCGCCGACATTTTTACCCAGCAACACTGCGCCTAAGGGAGACAACACGGAAATAAAGCCGCGAACCGGATCGGCCTGTTGTGGGTACACTAATGTCAGCCAAGCTTCGGTCTGATCGGATAAATTCAGTACACGCGCAGAACAACCCGGCAACATACCGCTTTCAGTTAACGATGTGCGTTTTTTGTGCTGATGCAATTCCAGCTGCTGCAACAGCTGCTGCAATTGCCATGGGGGCAAAGGTTGGATCGCTGAGGCCGCCAGCCAAAACATAGCTGACGCATCGGTAGAACCCGATTTTTTCTTAATAAACATACGTTTTCCATAAGTGTGGCTCAAATGAACAAGGGGAGTGAGCGCATAAGGCTCAGCCGGTTCCATTCAGATGGAACCGGCTCAGAAATGGAAGACGGTAGAAAACGCAGCGTGATAAGACGGCGATTTTATTGCTGGCTTAAACAAAAACAACCTCCGTCTCTGGGCTATGGAAAAATGAACACTAGGCATACCATAAGGTATTGGTGAATAAAATTCAAAGCCAGTCCTTACTTAGGTCTGACTTTTTGCTCAGCCTAAGGCAAAACGGCGAAATCAATAACCGGCGCCCGTGCCGGAGCAGGCACTGCAGTTGAGTGTGGCCACTATGCAGCAAACAGCCGAAGAGGCGTTCCGACGGCTGGCCACCCTTTTATCCCGCAAATATGACCGTTGATTGCAAATCCTGTTTTTTCGGGGTGCCTTTTGGCATACTCGACCAGTTATAGTGTTACATTATTGCAGTGAGTCCATTACAAAAAACTTAACCTCTTTAAGGTCCAAAGGAAGAATCCAGATGCGCAAAACTCTGTTAGCCAGCGCCATTGGCGCCGCGGTGGTATTAGCCGCCTGCTCAAAACAACCAGAACAACAAACTGCCGGTGCTGTGGCTGAACAAGCCGCAGCAGCCCCTGAAGCGGCCGCTGCCACCAGCAGCAACCCGCTGCTGACCAAAAGCCCGCTGCAATACGAAGCGCCACCATTTGACCTGATTAAAGTGGAGCACTACCAGCCAGCTATTGAAGAAGGCATGAAGCAACACCTGGCTGAAATTGAAGCCATTGCCAACAACCCGGAGCCAGCCACTTTTGACAACACTATTGTGGCAATGGAAAAAAGCGGTGACCTGTTAGACCGCGCGGCTGGTGTGTTCTTCAATATGACTGGCACCATCAGCAACCCGGAAATTCAGAAGATCCAGGGCGAGCTGGCACCAAAACTGGCGGCACACTCAGACAATATCAACCTGAACCCAAAACTGTTCGCCCGCATTAAAGCCATTTACGATGCACGCGCCACTCTGGGCCTGGACGAAGCTGCCACCCGCCTGGTGGAAGACCGTTACACTGGTTTTGTCCGCGCAGGAGCCCTGCTGACGGAAGAACAGAAAAACCAAATTCGCGCGCTGAACGAAGAACAGTCCAAGCTGACCAACAAGTACCAGCAAAACCTGATGAAGATCACCAAAGACATCGCTGTTTTTGTGGATAAAAAAGAAGACCTGGCCGGCCTGTCTGACGCCGAAATTGCTGCCGCAGCCGAAGGCGCCAAAGCCCGTGGCCAGGAAGGTAAATTCATTATTGAGCTGACCAACACCACCCGCCAGCCGGTACTGGCTCAGCTGGAAAACCGCGAACTGCGGCAAAAAATCTGGGAAGCCTCAGCCAACCGTGGTACTTCAGGTGAAACAGACCAACAACCTATCGTAGCCCGTTTAGCGCAACTGCGTGCTGAACGCGCCAAACTGCTGGGCTTCAACAGCTGGGCCGATTATCAGTTAGATAACACCATGGCCAAAACACCAAAAGCTGTGTACGACATGCTGGGGTCTATGGTGCCAGCCGTAGTGGCCAACACCAACAACGAAGCTGCCGCTATTCAGGCCATGATCAAAGAAACCGGTGGTGACTTTGAACTGCAACCTTGGGATTGGGAGTTCTACGCAGAGAAAGTGCGTAAAGCCAAATTCGATCTGGATGAAAACGAAGTACGTCAGTACTTTGAATTTGACCGCGTCTTTAACGACGGCCTGCTGTTCACCATGAACAAGCTGTTCGGTATTACCTTAAAACCACGCCCTGATCTGCCGGTGTACCACCCGGACGTAAAAGCCTATGAAGTGTTTGACGCCGACGGCACCAGCATCGCTATTTTCTACGGTGACTATTTTGCCCGTGAAGGCAAACGTGGCGGCGCCTGGATGAGTTCTTTTGTCAGCCAGAGCGAACTGCTGAACAAGAAACCAGTCGTTGTCAACGTCATGAACATTCCTAAAGGCGCCGCAGGCGAACCTACGCTGGTGAGCTATGACAATGTGACCACCATCTTCCACGAGTTTGGTCATGGCGTGCATGGTTTGTTCTCGAACGTGAAATACCCTTCTCAGTCAGGTACTTCGGTTTCTCGCGACTTCGTTGAATTCCCGTCCACCTTCCAGGAAGACTGGGCGGCGCACCCGGACGTGATTGGCAACTACGCCAAACACTACAAAACAGGTGAGGCGATCCCAGCTGAACTGCTGGCGAAAATCATCAAGTCACGCAGCTTCAATCAGGGTTTCGACACACTGGAATACATGGCAGCTGCTTTAGTGGATATGGAATGGCATTCACTGCCAGCCGATGCGCCACTGCAAGACGTGAAGACGTTTGAAGCCGCTGCACTGAAAAAACACGGCATTGACCTTCCAGCGGTCCCACCACGTTACAAGTCGACCTACTTCGCGCACGTGTTTGCCGGTGGTTACTCAGCCAGTTACTACGCCTACATGTGGTCAGAAATTCTGGCAGCTGATGCTTACGCCTTCGTGCAACAGCAAGGTGGCCTGAAGCTGGAGAACGGCATTAACTTCCGTAAAAACATTCTGTCGATTGGCGACACCAAAGACCCAATGGAAGCTTACAAAGCCTTCCGTGGTCAGGCACCAACCACAGACGCGCTGTTAATCCGCCGCGGCTTAAAAACCGGCATTAACTAAGCGCTGTCCAGCGATCAAAAAGCCAGTCCTCGTGACTGGCTTTTTCTTAACGGGGTCAGGTCCTGTATTTTGCATTGAAACGCAAAATACAGGACCTGACCCCCAAGCTAGTTAGGCTTTCATACTGCCCTGTTGTTCCAGCTTCAGGTGCCAGCTAAAGGCTTCTTCCAGCAGATGCGGCGTATGACCACCACGCTTGAGAGCGCGGTCGAAGTAGTCCTGTAGCTGAGCACGGTAATCCGGGTGCACACAATGCTGAATCACCTGCACAGCCCGTTCGCGCGGTGCCAAACCCCGTAAATCGGCCAGCCCCTGCTCTGTCACCAGAATATCCACGTCGTGTTCGGTATGGTCCACATGACTGACCATAGGCACCACACTGGAAATAGCGCCAGCTTTGGCAGTCGACTTGGTGACAAAAATCGACAAATGCGCGTTGCGGGCAAAATCGCCTGAGCCGCCAATGCCATTCATCATATTGCGGCCACCGACATGGGTTGAGTTCACATTGCCGTACAGGTCAAACTCCAGCGCGGTATTAATGGCGATAATGCCCAGACGGCGCACCAGCTCCGGATGATTAGAGATTTCCTGTGGCCGCAGCACCAACCTGTCTTTGTAGTGGCAGAGCTGACCAAACACCTGCTTGTGGCAACGCTCAGACAAGGTTATCGAGCTGCCCGATGCAAAAGTCAGCTTGCCGGCGTCCATCAGGGCAAAGGTGGAATCCTGCAGCACTTCAGAATACATCGACAAGTCCGTGAATTCCGAATTCAGCAAGCCCATCATCACCGCATTGGCAATGCTGCCGATGCCCGCCTGCAAGGGGGCAAGATTCGGCGCTAGCCGTTCTGCGGCCACTTCGGCACGGAAGAATTGCACCAGATGATCGGCAATGGCCTGAGTTTCTGCATCCGGGTCTGTCACTGTCGAAAACGAATCCGGTTGTTCGGTAAACACAATGCCAACAATTTTGGCGGGGTCTATTGGAATGGCCGTGCCGCCAATCCGCTGATCCACGCTGACCAGCGGCACCGGCGTGCGGGTCGGTCGGTAGCTTGGAATATAAATATCGTGCAGGCCTTCGAGCTCGCTCTGATGCGAGGTGTTGATCTCCACAATCACCTGCTTGGCAAAAATGGCAAAACTGGCCGAATTACCCACAGAGGTCGTCGGTACTATATGGCCCTGTTCGGTAATGGCCACTGCTTCAATCACGGCAATATCAGGCAGCTTCAGCTGATGGTTGCGTAATTGCTCAACCGTCTCCGACAAGTGCTGGTCGATAAACATCACCTCGCCATTATTGATGGCTTTGCGCAGGGTATTGTCCACCTGAAACGGCATCCGCCGCGCCAACACGCCGGCTTCGGTCAGCGCTTTGTCCAGGTCATTCCCAAGAGATGCCCCTGTCATCAGGCTGATTTTCAGCGGCTGCATGCGGGCTTTTTCTGCCAGCGCTCGCGGCACCGCTTTGGCCTCACCCGCACGGGTGAAGCCACTCATGCCGACTGTCATCCCATCTTGAATAAAGCCGGTTGCCTCTGCGGCCGACATCACTTTTTGATGCAAACTGGCCAGCCGGATCCGTTCTAATTGCATAAAGCCCCCCAAACTAAAACTGGCGTCATTCTAGGGGCTGGCCGCTAAGGTGCCATTTAGACTTAAGTCGTAATTGCGCTGAAAAGAAGTACGTTGGGGTCAGGTCTTGTATTTTGCGTTTCAATGCAAAATACAAGACCTGACCCCAATGGAAGAAGGGTTAATGCCCGGCGATTTGCATCTGGCCGAGCAGGACTGAACCTGTCAGCACGCCACCGCGTGGGTCTACGTCTTTGCCAATGGCCTGAATGTCCATAAACATCTGCTGCAAAGTACCGGCTATGGTAATTTCTGACACCGGATAGGTAATGACACCATTCTCCACCCAGAAACCCGCAGCACCGCGCGAATAGTCGCCCGTTACTGTGTTGACGCCCTGGCCCATCAGCTCGGTCACCAGCAGGCCTGTGCCCATATCGCGGCACAGCTGAGCTAAATCGGCGTCGCCATGCTGCACCAGCCAGTTATGAATACCACCGGCATGACCTGTGCTTGGCAGGCCCAGCTTGCGGCCAGAATAACTGGTGGTCAGGTAGCCGGTCAGTACACCGGCGTCCAGAATAGTGCGGTCTGAGGTTTTTACCCCTTCACTGTCAAACGGGCTTGAAGCCAAAGCACGCTTCAGGTGCGGCCGCTCCAGAATAGTGACTTTGTCTGACATGACTGGCTGACCGACTTTATCCAGCAAAAAGCTCGATTTACGGTAGATAGCACCGCCGCTGATCGCCGACACCAGGTGGCCAAACAGGCTGCTGGCAATGTCGGCACGGAAAATCACCGGCACTTTTTGCGTGCCCAGTTTGCGGCCATTTAAACGCGCCACGGTTTCCTGCGCCGCTTCGCGGCCAATCTGTTCAGGGCTCATCAGCTCACTCAGTTCACGCGCTACGCTGTAGCTGTAGTCGCGCTGCATGTCGTCGCCTTCTTCACCTATCACCACACAGCTTAAGCTGTGGCGGCTGGACGGGTAGCCAACAATCTGGCCATGGCTGTTGCCATACACCTTCAGCCCCTGATGTGAGGTAAAAGAAGCGCCTTCTGAATTGGTAATACGGGCGTCTAATGCAAATGCAGCTTCTTCCGAGGCTTTACACCATTCAATGGCTTGCTCTGTGGTGACGCTGGCCGGGTGAAACAAATCCAGATCCGGCGGGTTCAGTTCCAGCGACGCCGCGTCCGGCAAACCAGCGTAAGGGTCTTCTGAGGTGTAACGGGCAATATCGACCGCCGCTTCTACGGTGCGTTTCAGCGCCGCCGGGCTTAAATCGGCGGTGGACGCCGAGCCTTTGCGCTGACCAACATAGACGCTGATGCCCAAACCACCGTCCTGGTTAAACTCCACCGTTTCCACTTCACCGTGGCGGGTTTCTACGCTCAGGCCACGGGTGCGGTTCATTGAGGCCTCAGCGCTGGTGGCGCCTAAGGTTTTGGCATGCTGCAGCACCTGCTGTACCGCAGCTTTTACTTCGTCCAGTTCCTGCCAAATCTCAGTGGTTGTCGTACTCATAAGGGTCACCCGGAAAAAATTTTGCCAAAGCTTACCACAGCCGCCGCCAAGCCGTCATTTGCCCACTCGCTGCCAGAACGGCGTTGCGGTATACTTAGCGCAATTTTACCGGCTACAGAGCGTGATATATGGCAGATATGACCGACTTTACCCATGGCGATGACTGGGATGTCGAAGAAGGCAAAAGCAAAACCCAGGTGAAGCAGGAGATGCACCAGTTGCAGGCTCTGGGTGAAGAGCTGGTGGCATTAAGCCCGGTAGCGCGCGCCAAAATTGAGATGGACGACGAGCTGAAAGACGCGCTGGCACTGGCTGACAAGCTGAAAACTAAACGCGAAGCGCTGCGCCGCCATATACAGTTTATCGGCCGCCTGATGCGTACCCGCGACATTGAACCGATTGAACGGGCGCTGGCACTTATTCGCAATACCAACCAGGCCGCCACCCGCAAGTTCCACCTGGTGGAAGACTGGCGCGACAAACTGATTGCCGACAGCAGCGCGCTGACAGCATTTGTTGAGCAATACCCAGAAGTGGACGTGCAGCAGCTGCGCACCTTAATTCGCAACGCGAAAAAAGAGCAGGAAAAAAACCAGCCGCCCAAAGCCTTTCGCGAGCTGTTCCAGCTGATTAAACCTTCGATTCTGGAAGAGTAATCACCAGCTACCCTGACAAGCAGTTTATCCAAGAGCTGCTTGTCAGCCCGCTTCCACCCGGTTACGGCCCGAGTGCTTCGCCAGGTATAAAGCCCGATCTGCCCGGCTTAAAATTGAATCGGCATCGTCTTGCGGCTGATACTGAGTCACCCCAATGCTGATAGTAAAAGCGGGTAAATCCGGCACCTGCAAACTGGCAACTTGTTCTCTTAACAGTTCAGCAAACTGACAGGCCATTTCGACTTTTTGTTGAGGTAGCAAAATCGCAAATTCTTCACCGCCCAAGCGGAACAAGGTATCCGTTTTACGCAGGCGTTGGCTGAGATTAGCGGTTAAGGCTTGCAGCACTTTGTCGCCGGTATGATGGCCAAACTGATCATTCACCTTTTTGAAAAAGTCGACGTCCAACAGCGCAATACTAAACACACCACCACGCTCTGCCAGGCCCAGTTCCATCCGCAATTGCTCATCCCATTTGTGCCTGTTGTAAGCCCCGGTTAACTTGTCCCTCGTTGCCAGCACCAGCAGTTGTTGCTCTATTTCCTGCCTGTTACTGATCTCTTCCGATAAACGCTGCACCATCATTTTTAAATCATGTTCCAGTTCCGTCAGTTCATCCTTGTGCTCTGGCTGAACAAATTCAGGGTTACTGATGGGTTCACCCTGTTCAATTGATTGCTGCACGTTTTTAATTTGAGCCTGAATACGGCCAATACGCTGGCGAAAAATTTGCAGGATATAAAAGGTCAGGTACACACCTATGGCAAAGGCACACAGCCCCAGTCCGGTATTGACCAGCATAAATTCATTTTCGTGTTTGTCGGTATAGCGGCTGGCTTCGAGTGTCAGCGTTTCCATATGTCTTAGAATGGCCACAATACTCTGATCTAAAGTGGCCGCTTCTGCTTCAAACTTAAGCCACTGCTCATTATTCGTCTGGTCTTGCTGCAAAGCCAACTTCAGTTGCTGTTCAAAACTGTCACTTTGCTGATGAAACTGTTCAATGCTGGCCAGAATTTGCTGATGCTCCGTAGCAGCAAAACGGACCTGATGGCGCTGTAAACTTTTATTCAGTACCCGCTGTGCTTTCGCCAGGATTTGTTTCAGGCCATCCCGCTGGGCCGCAAAAGCTTGTTCTGGTTTTAGCGCCACCTTCGCAGTATCGCCATTCAGGCGGAACTGCTCCATCAGCAAATGCTGCCTGAGCTGCATCATTTCCAGCTCACTGACCATCTCAGTCAGCGGCACATCAATTTCGGCCACTTCGTGCATTTCAGCATCGATGAGCTTGAGTTTGTAGATGGAATACAGAATCACTACAAATAAAAAGGACAGCAAGACCACCAGTAACCCACTGATTTTTCGCTGTAAAGACACATTAAACCATTGCTGCATAAAGAGTTCCGTAAGAGCAGAGCACAGGGCAATTCTACCACCCCTGCACTGATTCTGTGACGCTGTTTACTGCGCCCTGCCGCCGCAATAAGTAGCTAGCCTAACAAAAGCTCCTGCTCAATGGGCATAAACTGGCTGGCGGCGTTCATAAGGGATGTCGCTGTTAAGGCGGGCACGCCATACACCTCAACAGTTTTGCCAGGGACTGAACGCACACGGTCTACCAGCCGGTCAAAGTCGCCATCACCGGACACCAGCACCACCACATCTGCAGCCGCTGAGTGATCGAGCACGTCGATAGTGATACCGACATCCCAATCCCCCTTCGCCGACCCGTCGGCTCTGGTAATAAATGGCTTTAATTTCACCTCAAAGCCAATGGCCCGCAGAATATTCTGAAACTCCCGTTGCTTCTTGTCGCCTTTATCTATGGCATAGGCAATAGCGGTTACCACCTGCCGGTTTTCGGTCACCCGCGCCCAAAACTTGTTGTAATCGAAATTACGCCCATACGCCTGTCTGTAGTGGTCAACTAATTTTGGCCACATCGTTGTAGCCAAGCCAGTATCTGCGCTCGGATTCATTCGGAGCCAAACCACCGTTATAGTGATGTGGCCTCA
>NZ_JBHSGB010000004.1:0-133304 GCF_042654345.1 Rheinheimera marina
TACTGGAGCAGGTCGACCATTTTATGGAGACGGCAGCCCCGTTTCCAGGTGGCAACCATGGGCTAAAGACGGTGTATCACAATTAGGATCAGTTATTTAGCACCTCAAAAACCATATTTTATTCTTCAAATACTTCCACGCTTTACATACTGAAATATGGATCTATTAACCTCCAATGCTCTTGAAGTTTCGTTTTATGCGCATCAGTGATTGGTAATTGGCATATCAGTGCTGGCCATAAATCCCTCGCCTTTTCGAGTGTATCATCCAAATGCGGTTTAATGACTCGCCAATTCACACCCACTTGTTCAGACCAGAATTTAAAGTGGTCAAGATTGACCTGATACCAATCTTTGTTTTTTGCAAAGTTTAGTGAAAACTGACTCTCATCTTTAATGTAGAGACTGGTAGTCAGAATATCGTATGCTGGCGACAATCTTGGATTTTTCTCATCGCGATAAATCAGACTCCAATTTTTCAAATGCGCATCGCCATTCGCTAACAGAATATTGACCAGTAAGCGACGCGCAAATTGCTGCAAGTCTGCAATTGGTTCAGCTGAAAATTGACGTATCACGCGGCCAATTTGTTCGTAATTTGCTGAGTCATATTTTTGGTAAGGGTATTTAACCAAAACTTGTGCAAAATCCTCCATATGAATGCGTTTAAGCTCACTGTTTTGCGGTTCATTTTGAGAGGTTTGCATTTTGTCGCGATCGAAACGTTTAATCGCGTACGCAAACTGCTCATCAGGTAAATTGACTGGTAACAAGTTGTCGAGTTTCGACATGTCTACAAGTCGAACTTCTGGTATCTCAATACCAACCGCCTCAGCTAATTTCATCGCAGCGTATTCATTTAGCGGCACATTCGGATGCTTTGCTGAAGGCGTTTTAATGATCCAATCACCTAGTTCTGGCTTGCTACCACTATTAAAACCTAGCGTGAAACGGCCTGAATTCTCTCGCATTGAAAATTTGATTTGCACACCAGCCAACGAAAACTTGTCATGTTGAATGAGCGCGTCGTTATCAATTTCGAATGGTTGGTTACTTGATAAGCGCAACCGTTGTTTGATTGATGTCGGAACTTGGTCAGCACTGATTGAAGTTGCAATTAATGCACCAGGAAGGTCATGGCCTAATGCACTCAGCAGCTTAAACTCGTGATCAACGTGTGCCTTCAGACCTTGCGCTATCAGTTCACGTAATGAACCTTCAGGTAAAAGATTGGACAATATTGGATGCAACTTGTGGTTTTTAACCCAATCTTGCGCCAGCAATTGGTCTGATTTTGGAAAGTCTGGACGCGTAATCACACTCAGCGTTGAACGATTGGCATCGTTCCTGAACGACTCATCAAATAACAGCACATTACGACCACCTTGAAATCCAGCGAGATAACCCACTAAGTTGCCATGTAATGTGAGTTCTAATAGCCTTAGTTTTTCCATTTATCCCACCTTTATCTGAACTCAAATGTCTTGGAGTCTAAGTGCCTCATCAAAACTCACAGCAAATTTTGCCAAGGATCATCAACCAAACTAGCTTGCTCATCGGCTTGCTCAGCCACCAACTCACCGCTCACTACATTTCTTGCCAGCAATTTTTTAACTGCTGCAACATACTCTTTGGGGATAAGCAGCAACTCTGCATTTAAGCCTTGCGCAATCAATTCAAGAGTATCCAGACGTGGGTTCCCTTTATGCTCTATACGATGATATTGCTGACGCGAAATACCCACTCGCATGTACATGTCTTGCTGTTTCAGCGACAACTGCAGCCTTCTCTGCCTGATTTGTGTCAATAGCGAATTTGCCATGTATTGCTCCGAGGTTCTTAATCTGTATGCACATCAACTAAGAAACATATTAGTTTCTTTTTGTAAGATAGCAACTTATATGACTCTTTAATTGAAGCAAGAAGCTAATATTAGAAAGCGAGATGAATAGTGTTGGATGTGGCGATGAAGTGAGATCTCACGATAATCTCCAACTTTTAACTCAGTGCTAAAGTGCTGCAAGAGAACTAGAAACCCAAACTTAGCTCCTGATCGAGCGCTGACAACTCGTCTAAAGCAGATAGGCGTTTAGAATCAAGCTCTTGCTTGTATCTTGTGACCTCAGCAAACGAGACTTTACGACGATTACCTGTGCGATAGTGAGCAATCACACCTGAATCAAGTAGCTTTATAAAAGTCGGACGAGCCATGTTAAGCATGTCAGCGGCCTGTTGTGTCGTAAGCTCGGCTTGTATTGGATTAATCCTTACACCGTTTCCTTGTCCTAGCTGAGCTAGTACCTCAATCATTAATTGAATAGCAATTGTTGGGAGCTTTAAGCAATGGGTTTCACCATCCACTCCGATCACCTGAATATTTATTAGTTCTCCATTAGCCTTCAATAAAGCTGAAAGCTCGCGACAACTTGTTTTTGCTAGTGCAATTTCTTTTGGGCATGGAATTGATGACATGCTGACAATCCGACAGTCTTAAAAAACGAGATAATAACTCAGACTGTCAGTTTTTCGAAATATTCGCAACTGATGATGACAGTGTAAAAATGGTGAATGACCAACGCTCTAGCGCAAAGGTAGAGGTTATTCTGCTCAGTTGTAGTCGATGCTCTCTCGGCACATCTAGCTTTTAGTTAGCTGAGCAGCTATAGTTCTTAAGCCGTTAGCGGCCTCCAATCTTGACCTAAAACGCCTCACTCAAAGCCAATCAAACTGATTCATTCAGCATCACAAAAATGGTTACCAGTATGGTTACCAGTCGAGAGCCATCTCTAATTCATATCTATATATATCAATAATTTACAGTTTTCACTCAATAAACAGGTCCAGAACCTGGAGTAATATGCAGGCCCGTACGTTATCCTCGACGGGCCCTAAGCATTACTTCGTATGCTGCTGGCACCAGCTTTCCACTTGCAGGTACAAGTTCCTGCGGTTGACAGGCAACTGGGCAAATTCCACTTTCGCCAGCCATTCTGTAGCTGGCTGCAGCTGGTTCAGCTGGCTGTACAACTCGGCAATTTTCAACTGGTACAACGCCAGGTTATGGGCATCCTGCTCGGGTTGCATAAACTTGAGAGATTCCGTGTAGTAATACACCGCTTGTGGGTAATCTCCCAGTAACTGGTAAGTGCGCCCCAGATTGCCGTACGCCACAATATTTTTGCCGTTGTGCTGCAACGGCGCTATCGCGTCCAGCGCCGTTTTTCTGAAGCTGGCAGACTCGGCATAATTGCCTGCGATATCGGATAACAAGGCTTTGTTCGAATTCAGCTCAAACAGAAACACCGGGTCTTTGCTGCGTAAAAACTGACTTTCTGCCAGCAAAAGTAAGCGTTTTGCCTGGGCAATCTGCCCCATGCTGTAGTGCAAGTTAGCCAGTTCAACCATCCGCAGCGGATCGCCAAACACCTGGTAAATTTGCTCAAGGATCTGTGTTGCTTTGTCGGCAAAAATCAGCGCTTCATTTTTACGGCCAAAGGCGATCAAGGCCTTCGCATGGTAAAAATACACTTGTACTTCAATGGATTGCGGCAAGCTTTGCAGTTGAAGCAACGCGGAAGTTTCGTCAAAAAGTGCCTTAAATTGCTGTTTATCAAACAGGTAATCCAGTTGATAGGTTTTTACCTTAAACCAGTCTGCCGAATGCGGTTCTGCCTGTGCTAAATGCTGGCGAATAAACTCCTCACACGGCACCTGAGGTTGCGTCTGGCAAAAGAGTTCATGGTCACTTAAGTGCTCTGAAGCTGACACAGAACCAGCGCACAACGCCACAGCGCATAACAACAATCTTTTATACTTCAGGCGATAACTCATCAGGCCCGACGCCGCCCACTCAACAATCAATGCAGTTAGCATCATGCTGGCTGAACACGGCAAAATCAACGAAATTTCTTAGACATTCTGTGTCACCACACTTGCCTTCAAAAGCCTTTGCATCGCTTGCCTGTACTGACATATCAGATTAACTGATTAAAACAATCGCTTTTTATCATTTAGCACTATGGATCATGTCCCGCTACCTTTTAACAGCTGTTTTGCCTGCCCGTTGTTGCGTCCGGAAGCTGCAATCGCAGAGAACAGCGATACGAGAGCTGTGTATACAGCCCCACATAAGTCTTGTGCCCACCAAGGCACCTCAAGGACAGGAACAACGAATATGAAAAAAACGATCCCTTTGTTGTCTGTGATTGCGCTGTCGATGTCGATCGCGCTGCAGGCCGAAACCACCCAACCTACGACTACCAGCAATAGCTTTTGGTGGCCGGAGCGACTGAATCTGGCTCCTCTGCGTCAACACGGTGCTGAATCCAACCCATACGGCAACCAGTTTAATTATGCTGAGCAGTTCAAATCGCTCGACCTGGATACCCTCAAAGGTGAAATCCGGAAAACACTGACCACATCACAAGACTGGTGGCCTGCCGACTATGGCCACTACGGCCCCTTCTTCGTACGTATGGCCTGGCACAGTGCCGGTGTTTACCGTATTTTTGACGGCCGTGGCGGCGCCAACGGCGGTCAACAGCGGTTTGAGCCTCTGAACAGCTGGCCAGATAACGTCAGCCTGGACAAAGCCCGTCGTCTGTTGTGGCCAATCAAGCAAAAATACGGCAGCAAAATATCCTGGGCAGACTTAATGGTGCTGGCCGGTACTGTCGCAATGGAAGACATGGGCTTTAAAACCTTTGGTTTCGCCGGTGGCCGTACAGACGACTGGGAAGCCGAAATGGTGGACTGGGGTTCAGAGAAAAAATGGCTGGACAACAAGAGCCGCTACGCCAAAGGTGAGTTAGCCAAACCTATGGGCGCGACCCAGATGGGTCTGATTTACGTCAACCCGGAAGGCCCGAATGGCGTGCCTGATCCACTGGCGTCTGCGCAGCAAATTCGTGACACCTTCGGCCGTATGGCAATGAATGACGAAGAAACCGTGGCACTGATTGCCGGTGGTCACACCTTCGGTAAGGCGCACGGTGCTCATGATCCAAACAAGTGCGTTGGTGCAGACCCTGCAGCAGCAGGCGTTGAACAACAAGGTTTTGGCTGGAAAAACAAATGCGGTAAAGGCCACTCAGAAGACACTGTGACTTCTGGCTTAGAAGGCGCCTGGTCAGTCAGCCCAACCAAGTGGACTATGCAGTACCTGGACAACCTGTACAGCTTCGAATGGGTGAAATCCAAGAGCCCGGCAGGCCACACGCAGTGGATCCCGGCCAATGGCCAAGCCGCAAACCTGGTGCCAGATGCACACGTGGAAGGCAAACGTCATGCACCTATCATGTTTACCAGTGACATCGCGCTGAAAGAAGACCCAATCTACCGCGAAATCACCACCCGTTTCCGCGCCAATCCAAAAGAGTTTGAACTGGCCTTCGCTAAAGCCTGGTTTAAGCTGACGCACCGTGATATGGGCCCGTCGACCCGTTATCTGGGTAAAGATGCACCGAAAGAAGCGCTGATTTGGCAAGACCCAATTCCAGCACTGGATCACCCGGTGATTGAAGCAGCAGAGATCACTGCGCTGAAAGCGAAGATCCTGGCCACTAAGCTGACGGTACCTGAACTGGTGCGCACCGCCTGGTCTGCAGCGTCCAGCTTCCGTGGTACCGATATGCGTGGCGGTGCCAATGGTGCCCGTCTGGCGTTAGCGCCGCAAAAAGACTGGGCGGCCAACAACCCGAAAGAAGCCGCCAAAGTGCTGGCCGCGCTGACTAAAGTTCAGAACGACTTTAACAAGACGCTGAAAGGTGGCAAGAAAGTCTCACTGGCAGACGTGATTGTACTGGCAGGTTCTGCCGCCGTGGAGAAAGCGGCAAAAGACGCCGGTTACAGTGTCAGCGTTCCATTTACGCCGGGCCGGATGGACACCACCCAGGCGCTGACTGACGTGACGTCCTTTGCGGTACTGGAGCCAAAAGCCGATGGTTTCCGTAACTACTTCAGCAGCGACAGCCAACTGCCTCCGGCTGAAGCACTGGTGGAAAAAGCCAATTACCTGACCTTGTCGGTGCCAGAAATGGCCGTATTGGTAGGTGGTCTGCGCACTCTGGATGCCAACACTGCCGGTGTGAAACACGGTGTATTCACCAGCAAGCCAGGCACGCTGAGCAACGACTTCTTCGTCAACCTGCTGGACATGTCCACCCGCTGGGAGAAATCAGCCAAGCAAGAAGGCTTATACGAAGGCTTCGATCGTAAGAGCGGCGCGCTGAAATGGACGGCCACCCCGGTCGACCTGATTTTCGGTTCGCACTCTGAACTGCGTGCTGTAGCTGAAGTTTATGCGTCAGACGATGCGAAGCAGAAGTTTGTCGACGACTTCGTCAAAACCTGGACCAAGGTAATGAATCTGGACCGTTTTGATATCTGAGCCTGAAAACAACTGACCAGCCGGGGCCTGCCCCGGCTTTTTTATGCCAGCTCAGTCGCCCCCCGCTGCGCGCACCAGGCCTGCATCAGGCCAGCCTGGAACAGTGGTAGCACCTGAGCAAAGCCCGCTTGCCGTAACAACCATTGCAGTTCTGAAGGTTCAGACACCGCCACATCCTGGCGGTAACTTTGCATCAGTTGGACTAATTTTGCCGCATCTGGCTGCTGGCCTGTCATCAGTTGTTGCCAAAAACTAATTTGCGCCTGCATCGTCAATGCTGGTTCCGCACACGCCAAATCGGCATTCAGTAGCAGAGCCGCTGGTTTTAACCGACGGGCAATCTGCTGAAAAAAAGCCAGACGCTGCTGCGGCTCTGTCAGAAAGTGCGACACCAGAAATGCGGTGGCAGCATCAAAACTGGCCGTGGCAGGCAGGTCGTCCAGATACCCCTGCACCAAATCACAGCGCTGCAGCACCCCAGCGGCTTGCGCTTTTTGCCGGCAACGCTCCAGCATTGCAGCTGCTGGCTCCACTGCAGTGAACTGCCAATGTGGAAAGCGCTCGGCCAGATACAGTAATTCTTCCCCTGTGCCCACACCAACACAGAGCAAGCGCGCCTGCTTTGGCAGCTGCTGCAGGCACTGCTCCACCAAAAAGAACAGCGCCGATTGCAAAGGTCGCAGCCGCTGCCATTGCTGGTCGTACTGCCCTGCCTGCTGATCAAACAACTGCTGCAGTTGCCCGGCGTCCATCAGCGATGCTCCACTGTTTGGTATTGCAACATCAGGTAGCGGTGCGCCGCGCCGCCAGCCAATACCCCGGCGGCCGATGCCAGGGTGGCGTTATGCATTGGGCTGCTATTGTCACCGGCGACAAACACTCCTGGCACCGAGCTTTGTTTCATCTCATCGACCACAACGACAGGGCCGGTCATTCCGGGCTGAACCGCCAACCCCAATTGTTCCGCCAGTTGATGGCCGAAGCTGGTTTTAGGTGCCAGATACACGGCCGCAGCCGCCAAACGCCGGCCATCCGCCAGCCGTACGGCGTCAATCTGCTGCCCTTCGCCTTCCACCGCCACTACCGGGCTTCGCTCGACGCGCACACCGCGCCTTTGCAACATCTCTAACTGCTCTGCGTCTGGCTCAAACTGACCCTGCGTGCAATAGGTAGTTGGCCCCCAATCCGGCAGTATGGCCGCCTGATGCACTGAATGAGGCGAACTGGCGATCACGACGGTAGGTTGATTGCGCAGCTCGTAACCATGGCAATAAGGACAATGGATTGCCGTTTTCCCCCAGCGCTCAGCCAGGCCTGGAATAGCAGGTAAGGTATCCGTCACCCCAGTCGCCAGCACCAGGCTTTTGCTGTGCCAGCTGTGGCCGTCAGTACTTGCCACCACAAAACCGTCCGCCGTTTTTGTGGCCTGCACAGCCCTGCCCAGCGCCGCCCGGCTGACCGTTGGGTAAGCCAACAGTGGAGCCCAGGCCCGCTTAAGGATTTCGGCTGGGCTGACGCCATCCAATGTAAAGAAGCCATGCGACTGGCTGGAAAACCTGTTACGCGGTTCTCCCGCGTCCAGTACCACTACACTGCGTTGACCCCGCGCCAACTGCATCGCCGCCGACAAACCGGCAAAACCGCCACCAATCACCAGACAATCCAACATAGTTCCGTACCTTAGCCATAACTCAACTTACGAAACATTATAAGTTACATAAAAAGTTAAATTCAACTCATGAAACATTATTTGTTTCATGAAAATTCGGCGTACACTATGCAAACGCCTTTGCCGCCAAAGAAAAAAATGAGAAAAGACAGCCGTTTATCCCGCATGTTGCATGTATTGGTGCATATGCATCATCAACAACACCCAGCCACGTCAGAACAGATAGCTCAGATGCTGCACACCAATCCTGTGGTGGTGCGCCGTACTATGGCCAGTTTAAAAGCTCAGGGCTATGTCAGTTCCGGCAAAGGCCATGGCGGCGGCTGGACCTTGTGCAAACCACTGACTGAGATCAGCCTGCTGGACATTCACAAAAGCCTGAAAGAAGGTTCGTTATTTACCATAGGGCTGACCGATGAGCACAATCAGTGCCCTATTGAGCAGGCGGTTAATGCTGCTATTGATGATGTGTTACAGGAGGCCGAGCGGCTGGTACTGCAGCGCTTCGGCGAAGTTACCTTGGATCAGCTGGCCAGCGGTTTTGCCGGGCCAGCGTCAGAACAGTAATACTGCAGCATTATCGGGTTGGCAGGCCTGCGGCCAGATAGAGCCGGTCAATCCACTGCATTTGTTGCAGCGCATCCTGGCCACCGGTTAATGGTGCGGCATTGCCACGCAGGCAATCCAGCCAGTGTTTCAGCTGGTAATAATAAGTGCTTTCGCCTTCCAGCTGTTCGGTTTGAGTCTGGCCGTTTAGCTCCAGCCGCAGTTGATGGCCCTGATGCGGCGCCACTAAGTTAAATACTTCCAGCTTGCCCTGCTCGCCCTGCAATTCCAGATAGGCATCATGCTGACGATTTAAGTGCTCGGCCATCGAACAGCCGAGGTAAATCTGCTCACCGGCTGGCCCCAGCAAACGGGCGCTGAAGCTTTCATCCACGCCTTTTGTGTGGCAACTGGCGACAGCCTGCTGCAATTGCAGTTCATTGCCCAGTAACTGACGCACCCAGTGTAATGGGTAGCAGCCCAAATCCATCAGAGCGCCACCACCTAACGCCAGCTGATGGCGCAGCGAACCCGGCGTTTCAGCAATTCGCACCGAAAAATTGCTGCGCACTGTCAGTAATTTTCCTAATACGCCGGACTGCAGCAGCTGCTGCACTTTTAAAAACACCGGATGGAAGCGGTAGTGATAGCCTTCCAGTAACAACTGGCCACTTTGTTCCGCTGCCGCCAGCATAGCGCGTACTTCAGCCGCATTAAGTGCAAAGGGCTTTTCGCAGAGCACCGACTTACCAGCCTGTAACGCCTTGATGCTCCACTGTGCATGCAAAGACGCTGGCAAAGCGTTGTAGATCAGGTCGATATCGTCACGCTGCAGCAGCGCCTGGTAACTGGCTTCCCAGCCCGGCAGCTGGTGCTGCCCGGCGTAGGCCTGAGCTTTGGCGGCGCTGGACGCGCCGACCGCCCGCACTTCTACTTCACTGGCCAGCAGCGCAGCAGGCTGCAGTATGGCTTTGTCTGCGATGCGCGATGCACCTAATAATCCAATCCGCAGCCTGGTCATGGGTTACGCCTCCTGTGGCAGTAATAAGGTCAGCTGATAGCTTTGGCCTGACTGTGGTTGTGCCAGCTTTAGCTCTGGCAGTTGCTGTTCACCTTGCCACAACTGCGCTTTATCCACGCCAGCGTCACGGCGAATATGCAGCTGAATTTGTGCACCGCGGAATTGCCGGGTCACTTTGGCTTCAGGCCAGTGTGATGGCAACTGCGGTTCAATGCGCAAATCGTCGCCGTCGCCGGTTAAACCAAACAGGCCTTCAATCAGGCAGCGGTACACCCAATGCACGGTGCCGGTATTAAACAGCTGGCTGGAACGACCGGCGGTGCGGGGTAACTGCTGGTAAGCGCCACGGTAGTAATTCGGAATAAATACCGGCAACTGACCCCGTTGGCGCTGATCCGCCTCGTCATCGGCCGGTAGCATCTGGCGCAGCACATGGTAAGCACTGTCGGCCTGCCCCACCTGATACAGCGCATACAAATAAAATGCCGCCGCATGGTTATACACAGAGCCGTTTTCTGCTGAACCCGGGTATTTTTGCGTCACCCGGCCTACATCATCCCGCATTGCGGTATAAGCTGGCGCCAGCATTTGCGGGCCATATGGGGTATGCAATTGCGCGGCCACCGCCGCCAGCAGTTGCTGCTGTTGCTCTTCGTTCGCCGCGCCACTTAATAAAGCCCAGCTTTGCGGGTTCAGGTAAATCCGGCCTTCGTTGTCTTTGCTGATACCAAACACCACATTGTCGTCAGTGATGCCACGGCCGTACCACTGACCATCCCACAGGTACTGATTCACCGCCTGATTAAAGGCCTCTGCTTGCTGCTGATACAGCGCTGCCAACTCAGTGTTACCTGCTTTCTCGCACACCTGTGCCCAAAGTTTCATCGCGTACGCGGCCGACAGACTGAGCCAGCCCGACACACCTTTGCCTTTGTAGCCGACCATATTCATCGGGTCGCACCAGTCGCCCTGGTCGATGTAACTCAGGTTACGCTCGTCCTTTTTCAGCCAGAGCCAGCCCATGGCACGGCAGATATGCTCAAACACCGTGCTTTGCTCGTTGCTGTCTTTGTACGGCAGCAGTTCCTGCAAAATGCCGTAGTCGTTGGTTTCGTCCAGGTACGCCTGCAGACAAACCGGCAGCCAGATGCACTGGTCAGCATGCGGCACCTGGTTGATGTATTTCAGTTCTGCATCCTTGTGCAGCAGAATACCGTCTGGCATTTCGCCGCTCTGGTGCTGTTGCGCCAGCGCCGTCAGAAATGCCTGGCGGGTTACCGCCGGCGCCAGATAAGCCATACCCATATTGTCCTGCAAGTAATTGCGGGTTTGCGGGTCGGTAGTTAAACGGTTGACATCGCCATGGTAATACACCTGACGCGCCAGCCAGTGGTTAACAAAGTTATCCAGGCCCGCATCCGGCGTCTGTATCTGCAGTGCTGGCTGCAAGCGGTTCATCCAGCTCTGATACTGCTCCACCGCCTGGTTGAACCCCGCCGCACTGCCAAACAGCTGCTGACGAATGTCGGCCACTTCAGCTTCGTCATAGGCCGGACCAAAAGCAAAACGGTACTGCTGCTGTTGCCCGCTGCCGAGCGCCAGCCGGTATTGCATGGCGCAGACCGGCGTTTCGTAATCGGCGTCAGAGCAATTGAGTTCTGCCTGCTGCAAGGCCGATGGCGCATGCAAGCCACCTTCGCCTTCAAACAGTTGCTGCTGGGTTTCCCAGGCTATTGGCGCCTGTTCGGCCAACAGGAAGGTTTTGTCTTTAAAGTACTTATTCTTAAAGTAATCCGGGTACTTCTGGTAGGGCGTTACCGACGAGCAGACCACCGCCTGCAGCTCAGGCAGGTAGCGCGCGCTCTGGTTCATCCACGACATATAACCAACCGGGAAATACGGGTACAGGCTCAGTCGACGATGGCCTGAACCGCTGTTTTTGACCGACAAGGTCCAGAGTTCCAGCGGCCGGTCGGCTGACAAGGTCAGACGCCAGTCCACTTCAATACCTCCCGCTAAGGTTAACTGCCAGGCGATATCAGTTTTACCGGCGGAAAACACAAACCGTTCAGCGCCGTTACGCACCGGTTCATGCGGTACCGACCAAATCTCGCCACTGTCTTCGTCTTTGATATAGACAAAACGCCCCGGATGATGGGCGTAATACGGCTGCTCCGGCTGCATAAAAGTTTTGGCTTCCAGGTTCGGCGCATGGGCGTATTTGGCCGGTTCTGGTTGCATAAACTGGGCCGTGGCATAACCGCGGCAGTTCAGCTGGATCATCAGCTGCGAATTCCATAAAAAGGCAGCCGCCTGCGGCATCAGGGTTGGGCTGTATAATTCGTAGCGCTGCTGATCAGCGCTGGGGCTCATGATGGGAGTTGTCATCGGCTTCATTCTGTTTGTCCGGCCGCCACTGCGGCTGTTTTCCGTTGTTCAAGTTCCTGTTGCATCTGCAACAACTGCGATTCTGTCAGCGGGTAAAACCACATCACGGCAGCGGCCACTAAGGCAACCACTCCAGGGATCACCGAGATCATCAGCACAATGCCCAGCTGCGAGCCGGCATTTTGTTCCGCATTGGCCACATAGCCCATCAGCGACAGCAACCAGCCAATACTGGCAGAGGCGATAGCACCACCCAGCTTTTGTGAAAAGGTGGCCGCTGAAAACGTCATTGCCGTAGCCCGGCGGCCAGTGCGCCATTCGTTGTAATCGGCGGTATCGGCGTACATCGAAAAAGCCAGTGGTGATTTGGGCCCCAGTACAAAACCTATCGCCAGGTTAATCACAAAAATCAGCCCAATCTGGTCAGCAGGTACAAAAAACAGACTGATCGACAACAGGCCAGCCAACGCCATTAACAGCATCATCAGCTGTTTTTTCGGCAGGAATCGGGTCATTAATGGGGTGGAAGCTGCGCCTAATGCCAGCGCCAGCATATAGGACGACAGAAATTCCCCGACCAGCTCAGGGCGCATCACATAGTATTTAAAGTAGTAAACGCCGCTGGCCGCCCGCATAGTGATGGTGATCATAATCACCAGCGCCAGCACAAAAAGCACCAGCCAGGGTTTATTGGCAGCCAGGTCGGCTAAGTCCTGTTTAATCGGGTGTCGTTCGGCTTTCACCGGTTGAATACGCTCGCGGCTGGCGGCAAAAGTCCAGAGGAACAACAGCGCCGCCGCCACGCCAAAGACGGCCATGGTCAGCTGCCAGCCCAGCGCTTCATCACCCTGTCCCAACCAGACCACCAGCTTGGGTGTCAGGTAGGTCACCAGAATGCCGCCGGTAAAACCACCGATAAAACGGAAACTGACCAGCGTGGTACGGGCCTGGCTGTTATTGGTCATCACACCGGACAGCGCTGAATAGGGAATATTGATGGCGGTGTAAATCAGCATCAGCAGACTGTAGGTGGCATAAGCCCACAGCAGTTTGCCGTCGGCGTCTAAATCCGGCGTGCTGTAGGTTAAGACCCCGGCACCAGCCAAAGGCAAGGCCAGCCACAACAAATAAGGGCGGAATTTACCAAAGCGGGTCTGAGTGCGGTCAGCCAGCGCGCCCATCAGCGGGTCGGTAAAGGCGTCAATCACCTTGGTGATCAGCATCATGGTACCGGCGGCCGCAGCAGAAATGCCAAACACATCGGTGTAGAAGATCAGTAAAAATGCCGAGATATTGGCCCAGTAGAAGTTAAAGCCGATGTCCCCTGCCCCATAGCCCAGCTTTTCCAGCCAGCCTGGTTGCTTGTTAATTGCTGTCACCCTGTCTCTCTTTTGTTATGTTGTTAGCTTGTACCATTGGCTTGATTGCAAAGCGCAAATCTATGATAGCGCTATCAGCCCTTTAATTTATCGAGCACCTGCTGCAGTAACTGGCCGGTACTCTGGCTGATATCCAGCACCAGTACATCGGCCTCTGCCAGCGGTTCTTGCATGGTTGCCAGCTGGCTGGCCAGCATGGATTCCGGCATAAAGTGGTTCTTGCGTTCGGCCAGACGCTGCGACAGCAGTTCCGCCGAGCCTTTCAGATAAACAAACAGCGGCGCCCAGCTGGCGGCTCGGATCTGCTCGCGCTGCGTTTTAATCAAACCAGAGTAGCTCAGCACTGTATGTTGTTGCTGCTGTTGATGCTGTTTTAACGTACTGCAAAGCCGCTCCACCCATTGCTGGCGCAGCTCGGCTGCCAATGGCTGACCGGCAGCCATCATCTGTTTGCCTTGCTCGGAATGAAAGTCATCCCCTTCCAGGCATTCCCACCCTAACTGCTCTGCCAACAATCGCGCCATGGTGGATTTACCACTGCCAGCGACGCCCATCAGTACCAGGCTCTGATAACAAGTCTGTTGCTGCATCAAAAATTAAGCTCAAAAATGAAGTGACAAGAGCTTAATTCAGACAAAATGTTAGCGCAACCATTTTGACCATTTCTTTGCTTTCCGTTAAGGTGAGTCCCTAACAGCAAGGCAGGATTGCATGAACAGAAAACCCAACCTAAAAGATGTGGCACAACTGGCCGGAGTCAGCGCCATTACCGTTTCCCGCGTATTAACCAATCCGGAGAAAGTGTCTGACAAACTGCGGCATCAGGTTGAGACCGCCATTGAAGAGTTGGGGTACATTCGCAACCATGCCGCCAGTGCGCTGGCGTCGAACCGCTCCGGTGTGCTGGCGGTGATTATTCCGTCTTTATCCAACATCGTATTTAACGAAGTGCTGCAAGGGGTGTACAGCGCGGTGAAGCAGCACCAGCTGCAGGTGATCCTCGGCGATTGCCATTACTCGCCGCTGGAAGAAGAAAAGCTGATCACCACCCTGCTTAGCCAGTCGCCGGAAGGCATGATCCTGACCGGCACAGACCAGACCGATTACGCCAAACGTTTACTGAAAAACGCCGGTATTCCGGTGGTGCAGTTGATGGAGCTGACAGAGCAACCTATTGATTTAAACATCGGTTTTTCCCATCTGGCCGCAGGCCTCGATATGACCACCCATTTATTGCAGCAGGGTTACCGCAAGCTGGGTTTTATTGGTGCCCGGATGGACCCACGCACTCAGCAGCGGCTAATCGGTTTTAAACAAGCCATAGCTGCCTGGCCCGACGCCTGCCAAAGCTACGTGATGACCACACCACAATCCTCGTCGATTAAGTTAGGCGGCCAGTTGCTGCAGGCTGTGCTGGCCGAATCGGCCGGTCAGTGTGATGCTGTGTTTTGCTGCAACGACGATTTAGCCTTGGGTGCTTTATTTGAAAGCAAACGGATGAATTTGCGGGTGCCGCAGGATTTGGCGATTTGCGGCTTTAATGATCTGGAAGCCTCGGCTCTGGTGGAACCAGGCATCAGCTCTGTTGCCTCGCCGCGCTTTGAGATGGGTAAACAAGCGGTAGAATTACTGGTCGCCCGCAGCAAAGGCGAGGCCGTGCCCACAGCCCCTATCGACGTTGGTTATCAAATTATCCGCCGCGCTTCCACCTGAAGCCCGCTTCTCGCTCAGCCCTTAAGCCAAAAAAAATGCACTCCGGGTGGAGTGCAAAACAACGGCAAAGCCGCTCCGGTAAAGGAGCGGCGGGCAGGAATTAATCGAAACTTACACTGAAGCGCACACCAAAAGTCCGCGGCGATTGCCACATAAAGTTGGGGACTGCATCCCCATGAGTCCGGCCCTGATCGCTCTTAATATCACGGTCTGTCACATTGTTCACAAAGGCTTCCGCACTCCAGTTGCCGTCTGACGGCTGATAATTAAGGCTCAGGTCCAGCTTGGTGTAGGCATCCTGACGGTCGATATCTGCCGCATAAGGCAGATTACGGAAGCCTTCAGGGCGGTCACCGCGGTTGGCCGGGTCAAACCAGACTTCTGACGAATAACTGACACGGGCACGTGGCGTTACCGTGGCGCCGCTGTCCAGACCAATAAAGTGCTCGTAGCTGACAGAGCCCGAGAACTCAGGGGCCAGCACCAGGTGGTTACCGCTGAAATCCAGCAGGTTTGGCTGCGACGGCACACCGGCAGACGGATTAAACACCGAACCTGCGGCACCATATTTGGAGTCTGTGGTCAGGAACTCGTCGTAAGTGGCATCCAGAATAGAACCGGCAAAGCTCAGCTCACCATTGGCGCTGACCAGGTACTTGGCTTCCAGCTCCAGACCATTGATGGTGGCTTTACCGGCGTTGGTCTTACGCAGTAAATCCGCTCCAGTGGCGGTGACCACGTTACTGGTCACTTGCAGATCGGTGTATTCGGTGGAGAACAAAGCGCCAAAAAGCTGCAGACTGCCATCAAGGAACATGCCTTTCATACCCAGTTCAATGCTGGTGTTTTCTTCCGGCGCCACATAGGCATTGGTACCGGCAGCTTCGTTATTGTTGGCCGCAATAATGGCGTCCAGGTCGTCCTGAGTAAAAGGACCTGTCCCTTTGTAGCTGTTACCGTCCTGGATAGTGCCAGATTTAAAGCCGGTGGCGACCGAACCATAGACCATAATGTCTTTGGTCATGTCCCATTCTAAGCGCGCCATCCCGGTGGTTTTCGACCATTCCGGGCTGGTGTCGTTGTAGGTATCGACCCAGCATTGTCCAGGCTGTACCAGATGTTTGTTTGGCGCCAGGCCACCCAGCAGGTTATCCGGGTCCATCAGGCCAACGTAATCAGTATTCGGCTCCATGGTTTCTGTGCCTTTTTTTACCGGACACATAATGTTGCGTCCGCCTTTGTCCCAACGCTTGTCGTTGGTGTAACGCAGGCCGGCACTCACCCGCCAGTCGTCGGTTAGCTTAAAGGTACTTTGAGCATAAATGCTGTTTGAGCGTAAACCACGGTCAGGCTGACGGTAGGTCGACCACAGGTTCGGGTTTGGTGTGCTGCCGCCTTCGTAATCCACATCCGGGTGTACAATGTCAAAGATGGTTTTGTTGCTTTCATCAAAGAAGAAATAACCCACCATCCACTGCCAACGGGCGCTGTCTTCGTTTTTCAGCTGCAGTTCGTGTTGCACGGCTTCATGGGTACAGTCGACACAACCACCCCACTCATATTTGGTCAGGCTCCAGGTTCTGTCCCACAGCGATTCGCGTGATGAATCGGTGTAACCGCCGATATAGGCTAACTCCAGCTCGTTTTCGAAGGTGTAGTTAATGCGGGTGCGAACTGAATCAATCACAAAGTCATTGAAACCAGGGACTTGCACATAAGAGCTGCGGTCATCCCCACCAGTCAGGGTTGGAATATGGCCAGTGCCCTGATCGGTAAAATGTTCATACGATAAAGTCCAGTCCAGCTGGTCATTGGGTTGGTAGTAGGTGCTGAAACGGGCGGCGGCCAGATCAGTCGAACCGTACTTCTCACCCATGGCAGAACCAGGCAGAAAATCGACTACGCCGTCTGACTGGTCCGTGGCAGCTGCCACACGGAAAGCAAAGGTGTCAGACACCGGAATATTGACCATGGCACGCACCGCTTTGCGGTCGTAGTTGCCAAGCGTGATTTCCGCATTGCCTTCAAAACCATCCAGACGGGCTTTGGCAGTATGCAGGTTTACCACACCACCAGTGGCGTTGCGGCCAAATAATGTACCTTGCGGGCCGCGTAATACTTCGGCGCCTTCCAGATCAAACATCAATGCAGAAGCGCCCTGCGAGCGGGCTGAATAGACACCGTCAATGTGGAATGCGACGGCCGGATCACCACTTTCAGTCTGATCAGACGAACCTATACCGCGGATATACACCATAGGGGTGTTTTGCGTGCCGTTTTGTGCAATCTGCAGGCTCGGTACTGAACCTTGTAAATCTTCCAACTGGATCACATGGTTTTTATCCAGCGTTTTCTGGTCGTAAGCGGTCACCGCCAGTGGCGTTTCGCGTAAAGTGGTGGTTCTTTTGGTCGCTGTGACCTGGATTACTTCGATTTCCCGTTCAGCGGCGCCCTGTTGTTCCGCCTGAGCTGATGCCATACAAGCCAAAGCCGCACTGATCAGCAGTGCCGCCTGAGTCGGTCTGAATTCTTTCACGTCTGTCACCTTGTCCCGGTTTTCTATTAGCGTGATAGCGCTAACACCTGTTGATTTATTTAGAATTTTCAACTGGTTTTTTGCAGCACCATTCAGGATCCCCAGACAATACAGGCCTGAAGCGTACAAAAAACCAGCAGAGGCTGAACGCCCGGCAATAAATTAACCGACACAAAATGATTGCGCAACCATTTTGTGTCACCAAAAACCAAAGCAGCTAAACAACCTAATCTAACACTATGAAAAGTCTGGATAAGTAAGGATAGAAGCACTACACAAAAAGTCCGTTATTCTGGTAGCGCTATCAGAGGAAATCGACTGCAGCTGCAGACTGCAGTCGGCTTTGTGTTACACCAACGCCGCCTGAGCGGCACGCTGCTGACGACGTTTTTGCAGGAACACGCGGTCCAGCGTCATAAACACAACCGGAGTGGTCAGCAGCGTCAGCACCTGACTAAAGGCCAGTCCACCCACCACCGCCACCCCGAGCGGGACCCGCAACTCCGAGCCGGTACCAAAACCCAGCGTCAGCGGTACCGCGCCCAAAATGGCCGCCAGTGTGGTCATCATAATGGGCCTGAACCTGACCAGGCAGGCCTGATGAATAGCCTCTTTGGCAGACAAGCCTTGTTCACGCTGCGCCGCCAGTGCGAAGTCCACCATCAGAATACCGTTTTTCTTCACTATGCCTATCAGCAAAATAATCCCGATCAACGCCATAATGGAGAAATCCAGCCCCCAGAACCACAGCAGTAAAATAGCGCCAATGGCCGCCGACGGCAGGGTCGACAAAATAGTCAGCGGATGCACAAAGCTTTCGTACAGCACCCCCAGAATAATGTACACCGCCAGCAAAGCCGTCAGGATCAGCAAGGGCTGACTGGCCAAGGACTCCTGAAATGCCTGGGCTGCGCCCTGAAAACTGCCCAGCACAGAGGCCGGCATCGCCAGTTCTGTCCTGACCTGCTCCAGCGCCTGTACCGCGTCGCCCAGTGCGACACCAGCGGCCAGGTTAAACGAGATATTGGCGGACGGCTGCAGCCCATGGTGGTTAATCACCACAGGGCCAGCTTCGGCCGGCAGCACTTTGGCAAAGGCCAATAAAGGCACCAGCTCACCGGTGCGGGGCGAGCGCAAATGGAAGTAATCCAGGCTTTGTGCTGTGCCGCGCTGATCCGGGCTCAGTTCCAGTATCACTTTGTATTGGTTGGTTTCGGTCTGGTATTCATTGATTTGACGCTGGCCAAAAGCGTCATACAGCGCCTGGTCTACATCTGCCGCGCTAAAGCCAAGCCGGGCCGCTTCCTGCCGGTCCAGATCCAGCCGGATGATATTGGCGTCCCACTGCAGGTCATTCGACAAGTCCGTAAAGATCGGGTTTTGCCGCAACTTGCTGGTCAGCGCATTGGTCCACTGTGCCAGCTCGTCGCTATCGAGCGCTTTGAGCACGTACTGGTATTGAGCGCGGGAGCCACGGCCGCCCAGATTGATGTCCTGTGCCGAGCGCAAAAACACCTGCAAGCCTGGAATTTGACTGAACTGCGGCCGCAACCTGTCAATAATGGCATTGGCATCCGCTTCCCTGTCGTCCGGGTCGTTCAGCACTATCCAGATCCGGCCAGAGCCATTGGATGAATTGCCGCCGACCAAATGGTTAAACGCCGTGACGTCCGGGTCGTTGCGCAGTATCTGTTCCAGCTGCTTGTGTTTGGCCAGCATATCCTCGTACGGGATATCAGAGGCCGCCTGAGTGGTGCCGATAATAAAACCAGTGTCCTGCAGCGGGAAAAAGCCCTTCGGAATGGCAATAAAACTGCCGACACTGCCCGCAATCGTCAGGAAAAACACTGCCAGCATGGTTTTAGGGTGGTCCAGCGCCCAGCTCAGCACTCTGTCATAGTGGCCGATCAGCCGGTCAAACAGCCCGGGGTTGTCACTGTGATGCGGCGCTTTGTCCATAAACAATGAGGCTAAAGTCGGTGCCAGCGTTAAGCAAACCAGCACGGAAATTAAAATGGCCGCCGCCGCGGTTAACGAGAACTCGAGGAACAAGCGGCCAATAATACCGCCCATAAACAGCAGCGGGATAAAAGCCGCAATCAACGACACGCTGATCGAAATTACGGTAAAGCCAATTTCCTCAGCCCCACGCAGCGCCGCTTCTTTTTTGCTGTAGCCCAGCTCCAGATAACGGTGAATATTTTCAATCACCACTATGGCGTCATCCACAATAAAACCGACGGCGATCACTATCGCTACCAAGGTCAGGTTGTTCAAACTAAAACCCGCCACATACATCACAGCGCAGGTGGCGATTAGCGAGATCAGCAGCACTGTGGTGACGATAAAAGTCGCCGACCACTGGCGTAAGAATGCCGCCATCACACCAATCACCAAAGCCACTGCGATGGCCAAGGTCAGCTCCACTTCATGCAAAGACGCTCGGATGGTGCGGGTTCTGTCGTTAAAGACTTCCACTTTGACATCCGCTGGTAAAGCGGCGGTCAGCTGCGGCAAGGCGGCGGTGATCCTATCCGCTGTCGCAACAATATTGGCACCAGGCTGCCGGCGGATAATCAGCGCTACACCGGACTCGCCGTTTGGCGAAATTTCGACATAATCGTCTTCGGCTCCGGCTTTTACCACCGCTAAATCACGCAGATACACTGGGGCGCCGTTTTGGTATGTGACAATCAGATTGGCATACTCTTCTGCACTGAACACCTGATCATTGACCGACAAGGTGGACACTTTGCTGTTGCCGTACAAGGCCCCTTTGGGCTGGTTGACACTGGCTTGTTGCACCGCAGCACGAATATCGGCCAGTGTGATACCGGCAGCCGCCAGCACTTCAGGCCTGGCCTGAATACGAATGGCCGGTTTTTGCTGACCGCCAATAAAAACTTCACCCACGCCGTTAATCTGGGTCAGTTGCCGCGCCAGCACGGTTTCGGCCAGATCGCTTACCTGAGTACGGGACAAGGTGGCCGAGGTCACACCAATAATCAGAATGGGGCTGTCGGCCGGGTTGGCCTTGCGCCAGGTCGGCGCGTTCGGCATCTCAGGTAAACGCCCCTGTGCCTGGTTCAGCGCCGCCTGCACTTCCTGGGCTGCTGCATCAATGTCTTTTTCCAGCACAAACTGCAGCGTAATACTGACTGACCCCAGCGCACTGGATGACGTCATCTCGGAAATCCCCGGCACTGCACTGAGCGCCACCTCGAGCGGCGTCGCCACCGCTGAAGCCATAGTTTCTGCACTGGCACCGGGCAAACGCGCATTCACTTCAATGGTTGGAAAATCGGCCTCAGGCAGAGGCGCTACCGACAACCGGGGAAAAGCCAGCAACCCAAGCAGTACAAGCGCAAAGGCCAGCAACACAGTACCTATCGGGTGTTCCATACACCAGGCAAAAACGCCTTTGGCTTTCATGGCTTCGGCTCCTTGCTGGCCGCCAGACGAGGCTCGGCAGTCACCGCCAGTTCAGCCCCAGGTTTCAGCCGGTTCTGGCCATCCACCACTACCTGCTGACCCAGCTGAACACCAGAAATCACCACCAGCTCTTGTTGCTGCAGCAGCACCTGAACCGGCTGAGTTTTAGCTTTGCCCTGATCATTCAGCCAGACATAAGGGCCCTCCGGCCCTTGCACCACCGCGGTGGCTGGCAAGGTCAGGGCACTGGCCAGTTTCTCCTGCTGCAACGCCACCACTACTGTCTGCTCCGGCCACAGTTTGTGGTCAGGATTGGCGAAGTCTGCTTTCACCCGGATGGTGCCAGTCCCGGCAGCGACTTTGTTGTCTACCACCTGCAACACCCCTTGTGCCAGTACCTCTGCACCATCCTGCATAAAGGCCTGCACCGGAACCTGTTGCTGTTGCCGGGTTTGTTGCATCAACTGCTGCAGTTGCGGCAGCCTGGACTGAGGCAGCGCCATTTCTACACTGATGGGGTCCAGCTGGACCACAGAAAACAGGCCGCTGCTGTCGCTGGAGCGCACATAGTTACCGGCATCCACATTGCGAATACCAACCTGACCTGTCACAGGAGACATAATGCGGGTGTAGGACAATTGCACCTGCTGCGCCTGAATAGCCGCTTCAACACTGCGCAGCTGAGCTTCTTGTTGCTGCACCAGCGCTTTTTGCTGGTCAAGCACCTGCTGTGAAACAGCCTGAGTTTTGCCAAGGTTGATATAACGCTGCAGATCGAGCCGGGCTGAATCCAGCTGCGCCTTGATCACCCCCTGCTGAGCTTTGGCCTGCTCCAGAGCCGCTTTAATAGCCCGGTCATCCAACACGGCCAGCAGCTCTCCTTTACGAACCATCTGGCCTTCATTGACCAGGATCTCTTGCAGTAATCCGTCAAGCTGCGGGCGAATTTCAACACTTTGCAAAGGTTTCACCCGGCCTATGCCACGGATCCAGACCTGCATGTCCTGCTGCTGCACCGCTGCAGTCCGTACCGGAACTTTGCTGGCTTGCTGTGCCAGTACAGTCGTGCTACTCACCAGCGTTGCCACCAGGATCAGTGCCCCATTTATCTTCATTTTCCAGCCTTTATTCTGCATTGCCTGAACCCTGAGCCAGCACTGACCTGACGATCAAAAAACCAGCTATAGTTTTATTTACTTTTTATTAACCAAAGGGGTTTAAGGATGAACCCAACTCTGGTGTGCGTAGGTTGCGCTTTATTCAGTTGGCCGCTGCTGGCTGCAGATTGTGCAGACCTTGAAATCAAACTTAACGCATTGGAACTGCAACTGAAACAAGGCTATCGCCTGAACGAATTGCCAAAATTACAGCGACAACAGCAACTTTTGTCGAGCCGTTTTCAGCGCTGTCTCGACCAGCAGCAGGCGAAATCAGCTCAACACAGTCAAGCCCGCCCAGCCAAAACGCCAGCCCGCAGCAACATGCCTTCTGGCCCGGCTTTTTCCGCCAGCCAGCTCCAACTAAGCGGCCCCTATCAGGGTGAACAGCAACAAGCCTGGCTGCAGTACTACCAGCCACCAGAACGTTGCTACGGTGTACGGGACACGGCTCAAATCGCCTGGTGTGCTGAACAGCGGCAACGGGCGAAAGCGCAGTTTGACCGACAATGGCAGCAAAAACTCGCGAAATCGCTACCTGAATGATAAGCTCCGACCAGTTAGATTCCGGAGTCGCAGATGAACGCATTACGCAAGGCCAACTGGCAATTATGGTGGTTTGGGTTTCGTTACATTCCCCTGATTGGTTTTTGTAAACCAAAAATTATCGAGCTGGATGACCAGCGCACCGTGATCCGGATGCCGCATCACCGTCATACCAAAAACCATCTGGGCAGTATTTATTTTGGTGCTTTGGCCATAGGGGCCGATTTAGCCGGTGCTTTTCTGGTGTTTTACAAAGCCCGCCAGCGTGGTTTGGCCATCCACTTTGCTTTTAAAGATGTCAAAGGTGAGTTTTTAAAACGCCCTGAAGCCGACGTGCATTTTGTCAGTAATGACGGCGCCTTAATCGATCAGATGATTGAACAGTCGCTGCAGACAGGCGAGCGCGTCAATCAGTCGGTAACTATTAACGTGACCTGCCCGTCCTTAAACGGCGATGAAGTAATGGCCCGCTTTGAACTGACCCTGTCTATTAAAGCGAAAAAACGCTGAAAGGTTGGCAGCGCTGTCACTGAAAGCTAAAATCGCCTTTTGGCTATTACAGCAGACAGAGTCATGCAGGACTTACCAGGTAATCTCTTTATTATTTCGGCACCAAGCGGTGCCGGCAAATCCACGCTGATTAATGCGTTACTGAAAAAACACGCCGATATGCAGCTGAGTGTTTCGCATACCACCCGGGCGCCACGTCCGGGCGAAAGCAACGGTGTGCAGTACCACTTCACCGACGTGCCCAGTTTCAAACAGCTGATTGAACAACAACAGTTTCTCGAATGGGCAGAAGTGTTTGGCAATTACTACGGCACCTCTAAAAGCGCCATCAGCGACCAGCTGGCTCGTGGCATTGACGTGTTTCTGGACATTGACTGGCAAGGCGCCCGTCAGATGAAAGCGCAGCTGCCATTTATCAGCAGCATTTTCATTCTGCCGCCAAGCGTTGCCGCATTAGAGCAGCGTTTGAACCAGCGTGGCCAGGACAGCGCCGACGTGATCGCCGGCCGGATGGCTCAGGCCCGGGCAGAAATCAGCCACGCGGACGAATACGATTTTTGGATAGTAAATGACAATCTGCAGCAAGCCTGCGCCGAGTTTGAAGCAGTGGTCCTGAGCCATCGTCTGAGCAAAGCCAAACAGATGCAGCGCCAGAGTGCCTTACTGTCGGGCCTGTTGGCGAATCCGGCCAAATAGAGTAGACTATGCGGTCTTAATTTGAACCTATATCACTGGAGTGGCAGATGGCTCGCGTAACAGTTGAAGATGCAGTAAATAAAATTGGTAACCGCTTTGATTTGATCCTGGTCGCCGCACGCCGTGCCCGCCAGCTGTCAGTGGAAGGCAAAGAGCCAATGGTCGATCCGGAAAACGATAAAGCCACTGTGATCGCACTGCGTGAAATCGAAAAAGACCTGATCACTGAAGACATCCTGAACCAACAGGAACGTCGTGATCAACTGCAACAAGAAGCGTCAGAAATGGCCGCTGTTGCAGCGATCATCGGTTCAGACGACGACTAGTCTCGCATCTCCTTTGCCAACGGCGCCCTGCCGTTGGCAACTGCTCTAAATCCACGTATATTCAAAGAGCACGCCCATGCGTGGTTGTCTGGGGGAGTTCTGAATGTATCTGTTTGAAGGCCTGAAGCAGCAAATCAGCGCGTATTTGCCACCAGAGCAAGTGGCTCAGGTGCAGCAGGCTTATGTGGTTGCGCGTGATGCGCATGCCCCGCAAATCCGCTCCAGCGGCGAGCCTTATATTACCCATCCCGTAGCAGTGACCAGTATTCTGGCCGATATGCGGATGGACCATGAAACCCTGATGGCCGCCTTACTGCATGACGTGATTGAAGACACGCCCGTCAGCAAAGACGAACTCGCCAACCAGTTTGGTACTACAGTGGCCGAGCTGGTGCAGGGCGTCAGCAAGCTCGACAAGGTGAAATTCAAAGACTTAAAAGAATTTGAAGTCACCAACCTGCAAAAAATGTTTATGGCGATGACCCAGGACATCCGGGTGATCCTGATTAAACTGGCCGACCGCACCCACAATATGCGCACCATAGGTGCCCTGAAGCCGGAAAAACGCCGTCGTATTGCCCGCGAAACTCTTGAGCTCTACGCCCCCATCGCCAACCGGCTGGGTATTCACCATATTAAAAACGAGCTGGAAAACTGGGGCTTCAAAGCACTCTACCCTATGCGTTACCGTGCGCTGGAGACTGCGGTCAAACAGGCCCGTGGTAACCGCAAAGAAATTATTGAAAAAATTCAGAACGAAATTCAGCAGCGTATTCAGGATGCCGGCATTGACGCCGAAGTGGCTGGCCGGGAAAAACACCTGTACAGCATCTACCGCAAGATGAAAAGCAAAGAGCTGATGTTCAATGACGTGATGGACATTTACGGCTTTCGGGTGCTGATCAACAGCATCGACAACTGCTATCGGGTGCTCGGCGTGGTGCACAACCTGTACAAGCCGATCGAAAGCCGTTTTAAAGATTACATCGCTATCCCGAAGCAAAACGGTTATCAGTCCCTGCACACCTCCCTGGTGGGCCCACACGGTATTCCGGTGGAAATTCAGATGCGCACCCAGGAAATGGACGAAATGGCTGACAAAGGGGTGGCCGCGCACTGGTCCTACAAAGGAGCGGGTGAAGCACAAAACACCACAGCACAAATTCGGGCCCAGCGCTGGATGCAAAGCCTGCTGGAACTGCAACAAAGCTCAGGCAACACCTACGAGTTCGTCGAAAACGTCAAATCCGAACTCTACCCGGATGAACTCTATGTCTTTACGCCCAAAGGTAAAATTGTTGAGCTGCCTATAGGTGCCAATGCAGTAGATTTTGCCTACACAGTGCATACCGACATCGGCAACCGCTGTGTTGGTGCCCGGGTAGACCGCAAACCTTACCCGCTGAACAAACCGCTGGAAACAGGCCAGACCGTCGAGATTATTACCAGTCCGGGCGGTAAACCCAATGCCAACTGGCTGAACCATGTAGTCACCAGCCGGGCAATTTTAGGTATACGCAACTACCTGAAAAAACAACAAATAAGTGAAGCCATTACGCTGGGACGCCGCTTGCTGACCTCAGCATTGGGCGACACCAAACTCGAATCCATCCCGATGGAGCGCATTGAGCAGGTGCTGCAGAGCACCACACAAAAATCGCTGGACGAACTCTTGGTGGAAATTGGTCTGGGCAATCAGCTGCCGATCGCCATCGCCCGTCGTTTATTGGGCGGCTTTGAATCCGGTGACGAACAGCCACTGTCGCTGACACCAAGCGATAAACCTAAAGCGCTGATCATTGGCTCGGAAGGCATGTTGGTGACCTTCGCCAAATGCTGCCGCCCTATCCCGGGTGACGACATTGCCGCCAATGCCACGCCAGGTAAAGGCCTGAACGTGCACCGCGTGGAATGCCGCAATATCCGTGGCTGGGAAAAGGAACCGGGTAAATACTTCCCGGTGCGCTGGGATAAAACCGGCGATAAACAATTTCTCGCCTATATCCGCGTATTTATCGTCAACAAACAAGGCATGCTGGCCAAGCTGACCACAGTGATTGCGTCGCAGGATTCCAATATCCAGGACCTGGCCACCGACGACCGCGACACCGGCGAATACGTGATTAAGATCACGCTGTCGGTGAAAGACCGGATCCACCTGGCCAATGTGATGCGTAAAATCCGGGTCTTACCGGATGTGATTAAAGTGTACAGAAGGAAGTAACCCCAGATGTCTAAAGTCATCATCAGTACAGACAAAGCTCCAGCCGCCATTGGCACCTACAGCCAGGCGGTCAAAATTGGCACCACAGTGTATCTGTCCGGTCAAATTCCGCTGGAGCCACAAAGCATGCAAGTGGTATCGGACGATTTCGCTGCTCAGGCCCAGCAAGTGTTTCAGAACCTGGCCGCCGTATGCCAGGCCGCCGGTGGCAGCCTGAATGACATGGTCAAAGTGAATATCTTCCTGACCGACTTAAGCAAGTTCGCCACTGTAAATGAAATTATGAGCCAGCATTTCAGCGCCCCTTACCCGGCTCGTGCAGCAGTGCAGGTCAGCGCTCTACCGCGCGGCGTTCAAATCGAAATTGATGGCGTGATGGAAGTCCCTTCAACCAATTAGCGGTACTAAGGCAGGTTGTTTATGCGGTGCGGGCTGTTGTTGTCTTTGTTGCTCTTCAGCCCTCAGCTTTGGGCCGAGCCAGTTCAAGCTGAACTGACCTGGTGTCTGGATCACTTTCCGCGGTTTCATGCCTATGAAAACGGCAAGGCCCCTTATGGTCCGTCTGTTGACCTGATGCAAGAGCTGGCCAAGCATGCCGGATTTACCCTGAAATACACCACCAGGACGCCATCCGCCCGTTGTTTTCGTCAGATTGAAACCGGCGAAGTCGATTTGATGAGCAACCTGAATTACACCGAGGAGCGGGCCAGCACCATGTGGTTGCTGCCTTACAACGAACGCATCCCAGAATCATTGTATCTGTTGGGGTCGGACAGCCGTTCCATCCGCGAGCTGACTCAGCTCACCACGCTGCGGATTGCCACAGTACGCAACTACACCTACCACCCCAGTCTGATGAAAATGATGAGCGCATCTGCCCGCCACGTCCAAATCGACAGCATTGCTACCGGTTTTGAGATGCTGCTGCGGGGCCGGGTCGATGGCCTGGTGGTTCCCACTCAGAGTTCGCTGGATGTGATAGCCCATAACGCCGGGCTGCACTATAAATTCCGCCGTGCCGCTGTGGATTTCTCTGTGGAGGAAAAACGCTTTATCAATATAGGCTTATCGCGCCACAGTCCGCATCTGCAATTAAAACCACAGATCGAAGCTGCCATCCAGTCCATGATCGCCGACGGTACAGTCAAACGCCTTTATGGCTTTGACCCGCTTAAGCAAGGCCCAACCTACCTGGTCGAGCATTGATGCGCCGGCTGTTATTGATGCTGCCATTGGTCAGCCCCGCTTTGCAGGCCAAAGAACTGCTCTGGTGCCTGGATGATGTGCCTGGCCGCCATCACTTCAACGGCCACGACTTCGAAGGCCCGACCGTCGATGTAGTCCGCCAGCTGGTCCATTCTGCCGGTTTTGAGCTGGCATTTACTCCTCCCACTCCCTTGCCACGTTGCCTGCGACTGATGGAACAAGGCGAAGTGGACCTGATGGCCAGGTTAAATTATTCCGCCGACAGATCCCGCATTATGCACCTACTGCCTTATGGCAAGGCGCAGCCGGAACTGCTGTACCAGGCCAAACAGGCCAAAGCCATTCAAAGCAGGCAGGAGTTGATCCATTACCGGCTGGGCGTGGTACGGGGTGCCGTCTATAGCGCGCCTTTATTGAAGGATCTGGTGGAGCTGAAAACCGTCGAAATCGGCTCGCTGGCTCAGGGGTTTGCCATGCTGATGGCTGGCCGTATCGATGCGATGGTCGCGACCAAAGCGCAGGCACAGGACGTGTTGGCCGCGGAACCGGACTGGGCATCACAGGTAAAAACCGCGCCTTTGCAGCTCGCCAGAACGGTCGAAGGTGCTGTCTATCTGGGGTTATCGCGGCAACGATTGACCGATAACGAACTGGCTGCACTGCAACAGGCGCTCAGCCATGACTGAGCGCAAATCCTCTATTGTTCCTGCCAAGCCTGAACAGGTAAACTGAAGCCATTCAGTACCTTATCAGGGCTTATTTTGACCGTTACCGCTTTGGATGCTGTGGCTATCCATCAACTGAAAGGCGTGGGTGCTAAAAATGCCGACTTGCTGCACAAACTGGGGATCCAGAGCGTGCAGGACTTGTTGTTTCACCTGCCACTGCGTTACGAAGACCGCACGCGGATCTATCCCATAGCCCAGCTGATGCCTGGTATCCAGGCCACTGTGCTTGGCGAAGTGCTGACCAGTGAAGTGGTGTTTGGCAAAAGACGCAGCTGGCTGGTCAGCATCCGCGATGGTAGTGGCATTCTTACCCTGCGTTTCTTCCATTTCAGTGCAGCGCAAAAAAATGCGGTCAGCCCTGGTGTTCAACTGCGCTGCTATGGCGAGGTCAAACGCGGCAGTCGTGGCGTGGAAATGATGCACCCGGAATACAAGGTGCAAAAAGACAGCCATGAACCGGAAATGGCGGAAACCCTGACGCCCGTTTACCCCACCACTGAAGGGTTAAAACAAGCCAGTTGGCGTGCTCTGACCGAACAGGCACTGCAGTACCTGCAGCGCAGCAGCCCGGCCGAATACCTGGCACCGGTATTAGGCCCACAAGCCTGGTCGCTGTCGGACGCCTTGTTGTATTTGCACCGGCCACCGCCAGATGCCTCGCTAACTTTGCTTGAGCAAGGCCAACACCCGGCGCAGCAGCGGCTAATTTTCGAAGAACTGGTGGCCCAGCAACTGTCGATGCTGCAACTGCGTCAACAGAGCCGTCAGCAACAGGCCCGTTCATTTCGCATCAACAACGTGCTGGAGCAGCAACTGCTGGCCCAGCTGCCTTTTGCGCCCACCAATGCCCAGCAGCGGGTGGTGCAGGAAATTCGCACCGATTTAGCCGGGCATGCACCGATGTTGCGGTTGGTGCAAGGCGACGTTGGCTCAGGCAAAACCCTGGTGGCCGCCTTATCAGCCCTGACAGTGCTCGGCAGTGACGCCCAGGTCGCCTTGATGGCACCGACTGAGCTGCTGGCCGAACAACATGCCAACACCTTCAGGCGCTGGCTGGAACCTTTGGGCTTTCAGGTCGCCTGGCTGTCCGGTAAAAGCAGCGCCAAACAAAAGAAACTGCAGCAGGACGCCATCGCCAGCGGCGAGGCCAACATGGTCATTGGTACCCATGCGCTGTTTCAGCAGCAGGTGGAATTCAGTGCCTTGGCTTTGGTGATTATCGACGAGCAGCATCGCTTTGGGGTGCATCAGCGGCTGGAACTGCGGGAAAAAGGCGCCAATACCGGTTTTTACCCACACCAGCTGGTGATGACCGCTACGCCGATTCCGCGAACTCTGGCGATGACCGCTTACGCCGACCTCGACACCTCCATTATTGATGAGCTGCCCCCCGGCCGTACCCCTGTCACCACTGTGGCGATTCCCGATAGCAGGCGTGGCGAAGTGACAGAGCGGGTGCGCCAGGCGGTGCAGCAAGAAGGTCGCCAGGCCTATTGGGTTTGTACCCTGATTGAAGAGTCAGAGCAGCTGCAATGCCAGGCCGCCGAAATCAGCGCAGTCGAGCTGGCCGAAGCGCTGCCGGAACTCAAAATAGGCCTGGTGCATGGCCGGTTAAAATCTGCCGAAAAACAACAGGTGATGGACGCCTTTAAGCAAGGCCAGCTGGACTTGCTGGTCGCCACCACAGTGATTGAAGTCGGGGTCGACGTGCCCAACGCCAGCCTGATGATTATTGAAAACCCGGAGCGGCTGGGTCTGGCCCAGCTGCATCAGCTGCGGGGCCGGGTCGGCCGCGGCAGTGCTGTCTCCCATTGTGTACTGCTGTACCATGCACCATTGTCCGCCACAGCGCAGGCCAGGCTGGCGGTGCTGCGGGAAAGCAATGACGGCTTTGTGATTGCCCAAAAAGATCTGGAGATCCGTGGCCCTGGTGAGTTACTCGGTACCCGCCAGACTGGCCAGGTGAACTACCGTATTGCCGACCTCAGCCGAGACGCCGAACTGATCCCTGCCGCACAACAAGCAGCGCAGCAGCTGCACCAGCATTATCCGCAGCATATGGCGCCGCTGGTACGACGCTGGTTGGGATTTAAAGAAATTTACGCCCAGGCCTGATCCTGTCGCGTCACTTTGATAGGCTTAGTCAAGTTCCGCCATCCATAGGGGAAATCCATGTTCCGGATTATAGGTCTTGATCATCTGGTGTTACGAGTGCGGCACTTGCAGCCGATGCTGGCGTTTTATCAGCAGCTCGGCTGTGTGTTGGAACGGGTTGAAGAGGAGCAAGGTTTGTATCAGCTGCGCGCTGGTGCCCAGCTGATTGATCTGGTACCGGTTGACCAGCCGTTAGGGGCAGCAGGCGGAGAAGCACCAGGGCAGACGGGGCGGAACCTGGAGCACTTTTGCCTGCAAATTCAGCCCTTTGATCCTGCAGCTATTCAAGCCTGGTGCCAGGCACAGCGAATCCCCTGTTCCCCGGTGGCCGAACGTTATGGCAGCTTGGGTTTCGGCCCCTCGCTTTACATTCAGGACCCTGAAGGCAATAGCATTGAATTAAAAGCCAGCCGTTAAACCGCTGACTTTTTCTTCTTCAGCTGCAACGCCGCATCTGCGCTATACAGCAATAAAGCAGCCCAGATAAAACCAAAGGTCACCAGTTTGCTGTCGGTCAGCGGCTCGTTATACAACCAGACGCCAAACACAAACATAAAACTTGGGCCTATGTACTGGAAAAACCCCATGGTCGACAGCTGCAAGCGTTTGGCGGCCGCAATAAAACACAGCAGTGGCACTGTGGTCACCAGACCTGCGGCTATCAGTATCAGATTCAGGCTCCAGCTGTTTTGCGTCAGGTCGGCCGCACTGCTGTTGGCAAATTGCCACAAATACCAAAGCGCCAGTGGGGCCAGCAGCAAAGATTCGACAAACAAACCGGTAATGGCTTCCACAGCCAGTTTTTTGCGGAATAAACCATAGAGCGCGAAGGTGCCAGCCAGCACCAGAGCAATCCAGGGCACTGAGCCAAAAGTCACTAATTGGATCACCACTCCGGTTACCGCCAGCGACAGCGCCAGCCACTGAAAACGGCGCAGCCGTTCGCCAAGAAACACCATGCCCAGCAGCACGTTCAGCAGCGGGTTAATGTAATAGCCCAAACTGGCATCCAGCAGATGGTGATTGTTGACTGCCCAGATAAACAGTCCCCAGTTGGCCCCTAAAATCAGTGCAGTACCCAGCAGCGACAGCACCAGTTTGGGCTGACGCATCACGGCCAGTACTTTTTCGCCCTGGCGCATAGCCCAGACAATCAGCACCAGCAATAGCAATGACCAGACTATTCGGTGGATCAGAATTTCTTCGGCGGGCACAAAATCAATTTGTTTGAAGTACAGAGGCGCCAGGCCCCATAAGGTGTAGGCAGTTGCAGCAAAAGTGCCGCCAATTTTCTGCGCCGGACTAAAAGACATAGGCACTACTCAGCAGGAAAACGGAACGGCCGCTATTGTACTTGAGCCTGCCGCAGCACCACAGCAGAAAAAGCCAGTTCTGGCCGGAAACTCAGTGTTTTTGCCCGAAAAGCCGACTTTCCGCTACAGCAGCTTTTGCCAGTAACCAACATCCAGCCATTGCTCAAACTTAAAACCCACCTGACTGAAGTGCGCCGTTTTAGCAAAACCGCATTTTTCGTGCAGTTGCACGCTTTGCCGGTTCGGTAAGGTAATGCCACCTATCACAGTGTGAAAGCCCCGCTCTTTTAGCCGCCCCAGCAGGGCCATATAGAGCTGGCTACCGTAGCCACGGCCAGACAGGTCCTGTTTTAAATAGACGGTACTTTCAACCGAAAAACGATACGCACTGCGCACCCGCCACAGGCTGGCATAGGCATAGCCCAGCAGCTCCCCCTGTTCCAGCAGCACCAGCCAGGGCAAGCCAGCCTGCTGAACATCGGCCAGTCGCTGCGCCATTTGCCCGGCTGTGACGGCCTCTTCTTCAAAAGTGACACAAGTATTGAGTACATAATGGTTATAAATCGCGGCTATCGCCGCGGCGTCCGCGGCCGTGGCCTCTCGCAGCTCAGTGGTTGGATTCATTCGCGATTACTCCGCCTTGCTCATGCTGACAACGAAATTGTTCATTATGACTGCAGTTTTATAGCCTGATCCGCGAGCGTCGCCAAGGGCGATGTTCGCAGCAGGATTATTGTCGCAGAGCTCAGGGAGTGAAACTTTGTTGCAGCTTCTGCCCGGCCCTTCGCAGAGCTCAGGGCGTGAAACTGGCAGCAAGCCAAATTGTTGGCTTGCTGAAAGACCATTCTGCCCGGCCCCTCGCAGAGCTCGGAGCGTGAAACTGGCGGAACGCAACATTGGTTGCGTTCCGAAAGACCGTTCTGCCCGGCCCTTCACAGAGCTCAGGGCGTGAAACTGGCGGAACGCAACATTGGTTGCGTTCCGAAAGACCAGTTTCACCCCACCATATAGGTTCCTGTGCCGAGGGCCAGGTGGTGGCCGGTTTCGTTGTGTAGTTCCATCCGGCAGACACAGACTTTATTGCCAGAGCGGATCACTATGGCGCTGGCAATAAACTCGCTGCCGCGGCCAGGGCGCAGGTAGTCGGTGCGAATGTCGATGGTGCTCATTTTGCCGAACTTTTCCTGCAGTTCTGCAGCAGGCACATCGCCCAACCGGCTTAACGCGCTGGATACCGCCATCAGGCCACCAACCACATCCAAGACTGAAGCAATGACGCCGCCATGCAGAATTTGTTGCACAGGATTGCCCACCAGCTCAGGTTTAAAAGCAAAACGCACTTCCGCCCTGCTCTCATCAAAGCCAGTGACTTTCAGCCCCAATAATTGATTAAACGGCATCTGGTCAAACACCTGGGCTATATAAGGCAATAACTGTTCTGGCTGCATCCTTTAATTCCAACTAGTAAGAGGAGTTTCACAATAGCCAATACTGCCCTATGAAACAAGGCACTATACCAACTAAGACAGCGCCGCAGAATTTCAGTACAATGCCCGCCTTTCAACCACAGCACCGCAGCATGTCCGACACCGATTTATACAATCTGCTGAAACAGGCCTTTGGCTACAGCCAGTTCCGTCATGGCCAGCTTGAGGTCATTCAGGCCTGCCTGAGTGGGCAGGATTGTTTTGTGCTGATGCCCACAGGTGGCGGCAAATCGCTGTGTTATCAGTTACCTGCCTTAGTGCTGCCGCAAGTGACTGTGGTGGTGTCGCCGCTGATGTCGCTGATGAAAGATCAGGTCGACGCGCTCAAAGCCAACGGCATAGCCGCCGAATTTCTTAACAGCAGCATCAGTCGTGAGCAGATGCTGGACGTGCTGAACCGGCTGCGCTTTGGCGAATTAAAACTGCTGTACCTGGCGCCCGAGCGTTTACTGCAGCAGGACTTTATGCAGCGCTTGCAGGATGTGGGTGTCAGTTTATTCGCCATCGACGAAGCGCATTGTATTTCGCAGTGGGGCCACGATTTTCGGCCGCATTACACGGCCCTGGCGCAGCTGAAACAGCAGTTTCCTCAAGTGCCTGTGATGGCGCTGACCGCCACCGCAGACCCAGCCACCCAAAAAGACATCCGTCAGCAGTTGCAACTGCAGCAGCCTTTTATTTCGGTCGGCAGTTTTGACCGACCCAATATCCGTTACACAGTGCAGGAAAAATTCAGCGCACTGAATCAGTTGGTCAGCTACCTGAAAACCCAGGAGCAACAAAGCGGCATTGTCTACTGCAACTCACGGAAAAAAGTCGATGACCTGGCGCAGCAGCTGAAAGACAAAGGTTTTGCCGCCGGTGCTTACCATGCTGGCCTCAGCCACGAAGAGCGCATGCACATTCAGGACGCCTTTAAACGGGATGAACTGCAACTCATTGTCGCCACAGTGGCTTTTGGCATGGGTGTGAATAAATCCAATATCCGCTATGTGGTGCATTTTGAATTACCACGCAGCATTGAAGCCTATTACCAGGAAACCGGCCGCGCTGGCCGTGACGGCGTGGCCGCCGAAGCCTTGATGCTGGTGGACCCGGCCGATATAGGACGGATGCGTAACTGGATAGCTCAGGATGAAAGCAGCCAGACCGAAGTGATACTGCAGCGTTTTAACCAGATGGCAGCCTTTGCCGAAGCTCAGACCTGCCGCCGCCTGGTGCTGCTGAACTACTTTGGTGAAGCCAGCCACCAGCCTTGTGGCAACTGCGACATCTGTATCGACCCGCCCAAACGTTTTGACGGCAGCGAACTGGCGCAAAAGGCACTGTCCTGTGTGTACCGCGTCGGCCAGAGTTTTGGCATGAACCATGTGATTGACGTGTTACGTGGCAGCCAGAACCAGCGCATTGTCGAATTAGGGCACGACAAGCTGTCGACTTATGGCCTCGGCAAAGAACATTCGCACGATTACTGGCTGAGCATACTGCGCCAGTTGGTGCATTGTGGATTAGTGCAGCAGGACATCAGCCAGCACTCGGTGCTGAAGTTGTTACCAGCGGCCCGCCCTGTGCTGCGCAGTGAGCAACAGTTGCAGCTGGCCGTGCCGCGGCTGATACCGGGCAAAAACCAAAGCAAAGCGAACGTCAACATGTTGTACGACAAAGCCTTGTTCGCCCGGCTTAAAGCACTGCGTAAGCAACTGGCCGAAAAAGCTGACGTCCCGCCTTTTGTGGTGTTTTCCGACGCCAGCCTGATGGAAATGGCGCAGCAATGCCCCACCACAGCGCCGGAGTTCCTGGCGATCAGCGGCGTCGGCCAGACCAAGCTGGCCCGGTACGGCGCAGAGTTTCTCGACTGTATTGCTGATTATTTGGCAGGAGACTGAGGCGGCAGGCTGGCGAAATACGCCGCCAGATTGGCAATATCTGTATCGGTTAAGCCATTGGCCATCGGCGACATCACGGCATGTTTGCGGCTACCATCGCGGTAGGCAGTAATGGCACTTTGCAGATACTTTTCTTTTTGACCGGCCAGATTCGGATAATCCGGCATCACCGAGGTGCCGTCAGCGCCATGGCAGGCCGCGCAGACGGCAGCTTTGGCCTGGCCTGCTGCTTTGTCCTGCGCCACTGTGGTCAACGGGGCCATCATCAATAGTAAGCCTGTTATTACTAGGGCTGTCTTTTGCATCCTTACTCTCCTTGAGTTCTTTTTCTTTGTTTGCTTTTCCACCATTAAAGAGCCAAGTCCTTGTTTATACAAGTGAGTCGCGGCAGAAAAACCAATTTGCCGACAAAAACCTTGAGCCGGCACAGCCAGAGGGCGACAATACAGCCTGATCCAATGCCAGCGGTGAGCTCAGTGCAGTTACAGAATACCTTTACCGATCAGTTGGGCGATTTAGGCAGCCCGGTGGCCGTCAGCCCTTTTGCCGAACCTAAGTTGCTGCTGCATAGCCCGGAAACAGCCCGCCTATTAGGTTTGGCTCCAGAGTTCTTTTTGCAGCAGGACGCCGCCGACTATCTGTCTGGTAAAAAGCTGTGGCCGGGTAGCCAGCCTTTTGCGCAAAAATACACTGGCCATCAGTTTGGCCAGTACAACCCGGATTTAGGCGACGGCCGCGGTGTATTGCTGGGCGATCGGCTCGGCACCGACCTGCAGCGTTATGAGCTGCATTTAAAAGGCGCAGGCCGCACCCCCTATTCCCGTTTTGGTGATGGCCGTGCTGTATTGCGCTCCAGTATCCGCGAGTTTTTAGCCTCCGAAGCCATGTTTCACCTGGGTATCCCAACCAGCAGAGCCTTGAGCCTGGTCGGCAGCACCGAGCCGGTTCGGCGTGAAACCACAGAACAAGGCGCGATGCTGATCCGCGTCTGCCAAAGTCATATCCGCTTTGGCCATTTTGAATATTGTTTTTATCAGGGTGGCCAGCAGGCGCTGCAGCGGCTGGTCGACTTTTGTATCCAGCAGTATTTTCCGGACTGTGCCCAGGCCATTAACCCGGCCCAGGCGTTACTGCAGCAGGTGGTGCTGCGCACGGCCCGCTTAATAGCACAGTGGCAGGCGGTTGGCTTTAACCATGGGGTGATGAATACCGACAATATGTCGATTCTGGGTATCACCTTTGACTATGGCCCTTACGCCTTTTTGGACGATTACCAGCCGGGTTATATCTGCAACCACTCGGATCACAGCGGCCGTTATGCCTTTGACGAGCAGCCCGGCGTGGCGTTGTGGAACCTGAATGCGCTGGCGCATGCATTTTCGCCCTTAGTGCCCGCCGAAGACTTACGCCAGACCCTGGGCTTGTATGAAGCCGAGCTGGTGAGCAGTTACATGCAGCTGATGGCGAAAAAACTCGGCCTGGATCAGTACCGTGAGACTGACCGGGCCCTGATTGGCCGCTGGTTGGCCTTGCTGCAAAGCCAAAAGCAGGATTACAGCCTGTCGATGCGCCGGCTCGCGCAGTTCAGTGCCGACAGCAAAGCCACGGCGCTGCGTGACCATATGCTGGATACAGCCGCCTTTGACCTTTGGGCAGACGAGTACCGGGCCCGGCTGGCTGACAGCGCTCTGGCAGAGCAGGCACGGGTTCAGCAAATTGAACAGCACAACCCCTTGTATGTACTACGTAATTACCTGGCACAGCAGGCCATCAGTGCAGCCGAACAAGGCAATACCGAGCCGTTGACCGCGCTTTTTAACGTGCTGAAACAGCCCTATACTGAGCAGGCCACTCAGGCCGCATTCGCCGCCCCACCACCAGACTGGGGCAAGTCGATGGAAATCTCTTGCAGTAGCTAGGCCAATGAAAACCAATAGTTTTATCGTAGAACACCCCCAGGAATCGCCACAGATCTATCTGACCCCGCTGCAGCCTCTGCGGTTCGAGCAGTGGTTGCAGTGTAAAAGCTGGTTCGCCGGCACCGCCATCAACGCCCGCGAGCTGCAGTACGGTGCCGATTTGGTCGAACTGCAGCTGCGTTATGCAGGTGAAGCTTTTACCCTGCATTACGAAGATTACAGTGAAAGCTGCTGGGTAAGCGCTGACACCGCCGCCGCGACCATGTTATTGTCTGAATTAGCTAATCTATTCAGACAGTTGGAATTAACGGGGTCTTAATTGAATAATCGCTGGGTCGCGTTTTTCAGCCTGCTGTTCTGGCTGGCATTGGTGCCGCCTTGCCAGGCATTTTTTGCCGAGCTGACTAAGTTCGACAAACAGCAGGCCAAGCTGGACCTGACGCCGACCCTCTACATGCAACAAACCGACATTGACACCCGGCTGGAAGAGCTGGTGTCCGATCCGGAGCGCCACCATGGCTTTCGGCTGCTGGGTGAAACAGGCCTGACCCGGATCAGTACTGACAAAGCAGTCTGGCTGTTTGCCCGGCTGGCCTATCAAGGCCAAAGCCCGGCGGATACCGTGCTGCACTATGATTTCCCGCTGGCCGATCAGGTCGAAGTGTACAGCTACGATCGCAGCCGCAATGAAATTCAGCTGCTGCACCGCACCGGCTCACAAGTGCCGTTTTTAGAGCGTGGCCTGCCTTACCGCAGTTTTGCCTTTGGCTTTCATTTTGAGCCAGGCCAGGAGCTGGATGTGTTTATCCGGGTACTGGACGCCGGCATAGTGCCACTGCAACTGACCTTATGGCAGCAGCAAGACTTTGTGCTGGATCAGCTGTATAAAAATATTCTGGATGGGCTGCTCTGTGGCGTGTTGCTGCTGATGGCCTTTTACAAAATCGTCCTGTTTGCCGCCAACCACGAACGCATTTACCTGTATTTTTCCGGTTTCTTTTTTGGTAGTGCTTTGGTGCTGGCCATTCTGAACGGCCTGGCCTTTGCGGTGCTCTGGCCTGGTTACCCGGAAATTAATCAAGCCATTTTGTATGTCGCCACAGGTGCAACGCTGGCCTGCCTGAGCCTGTTCAGCTGGGCTGTGATCGAAAAACCGCAGTTCCTGCTGGGCCGTTTTTGTTTTGTATTGTGTCTGCTCAGCGCCTTGTTGCTGCTGTTCAGCCCATTGTATCTGAGCAACACCGACCGCTACTGGTTACTGCTGGTCAGCATAGGTTTTTCGGTGCTGATCAATGTCAGTTTCGCCTGTTGGTATGCGCTGCGTGGTGGCCGCGCCGCACAGGCTTTTGCGCTGGGTTGGTTTTTGTTTTTTGGCTGCATTTTACTGCTTGCCCTGTCGCAAACCGGTTACCTGCCAGCCAAACAGTCCTGGCAAGCCTTATTGCTGATGGCGGTAACCGGCAGTATGGGGCTGATGAGTTATAACCTGCTGAAACAAAGACGGTCTGCTGGAGACACGCCTGAGCAAAACTCACAACTGAAGCAATTGCAGCAATACCACGATATTTTCCACAACGCAGTGGAAGGCCTGTTCACCTCCACCACTGACGGCCAGCTGATCACCGCCAATGCCGCGCTGCTGGCTATTCTGGGCTATGACTCGCTGGCACAAATGAAAGCCGACGTCAGCCGCAGCAGTATGAGCCGTTATTATGCCAACCCGGCCGACCGGCAACGTATGTTGCAGCAGCTGCAACACGACGGGAATAAGAACTTTGAAATTAAAGGTTTACGCTCAGATGGCACACCTTTTTGGGCGCTGATGTCAGCACGTTTGTCGGTGCACGATCAGGAGCAGTTGCCTTATGTGCATGGCTCAGTCATTGATATCACCGAACAAAAACGCAACACCGAGCAACTCGATTATCTGGCCAATCACGACAGCTTAACCTCGCAATACAACCGGCATTTTCTGCTGGGGCAGCTGCAACAGCAACTGTCGCAACCGGCCAGTGCGGTGTTGCTCTATCTCGACATTGACCAGTTTAAGCTGATTAACACCACCTGCGATCACAGCGCGGGTGATGCGTTGCTTTGTCAAATCAGCAACCAGCTGCTACGGGTACTGGCGGGTCGCGGCATTCTGGCCCGGCTGGAAAGCGACGAATTTGCCGTGCTGTTGCCAGGCCAAAGCAGCCAACAGGCCTTTGCACTGGCTTACCAATTGCTGGACTGCGCCAAAGAATACCGGTTTATCTGGCAAGACAGTGTATTTAACATCAGCCTGAGCATTGGTATGGCCGACAAACTGCCGGATGAAGTGAATGTTGAGCACTGGCTGAAACGTGCTGACGCCGCCTGTTTTGTGGCCAAAGAGAAAGGCCGCAACCGCATTCATTTGTTTAACCCGGACGATGACGAGCTGATTAAACATCAGAAAGAGGTGTTGTGGCTGAAACAATTGCGCCAGGCCCTGGCGCAGGACCAGTTTGTGCTGTACAGCCAACAGGTGCAGGCGCTGCAGCATCAGGACAACGGGCTGCACTATGAGTTGCTGCTACGCATGCAGCTGGACGACGGCAGCCTGATCCCTCCGGGTAGTTTTTTAACCTCGGCTGAGCGCTATGGCCTGATGCCGCAAATTGACCGCTGGGTGCTGAAGCAGTATTTCCGCTGGCTGGCCAGTCAGCCTGCCCATCTGGACCAGCTGTGGCTGTGCAATATCAACCTGTCCGGCGCGTCGCTGACCGACCCGCTATTTAAGGCTTATGTGCTGGAGTTGTTTCAGATTTACCGCATCCCCTACAGCAAAATTTGTTTTGAAGTGACGGAAAGTATGGCCATTCTGAACCTGCAGCACACGCTGGATTTTATCGCCACCCTGCGTGCCTGCGGTTGCCGTTTTGCGCTGGACGACTTTGGCTCCGGCTTTTCATCTTATGCCTACCTGAAAAACCTGCCGGTCGATTTTGTCAAAATTGACGGTAACTTTGTGCGCGACCTGCTGCAGGACCCGTTTGACCGCGCCATAGTGCAGTCGATTCACGACATCGCCACTGCAATGGATATTCAGACCGTAGCCGAATTTGTCGAAAGCCCGGAAATAGCTAAGCATCTGACAGATATGGGAATTAACTTTGGTCAGGGCTATGGCATCGCCAAACCACAGCCGCTGTACACAAACTAAACAAAACTATATTTAGCGCTCCCTCTTGCGGCGTTCAAATTGGCGTCATTACAATAGCGCCCGCCCCAGTTCCGGGGTCCTTTCTTCGGAGAATCTATGCAGCGGCTGCGTGTTTTAGCGGAGCAGCTCGACGTTGTGTACCAGCAGATAAGTGAGCAATACAGTGCTTATCAGCGTCAGCGTGAGTTGTTTTGTCGTAGTGGTTGTGGTGAATGCTGTTTACACCCGGGTATTGAAGCGTCCGTGCTGGAAATGCTGCCATTGGCTATTAAGTTGTATGACGAAGGCCGGGCCGAGCAAGCACTGGACGATATACAACAGCATCAAAAAGCCGGTTGCTTTTTGTATCAGTCCTTTTCCGAAGACGGCAAACAAGGCCAATGTGGTTCTTATGCGCATCGTCCGGCGGTCTGTCGCTTATTTGGCGCTGCTGGCTATACGGGCCGTGAAGGTCAGGTTGAGCTTTCGGTCTGCAAAGTGATTAAAGCCGACCATCCACAGGCGTTAAAAGACAGCCTGATTGCACTGGAGTCCGACCCGCCGCCAATGATCCGGCACGGTAAAGAGCTGGTACGCCAGGTGGATTACGAGTTGGGTGGCCGCAATCTGCCAGTCAATGACGCCATTAAGCAGGCACTGGAAAAAGTGCTGTTTGAAGGCTACTACGCCAGCATGACAGAACCTGAACCTGTGATCCCTCTGGCAGACCCGCTGGATTACGCGCTGCCAGCCTGATTGATTTCGTCATAAAAAAGCAGCCTTCAGGCTGCTTTTTCTGGTTCTTTTATTGGCGCTGCCGGGGTCGCAGCTCCGCTCTGCGATGGTGGGTTTTCAGCGGGTTTTCCGGCAGGTGCTGTCACAGATTTTTCTAATGGTACAAAGGCCGCCACATTGGCATGAGGGATCAACATCACCTGCTTTTCGTAATACAACACCAAATAACCACTGGTGCGGCTGATTAATTGCACCGGCTGCAGCATCCGGGTTTCCTTGCCACCAGGGTTCATCGGGTAAATCAGACTCAGGCTGAATTCAGGACTGGCTTTGTCCTGGATCTCCTGATAAATCTGCTGAGCTGCAACCAACCCTGAAAAGTAAAGATACGCCATACCACCGAAGACAGCTGACAGCCACATGGGTATCCACCTGGTCATGCGCTGGGTCCATTCCATGGCCCAGGCATAACCGCCCCACCATTGACGGCATTTTTTATCCAGCACAATCAGCGAGAAATACATCAGGAAAAATAACGCTGAAATCACCAGAGAACGGGGATTAACAATAGCGGCAAGTAAAAAGTCCGTCAGTTCCAGATAAGGCAAAATACTGAAATCAAAACGGCTGAGCAGCTCAACGGTTAAAAACAATCCCAATGAACTTGCCAGTAAATAAAATAAGGTGAGCGCCAGGCTGGGATGCTTCAGCAACAGGTGCCGGCTAAAGCCGAGCATATTTTTCAAACTTTGTTCAGCCCGCATAGAATGCGGGTAAAGTGGCTGCTCATCCGGCAGGTTTTCAGCAGACGCCACCGCTGAATTTTCGGCTAATTGAACTTCTGACACCTGAGTTTCCAATCCTTGTTCACTGTGAACTGTACTTTAATGGATTGGCTGCTTAACTGACAAATTTTTAACTTTCAGCCTGATTTTCCTTTGTCACCACCCACGAGTCCGCTTCGCCCGCGCTGTTGCAGTACTTGCCGCGCATAACTGGTGGCGGTGTCGATATGACCAAAATACAACGGCTTATGGGTGTTGTCGTATTTAAAATCCAGCAGTTGTTGTTGCACGTCGTTTAAGCCGACAAAACAGCGCAGTGCGCAGCCATGCTGATCTTCCCAGCCGATAAAGTGCTGCATCTGCGCCAGCGCGTCCGGGGTGGCCAGCGCCCAGTGCTGCATATCCATCACTCGCACCCAAGGCCGACTGCCGAAGGCCTGCACTTGTTGCTGTACCTGACGAATAAGCTCTGTGGTCACGGCCTGGGTCCAGGCGCCCTTGATGCGGCAAATCAGTACCTGTTGCTGCCATTCCAGTTGCAGTGTGTCTGCTAGCTCATGCTCTGTCATACCACCTCTCTGTACCCGCTTGGGTTCTCTGCTAGTCGTCAGCGCTGGAATGGCTTAAGCCATAGCGTTCCAGTTTTTTTAATAAGCCCTGGCGGGAAATACCCAGGGTGCGTGCCGCCTGGCTTTTATTGCCGCCATGCTGCTGCAAAGCCTGCTGAATTAAACGGATTTCCAGTGCTTTTACCTGCTCATCCAATCCGCCAAGCAGCGCGCTGTCGACCACTTCAGTGTCGGCGCCGCCGCCCTGACTGTCCAGATGCAGCAACTGAATATCCGACAACCGGATCACGCCCTGCTGGGCAATAGCCGCCACACTTTCCAGCGTGTTTTTCAGCTCCCGCACATTGCCCGGCCACTGCTTTTGCAAAAACCATTGCATAGCACCGGTTTCCAGCGCAAAGGCCTGACCCTGTTGTTCTTTCAGTTGCTCCAGAAAAAAGCGGATCAGCAGCGGTATATCTTCCCGGCGTTGGTCCAGCGCCACGGTTTCCATGGTGACGCCTTTGATCCTGTAATACAGATCTTCGCGGAATTTGCCCTGCCGCACTAAGTCGGGCAGGTTGGCGTTGGTGGCAGACACCAGGCGAATATCAATATGCTGCATCTCGCGCCCCCCCACCGGGTAATAGCTGCCTTCCTGCAACACCCGCAGCAATTTCACCTGCATCGGCAATGGCATTTCACCTATTTCATCGAGAAACAAGGTGCCACCGTCGGCCAGTTTCAGCAGGCCCTGACGGTCTTTGTCAGCGCCGGTAAAGGCCCCTTTGACGTAACCAAACAACTCACTTTCCAGCAGCTCCGCCGGAATAGCGCCGCAGTGCACCGACACAAAGGCTTTGTCGGCTCTGTTGCTCAGTTGATGCAGCGCTTTGGAGATCACCTCTTTGCCGGTGCCGGATGGCCCGGTCACCAGCACCCGCACCTCAGTGGGCGCAATGCGCTGCACCAGAGTGTGGATACTTTCCATATGAGCGGAATGCCCGGCCAGGCTGGGTAATGGGCTGCTGACCGGCGTGGCCTGACGCAATTGCAGCAGCTCTTTTTCCAGCTGATGTTTGGTGACCGCCCGTTTCACCACCACCGCCAGTAAATCCGGATCTATGGGTTTAGCAATAAAATCCCAAGCACCCTGACTGATGGCTTTTAAGGCTAAATCGCGCTCCGCGTGGCCGGTCAGAATAATCACTGGCCGGCTGGCCAGCTGTGGCACCAGGTTTAATGTATGCTGCGGGTCAAAATGCGGTGGCAAGGCCAGGTCCAACAAAATTAAATCGGCGTCAAACTGGCCAAGCTGCTGCTGAGCTTCCTCCACGCTGGCGGTGCTGACCACCTGATAACCCTGTTGCTGCAAAAATCGTTCGGCCAGCAAGCGGAACGCTGGCTCATCATCCACAATCAGCACTTTGGCGGTTGCGTCTTTGCCTTTAGCCAACATGGGCAGGCTCCTTAGGTAAACTGAATTCAAAAGTCACAGCCCAGCCCAAATCTGCCCGGTGGCAAATCTGGCCCTGATGGGCGTCAATAATACGTTTAATAATGGCCAGCCCCAGACCGCTACCACCCGCTCTCTTGCTGATAAAAGGCCGGAATAGCTGGGCCGACACCGCCGGGTCCAGTGCCGGGCCATTATTGTGCAGCCGCAGCTGCACCTGATCGGCCAGTTCCTGCGCTTCAATACAAAGCTTTGCATCCGGCTGGTTGCGCAAAAAAGCATGTGCGTTATCCAGCAAATTCAGCAATACCTGCTGCAGGCGGTGCGGGTCGGCCCGAAGCCATAATTCAGCCGGAACCTGTAAAATCAGCTGTACCTGCTGCCAGTCAAATTGCTGAGTCAGACTTTCCAGCAGCGGCCGTAGTGGCACCTGGCTGTAATTCAGATTCAACCGGCCTGAATACACCAGCATGTCAGAAATCAGCCGGTCTGCCCGTTTCAGCTGTTGCTGAATATGGCCACGTAACTCAGCGTCGACTCCAGCCGACGCCATCGAAATAATATTCAGCGGGTTGCGCAGTTCATGCGCCATCGAGGCCGCCAGCGCGCCCATTTCCACCAGATGTTGCGACGACAAGCGCTGCTTTTCGGTCTGGGCCAGCTGCAGGCTTTGTTGCAAGGTGGCACAGCGGCTTTGCAACAACGACGCAAACACCTGCACCACCAGCCGCAAGCCGGGTGGTAAGTCTTCATCCCCACTGACCTGGCAACGCCACAAGCCCTGCAGCTCAGTAGCACTGAGCCGTAAACCGCCCAGGCCCAGGTCAATGTCCTGCAGTTGCACCAGCACCTGTTGCCCCAATTGGGCTGTCAGCAGCTGCTGAGCCGCAGCAGCCAGCTCTTGCCAGTCCGCCGCACCGGCCAGCTGCAACTGCCAGCTCTGCAAGATCTGTTCGTCCAGCCTGGCCCCCGGGTAAATCAGCCGCTCGGCCAGTCGGGCCACAGGCCGGTAACAGGCAGCGGTCAGCAACAACACCAGACTGGAATACAACCAGAGCTGCCAGACAGGCACTGTAGCCAGGGTTTGCATACCCAGCTGGCCAAACACCGTACTGATCAGCGCAATCACCAGCAGCAACAACAAACTCATCACCAGCCAGAGCAATGCCCGGTTGGCTATCGCATTGGCGGCCAGCATTTGATAGCGCACCACGCCGTACACCAGCAGCAACGGGTAACTAGGCAACAGCAGCATAGGGTACGGAAACCAATCCAGCCCAAATGACGGAAACACAAAACTGGTGGCCAGCAACAAGCCCCAGCCACCAGCCAGAAACATCGCGCCGATGGAACGCTTTTTATTGCCCTGATGATGGCGCCAGCCATACCAGAGCACCGCATGCGCGGCGACACCCAGCAGCACTGTGTACAGCAGGTTAAGCCAGCCATAACCACTGAACACAAAGACCACGGGCAACACAGCTCCGGGAATAAGCTCACTGGCGCCGAGACTCAGGCTCAGCAGGATCACCAGCACAGAGGCAAAATACACCCAGCCAATAGCGGCTGACAGTCGTTGCAGCCAGGGTCTGTCCTGTGCGCCCTGCCGCACAAACTGAATGGCAAAATGCAGGAAAAAGGTTGGCATCAGTGGGTTAGCCAGCAACAGGCTGCGCCCCAGCACAGGTTGCTGATGCAGGATAAAAATATGCCCCAGACACCAAAGCGCCATCATGGCGCCAAAACCGGCCAACCCGGCCAGCAAGCGTTGATAGCGGGAATGCCACCATAACCAGCCAGCCATCAGTGCAGCACAAGCCGTACTGAGCAGCATCACCAGTTCAAAAATCAGCACCAGCCCCATTTGAAACGTCAACCTTATTGACACTCATCACTTTTTAAATCGTAAACCAGGTTTACAGTTATTTCAAACAACTTTAAAAAAACAATAAAAAACATAAACTTAAGTTTTATTAATTTCTGGCCTGAATTTCGCAATCAGAGAGGGTGAGCTGCAACAGCTGTCAACGGAGAAGATAAATGCCCGACCTGTCGTTACTTATGGCCGAATTTGTAGTACTTGGCAGCCTGCTGCTGTGTTGCTTAGCCCCAGGCCTGCTTGCCAGCCGCTTACGGAAGGACAGCTGAGATGGAACTGGATGTTGCGCTGTTATCCCGGCTGCAGTTCGCTTTTACCGTCAGTTTTCATATTATTTTCCCGTCCATCACCATTGGTCTTGCCACGCTGATCGCGATTTGGGAAGGCTTGTGGCTGAAAACCGGTAATCCTCAGTACCTGCAGCTGGCCAAATTCTGGATCAAACCTTTTGCCATTACCTTCGGCATGGGGGTGGTGTCCGGCATCGTGCTGTCGTACGAGTTTGGCACCAACTTCAGCAAGTTTTCTGAACTGGCTGGTGCCGTACTCGGCCCCTTAATGGCCTATGAAGTACTCACCGCCTTTTTCCTTGAAGCTGGTTTCCTCGGGGTCATGTTGTTTGGCTGGCAACGGGTCAGCGCCAAAATGCACTTCTTTGCCACAGTCACAGTCGCCATCGGCACCTGGATTTCTGCCTTTTGGATCATTGCCGCCAACTCCTGGATGCAAACGCCACAGGGGCATCAGTGGGTCAATGGCAAACTGGAAGTCGCCAGCTGGCTGGAGGTGATTTTTAACCCATCCATGCCTTACCGTCTGGTTCATATGCTACTGGCGGCAATGATCACCGCGACCTTTGTGGTAATGGCCACCCACGCCTGGTATTTAAAACGGGGTGAACATCAGGATTTTGGCCGTAAAGGCTTGTCGATGATGCTGTGGTTTGCGCTGGTACTCACCCCGCTGCAGGCCTGGGTGGGAGACCTGCATGGTCTGAACGTTAAAGAGCACCAGCCGGTGAAACTGGCGGCGATGGAAGGCATCTGGCAAGAAAAAGAAACCAATGTGCCACTGCTGCTGTTTGCACTGCCGGATATGAAAAACGAAACCAATCATGCCGAACTTGCCTTGCCCGGTGTGGCCAGCCTGATCCTGACCCACAACTGGCATGGCGAGCTGCAAGGTCTGAAATCAGTACCTGCCGCCGACCGGCCCTATGTGCCTATGGTGTTTTTCTCCTTCCGGGTGATGGTCGGCATTGGCGTGCTGATGATTGGTGTGGCTTTGGTCGGCAACTACCTGCGCTACCGCGGAACCCTGTACCAGGCCAACTGGTTCCTGACGCCTGTCAGCTGGCTGGCTCCAGCCGGTGTGATCGCCGTATTAGCCGGCTGGTACGTGGTGGAAATTGGCCGCCAACCCTGGCTGGTCTATGGCCTGATCCGCACCAGTGATGTGGTCAGCCCCTTACCGGCAGAGCGGGTACTGTTTTCGCTGACCTTGTTTGTGCTGGCCTACAGCTTGCTGTTTGCGGTCTATCTGTACTTTATGCGCAAGCTGATCAAAAAAGGCCCGGCACCGGTCGAGCAGTTGCAGCAGCAACGCATCGGGGTGAAAGCTTCTGGGTACGCCTTGTCCTTTACCAAACAACTGGCTGATGAATCCGAAGGAACACACTAATGGAACTGTCACTGGGTTTACCTTTGTTTTATTTCCTGCTGCTCGGCTTTGCCGTGCTGATGTACGTGCTGCTGGACGGTTTTGACTTAGGCATCGGCATTTTATACCCCTGGTTTAATACGGATGCCGAACACGACCACCTGATGCGCTCGGTATCCCACGTCTGGGACGGCAATGAAACCTGGCTGGTATTTGGCGGGGTGATTTTATTTGGTGCCTTCCCGGCAGCTTACGCGGCCATCGCCTCGCAGTTTTACCTGCCGATAGTGCTGATGCTGCTCGGGTTGATTTTCCGTGGGGTCGCTTTTGAATACCGCTTTAAATCCGACAGTTCCAGACGCTGGTGGAATACCGCCTTTGCTGCAGGCTCCAGCCTGGCGGCTTTTTGCCAGGGACTGATGCTGGGCACCCTGGTGCAAGGCTCGTCAGACAGCCTGCTCAACCAATCCAGCCTGAACTGGCTCAGCCCCTTTAGCCTGTTTTGTGGTTTTGCCGTGATGGCCGGTTACGCCTTGTTGGCCTGCTGCTACCTGGTGATGAAAAGCCGCGGTGAGCTGCAGCAAAAAGCCGCCCGTTATGGCCAGCGCCTGCTGCTGGCGGTGATGCTGGCCATGCTGCTGGTCAGTCTCTGGACTGTGTTTATTGAAGCTGAAATCCGGCTTCGCTGGTTTGGCGGCTGGCATGGGTTGTGGTTCGTTCCTCTCCCTTTGTTGTCCTTGCTGGCCGCCCGTTTATTGTTCCGTGACCTGGGCCGGGTGCAACGGCAGTTCCAGGCCGAACAAGAGGTGCAAAGCCGCCACGAAGACAGGCCGTTCTGGCTGGCAGCCAGTCTGTTTCTGTTCGCATTCGCAGGCCTGGTCGTCAGTGTCTTCCCTTACCTGTTGCCCCGGCAGCTCGATTACCTGCAGGCCGCTGCGCCAGACTCGAGCCTGCAGTTTATGTTGCCGGGGATTTTTATTTTCGTGCCGCTGATCTGCGCTTACACCCTGTGGGGCTACCGCATTTTCGCTGGCAAAGTAGAAGATTTTCAGGAGGGCTACTGATGCAACAGCAAGGTGTTCAGCAACCCCGCCAGCAGTGGCTGTGGTTTGTCGCGTTTTATCTGCTGGGCGTCGCAGCACTGGCTGCTCTGGCGTCCTTGCTGAAATGGGCTGTGAGTTTTCTGTAAGCGCTTAAAAATCAACCATTTTTCAGAGAAATCTGGCCGCAGAATTTGATCTGTCACAATAAATTGGCAGATTTGCGGCCGGATCTTTTTTCATTTTTTTCATTTTTCCGGTTGCTTTTAAAAAATCACTGCTGCTATAGTCAGGTCAAGACCAAGCAGTTTTGGTCATGACCGGGTGCGAAAAATGAGATTGTTGAGTTTTATCGCTGCATTGTTTTACCTGAGTTTGCTGAGCCCTTCAGCAGGCTATTCTGCGTCAAGCAGTTGGGTAGACGTGCGTGAAAGCAACAAAATCAGCCACCATGCCCTGGTCAGTGCAGCAACATCCTCACATCAAGCCACTGACAGCACAGAGAATTCTTCTGATCCGGACAAAACCTTAGCGCTGTGGCGTAGTTTTGAATTTCCGTCTGGTTCAGCTGTTTGCCCTCAGTCAGCCGAAAACCCGGTTTTTACTGCGCAGGTAAGGCCATACGCCAGCCGCGCACCACCTGTCGACCTCGTTTAATTACCAACGTTTTGAATTTGTTGAATTAAATTTCAGGTTTTGTGGCCTCTGCACAAAGCCTATCGAGGTTACCATGAGAAAGTTAAATTTATTTGCCGTTGAAACTGCCGACCATTTAGTTCAGCCAGCAGAGTTTGCTGACAGCAGCCTGAACACTGCCGCCCTGGATTTTGTCACCGACTTCAAACACAACAGCCCGATGATGATCGACGCGGACACTTGTGCTGTGGAAGCGGAAGACATGATGAAACATGAACACAGCAAACTGAAACTGGTGATCGATGCCAACCAGGAAATGATTGGTTTAATCAGTTTCGACCAGCTGTCGATTCAGAATGTACTGCAGCGCATGGGTAAAGGCATCAACCGCAAAGAACTGTCCGTTGCTGACTTAATGTTGCCACGCAGCGAAGTGAAAGCACTGGCCTATCAGCAACTGCAACATTGCTCTATCGGCGACGTGCTGCACACGCTGCAAAGCCATGGTGAACAATACTGTCTGGTGATTGATACCGACTCACACCATATCCGTGGCCTGATGTCGGCGGCCGATATTGCCAGCCGCTTGCATGTGCCGGTGCACATTGAAAAGGCGCCCACCTTTTTGAATATTTTCGACAGGGTTTATGCCTGATTGATTGATTTGTAAACGTTTTTCTTCTGCCCCCGTCTGCAGTCATTCCCAGCGGACGGGGATTTTGAAAGCCGCCACAGAGCATAGGTGACTCCAAGACCTCCCCTCTGCTGCATTGCAGTTTATGGCGGCCCTTTCAGCCTTCCCCCTCAAGTTTTTGCCGCATCTGCAGATATAAAGTCATCGACCTGTGCAGAGAGCATCACTATGACAGAAAGCCGCCGCTTACAACGGATCCGAGACCTTGGGGTCAGATTACACGAACTTCGGTTAGTGTCGACGTCCGCCCAACAATCCTATGCCGGCGCCGCACTGAACTTTCTGTTCCGTGAACACGAATTGCAACGTCCTAGCGGCGTGCCACTGGAAGTCACCTTGCTGCGGCTGGCCCAGGGTCTGGCACTAAAGTACGACTTACCCTTCCGGCCAGACCCGGACAAAGTGATTGATTATTTCTGCCGTCAGTACCAGGTGCATTAAGGTTGGTTAAACAACGGCTGGTACTGCGCAGGCAAGCCGGCCAGTGGCTTTAACTGAATACGGCGGAAAAACACTTCAGCGGCTTCACTTTGCAGCTGCAATTTACCCTCAACCATCGGCTGCAGCTGGCCTTGCGGATCCAGATAGCGCGAGTTACGCAGCACCATCACCACTTCGCCATTAACGATATGCAGGCTCTGGCCTTCAAAGCAAATCAGCTCCAGCGTGTTCCATTGGCCAGCCGGCAATTCATGGTCGGCATGACGTAACACAAAACCCTGGTTCTTTTCGCCCGCCCCCACAGGCAAAAATGGCTGAGTGGGGTCTGCCACGGCATTCATAATGGATTCTGGCAACAAAGCACGGATGTCGATGGCGGAACTGGCCTGGCTCCAGTAGTCGCCGTTATGGCCCTGCATGATCTGGAACTCTTGCGACAACATCCAGGAGCGCCAGTACTCTTTGCCATGTTCACCGACAGCGTGGTACAGCACCCCACTGTCTTTTAACAACTGCTCGCGCGGTGGCCATTTCAGCTCGCCCCAACGGAATTGAAGTTTCAGGTGGTAATTGCGGTAACTCTGTTTGCTGGTCAGGGCGCCATAGATTTCACCACTGACCCGCAGCACAGGCTCGCCCTGCTCGTTTTGTACTGTGAATACCTTGAACTTGTCATTGCCGGTATTCAGGCCTATAGGCGCAATCACCCGACCTTGCGCGTCTTTGGGCACGTCTCCGTTATACCCCGGCTGATGACGGTAGCTTAAATAGGTGTCCCACTGGCTTAACTGCGGGTCCAATAATTGTTGCCACTCCGATGCCGCCAATTGTGGCGCTATCAGACATAACCAAAGGCCTATCCAACGCATTTCAGGCTTCCTGCTTCTGATGAAAGGCCTTTCATTGTACAGAAAGCAAGCAACACAACAAGCCAAACCAGTGCAAAGCAGGATCAGCTTTTGGCGCTAAAACAACAGCTTGTGACGACAGCCCTCTGTGTTAGCCTGAGCACCTTTACCTGAGTACATCTTTAGTGAAGTGGTATGCGTCGTTCACATCTGGATTGGTTTCGCCATGCAATTTGTTATGAGTTGGGGGCTGTTGGTTTGCGCACCCTCTGTACGCTGGCGGTGGCGCAAATTGGCTTAGGGGTGGCGACCAGTTTTTCATTGCTCAGCACGCTAACCGTCTTTTTGCTGACGTTAAGCCATACCCGTATTTTCGATTATTGGCTGAACAGGCTGACCGGCAGCCTGCAGAAAAGCCGGCGCGCCCGTATCTGGCATTGCCTGAGTTATGAGCTGACCGCTTCGCTTATCAGTATTCCGCTCACCTTATGGCTGCTGGGGTTTAGCTGGCAGCAGGCGCTGTTGCGTGAACTGCTGATGTTTTTCGCCTTTACGCTCTATACCTATCTGTTTAATCTGGGCTATGACAAAGTGTTTCCGACGGCAGACGCACCCCAATGCTGAGTTTATCCATCCGCCAGTACAGCCCGCAGCTGCAAAGCCATCAGCATGAGTTTACCCAGTTGGTGTTACCGCTGACTGGCGTATTAAAACTGGCGATGCCGGCAGGCTTGGTAATGCTGCACCCGGGGGAAGTGGTGTTTATTGCGCCAGGCACCGAACATGGTTTTGCCGCGCAAAACCTTAGCCGTTTTCTGGTGTTGGATTTAGCCGAAGCCCCGGCGGCCTTTGCTAATTATTCCGGCCAGACCCTGATGCTGCCCGGCCCCATCACCAGCTACCTGAGCACGCTGGAGCAACTGCTGCTGGAACCGTCGCCGCTGCTACCGCAAGCAGGTCAGTTGTTGCTGGATATGCTGTGCCAGTACCAGTTGCAACCCAGGCTGGACCAGCGGCTGCAACGCGCCATGTTGTATATGCAGCAGAACCTGGGAGCACCGCTCGATTTAGTCGTGCTGGCCGACAAAGCCAACCTGAGTCTGAGCCAGTTTAAACAACTGTTCCGCCAGCAACTGCAGCAAACGCCGGGCGACTACCTGACCCAGCTGCGGATGGAACAGGCCAGGCAATTGCTGCAGTTCTCCGACCTGCCGGTGCAGCGCATCGCCCAGTTGTGCGGCTACACCTCAGCGTCCGCCTTTAGCGCCCGCTTTCGTCAGCAGTTTCAGCAGAAACCGAAGCAGTATCGTGAGTTGCCGCCTTCTGCTTAGCAGCCGGCAGCGGGGCTTTTATACCTATCAGCACCGTTAAACCGCCCACAGTAATAAAAGACACAATACGGCTGAGCGAACCGGCATCTGCCAGATCGACCAAAAACAGCTTCAACAGCACCAACGCAAGCAAGGCAGCACCAGCCTGCCAGCGCAATCTGTGCTGCGCTTTGTGCCCGCTAAACATCAATGCCAGCGCCAACAGTGTCCAGCCAATGGCCAGCCCCAGTTGCACCTCACTGCTCTGCCAAAGCACAGACCATTGCCAGGGTAAGCCAAGACTGAGCTGAATGGCCCGTACCAACAGCGTCGTCGCACTGATAAAACTCAGGCTTTTGAGCAAGAGTTCTGCATAAGGCTCTGCCGCCAGCTCCCGACGCAGTACCAGCAACTGCAGCCAACTCAGTCCAATGCAGCCAGTCATCAGCAGATCGTTCAGATTCAGCAGCGGCCAGCCTGCTGTTGGCCACAGCAAGGCGAGATACCAGAGCCACAACAACAGACCCAGCCAAGGCAAAGGTAATATCCGCAGGAACAGGGCCAACGGAGCCGGATGAGGCCAAAGCTGGCGCAAAGTCAGCCATAACGAACAGATCACAGGCAGCGTCAGGCAGGAAAAAAGCAGTACTAACTCATACCGCTGCTCCAAAGACCAAAGCGTCGCCAGATAATGCCCCTGCCATAACAGCAGCAATGACAGCAACCAAGGCATACCCAACAGATACACAGCATGAGGCTGTGCCTGGGGTTGGAGCCAGCGATAATACGCCACCACTGTCACTAACACGGCCACAGCACCCTGCCAACTCAACACAGGCCCCCAAACACCCTGATACAGCTGCAGAGCCAATTCATTGCCATACAACCACCACGCCAAGGGCAAGAACAGCCAGCCAAAACGGCTGAAGCTGGGTAAAGGCCAACGTTTTACCAAAGCACAACTCAATAGCAAAGAAGCCGCAGCCATGATCAGTTGCCAGGGTAAAGGCGTATCGAGATGGGCTGCAAACTCGGCGAAAAATGCCCGGTGCCAGCAATACCATCCCAGCATGAAACAACAGATTGCCAGCCCAGCTTCAGCGGGCAATAAGCGTGCTGCCGCAGGACGCAAATCGGCGCTGATACACAACAGCAACAAGGATATTCCCAGCACCAGCCAGTTAATGAAATCGCCCTGCACAAACCACAAGGCACCGGTTTGCGCAGGCCATTGCAGTGCAAAAGCCAGCAAGGCTCCCAGCATCAACAGGTAAGCACCCACCCGACTGGCGCGACTCTGCTGCTGATAGCCTAACCAGCATAAACCCGCAGCCTCCAGCGCCCAGCCGACTGTGGTCCAGCTGGCGCCAAAGGAAAATGGCAGGATAAGCGAAGCAAACATCAGTGCTAAACCCAGCTGGATCTGCGCAAAACGTTGCAGATCGTCGCGCTGTTGCCGCCGTACCAGAGCATACAACCCGGCATACACCAAGGCATACACAGCGGCACTGATGCCATCGCCATGACGAAAATGCTCCGTCAGTAACAATTGCTGGCTAAAGGACAGCAATGGCAAACCAAACACCAGACTGCCATCAATAAGACCGCGGCTTTGGTGGCCCTGACGCAGGGTAAACCGGTACCCAATCAGCAGGTACAACAGGAAAAAGGCGGCAAAAAATGGCTGTACCAGCAGGTAATCCGCACTGCGGTACTGCAGCAATTGCCAGCTCAATGAAATGACAAAGGTCGCGACAAAACCCGTCCAGTTCAGCCAGCGCCATTGCCGCAACCAGGCCAACAACAACACACCAGCATTGAGCAACAAATAATAACCAAACAAAGCGACAAAACGGTTGGACCCATCCGACGTTAAGATAGGCACCAGAAAGCCACCCGCTGTCGCCAGAATGGCGAGCCGCTGCGAGTGCTGCGCCAGTGCAAAGCCAGAGCCCGCCAGCACTGTCAACAACATCAACACAAAAGCCACACCGGGGCTTATCATCGGGTAATACTTACACGCGGCAAACAAACAAAGATAAACCACAGCAAAACCGGCCCCTTGCAACAGCACCGCATTGCTGCCAAGCCGCAGCCGCTTCCACCAGCCAAGCCCAATCAAGCCAGCACCTGTCAGACCAATAAAACCCAGCCGGACCTGCATCGACAACAACCCCTGATGCGCAAAATAGGTGGCAAGAAAGCTCAGGCCTAAAAACAACACGCCCAAACCCGCCAGCACCAGCGGATTCACGCCTGCCAAAACGGCCCACAATTGTTGGAACAGCATCGGCACTGGCTTTCGCCCTGATAGATCTTTGACGGACTGGGAAGCCAAAGGGACAGGCAGGCTCCGCTCTGGTTCTGCCGACATCAGCGTAACCACAGAGACGAGTTCAGTTTGGAGGTCATTTGGATCAGCAGGGTCTGCGATGGTCTGATGTTGTGATGAAGCATCCGAAGCAGAAGACGCGCCATCGGTGTGCAACTTGTGCTGTAGTGCGGAAATTTGTTTGCTGAGCAGCTGAACCTGATTTTGCACTCTGGCCAGGCGCAGCCATAACTCCCCGCCAATACCCAGCGCCAGACCCAGGCCAGCACCGGCCAGAACCTGCTCAGCAAGAGCCCCCAATACGGCACCAAAAAACAGGCCTATCCATATCCACATGCCTTAACATCCTTGCTCTGGTGCTAGTCTGTTGATTGTCTGGTGATGAAATCACCATAACACGATTCATCATTTGCAACAAAACCGTTACATTCTGCTGCCGCGCGCAAGCCCCTTAGTGGCTGTCGGTTGTTAGCTTCAGCAGTTCCACTGCGCCGCGCTTTTGCAGAGTGACATAGAGTAAGTCGGGGTTTTGACTGTCAAAAGTGACATTGGTCGGAAACTCGCCTTTGAGGCGGTATTCGCGCAGCAGCTCACCTTGCGGGCTGACCTTGGCGACAGTGCCTTTGCCGTAGCGGGCAATCAGCAGATTACCGTCTTTATCGCAGCGCATGCCATCCAGGCCAAAGTCGGCAAACTCGATCAGCAGGCGTTTATTGCCTGGGTTCAGCTCTGTATCCAGGTCATAAACCCAGACCCGGCGCTGCGCACTTTCATTGATATACAAGCGGCGTTGATCCGGGCTGATTTCAATGCCATTGGTGGTGCCCATGCCAGTTTCCATCAGTTGCGCTTTGCCATCCAGCCCGATACGCCAGAACTGGCCCTGACGGTTAGCCCAATCTGGGTCGGACGCGAAAATTACGCCATTGTCGGCGATCGTCAAGTCATTGGGCTGAAACATGCGGTATTCATGACTGTGCAATGTCAACTGCTTACCGTCATAACGCCAAATATTGTGACCCGTATAGTCGGCAATAAACATCTGGCCTTTCCGGTCAAAGCGAATGCCATTACCGATGCTGCCTTGTGGCAATGACAGATACAACTGAGCTTTGCCATCACGGCTGACTTTGCCAATGGTGCCTTCTGAGCCTAAGTTTACCGCATACAAATTACCGGACTTGTCCATGGCCGGGCCTTCAATGGTGGCGTAAAACACCCCGTCGCCGACAAAATCTGTACTGTCACGCTCTGCCGGTGCCGAAGTCATCACCACAGTGGCCAGCACTGCATTGAGCCATAACGTCATTTAATCCTCCTTAATTTTTTGGGCAAACCGCAGCATACCTTCCGGGTCGTACTGTTTTTTCAGGCGCTGCAGCCTTGGGTAATGGTCAGCATAATAAGCCTGCGGCCAATTCGACAAGAGCGGATCTGTGTAGTTCAGATAAGCGCCACCTGTACTCCAGGGCGCCATGGTGAGGCGCATCTGGCCCATCCACAAATCGGCCTGTTGCAGTTCCTGTTCAGCGGTGCCTACTGGTCGGCTCACTAAATACTGAGTGCAAAAATCGGCAGCTCTGTGCGCAAAGGCGCTGTCGTTATGTGCCAAATCCCGGATAGCCCCGCCCATCAGCGTCAGCAAAATACCTCCGCCATGGCCTTGCTGCTGGCGCTGCTGCACCGCGTCCAGCAAGGCATCCAACCCGGCTTTGGGTAAAGGGCCCTGAAAAAAATCAGAACTGCCGGCCATCGCCACCCGGCGTAAAACTCCCTGCTCAGACTGATGCGGCAGTTTGCACTGCTGCATTTCGAGGCCAGCACAGTCGCTCAGCATATATTCGGCATAGTCATGCAGTACCACGTCCTGCTCAAAAGGCTGGGACGGCAAGCGCCGCAACCAGGTGGCCCATTGCTGCTGCAACTCTTTGGTGGCCCCCAGGCTACTGACCCGAATTTGCAGCACCGGTGCTTTACTTTGATCGTCCGTCCACCAAAAAGCGGCCTGCGACCAGAGCTCTCGCGGCAACTGACGGCTCCAATGCTGCCAAAGATTCAGCACCGGCAAGGCCTGCTCAAACTGAAAATAAGCATGACAGCTCAGCACTTCCGCCGTGGCAAAGGTACGAAATTTAAGCCGGGTGACCAAACCAAACTGGCCTCCGCCGCCACCCCGCAATCCCCAAAACAGCTCTGAGTTTTGTTGTGCTGAGCAGCGCAGCAGCTCACCCGTCGCCGTCACCAGTTCGGCTTCCAGCAAAGCATCACAGGTCAGGCCGTATTTACGATCCGCCATGCCCATACCGCCGCCCAGCGTCAGGCCACTGATGCCCACGCCCACACAGCTACCAGCCGGAATGGAACGACCCTGTTGGCTGAGCTGAAAATACACATCCCCCAGTTTGGCGCCAGCGCCAATCCAGGCGGTTTCACCTTGCAGCTCAATTTGATCCATCAGCGCAAAATCGAGCAATACGCCTTGGGTACTGGAGTAACCGGCATAGTTATGGCCACCACAACGGCCCACCAGCGGCAATTGAAACTGCCAGGCAAAGGCCAGCACCAGCTGCACATCACTGGCATGCACGGGCCGGGCAATCAACGCTGGTTGAATGGCATCAAACCGCGAGTTGGCCGCTTTGGCAAAGCGGCTGAATAGCGGGTCGGCCGGAAACAACAACTGGCCTTTAAAGCCCTGACGCAGTTGTTGCCAGTCGGCCGTTTCAGGCAGTGCCGGCTTGAGCTGACAGCCGGTTAACTGCAACGCGGCAGTGGCGGTCAGCCAGGCTGCACTCTGGCTAAAAAATTCTCGTCTGTGCACAGTCAGCACCTGATGTTTTTGTAATGCCGCGCACCTTATCACAAAAACTTTCTGCAGCGGATTGCTTGAGTCCGGCGACAGAATCTGTTTACACTGCGCTCACTTAGCTTGTCGGAGTGCTGCACAGGAAACTGTCAGCTGAGACCGCCTTTGGCGGAATCCGTGGAACCTGAACAGGATAATACCTGCGGAGGGAACAAGAGCGCTAAGCCGCTGTCTGCCTGCTTTCTGGCAGCAGTCTGGCTTATGCGGCTGCCTGTTATGCTGGCCGTTTTGCGTCAGTCACAGTCCACGTCACCTCAAGCTCTGTTGAAATTTTTAACTATTTCACGGAGTGAGTTATGCAAAAACCTCAACGTTTAGCCCGGGCCGAAGCGGCCGAATTTTTACAGCAATTACAAGGCCAGCCTTACCCGGCCAGCCGGAAAATTTATATCGAAGGCAGCCAGCCCGGTGTGCGGGTTGGCATGCGCGAAATTGAACTGTCGCCCAGTCTGGCTGGCGGCAGCAAAGAGCAGCCATTATTCCAGCCCAATGCGCCAGTGCGGGTGTATGACACCAGCGGGCCTTACAGTTGCCCGGACAGTCAACTGAACATTGAGCAAGGCCTGCCACCACTGCGCCAACACTGGATAGAACAACGCGACGACACCGACTTGTTCAGTGCTTTGCAGTCGGCTTATGCCCAGGCGCAACAACGCGACCTGAGTCTGGACGATATCCGTTTTCCGCGTGCGCCATCAGTGCGCCGTGGCCGCCCCGGCGTGGCCGTCACTCAGCTGGCCTACGCCCGTCGTGGCATAGTGACAGCGGAAATGGAGTACGTGGCGATCCGCGAAAATATGCAGCGTGCCAACCTGGCCGCAGCAGCTGACGCCAAAACCCAGCATCCGGGCCAGAGCTTTGGTGCGCAGATCCCAGCAGAAATCAACGGCGAATTTGTCCGGCAGGAAATTGCGGCAGGCCGCGCCATTTTGCCCGCCAATATCAACCACCCCGAAGCCGAGCCGATGATTATCGGCCGCAATTTTCTGGTGAAAGTGAACGCCAATATCGGCAACTCGTCGGTCAGCTCCAGCATTGAGCAAGAGCTGGAAAAACTGTTGTGGGCGACCCGCTGGGGCGCCGATACGGTGATGGACCTGTCGACCGGCCGTTATATTCACCAAACCCGCGAATGGATTTTACGCAACAGCCCTGTGCCTATTGGCACTGTGCCTTTGTACCAGGCACTGGAAAAAGCCGGAGGCATTGCCGAAGACTTGAGCTGGGAGCTGTTCCGCGACACCCTGATAGAACAGGCCGAACAAGGGGTGGATTATTTTACTATTCATGCCGGTGTACGGCTGGCCTATATTCCGCTGACCGCCAAACGGCTGACCGGCATTGTGTCGCGCGGTGGTTCCATTATGGCCAAATGGTGTCTGGCACATCACCAGGAAAACTTCCTGTACCAGCACTTTGACGAGATTTGCGACATTATGCGTAGCTACGACGTCAGTTTCAGCCTGGGTGATGGCCTGAGGCCTGGTTCCATTGCCGACGCCAATGACGAAGCCCAGTTTGCCGAACTGCGTACCCTCGGCGAACTGACCCACCGCGCCTGGGCCAAAGAGGTGCAGGTGATGGTGGAAGGCCCGGGCCATGTGCCAATGCAGCTCATTCGTGAAAACATGCAACTGCAGCTGGAACACTGCGCTGAAGCGCCGTTTTACACCTTAGGCCCCTTAACCACCGACATAGCGCCGGGTTACGACCATCTGACCTCGGCCATTGGCGCGGCGCAAATTGGCTGGTACGGATGCGCCATGCTTTGTTATGTCACGCCAAAAGAGCATTTGGGTTTACCGGACAAACACGATGTAAAAGAAGGCCTTATCGCCTACAAAATTGCCGCCCATGCCGCCGATTTGGCCAAAGGCCACCCGGGGGCGCAAATTCGTGATGACGCGCTCTCCAAAGCCCGTTTTGAATTTCGCTGGCGCGATCAGTTCCACCTCAGTCTGGACCCGGAGCGGGCGCTGGCCTACCACGACCAGACCTTGCCACAGGAGTCCGGCAAAGTGGCGCACTTTTGCTCCATGTGTGGGCCCAAGTTCTGCTCGATGAAAATCAGCCAGGACATTCAGCAGCAGGCACAGCAGCACATGCAGCAAAAGTCAGCCGAATTTCGCGCTGCTGGCAGTGAGCTGTACCACAGCCCGGAGTAAGGCATGCCCTATCACCTGACAATTGTTGGCGCTGGCCTGGCTGGCCGGCTGACTGCGCTGTATCTGACCGACCCGGCCCGCCGCTGGGCCAAACCGCTGCAACTCAGATTGCTGGACCAGCAGGTTCAGGCAAACCGCTTTGAACCCACAGCCGGCAAAGTGGCGGCGGCCATGCTGTGCGCAAGCGCGGAATCAGCCGTGCTACCACCAGAGCTATGGCCACAAGCCCGTCAAAGCATCCAGCTTTGGCGTGAGCTGCAACAGCAGATGCCCGGTTTATGGCTACAACAACAAGGCTGCATTTTGCTGGCCCATACCAGTCAACTGGAGCAATTACAGCACCAGGTTCGCTGCATTGCACAAAACCCGCAGGCCAGCGCCGAACCACTGAACAGCCGCGACCTGGCCGCGCTGGAACCCGAACTGGCCGGACGCTTTAGCCAGGGTTGGTGGTGCCCGGACGATGGCCAGACCCAGACGGAAAGCTTTTTCAGCCACAGCAGCGCGTTGTTGCAAGCCCGCGGTGTGCAGCTGCAGGCGGTATCCGAAGCTACGCTGGATGGCAGCAACCTCAGCCTTAGTGGCCAGCGGCAGCAGGCCAATCTGGTGCTGGACTGTCGCGGCCTGGGCGCCAGCGCCGTCTGGCCTGAGCTTCGCCCGGTTCGCGGCGAAGTGATCCGGCTGTATTGCCCGGAAGTGCAGCTGCGCCGCCCGGTACGGTTTTTTCACCCGAGGTACAGCCTGTATATAGCACCGAAACCTGAGCATCAGTATGTGGTCGGTGCCACAGAACTGGAATCGGCCAGTCAGCATGGGCCTGCGGTGCGCTCCGTGCTGGAACTGCTGTCGGCCTTGTATGCGGTGCATCCGGGTTTTGCTGAAGCAGAGGTACTGAGCATTCAGGCCTCAGCCCGACCCACTCTGGCCACAGCTCAGCCTGAAATCCGCCAGCAGCCTGGCTTGCTGCAACTAAACGGCCTGTCCCGCCACGGCTATCTGCTGGGCCCTTGTTACGCCAAACAACTGGCTGAACTGGCCTGGCAGCAATTACACCAGAGGCCAGCGCCCCAAGCCGCCCCCGCTGTGCAGCTAAGTGCCACACTCCCACAGAAGGACTCACAATGACTTCACCAGCTCAACTTTGGCTGAACGACCAGCCGGTGCACAGTACAGCCACGACAGTGGCGGACTTTATCCAGCAACAGCAGCTCAGTGGCAGTTTTGTGCTGGCGCTCAATGGCCACTACCTGAGCGCCTCTGACTATGGCCACACCAGGCTGCAACCCGGCGACCGGCTGGAACTGCTGCGCCCGATTGCCGGAGGTTAATATGGACAGACTATCGATTTACGGCACTGAGGTCGAAAGTCGCTTGTGGCTTGGCAGCGCCCAGTACCCGAGCCTGGCGCAACTGAGCCAGGCACTGCGACAAAGCCAGGCCGGAGTGATCACCTTAAGCCTGCGCCGACAGGCACCAGAGCAACAAGGCGGCCAGCAGTTCTGGCAGCAGTTGCAGCAGCTTGGCCTGCCATTACTGCCCAATACCTCCGGCTGCCATACAGTGCAGCAAGTGCTGACCTTAGCCCGGATGAGCCGCGAGCTGTTTCAAACTCAGTGGATCAAGCTGGAGCTGACCGGCGATGACTACAACCTGCAGCCCGAGCCCTTGTTGTTGCTGCAGGCCGTCGAACTGCTGCTGGCGGAAGGTTTTGCGGTGTTGCCTTATTGCACCGACGATTTAGTGCTGTGCAAACGGCTTTATCAGCTGGGCTGTCAGGTGCTGATGCCTTGGGCCGCGCCGATAGGAACAGGCCTTGGCCCGCTGAACCCTTATGCGCTTCGCACCTTACGGGAGCGCTTACCGGATGCGACGCTGGTGATTGATGCTGGCCTTGGCAAACCCAGCCAGGCCTGTCAGGTGATGGAATGGGGCTTTGACGCCGTACTGCTGAACAGCGCCGTCGCCAAAGCCCGAGACCCGGTGCAAATGGCCTGCGCTTTTGCTCAGGCGGTGCAAGCGGGCCGTCAGGCTTTTCTTGCCGGTGTGATGCCAGCCACTGAACTGGCCTGTCCGTCCACGCCATTACCAGATACGCCGTTCTGGTTGCAGGAACAGCCATGACTGCCGTGATCTGGAGTATCGCCGGCTCCGACAACAGCGGCGGTGCCGGTATTCAGGCCGACCTGCAGACGATCAGCCAGCTTGGTGCCCTGGCGCCACTGCACCTGTGCACCCTGGTCACTGCGGTCACAGCCCAGGGTCCAGCCGGTTTAATTGCCTGCCAGAGCGTCGATGTCAGACTGCTGCAACAACAGGCGCAAAGCCTGCTGCCAGAACATGCCCCTGCGGTGATTAAAACCGGCTTACTCTGCAACCCGCAGCAGCTGGACTGGGTGATCGGCCTGGTGCAGCAACTCAAACAACAGAATCCACAGCTGCTGGTGGTCTGTGATCCGGTAAAACAGTGCAGCAGCGGTGGCGAGCTCAGTGAGCTGCAGCCGCAGCACTGGCAGCGGTTCTGGCCTTATGTTGACGTACTGACACCGAACCTGCCTGAATTACAGTACTTAAGCAGCCAGACCAATCCGGCCACAGCAGCCGATTGGTTGCTGCAGCAAGGGGTCAAGGCGGTACTGATCAAAGGCGGTCATAGCGACTCGGCGCTGGCGCAAGACCAGCTGCGCATCAACCCGGCTTTTCGATATCGAGGTTTTCCGGCCTACCCGCAACAGGTGACACTCGCCAGCCCAAAACTGGCCGGTAACCGGCATGGCACGGGTTGTGTCTTGTCTGCGGCTTTGGCTGGTGCACTGGCACAAGGCTTTGCACTGGAAGACGCTTTTGTGCTGGCCAAAGTGTATATCCAGCAAGGTATTCAGCAGGCGGTGCAACTGGGCAACTACTGCCATAATGGCCACCGGGCTGTGGACGCCAGCTCGACGCTACCCCAACTGCATTGTGCCGTGCCAGCCCAACCGCTTAGCTTCCCACCACTCAGTGCGCCTTTGGGGCTTTATCTGGTGCTGCCGGATTACGCCACCCTGGCGCTGGCTGTGGCGGCGGGTGCGAAAACAGTGCAGCTGCGACTTAAACAGCAAACCGATGTTGAACTACGCCGCCAAATCAGTGCGGCGATAACCTTATGTCGGCAGCATCAGGTGCAGCTGTTTATTAATGATCACTGGCAACTGGCCATTGAGCTTGGCGCTTATGGCGTGCATCTGGGACAGGAAGATGTCGATCAGGCCAATCTTCAGGCCATAGCCCATGCTGGTTTGCGCCTTGGCTTGTCCTGCCATGGCCTGTACAAATTGCTGCGCGCCGAGCAGCTACAACCGAGTTACCTGGCGATAGGTGCTGTGTTTGCCACCCAGACCAAAGATATGAGTGGCAAGCTGCAGGGGTTGGACAAACTGCCACTGTACCGCCAACTGTTCCGGCAGCGGCCATTGGTGGCGATAGGCGGCATCACGCCACAGAATGCGGCGGCAGTGCTCAGCACCGGCATCCGCCATCTGGCGCTGGTCAGTGCCTTTGTGCAGGCAGAGTATAAACCCGCCTTTGTGCGCCAGCTGCAGCAGTTGATAGAGGAGTTTCCACATGCTGACTGATCAGGAGTTTTTGCGTTACAGCAGGCAACTGATGCTGCCAGAGTTTGGCGAGGCCGCTCAGCAGATACTCAAGCAAAGCCGGGTGTTAGTGGTGGGGGTTGGCGGCCTCGGCTGTGCCAGTGCGGCTGCGCTCTGCGCAGCAGGTGTGGGTTTGCTGAGGCTGGTCGACGCCGACAAAGTTGAGCTGTCTAATCTGCAGCGCCAGCTGCTGTTCCGTAGCCAGGATATTGGCCGCGCCAAAGTGGCGGTAGCGGCCGATGCGTTAAGCCAGCTGAACCCGCATTGCCGGGCAGAGGTACTGCCTGAAGCCTTTAGCGCAGCAAACGCCGCTGCGTTGCTGGCGGGTATCGACTGGGTACTCGATGGCACCGACAATTTTGTTAGCCGTGTGGCTTTAAGCCGCGCTTGTCAGCAGCACAAGGTGAACCTGCTCAGCGCAGCGGTGATTGGTCTGCAGGGCCAGTTAATGCTCTGGCCCCACCGGCAGCACAGCGAGCCCAGTTACCACCAGTTGTTTCAGGACTTAACCGACCAAAGCGGGAATTGCGCCAGCCTGGGTGTACTGGCGCCGCTGCCAGCGCTGATCGGTCACTGGCAGGCTACTGTATTGCTGCAGCAGCTACTGCAGCCCAGTGCAGCAGCGGCTTTATGGCAACTGGATGCACACCACTGGCAGCTGAAAAAGTTTCCGCTGCCAGCTGCGGTTACAACCTGAATTTTTTCACCATAGCCATTAAACGGTTGGCCATGGCCGTCAGCTCCTGACTGGCGGCATTGGTCTGATTGGCCCCAGCCGAGCTTTGCAGCGCCAGGTCCCGTATCGCAACCAGGCTACGGTCTACATCCCTTGCCACATGCGCCTGCTCTTCAGACGCGGTAGCAATCAGCAGGTTGCGGTCATTAATCTCACTGACCGAGCTGCAAATCTGCTCAAAGGCCTGACCGGCTTTATTGGCCATCTCCACAGTACCGGACGCCATCGAGGTGCTGGATTCAATGGACTGCACCGCCTGGGTGGTTCCCTGCTGAATGGTATTGATCAACTGTTCAATTTCACGGGTGGAATTCTGCGTGCGGTGCGCCAGCGCCCGGACTTCATCGGCCACCACCGCAAAACCTCGACCGGCCTCACCAGCACGCGCCGCTTCAATCGCCGCGTTTAATGCCAGTAAATTGGTTTGTTCAGCCACAGCGCGGATCACGTCCAGCACCTGGCCAATGTTTTTGGCCTGCAGCGACAAGTCCTGCACTAAATCCGCCGACACTTTCATTTCTGACGCCATGCTCTGTGTCTGGCGAATCGTCAGTTTCATTTCATCCAGACTACGGCTGGCTAAATCATTCGAGGCTTTGGACGCTTCAGAGGTGCTGAGCGCATTGCGGGCCACCTCCTCCACTGCAGCGGTCATTTCATTCACCGCAGTCGCCGCCTGATGCAACTCCGCGTTTTGTAAGTCCAGTCCATTAGAGCTTTCCGCTGTGACCACACTCAGCTCTTCGGCAGCTGAGGCCAGTTGCGTCGCAGTACCATTAATCTCACCTATGGTTTCACGTTGGCTTTGCTGCAAACGTTTTAAACCAGCAAACAGCTTGCCAACCTCGTTATCACTGGTCACCTCAATACGGGCAGACAAATCACCTTTTGCCATCTGATCAAAATGCTGACCAGCCACCACAAGCGGGTTGATCAGATTGGTCTTCATTAACATCCAGACCGCCGCTAAGGCAGCAATCGCCAGCACCACAATAACCAGGCTCATCACTGCGGTGGTGCTGTAGCGTGACGACGCATCGTCCATATGGGCATTGGTTGATAAGCGCGCTTGCTCCATAAATTTAATCATCAAGTCATAAACCGCCGCATTGGCATTGCGGGCATCCAGGTTGGCGCTGATGTATTTGGCCTGATCACCACTTTCCAGCTCGACCGTCGTTTGGTCAACGGCGGCAAAATAAATCTGAAAAGCTTTGTCCAGCTCTGCAACCAAAGCCTTGTGCTCACTGGTGGAACCCACTTTCACCACCTCAGCAAACTTTTCACGAGCTTCTTTCAGGAATTTAGCTGCACGCTGGGCACTGACTTTCGCTTTGTCAGTTTCATTGGCTTGCAACTCAATAAAACCGCCAGCCAGAGCCATCCGGCTGCGTAGCGTCAAACCATAAATATCGCTGACAGGGTTTACCTGTAACACTGATAGATCGTAGAGATCTGACATGCCCTGTTCACTGGCTTTGGCGGTCCACCAGGAGTACGAACTTAGTGCGATAAGAGCAGCGACAAAAAGGACTAGCACCGAAAAAATCATGTTTTTAATGGACATCTGCCCGAACATAGGTAACCCCTTAGTGAACATCAGGACTTTCAAGTACTGAGTAGTGTGGCTGAAAAATCATAACTTTCAAAAACGTCGTCAGGACATCACTGATTCCCTTCACAGCAACAGTCTTTCTGTTCACCCCAACTAAAGCCCAGTAAGACCTGAAAAAAGTATATCAAGTAAAATATGATAATTTTGATAAATATGAAAAAATGTTTTTTGGCATTCTGCAAAAATACTGCCACAATAGAGGCGTTTAGCCACCTTCCAGATATCGAGTACAGTTATGAAATCATCCTTATTTCGCATGAAGTTAGCTGCAGTTGGCATCGCCATTACTGCCAGTGGACAGGCTGCTGCGTTTGATTGGGACTTTTACGGCAAATTAGAATTGCAGGGCCTCTATACCGAAAATGATCTCTACCGTTACGCCGACCAGGGCTGGCAAATTGAATCGCCATTCAGCCGCCTTGGTGTCAAAGCCAAGCATTCATTCCATGACGAACTCACCCTGGTCTCGGTGTTTGAGTATCAGGTCAATGGTCTGGATCAGGCCAACAAAGCGGACCGTTACGGTATGCGTAATGCCTACATTGGCTTTGCCGGCAAAAGCTGGGGTGAACTGGTGTTTGGTAAAAACGACACCCGTTTTAAAAAGTCCGAAGGCAAAATTGACTTATTTAACGAAACCCTGAACGACATGGCCCAGCTGACGCCAGGTCAGGACCGGCTGGAAAACGTGGTGGTTTACACCAGTCCATCCTTTGCTGGTTTCCAAATGGCCGCCACTTATCAGACCGGCGCCAGTGACGAAACGGCTGGCGGTTACGACTGGACCCTGAGTTATGGAGATGCCGCCTTTAAAACCGCCAGCTACTACGTGGCCTATGGCCAGACCCATGAACTGAACAACCTGGATGCGCAGCGGGTGTTGGTGCATGCCAAATTAACGGAGCTAGCCGGTGGCGTGGTCTCCGGCGGCCTGATGTATCAGCACAGCGAACACCAAACCCGCCCACTGAAAGGTGACGCACTGCTGGCCGAGCTGTCCTATGACCGCAACAACTTTATCTACAAACTGCAGTGGCAAAAAGACGACAGCAAAACCCGTCATTCAGAGGAAGGCAAAATGTGGTCAGCCGGGCTGGAGTATGGTTACAGCAAAGAGCTGGCCATTTACACCATGATTTCGCAGTTTGATTTACAAACCCAGGACGACAACTCTGCCGCACTGGGCGTGCGTTATACCTTCTAAGTCTGCTTAAGGTCGTTTAAAGCCGATCCGGAAGCCGCCCCAGTGGCGGCCCCGCACCCAAATAGGCACCGACAGGTCGTGTAGTATCTCGCCGGTGTCCCTCTTGTAGGTTTGCAATAACATGGTCTCGGTGTTGCTGCCACAACGACTGCCGGTTCTGTCGCTGAAAATCCGCTTGGTGCGGTTTTGCAGCAAGTCTTTCTGATAATCGCCGGTCAGGGGTTGGCTGTACTTTTTATTGTGGGTCGGGAAATAACCTTTTTTGTCGACAGCACCGGCGTACAGCACTATGGCATGGCGTTGCAACACCGGCTCCTGTATGGCCGGAAAATGCTGATCAGTAAAACTGTCGTAAGGCGTGTTGTATTTGGGCGGGTTGGTATTGGCAATCGCTGTATACTGCTCACTGAACAGCTGGTTTTCGCTCAAACGGCCGTCTTGCAACGCCTGTTCAAACAAGGCGGCAATGCTGGTCGCAGCCTGGCGGGCTTCCTGTAGAATGGGCGCATAAAAGCTATGGCTGGAGACTGTGCTGAGTTCGCGGTAAATACTTTCGGTTTCCACCGACAACTCAATGGCCTGGTCGGCGACCGTTTTGCCTTTGTGCTCCACCGCGGACAAGGACTGGTGAATGGCTTGCATGGCATGGTCAATCTGGCCACTGTTGTGTTCCAGTCCGGTACTGACCTGCTCAATTTGCTGCAATGCCGCCGACACCTGATTCACCTCATCATTAATGCCGCTGAAGCCGGCTGCCACTGCACCCAACTGCTGCTGCACAGTGGCGCTTAAACTGACCAGCTTTTGCATTAACGAGGCATTTTGTTCGGTTTGCTGACGGATATCGGTCAGCATGGCGGCAATGTCTGCAGTTGCTTCTGAGGTTTTACCGGCAAGCGCCCGCACTTCATCCGCCACCACCGCAAAACCCCGGCCTTGCTCACCGGCCCGGGCAGCTTCAATAGCAGCATTGAGCGCCAGCAGATTGGTCTGGTTTGCCACCCCGGTAATGACTTCAGTAATACGCTGAATACTGTCGGCGCTGTTTTTCAGCCGCTCCAGCTCAGTGGCAGTATGAGCCACCGCCTGGGTCAGCTCGCTGATCGTGGAGACGCCTTGCTGCAGGCTAATATCGGACTGCTCGCAGGCAGTGGCAGTGTGCATCAGGCTGCGGCTGATCTGCTGCAGGTTATCCGTCAGGCGGCCACTGCTGTCGGCCAGCTGCGCTGTCGCTTCACTAATGCGGCTGGTGTCGTCGTTGCTGCCCTGAATATCTTTGATCAAGCCATCAATATAAAAAGAGACTTCGGCAGAGCCAATGGCCATTTTCGAGGTGGCTTTGGTAATCGCATCGGCTTTTTCACTCAATGCCGGGGTTTGCGCAACAGCAGTCGTCTGGACAGGTTGTTGCTGACGCAAAAGCAGATAAGCCAAGCCAGCTGTGCTGAGCAACGCAAGTAACCAGACTGGCCAGCCAAACCACCACCAGACCAGTTGCGCCAGTAAGAATCCACACAAAACCAGCACGGATTTCATCGTCATGTCTACCCCGCAATCTTATAGTTGTAAAAACCAGTGTTTAACTTTTCGACAGCGGGTGTCAAACACTGGCCTTTCGACCACGACTAAAGTCTAAGTCGGTTACGCCTGCCGAACAGGTAAACCAGCGTCCTGCCAGGCCGTCATGCCACCGGCAATGGAATAGACTTCATGAAAGCCCATCCGGTGCAGTGACTCAGCAGCCAAAGCCGAGCGTGCGCCCGAACGGCAAATCAGGTACAGCGGCTGTTTCGCCAACTCAGTCAGCGCCAGCACGGCGTCTTTTTCCGCAGCCACCGCCGGATGGCTGTGCAACTGCATTTCCAGCACACCACGTGGCATGCTGACCGCATTCGGAATATGGCCTGCGGCAAATTCAGCCGGCTCACGCACATCAATCACACGAGGCTCGGTGGTTTTCACTAAGGCCGCCAGCTGTTCCACTGACAGCTCCTGAATTTTAGCTTTGGCTTCTGCCGCCAATTGAGCTCCGGTTTTCATGCTTCTATCCCCTTGTTTTGTCTGGTTTTACTATAGCAGGCGCTGGCTTTCACTCAACCATTGGCTGCAGATAATAGCGGGCCGCCTGCTGGCGTTGCTGCAGGCTAACCCCGGTCACGGCTGCGGCCACCACAGTGGCCAACCGGGCTCGAAGCTGGCGGATACTGGCGCTGTCGTTCGGGTAGGTTCTGTTGCTGAGTAACACCAGATAGGTGCCACTTTGAGGGTCCAGCCAGAAGCTGGTGCCTGTATAGCCGGAGTGGCCGACTGAGCCTACCGGAAACAACTCGCCACGTACCGATGCAAAAGCCGAGCTGATATCCAGCCCCAGGCCACGGGTTACAGCGCCCTGTTTGGTGCCAGACCAATGCGGGCTAATCATCAATTGGGCGCTGGCAGGCGATAACACAGCTGTCATTTGACCTTGCAGTGCCTGCTGCAGCATTTGCAGCCAAAGCGCTAAATCCGCAGCAGAACCAAATAAACCGGCGTGCCCTGCCACCCCATTCAGCCGCTGGGCAGTCGGGTCATGCACTATGCCTTGCAGTTGATCCACTCCGGCCGGTAAGCGCTGATAGGCTGGATGACTAGTGCGCAACGCAGTCGGCACCAGACGGCGTGCAATTTGGGCTGGCAGCGGGCAAAGCGGCTGACAGAGCGGCAGATAGCGGGTGTCGTGCATACCCAAAGGTTTCAACACCCAGTGCTGCATCAGCTCATGCAACGGCGTGGCCGCAGCCCGCTCAGCAATCAGCCCCAACAGCACAAAACCGATATCGGAATAGACAAACTGACCGGACGGCTGAGTTAAACGCAGAGCCGCCAGTTGTGCGGCAAAACCCTCTGCGGCAGACCAGTCGGAGCTGAGATCGAAGCTCGGCGGCAAGCCGGAACTATGGGTTAACAGCTGGCGGATGGTCAGCGCTTTCACCGCCGCGTCGGTCAGTTCAGGCAAGTAGCCGCCAATAGGGTCACTCAGGCTAAGCTTGCCCTGCTCCTGCAAGCGCAAAATTAAGCTGGCGGTGAGAGGTTTGGTTAATGAGGCCCAATCATAAATACTGTCTGGCTGCACGGCCGGGCTGTCGGCAGTGCTAAAACGACCAAAGGCTTTGTGGTACACCACCTTATCGCCTTGCCCTACCAGCAGCACCGCGCCCGGCGTCTGGCCAGCGGCAATGGCCTGTTGCATCAACTGGTCAAGTGGCTGCAAGCGCCCGGCATCCAGACCCGGCTGAGCCCAAAGCGGCAAACTGAAAAACAACAGCAAGAAGTAACGCATGAAGTGGCCCTGTAGCGGCAGATAACCCACTTTAAGGTAAAGTGTGCTTAGTCACCAGCCCACCAGACTCAGGCCAGACGCAGTGGATGCCCGGCAGGGACACCGAGTAAGTCCAACATCTGCACATCAGGTGTTTTGTCACACGCTGGTGGCACCACCAAGGTGGTAATTTGGTTTAACAAGGCTTTATCTAAATCTTTTAGCACTATCGACTCAATGCGGGGTTGCCAGATAGGCAAATCGGCCGCTTCGTACAACAGCACCTGATGATCGGCCGGGTAAATTTGCAGTAAGCGTTGTTGCAATGCCAGTGTACCCGTCTGGTTTTGCTCCAGCCGTTTTAAGCTAAAGTCACCCGCAATGGCAGCCTGCCACAAAATAAGATAGGCCGAGGTATCCACAGTGCGGCGGTAAAACAAAAACTGGCTGGCTTCAAACTGTGCACAGCCCTGCGCCATAGGGTCTATGCCCAGATCAGCATACAGGCAGGCATCCGCCGAAATACCGGCTTCCATTGTCGCCCGATAGCCCAAGGCGGTTAAGCGTCGGATCACCTCATGTGGTGGCCAGCTGGCTACACCGGGGTGACCATAGCAGGCCCAGACCACCTGTTTGCCTTGTTGCACAGCCGCCATCACCGCAGTAATCATGGCTTCGTAACTGTCGAGTCTTGACTGACCTGGCTGATAAAACGGCTGTAAATCGACCAGATTCGGATTAATTTTCTGCAGAAAACCTGTCAGATAGTGGCTGTTGCTATGGAAAAACACCAGATCGGCTGCTGCCAATCTGGCCCGCGCCAGCTCAGTGAGCTGGCTGCCAAGCATAATACCCAGGCCAATGCAAAATAGCTGGCCCTCAGATCTCATACCCAGATTCCATCTCAAAAGCCTGACAATAATTACGGCCAGCGGCTTTGGCCATATATAAAGCCTCATCCGCTTGTTGCAGCAGTTGATCAAAGCTCTGGCCTGGTAATGCAGTGGCGACACCAAAACTGGCGGTCACCTGTACTGCTTTGCCTTTGAGTTTAAATTGACGTTCAGCGATACGGCAACGGCAGTTTTCAGCCAGTTTTAACGCGTGTTCAGCGTCACAGCCCGGCAAAAAAATCGCAAACTCTTCACCGCCCATTCGGGCCAGTACATCCTGCTTACGCAGCGCCGACTGACAGAGTTTGGCAACCTGACGCAACACATAATCTCCGCTGGCATGACCGTACTGATCATTCAGCAGTTTAAAGTGGTCGATATCCAACATAATCAAACTTTGTTGCTCTGCCAGACGCCGGCTTTGTAACTGGGATGAAACCAGTTCTGTAAAATGCCGCCGGTTTAATAAATGGGTCAGATAATCTGTAGTGGCCAGTCGATGCAAATCCCGCCGCTTGCCATTCACCACATATAACGCCAGCAGTAACAATGTGACCAACGCCATACCAGCAAAAATCATCACCAACTTGTCATTGGTTTGGACATCCCGTTCCAGTCGCAACAAGTCATTTTGGTTCTTCAACAATGCCAGCGCATTTTCACTTTCCAGCAGATTTATTTGTGCCTGGTGATACGCAATATTTCTGGCTTTGTAGTCATCAAAATAAGCCTGTTGCACCTGGCTATATTCCTGATACGCCATCAGCGACTGAGCTACCTTACCCTCATCATGGTAAATTTTTGCTAGCAATAACAATGCCTTATTCCCAACCTCCAGGTCTTTCAACTGATGCGCCTGTTGTTGGACCATGAGCAAAATCTGCTCAGCATCCAAAGGTCGGTTTTGTTGAATGTAGACTTGAGCTAAAAAAAATCGTGCCTGCAGAATTGCCGGAGGAAACCCGATTTGTTCTAGCTCGCGCAACAAAGCAGTCATCTCAACAAGCAGCAAAGACTCCCCTGTCAGTAGTCGAGACTCCGCAAGGTAAAGAGCCAAGCTCGCAGTCATCAAGCGTTCGTTCGCTTTTTGGCACACAGCTCTGGCTTGTTCTGCCAACACTTGATCCTTGTAGTTTCCAAGCTTTAGCTGAACATGAATATTCAGCACTTGAGCAATACATTTTTGCCTGTCGTCCACAGCATAGCGCTGCAGATTATCCACAAACTGAGCCGCTCTCTGATAAGCCCCGGCGCTGACATGTAACTGAATTGCGACTGTATAAATGTTGGAAAGTAGCTCTTTATCCGTGATACGGTTGACTAACTGAAGGCTGCTAAACAAGTAGCTATACGCAGCGTCATAATCTTTCAGGGTTTCCTGAATATTTGCCAATAACAGATTTGCGCGAATTCGTTCTACCGGAAACGGGCTGGACGTCAGAGGAAGCATCAAATCGACAGCTTCGTTCAACTGACCTTTTATCGCTTTTAAATATGCTTTCAAATAAAGTAGGTGATGTTGCTGCTGTGCAGAAAGAGAAGCAAATCGGGTGTCCAGCTCCCGAACCAACTGCTCAGCCAAAACTGGATTAGAGGTTCTTAATTGTTGAGCCGCGTGCAACTGCTGCTCCGGTGAGTCGTATTGTTCAGCAAAAACTGGCCCGCAGAGTATCAACAGGCCCGAGTAAAGCAGAGACCGAACAAATGCGAAATACATTAAGGAATGTGATAGAACATAACAGCCTTGACCGATTTGCCAGTCAACTGCTCCACCTGAGCTTTATCGCCTGACAGCACAGCATCGATTTCATTCTGAGCCAAGCCGTAAGCTTGCATAGTGCCTGCAGCGTCTGCGAGATATTGTTGCTGAAGGTCGGTATTGGTAGCCAGTTCTTCAATAAATTGGGCGAGCTTTGACATCTTTCACTCCATGTTAACTGCAAATTGCGACAACAACGCCGCTTTGCCCAGCTTACTGTTGAACACAGGAGAGTGACAACATGAAATTAATGATAATCCGATGAATTAACTGTGAAATAACTCCAGCAAATCCTGCATGTCGCCCTGCCAGGCCTGTTGCTGGCCAAAGGCAAACATCTGGTCAGCCAGACCCTGCTTGTAGCTTTGTAACTGCTGCACTTTTTCTTCCACCGTATTGGCAGTGATCAGCTTATACACAAACACCTGCTTGTCCTGACCAATACGGTAAGCGCGGTCAGTCGCCTGCTGCTCCGCCGCCGGGTTCCACCAGGGGTCATAGTGGATCACTGTGTCCGCTGCGGTCAGGTTCAGCCCGGTGCCACCGGCTTTTAAGCTGATTAAAAACACCGAATTGTCGCCAAGCTGGAAGGCGTCTATCTGCTCCTGGCGCTTTTTGGTCTGGCCGGTCAGTTTGCTGTAACTGATGCCCAGGTACACCAGCTCCTGCTCGATCAGGCCGAGCATAGAGGAGAACTGACTGAAGATCAGAATTTTTCGGCCTTCGTCGACCATCTCCGGCAAGGTGTCGCGCAACCATTCCAGTTTGGCGTTGTGCTGCACCGACTGTGCCTGTTCAATAGGCACCAGCCGCGCGTCGCAGCAGGCCTGGCGCAGTTTCAGCAAGGCGTCCAGGTATTCAATCTGGCTGGCGGCCACCCCTTTGCGGGCAAACAACTCCCGAACTTTGGTTTCCATCACCAACCGGATGCTTTCGTACAAATTGCGCTGGTCGCTTTCCAGCTCCAGCAGCTGCAGAATTTCAATTTTATCCGGCAGCTCTGTCGCCACTTGTTTTTTGGTACGGCGCAAAATAAAAGGCGCAATACGGGCACGCAGCGCGGCGGCGCGTTCAGCGTCGGCCGATTTTTCAATCGGTTTACGGTACACCTGCTGAAAATGCGCTTCAGTGCCAAGCAACCCCGGCAGCACAAAATCAAACAGGGCTTTCAGCTCGCCCAGATGATTTTCCAGCGGCGTGCCGGTCAGCGCCAGCCGGAAACCGGCTTTCAGTTGACGCACCAGTTGCGACGCCTGGCTGGCCGAGTTTTTAATATGCTGTGCTTCGTCCAGCACCACAGCGCTGAACTGCTGATGCAAATACAAGGCGGCGTCCCGCACCAACAGCGGGTAGCTGGTCACAATTAAATCGTAGTCGGCCAGCTGCTCAAAATACTGCTGCCGCTTCGGGCCATACAAGGTCAGTACCTTTAAATCCGGCGCGAAGCGGCGGGCTTCGTTATGCCAGTTGCCCAATAAACTGGTGGGGCAGACAATCAGGGCCGGTTGCTGCAACTGGCCTTCTGCTTTCTGGTGCAGTATAAACGCCAGGGTCTGCAGGGTTTTGCCCAGGCCCATATCGTCGGCCAGCACACCAGCCAGACCAAAACGCTGCAAAAACACCAGCCAGTTCAGGCCTTGCTGCTGATAGGGCCGCAAGGTTGCCAGCAGACCAGCCGGAGCCGCCACAGCTTCAATACCCTGAAAATGCTGCAACTGGCTGACCAGCGTCTGCAAGCGGCCTGCGTTCAGATAATTAATTTGTTCGGCGCCGGGTTCTGGCAACAAGGCTGCTTTATAGGCTGGTAACTCCAGCTCCAGCGGTGGTTTTTTCAGGTTCAATAGTTCGACTATGGTGTCGATCACCGGCTGGATCAGGCTAAATGGCAACGCCACTTTGCCTTGCGGCAGGCTAAGCCAAAGGGTGTCCTGCGCCGCAGGTAAACCGTAACTGCGTAGCCACTGACTGATCAGTGGGAGCAGCGGTAACTGCTGACCTTCGACATCCACCTGAATGGCCAGGCCAAAACCGCCGTTGGCTTTGTCGTTCAGCTCAATATAAGGCTTGGCGTCCAGCACCGCCTGGTTAAAAGCGTTGTCCTGTTCCACCAGCCAACCCTGTTGCTGTAACTCGGGCAAGGCATTGAGCAACGGCTGCCACAACAGCGGGTTATCCGGGCCGTCACCACAATCAAACCAGGCAAAGGGCTGGTCTTTGTCCGCCACGGCGCGCAGCCCGTACTGAATGAGTTGGTTCAGCACCGCGGTTTCCAGCGTGCGGTCACGGCGGATAAACAGGGTTTTATCACCCTGCTGCAACTGCGTCTGTGCCTGCTGCAATGCCAGTGGCAGCCGGTAATCGCCGTATTGCATCAGCAGTTTGGCCACCGCCTGCGGCTGCTTTTGTCGTTGGCTTTGCAGCTGTAACTGCAGCACAGGTTGCGCTTTTAATTCCAGCTTCTGAATGGCGCTGGCGTCCGGCACAGGTAACGGCATAGCCGGAAACAGCTGCTGCAGTTTTTTCAGGCTGTCTTCCAGCACGGCAGCTGGCACAGGCGGCAGCCGCATCAGCAGCTTGAGTTCACGGCCTGACAGCGGTGACTGCAAATGGCCCAGCTGGTTATTCAGCGCATCCAGATAACAAGGCGGTTCAGTAAACACCAGCTCCAGTTCACCGTCGGCTTGAGGCTGCTGCAACAACTGCCAGCCCACTTTGGTTTTTAGCCAGCGCAGCTGCAGATCTTTCGGCTCGCGCCACTGCAGCTCACGCCGCTCTTCATCCAGCACAGCCCGGCCTGTGGCCAGCACTTGCTGCAGTACCTGATAACCCCATTCGTCTTCCAGCACGGAATGACGTTTGGCGTCAAAAGCGAAAAACTGCTGCAGTAACCGATAGTCGGCTTCCGGCATCCAGGCCGGACGCGCCTGCCCCAACAACTCGCCCGGGCTGATGATTTTGCCTTTGCTGTAATTGCCGTTGGCGGCTTGCTTCACCCGTTTGGGAGCCAGCTGCAGACCGACAGGTGCCGGTCGCAATTCGTACAACACCAGATCGTCGCTGTGTTCATCGGCCTGCTGTTGTTGCTGGGCGTCGTTAAACCACTGGTTCAGCAGCTTCAGCGGTTGCTGCTGGTTTTTTTGTGCTTGTTGTTCCAGTTGATGCCGCAGTTTCAGTAAGGCCGCCAACGCATGTTTGCAGCGCGGTCCTTCCGGACAGGTGCAGGAATCGGTCAGTTGCCACTGACCGGCGTCATCCTGGCTCAATACCAGCAGTTGCTTAAAGGGGCTAAAACCGTCGCCCCAGACCTGAGCACGGACCTGTGAAAAATCAGGCTCATAGTCCAGCTGCACCACTTTGCCCGCCAGGAAATAGGCGCGGGCCTTATGAAAAGTGGCGGGATGAAACCATAACTGCAGTTGCTCCGATGACACCGGAAACTCAAACTCAAGCGACATAACGACGAATTTTTCTGACACAAATGGGCGTTATGCTACCTCAAATTCAGCAACGGCCAAAGCTGCAAAAATTGTTATTGACCAGATCCTATCAGCCTGTATGATTTTTAGGTTCGCAGTGTTACTAAAAGGATTTGGTATGTCGTCTCCGCATCGTATGAAACAATTCAAAACCACAGCATTAGTCGCAGCACTGACCATCACGCTTTCTTCCTGTCAAACCGCCAATAATCTCGGCGAAAAACATGGCCGCACTTTTGTCGGTTGTGTCGGCGGCACTCTGATTGGCGGCCTGGCTGGCGCTTTGTTGGGCGGACGGGATGGCGCAGCGAAAGGAGCTGCCGCGGGTTTGGCTGTTGGCTGTGTGGCAGGACATCTCTGGGACAAACGGGAACAAGAGCTGAAAAAGCTGGCCCAGGAAGAGCAGATGAAAATCCAGCTTGAGCGTGTTTATCAAGCGCCGCAAACCGCTGACAGCACACCTGAACAAAAGACAAAAACTGCACAGGAACAACCGACAACTGTCGGGGTTGTAGCTCAAATTGAAGACAGCGCCATGTTTAACAGCAGCAGCGCTGAGCTGACCGCAGCAGGTCAGCGGCAGCTGGATAAACTGGCTCAAATTTTAAGCTCAGCACGCAAAGAGGAAGGCACAGAAAATACCCCTATTCTGGTCATAGGGCATACCGACAATACCGGCAGCGCTGACTATAACCAAAAGCTTTCTGAGCAGCGCGCCAAAACCGTCGTTGAAGTGTTAGCGGCCAAAGGCTTTGCCCGTGATCAGTTGTTTTTTCAGGGGGCTGGCGAAGGTCGCCCTATAGCCGACAACACCAATACCGCTGGGCGCGGCATGAACCGCCGGGTAGAGCTGGTTGAACTGAAAGACGAGCAGATGTTGCAACAACGCATCGCCGCCGAGCAGCAAAACCCTCGTTATATCCAGAAATCCGCCGCTCATCTTGCTCAGGTGCCTTATAGACCGGATGCTTCGACGACTGCCAAACCGAAAGCCAGCTCCAGCACAGCAAAAACCTCCCCTGTCGTAAGCAAGACAGCTACGGCGACTGGAATTGATTTTGGCGGCAGCCCTGCGCTGGCGGGACAATGGGCATTGGCATCACGCTTCTCTCCGGATTACAGCTCAGCAACTGGTTTGTTTAGTTCCGCAGTGGCCAGTGATGCGCCTATCCGCGCTTGCGCGGAAGATGAAATGCCTGTCATTGGTGAAGTAAAAAACCTGGCAGGCAAACCACTCACGGCCTATAGAACCAACGAGTTTTTACCTGGTATGAACGGCAAAGTCTGGGCATCTAAAGTCAATGGGCACGTGGTTTACATCAACCCGGTTGCTGTTCTGAATCACGACTACGCCATTGCTCAACAACCTCAGGTTGCCTTTACCAAAGACTACAGTGCCAGCCACAATAAAATTACGGCGAAATACCAGGGCCAGGCCAGCTTGTATCGCGGTAAAGATAATCTGCTGATGCGGGTCTTTATTGCCGATCAGTCCGCACCCATTCAATGCCTGGACGTGTTGCTGCCTTATGGCGGCAACTCTGCGATGGCAGGACAGCTGTATTACCCCAAAAATAATCAAGTGTTTGTCACAGACTATAAACCGGCCAGAACCGGTGTCTGATCAAGGAAGTAAAAATGGATGAGTTGAAATTATTCTTAGCCTCGTACTGGCAGTTAGTCAGTGCTTTTGTTGGCTTTATGCTGCTGGTGCTGGCCATCAAGGTTTGGTGGCAGGAAGTACGGTATTTGTTTATGCGTACCGGCTGGTCTCTGCCTTTGGCTGGCCGCTTGTCGCGCGCAGCTGGCAAAGACCACAAACTGGGCAATGATGGCTGGTACCCTATTGAAAAACAGGTCTGCCATGATTTTTATGTGCACTACAAAGACTTTAATCAAAGCCCGGACTATTACGAAAAATGTGCCGATTATCTGAATAAAGTTGAAGAAAGTGGTCGGAAAAAAAAGGGGCCGTTTCTCTGGTTACTGATCATCGGCCTGATTTTACTGGAAGCCGTAGGGTTTGCTTATGTGCTGGCGCCTTTTATGGCGAAGAATGCCTCAAGCAATGAACAAACCATGTTGGCCTGGTTTGTCGCCTTTCTGCTGTCGATTGCCGCCGTCTTACTGACGGAACTGACTGGTAAGGAATGGCATAAAAACAGCCTGATCAACAAAATTCGTGGCTGGTGGGAAATTGAAGGCAAACAATCCAATCTGATGCCAGAAAAAGACATCAGCATAGAAAAAACGTACCAGGATAACCAGAGCCCAAAATACCTGCAGGTGTTAAACCGGCTGTCAGCTAATGCACTGGTCACGCCCAGTTACAAAACCACGGTGATCACCCTGCTTTATATCTGTTTCCTGGCGGTAGGCGCTTATTTAGTGCGCAGCTACACCCTGGATGCAGACAATACCGAAATGGTGAATCAGGGCATGGTGTTTGAGCAGGCAGCAGGCACTGACCCATTTGCGCTGTTGGAGCAAAGCAGCGCGGAAACCAGCACAACAGACGATGCCATAGCTCTGCCGGCAGAACTGGCCGAAGTGAATGCCACTGCGGATCAGAAAGCAGCCAACGAAGCCACTCAAGCCCGTACCAGCGCCAGCAAAGTCACGTTCGTGATCTTGTCGGTTATTTTTGTGATGATTCAGGTGGTCGGTATTTACTTTGGTTTTGCCTTCAGCTTTGCCGGTAAAGAATCGGAAAAAGCCTTTAACTACACCAAAGACTTTAACAGTGCCGAAGAGCTGAATGAATGGTTGCAACTGAAGAAAGATTTAATTGCAGCGCAAGCAGAGGCTTATTTGCAGCGCCTACGGGAGAAAATGAGTCGCCGCGCCGTCATTTCGTCGAACGACCGTGAAGCTCTGCAATCCGGCAGCAGTGATCGTACCTTCCACCATTATCTGGTGCAGCACGAACAGAAAAAACAAATCAGCGCAGCACAACTGGCCAGCTCAGCTCAAACGGCGCCAATCAAAGCAACAGCTGCAGCTGCAGAAGTCCCCAGTTCACCTGCCGTATTAGTGGCTGTGCCGGAAAAAGCCGCTGAATTGGTGGATGCGACAGGGCATACTCTGCCTGCCGATCTGGAGGGCTTGGATTTGACCACCTTACAAGACGCCGATTTAGAGTTGCTGGCTGAAGAATACAAACTGGATTTGATCTGGCTGAAGAAACAACAGCGGCTGGCTCAGATTAAAAACAAAGCCAGGAACGCCTGATGAACTTAAAACTGGTTGTGCTGAGCTGCTGCCTGCTAGGCAGCTGCCTGGCTTACAGCGCTGAGCGCAATGATATAAAAAGTTGTTACCAGCACCTGAAACTACAAGCTCCGGCCTCTTCTGGCCGCGAGTTGGTGATGGTGATCGACGAAACCACCCAACTGACTAAAGAGCTGAAAAAAGAGGCGTTAAGCCACCTATTACGTTTTGTGCAGGCAGGCGATGCCGTCAAACTGTACCGCTTCTCTGCTTACCTGCCAGACAGCCATATGGCACTGGTGTTTGCCGGGCAGTTGGAAACTCAGTTATCACAAGAGCAACGTGACAGCACAGGTCAAAACTCGTTACGCCAGCTCGACAGCTGCCTGGTAAAACAGAACCAGTTTTTCCAGACCCAAATAGCGAAACGTCTGGCGGCCAGTTTTGGCGACACCGAAAAAAACATCGCCAAAAGCGAAATTTTTTATAGCCTGCAACAAATAGGTAAAGACTGGCAACAGAGTAAAGCCAGCGAGAAGGTGCTGTTTATGGTGTCCGATATGCTGGAAAACTCTGAGTTCACCAGCTTTTATCAGAACAACCAAATCAAAACGCTGGATGTGGCCAAAGAGCTCGCCATCATTGAAAAAAACCAGCTGAACGCCAATTTCAGTGAGGTGCGGGTTTATGTGCATGCTGCCGCTTTGGTTCCTAACCAGGTAAAACACGGCTACCGATCCGGCAAGGTGATTCAAAGCCTGCAGCAATTCTGGAGCCAGTACTTTGAGCAAGCCGGTGCCAGCCTGGAAGGTTTTGGTACCCCATCACTGACCACGGATTTACGTTAGTGACCGCAAGTACAAAACTACAAAAATTTACCGGTTGGTTGTTGGCGGCAATAGGTACCTTAATTTCGGCCTTTTAGGCGTTAATTACCTACCTATTGCCTGACCCATCAAGTTTGGGTTTAAGCTGGTTAAACTGGCAGAACTTAGTGGTGGTATTAGCAACAGCCTTGTCACTCTGCATGCTAATGGCTTATGCCTTTTTGCAAAGAGTCAACGTCTGGGTCCGTCATACCCTATTGCCTTTAAGCCTGCTTGGGTTTGGCAGTCTGATGTTTTCCTTTGGCTATTACTTCGACAACCCAGTGTTTCAGCAAACCTATCAAGCACCGCTGTACAAAGAAAATGCGTCCAGCAATCTGACCGGCCAACGTATTGTCAGCCTGGCATCGCTGAATATTCAGTTTTCCGGTTGCTTTAAACAATTGACCGAGCTGGCCTGTCGTCTTGAGCTAATCAACCAGGGTAAAGATGCCGACTTTGCGTTTCACAGCAAAACCAGTGCCTTTGACCCGCAAGGCAATGCACTGCAGCTGAAGGCATTGTTAGTGGGTGAAAAGAAATATGGCCCACGCGACAGCTTTGATTTAGCCAAAAACATTAAACGACCTGTCACCCTTGTGTTTGAACTGAACAATTCCGCTATCGGGCAGCTGGATTTATTACGCCTGCATTTTGACCACTTTAATCAGGGCGAAACCAAAGGGGTTAAGTTCAGTAATATCCCATTGTAGTCGCTTACATATACTGCCTTTCACAACTTGAGGAACCGATAGTGATACGGATCTCTTTCATCACCGCAGCTATGGCTGCTGCTTTTAGCGCTGCGGTTTTTGCTACGGCTACACATCTACACATTGAAGGCCAGAGCTGCCCTTTACACGGTGATTCATTTATCAGTGCAGAAGGCATCACGGCAAAGAAGTTAGCGCAAAAACAACTACTGGTGCAGCGTAGCACGCAAGGCGTCTACGCCAGCGCAACGATGGATAATCCTGCAGTGATTGATGTGGCAGTGCTGATGCACACTACATGGATTGAGGCAATGAAAGACAAGTTGACTCAAGACGCCAACGGCAAATACTACGAGAACGGCGCTCAGTTTGCAGTGGAGCGGATTAAAGCCCAGTACGCCTATTTCAACGAATCGTTGAAACTGCAGAAAGTGCCCGTGGTATTCCGGCCAGTGTACTTTGCTCAGACTGAAAATACGCTGGAGTCTGGAGTAGAGTATTTGGACTTGGCGAATGAATACGCGACGGTTTACAACTGCGTGATGAATCCGAAATGGGTGGAGATTAACAACGGGAATCAAGAGCTGTGTGAATCGCAAGGCTTATTCAGGATTAGCGATATTACTAACGGTTCTGCGGACGTCATGCATTATGTGCGCGAAGTCAAAGATGGGCAAAGCACAGGAGGACTTGGCGGCTTTTTCCAAGGTGTGGCAATCTTTGATGCCTATCGAGGAGGCGTCGGGATTATTAAGGAGTCCAACGCAGCAGGCGAAAATCTGTATACCAGCGATGATATGAATAGCCTACGTTTCGGCCATGTGAACGCGTCGACGTTGACGCATGAGTTCGGCCATGTGTTTGGCGGCATGCATAATGTCTGGAGTGGTGAACCAGCAGACGGGAACGACAACCGTGCATTTGCCTGCGGCAAGAAAGACCCACGCCGCAGCTGGGACACTGACAAAAAACCAACAGCTTTGTGGGCGAATGGCGGCTGGTTGACGGATGAAACCCACCGCTTCTACTCAGACCCCGATACAGTGGTCGATGGTGACGCCTGTGGCGTGGTTGGCGAAGCCAACAACCTGCGGGTGGTGAAAGAGAATGCGCCTTTGGTTGCCCTGAATAAAACCATGCGTGCGGCCACCTCACAAATTCAATTTGCACTGGACAGCTACAGCGTGACCCGCGCCGAAGGCACGGTCAGCATTACGCTGAAGCGCACCGGCGATACCTCAGAAGCCGCGTACCTGTCGATGACAGCGAAAGATGGCAGCGCCTGGGAGGGTCGTGATTTTGATTTTGGCTTTAAGGAAGTGGCTTTTGCCGCAGGCGAAAGCGAAAAAACCGTCACACTGACTTTGCTGCCACGCGCAAAGCGCCATGCCGACACTGAATTGTCACTGCAAATTCACGGCGCTATTGGTGCGACCTTCCCGACTGAAGGGCCAACAATTAATATTCTCAGCGATAAGCCACTGGTGCCAGGCACAGTGCAATTTGCGACAGAGTCAGCCACCATCATCGAAGGGAATCAGTTACAGGTAAGAATTAACCGGTTAAATGGCCAGGATGGTTATATTCAGTACACCCTGCTCGCTACAGACGGAACAGCAAAAGCAGGCACCGACTATGAGTTTTGGAGCGGAACACGGACAATCAGGGATGGCGAATCTGAGACTACTGTTGAAGTTGATACTTCAATGATTGCAGGCAAACAAGGCCGCCGTCACCTCACCTTGAACTTAACAGCCGTTAGCGATGGAGCCATTCTGGGAGAGTTAACCACCACCAGAGTCAACATCGACGATGCTACAGAACCGGGAAAACTGAATTTTTCCAGCCCTGTAGCTTCAGTGACTGAGGGAGATTCAATCAAACTGACAGTTCAAAGAACAGATGGCACAGAAGGCGATTTAACAGTGCAGCTACGGACTGTTTCCGGCACAGCGGCGTCGGGCACCGATTTCACATCTATTGACCAACCACTTACCTTTGCAGCAGGTCAAAGCACTGCATCTGTAACTGTGAACACGTTAAAGCGCACTGGCGATAATGGGAGCAGGTTCTTCTATGCTGCCCTCTCCAGAGCAACAGCGGGTACAATAGGCTATACAAACGAGATAGTGATCACTATCAATGACTCCACGGCAACAACCAATCCGGACACCGGCGCTGGTGATTCGGGGGGCGGCGGTGGTTCCGTGGGCTGGTGGATGATGCTAGTGCTGGCTGTGGCAGGGTTGGCCCGACGGGTAAAAGCTTAATGTTTGAGGGTCAGAGTCGCACTCTGACCCTTTTTACCGACTAGCCTGCCATTTTTTAAACATGCTTTCAGTAATACCCAAGCCAATAATGCCTCCCTCATGCAGCTGAGTTAAATCGTTTAACGTCATGCTGATAAATTTATCTGCCGCAGGAATGGCTTGCCCAACGCAAAACTGTTCCAGGTATTGCTCCGCTGCCTGGCCATGCAGGTTTTCACGAATCACCTGCCCCATGGCCAATTTTCGCTCTGCCCTGTATTGAATTCTGTAGCTGTCAATTTCACCCATGGCTGCTTTTACCACCTCATAATGCTGGCATGAGCGTAAATAAGCCCATGCAAAAAGTTCTAGTGCCGGTTGCAGCTCATTGGTTTCATAAAACAACAACATAGCCTTCACGTAATGCTGTTCAGGCACATCAATAAAACTTAACGGGCACAGGTTGTGCCGGATAAAAGGCATAATGCAGCACAACCGTGCTGTGCTTTTATTCACATCTTCAAAGGCTTGCAGATAAGACAAATGCAACAGCAGAAAAAAGCTTTGCTCAAAAGGGTCTTCAATTTGTGCAGCCTTACGCAGTAACAAGGTGAAATAACCTTCTAACTGATGCGGATTGTGCAGTGGCACATAAGCAGACTTACCAATGCGGACTTCGGTCTGCCGGATGCTGCCACAGGATTTAGGGTTGGCCAGCAGATCCTGAGACAATAAAAAATGAATATTCCGCACCGTAAAAGCACTGTTCGTAATTTCTTCAGCATTTTCAATCAGAAACTGGATCGCATCTTTGTGATTGAGGATCATCACTGTTTCTTCGGCCACTTTTCCTTCAGCCGACAGCCCTTGCTCAAGCAACTTTTGTGTGTCCAGTCTGGAGTAGGCTCCCGCATAGCCACGTCACGAAGTTGTCATCAAGTTGCCATTTTCCCGCCACAAATTCGACATACCCTGAAGTTTTACAATGAATTTCAATAACTTCAGGAGCTTAATCGACATGTTAAAACGTACCTTGATGACTATTTCCTTGCTGGCTGCATTAAGCGGCTGTGTGTTGGAAGGCGATGATGGCGCCGATGGTGCTACAGGCCCTGCCGGAAGCAATGGCCAGGACGGTGCGGATGGCGCCGATGGTGCCGACGGCAGCAATGGTCAGGATGCGCCGCGGGATCTGAGCATCGAAGTGGTTGGTCGTTTTAACACGGGTATTTATGGTCGTGCCGCTGCAGAGATTGTGCAGTTCCATAAAAGCTCTGCCTCTGTATTTGCAGTGAACAGCGCCGAAAACAAAATTGAAGTGATTAAGCTGACCAATCTGCCTGCTGCTGGCGTCGGCAATGGCATTACCGACAACAGCTTAACCTCTGTGCCTTTCACTTTCCCAGCTTCTGTCACCGTAAAAGACAGCCTGGGTAACGACAAAACCCTGGCGCTGGGCGGCGCCAACTCCATTGCCATTCACAATGACTTACTGGCCATTGCCGTGCAGTCGCCGAATAAAACCGACAACGGTGCTGTGTTGTTTTACAGCTTAAATGCGACAGGTGCAGGCACCTTTATTAAAGCGGTAGAAGCCGGTGCACTGCCGGATATGCTGACCTTCACGCCGGATGGCAGCAAAGTGGTGGTCGCCAATGAAGGCGAACCAGATACCGATTATCTGGTGGACCCGGAAGGCAGCATTTCCGTCATTGCAGTGGCCAATGGAGTGCCGGCCGACCTGGCCAGCAGCATCAACCTGACCAGCAATATGGCGTTCAGCTCTGGCTTACTGAAAGCAACAGACTATGACACAGACGCTAAACGCCGCACTCTGCTAAGCAAAGCAGGAGTGAAGTTTGCCGGCCCTGCTGGCACCACAGTGGCGCAGGATTTAGAACCTGAGTACATCACTGTATCTGCCGACGGCAAACTGGCCTGGGTCTCTATTCAGGAAGCCAATGCCATTGGTCTGATTGACCTTGAAAAAGGCACTATTGAAGTCAAAGCGCTGGGCTTTAAAGACTGGGGTACCACGCCAATCGACTACACCAACGAAGACAAACAGCCGGCACTGCGCACCCTGCCGGGCGTTTATGGCATGTATCAGCCCGATACGCTGGCTTCATACCAGTGGCAAGGCGCGACTTTTGTGGTGTCTGCCAACGAAGGCGATTCACGCGACTGGGAAGCCTATTCGGAAGATATTCGGGTGGCTGACGTGATCAGTACCAGCAAACTGAATAAAACCTTTACCCCGGCGCTGCAGGTGCTGTACGACGAAACCGGCGGCAAAAATGGTTTAGGCCGGCTGAAAGTGACCTCAGCGCTGGTCGACCCGGACAATGATGGTGTGGTCGACAAGCTGTATGCCTACGGTGCCCGTTCCTTCTCAATCTGGGATCAAAAAGGCAACCTGGTGTTTGATTCAGGCTCTGATTTCGAACGTATTGGTGCAGCAGTATTAGGCAACAACTTTAACAATGCACACACCGAAAACAGCGGCGATAACCGCTCTGACGACAAAGGCGGAGAGCCGGAAGCAGTCGATGTCGGCAGCATCAATGGCCGTACTTACGCCTTTGTGGCGCAAGAGCGCACCAGCGATCTCTTTGTGTACGACGTGACCAACCCGTTCAAAGCCAGTTTTGTCACGCATTACGTCAACCGTGATTTTGACACTGAATTTGAACTGGACGACGAACTGGCCAACCCCTGTGACCCGGCAGAAGGCATGGATTGTACTGAAGTGCCACAAACCGGCGACTTAGGCCCGGAAAGCGTGAAGTTTGTTTCAGCCAGCAACAGCCCGAACGGCAACCCGCTGCTGATTATTGGTAACGAAGTGTCTGGTTCTGTCACTGTGTATCAGGTGACTGAGCTTTAGAAACCGTACAGCTGCAGCCGGAAACCAGTTTTGGCTGCAGCTTTTTCTAATCATCCGGCCCTTGAGTGGTCATCACCAAATGTCTGCGCATCTCTTTCAGTACTATGCCTTTTTTCAGCAGCAGGCCACTGAGCTTCTTTTGCCAGTGCAACAGGTTTGGCTGGGCACTTTCCAGCGCAGCATCATCGGTAAATTGCAGGCGAACCAATAAAGAGCCTGGAAAGGCTTCATACTCCAGGCTAAACCAGCATTGCAGCATCCCCGTCAGCTCGCTTTGCGCTTGTTGTTCCAGTGTAGTGACAGCAGCCATGACGGCGGCCTGTTGCTTTAGCTGTACCGCAGAAAGTTTTTTCATGGGTTTGTTCTTACAAATTGCAGATAGGCTGATTCTACCCTATCCGGCCAATGCAGTGCTGGTCCAGATAAATACGGCTGTGGTTTTTGCCTCAAGCTGGTATGCTCTTGCTGGTAACGCAAATACGACAGGGACAGTCCATGACAGCTAACAGTACTTCTGCTGCACAGGAAAGCAGCCAGCTCCGCGAAATCAACCGCCTCAAACGCAAACTCTGCTTTGGCAACATTCCGCCTTTTTACCATTCTGTCGCCACCTCGTTGGGCATGGCGGAAGGTATGTTTAAGTATGGCTTTGACAATTCTTTGGATATTCTGACCAATCAGCAAAACTGGAATGTGAAACTGCTTGGTGGTACTGATGATGGGTTAGGGACTGTTATTTGCCCTGACAAACCACGCTTGTCTATCTATAAAGTTTTTACGCCACATGGCTTTGAAGTGCATTGCATCCCCTGGAAAGGCAACAAGGAGTTCGACTTTGATTTAGTTGGCCACCCGCTGATGGATTTTAAGTTCTGGCACCCTGGTATTATGCGCACAGTGTTTAAAATCGCCGGCTTGCATACTTTTATCAAGCTGTACTTTGAACATGGCGATGATGCCGACTTACAGCTGATCCGCCATGCGCATAACCTCAGCGAAGACTTTGTCGAAAAGCTGGCCCCACAATTTAATACCCAAAAAGTCTTTGGGGTCTCAGTCAAAAATTTCTTCGATTTTGCCGAAATGAAACACAAAGCCGGTGAGGAAATTTACCTGCCGACAGTCTACGCCCTGCAGGATGATCACTGAAAGACTTACAGTGATCAGGTAAATTTTACTGCTTTCATCCGCGCTTCGCTTCAGTGAGCATTCAGCCTCAACTGGCATAATCATCTACATATCAGCAAGTTACAGATTATTTTTTAACCTGGCATAAGTTTCGCTTCAGTACCAAGGTCCAATTAATTGTGCCAAGGCACTGAGGAGCTTGTATGTTAGGTTGGGCTTTAACCTTTTTGGTCGTCGCCATTATTGCCGGTGTGCTGGGATTTGGCGGTATCGCCGGTACAGCAGCCTGGATAGCCAAGCTGATTTTTGTAATTTTTTTGGTGTTACTGCTGATTTCGTTATTAAGCGGTGCATTACGTGGCAAGACACCAAAACTTTAAAACACCGGGCACTGACGCCCATTGCTTACCAACATCAGAGGATTGAAACCATGAATAAAGTAAAGAAGCATCTGCCATTACTGTTAGCCGTCACCCTGGCAACCCTGGTGGCAGCCTGCAGCGATGACAGCGCCAAAGAAGCAGAAGATAAAGCGGAGCAACTGAAGTCTCAACTGGCAGAAAAAGCCGAACAGGTTGAGCAAAAGGCCGCTGAACTGAAAGCTGATATGGAAGAAAAAGCTGAGCAGGCTGGTGATACAGCCGCTGAACTGAAAGACGATTTGGCCGACAAAGCCGAAGCCGCTGGCGACAAAGCAGAAGAAACCGCTGAAGCTGCCGCGCAAAAGCTGAAAGAAGCCTGTGAAGCAGCCAAAGAGAAAGTCGACGCCGAAGATAAAAACTGCTAACCCTTGGGGTCAGGTCTTGTATTTTGCATTGAAACGCAAAATACAAGACCTGACCCCCAATTGCTTTAACTTGCTTGCTGGTACTTTTCCAGTTTGTTGTACAAGGTTTTAATGCTGATACCGAGCTGCTGGGCAGTGTCGGTTTTATTGCCCTGGTTGCGCTCCAATGCAGCCAGAATAGCGACTTTTTCCAGCTGTTCCAGTGGCATCACCGGCAGTTCAGGCACAGTGGCACCAGCAGCCACTGCGGCCGGGAACAGATGCTCAGTCTTCAGCTCATTGTCGGCTAGAATAAAAGCCCGCTCTATCGCATGTTTTAATTCCCGCACATTGCCCGGCCAGTCATAACGCAAAATGGCCTGCTCAGCCTGAGTGGACAAGGCTTTGTGTTGCTGTTCCCTGCTGTTGCAATAAGCGAGGAAATGGCGTGCCAAACCAGCAATATCGCCCTGGCGTTGCCTTAATGACGGCACTTGCAGCGGGAACTGCGCCAGCCGGAAATACAAATCTTCTCTGAACATGCCGTCGGCAATGGCCTGCTGCGGATCTCTGTTGGTCGCCGCCACCACCCTCACCTCTGCCAGCTCCGTTTTATTGCTGCCCACAGGCCGGTACTCGCCAGTTTCCAGCACCCGCAGCAGTTTGACCTGCTGCTCCAGCGGCATTTCGGTAATTTCATCCAAAAACAAAGTGCCTCCTTTGGCCTGCGCGAATACGCCCTGATGGTCGCGCAGCGCTCCGGTAAACGAGCCTTTCACATGACCAAACAGCTCACTGTCGACCAACTCCGGACTTAAAGCGCCACAGTTAATCGCCACAAAAGGCTGATGGGCCTGTGCGCTGGCCAGATGCAGAGTGTTGGCAACCAGTTCTTTGCCGGCGCCACTTTCACCAATAATCAGCACATTACTCTTACTGGGCGCGACTTTGCGTAAGGTACGGTACAGCTGCAGCATCTGTGGCGACGAGCCCACCAGCAAACCGAATTGATCCAGCTCGCTGCACAGCGGCTTTGGTTTTACCGCAGCACTGCTGAACTGCTGTTTAAAGTCCTGCAATACATCAAGCAATACCGGTAAATCCAGAGGCTGGCGAAAATGATAACAGGCGCCTTTGCGCATCAGTTGGTCCAGTGCCGGGTCCGGCACACCCTGGCTGACAAAGATAAATTCAGTGCTGCTCAGCAGCTCAGTCTGCTGCAATAGCTGATACTGCTCAGCCTCTGCCTGATGGTATTCAATCAGCGCCAAGTCAGCCTGACTGGCTTGCAGCTGCTCAACCCAGGGCTGGCTCAGCTCACTCTGGCAGAGCACAAAACCTTTCGCCTGCTCGGCGCACAGCAACTGAGTACTCAACTCAGCGCTGTGCAGATGTAAAAACAATCGGGCCTGGTTCATTTCACACCTCTTTGTTTGGTTTCAGCCGGCAAAGCCGACTGTAAATTTAACAGGGTGCCCGGTAAGACTTACCGGTAAAACAACTGTTTAGCACCGGAGCCAGGCTTAAAACCACAACGAAATCATTAAATTACATTCTGGTACATGAATTGATAATGAACTGCAGACCATCAAGACCACAGGAGAGTCGATATGCAGTCTTCATTGACCCACAACTCAACGCCGCCTGCGCACCAGGAGCTCTATGCACTGCAACAGTTGCTTGCGATGGCTCAGCAGTATTTTCAGCAGCAGGCGCAGCAGAGCCAGAGTGGCAACCTGCGTCGCCAGTTCCAGCAATTGCAGCAGTTGCATCAGCAGGTGTTATTGCTGCTACCTGCGACTGAGCCTGCCGCCAACGCGGATGACCAGCGCCTGGCCACGCTGCAGCAGTTTTACCAGAACAGCAGCACGGAGATCTGCAGCCCTGCATGCCTTTCGCAACTCAAACTGCAACTGAATAAACAACTGCACTGGCAAAAGTCTTTATTACGCAATCAGCAGCTGGGCTGCTGTCACACTGTGCTGCTGCATTTTACCGCCAGCCTGCAGATGGCCACCGACCAGCTGGCGCTGCGTCTGCACCACTGAAACTTTTACCGGCAGCACAGGGAAATTTTACATACAAAAAATTAACACCTCATGAATAAATAAGCTAAACACATAAAAATCAATCAGTTAAGTTTTGGCATTGTTCTGGCAATAGCCTAAGGGTCTCACTAAAAAGGAGCGACATGATGAAAACCATTCAATTAACTCTGATCACCCTGGCTCTGGTTTCGGCGTCTGCAGTAGCGGCCAACAGCTGGGAAGACAAAGCGAAAGACGCCTGGATTGACGGTAAAGCGGAAACCACCCTGTTGCTGAACGGCAACCTGAATTCCTTTGCCATTAATACCGATGTGAAGGACGGCAAAGTGACCTTAACAGGCGAAGTGGAAAATGCAGTCGACAAAGCGCTGGCCGCTGAACTGATTGAAGGCCTGGACGGTGTGACCGAAGTGGAAAACCTGTTGGCCGTGAAACCAGGCCAGCGTTACAAAAACACCGATCAAAAGGTGGGCAGTGCGTTAACCGACGCCAAAATTGCCACAGTGGTAAAAACTGGCTTGTTGTTTGAACCAGAAACCAGCGGCACCAGTATTGATGTCGATGTGAAAAACAGCGTAGTGACGCTGAGCGGTGAAGTGAAATCAGACGCTGAACGTGACCTGGCGGTGGCCAAAGCGAAAAACACCAAAGACGTCACCGATGTGGTGGACAAGCTGACCGTCGAAAAAGGTTAAGTAGCCTTGCAGCGAAGAGCCGGCACATGCCGGCTCTTTTTTGTCTGTCTGGTTCAGCCTGAGCTTCGTTGGTTCAACTTTGGCTGGCACTGACCTCAATAAACACCGGGTTGCTGTAAAACCACAGATCCTGCCAGGGATCTTCGCCTTTCGGGTCAGGCTGAGGTTCAAGTTCAGCCGCCTGATTGGTGCCACGCAGGCGCAGATACTGGCTTTTGCTGACTTTGCCAAGCGGTAACTCAAAGGTGCTATAGCCGTCTTTGATGCGCCAGTCGGTTGAGTAAAAACGTTGGCTGACTTTGGTATCCGCTGTTTCGTCACTGTTGCGATTGGCCACAGCCCCAGTGATCATGCCCTGGATCAGATCCACCCGCGCCACTTGTGGGTTAAAACCACCGCCGTTAGTGCTGTCGGGGTCACGAAAGCGCACACGAAGCACCAGCTCATCATCAGGTGTGACTGTAAGTGTCTGACCCGCTGAGGCGGTTCTGGCTGAGCCATTTACTGCCACGTCAACAAAGAGCGCATCGATTAAATCGCCGGTCGTGACAAAGACTTGCCCGGCTTTGAGCGCCGAAAAAACACTGTCGTAGTTTTTATCGGCATAAACATAAGTTTTGGCGTATTGGCCCGGCCAGAAATCGGCCCAGCCGTCTGTGTAATGCCCATGGCTGTCGGACACGCCAGTCACCCACCAGCGACGGCCTTCGCTGAGTAAACTATCCCAAACCCCGCCTAAACGGGCAGTCATCTGGTCGTAGCCGCCCATAGTCGGATACCCCGGGTACTCACCCCGAATCGCATTCAGGTCTGCGCTGCCATCCGGATTTAACGTCGCCGCCTGATGGCCTTCGGCACCACTCATGCCCACCACCACCTCAGGCGCAGCGTCCTGCCAGTCGCGTAATTGCGCTGGGGTGACTTTATTGTACTGGCGAAACCCGCTGGCTAACCGCGCCGGATGATTCACAAACAGCAGAGGTTTGTCGGCTAAGGCGTCCATCGCTTTTAACGCCTGCAGCATAAAGGCGTCTTCGGCTTTTTCCGGCCCGGGCGGCACGCCCTGACGGCCGTTGTAGCGGCTTTCTATCTGGTACAGCTGCTCAGCTTCTGAAGGTCGGTGCGGCATAATCAAACTGGCATGGCGACCGCCTGGGCTATTGCCCGGCACATCAAACTCCATACCGTAAAACTGCAAAATCTGCGGTAAGGCTTTGCGTGAAGCCACCAGTTCAGGATAGGCCTGTTCCAGTGCCAGCTTGGCACGGTTTGGCCCACCGTGGTCGGTGATCACCATCCAGCTCAGGCCGTAGTGCGATGCCATTTGGGCATTTAGCGGGATCGAATACTTGGCGTCGCCACCCAGAATTGGGGCGGGCGGAAATACTGAGTTATCCCATTTCACACTGTAGTGCGTATGCACATGGTGGTCACCGGCCAGCCAGCTTTTGCCTGGTTCAGTCTTAGCTACCGGCTGAACCTGTTGGCAGGACGCCATTAGCAAAGTCGCGATACCAGCCAGACCAATCTGCTTTTTATTCACTACCAAAGTTTTCACTCACTACACCTTACATCTAAGAAAGACCACCGTCGGGGTGGGGCTTGCCCCTACCCGTCTCGAATTAAAAACAAAACCGCAGCAAGGCGGCAAGCACTTGAGACCCCAGGAGCATAGTCAACCTATGTGACTGGGGCGAAAGAGCACAGTCAACAAAGCTGCAGCTTCAAGTACGAAGGCGACCGTTAGAACTGTACTGTTACCCCAGCCATATAAGTCCTGCCACTAAAGGTGGTGTTATAAGCCCGGTCACTGGAGTCACTGTACAACTCATCCCGCACATTGGTCAGGTTTATCGCTTCCAGGTTCAGTTTTACGTTGTCGCTAACACGGTAGAACGCTGAGAAATCAACGTTGGTGGTGGCATGGTAACCGCGCTCGTCATCGTCAATAGAGCCACTTTCCACTGCAGTGATGTAACGGCTGCGGTATGCCGCGGCCACACGGGCGCCCCACTGCTCAGTTTCGTAATACAGGGTGAAGTTGTAACTCTGTTTGGATAAACCTGGGAAGGCTTTAATTTGATCTTCGCCGGAGTTTTCCACGTTGCGATACAAGGTATTGCCATCTGCCCAGGTGTAGTTGGCGATCACACCTAAGTTGTTAAAAGGCGCAGGCAGGAAATCCAGATCCCGTTGCATCGCCAGTTCAAAGCCTTTGATGGTGGACGAATCGGAGTTTTGCGGCGACGACACATTAAAAATGTCATCGACGGTTTTGCCTTTTGGCAGTAACTCGGCCGGTAAACCTAATTCGCTGTACACAATTTGCTGGGTTTCAGTGACGATAAAGTTATTAATATCTTTGTAAAACACAGCGGCAGACAACAAACCTACGTCTTCAAAATACCATTCCAACGCCGTATCAAAGTTATCCGACTCAAATGGTTGCAGATGTGGGTTACCCACAGAAATCTGGCCTATGTCGTTTTCACCCAAAGAGGTTTGGCTGACATTGGCCGAAAACGCCATAGCCCCCAATGAAGGACGGGTCATGTTTTTGCTCAGGCCAGTACGCCAGATCACATCTTCAGCAAATTCGTAGGCAATATTCAGGCTTGGCAAATAGTCTGAATAATCACGCACCATTTCGGTTGGAATGCCTTTGGACAAGCCTTTTGACGTTAACTCTGTAGTGAAATAACGCACACCAAGATTGGCACGCAGCGGCATGCCCGCCACATCGTATTCAGTGTCGTACACCAGATAAGCCGCCTGAGTTTCTTCGGCCAAATCATAGGCCGAACTTTCCACTGTGTAGGCATCTGTTAAGGTGAAATCGGTCAGGCCATAAAAGGCCTGTAAGGCGGCCATATCACCTTGTAACCAGCTCTGGTCCGGGTGACCGTTAAAGACTTCAACCTGCTCTGCAGTCAGGGTTTTGACGCCCTGGTTCTGTGGTGTCGCCGCATTACTGGGGAAATCCTGCGCCACCCGCTCAAAACCTGTATTGGTGAATTTTTTATAGTTCAGGCCAAATTTCAGGCTGGAGCTGTCGGTTAAGCCATAGTCAAAATCCAGTTTGGCATTGTCAAAGTCGGAGTAGATAAAGTTGGACTGGAAGTACAAATCTTTCACTGTGTAACCGTCGAGTTGGGTCACATCAAAGCTCGGCGAATAGCTGTGGCCGTAAAAAGCGTCCTGGGTGAAATCGGTAATAATGTTCACTTTTTTACTGGCTTCGATATTCAGCTTATTCACACGCGGCTGTTCATAATCCGACGAGCTGTGGCCAATCATAGCGCTCATTTTCAAATCGTCGGTCAGAGTCCAGTCTGCGGTTAAGCTGACCTGATCCAACACCGACTCGTTGTAGTCTTGCCGGTTTTCATTACGCCAGGTGGCGTTTTTGTAATCGGCATACACCACTTCTTTGCTGCCGTTATTGTCGCGCCACACCAGGCTGTTCACCGTCGAGTTGTCCTTCACCGCCATATGGTGCTCAGACAGCTGGTTCTCCAGCTTGCCATGCATCAGGTCCAGTACCAGGCTGAAGTCGGCACTGGGTTTGTACTGCAACGCCGCGGTAATACCTAAACGGTTTTGCTCGTTTTCCCAGACCGAATAGCGGTGACCCCGCGGAAACCACAACTCACCCGAGTTCAGCAGGGCCTGCAGTTCAGTGTCGCTGGCATCCGCCGCTTTTTTGCCAGTTTCACGGCGCCAGCGCGTGGTGTTGGTGCCGTATTCGTTGGTGGCTCTGTCGCTATAGGCCACAGACACCAGAGCACCTACATCGCCCCAGGTATTAGACAATAAAGCCGCGATACGAGGGTCTGTGCTGTCGGTATTGCTGTTGGTGCCTGCCTGAGCAGAAACAGCAGCCTGTGCGCCGTCGTAATCAAAAGGTTTGGCGGTGCGTAAATTCACCGTACCAGCGATGCCACCTTCTTCCTGATCAGCAGAGTAAGATTTTTTCACATCAATCTGGTTAAACAGCTCTGAGGCAAAAATATTAAAGTCAAAAGCCCGGGTACGGGATACAGCGCCACGCGCATCCATAGGCGACGACGAGGTGCCCAAAGCTTCCATGCCATTCACCTGAACACGGGTAAAATCCGGCCCTAAGCCGCGTAATGAAATCTGCCGGCCTTCACCACCTTCACGGGTAATAGTGACACCAGGCACCCGCTGCAGTGAGTCGGCCAGGTTTAAATCCGGAAAGTCTGCAATGTCTTCAGCCACTATCGAGTCCTGCGCAATCATGGCTTCGCGTTTCAGATCTTTGGCTTTGATAATAGAGCTGCGAAAGCCTTTGACTTCAATTACTTCAGTTTCCTGAGCTTTAGCTTCTGAAGCAGATTGAGCAAGTAAGACAGGGCTATATAACGCTGGTAGTGCAGCCAGCACGGCCAAAGCCAGATGACTCTTGCGAAGATTCGTCTTCATAATTATTCCATTGCATCCTGTAAGTTGAGTAAAACAACTGCGCAAAAGCACAGCGACTCCCCTAAAGAGCAATGAGCAGCAATTTCCGGACAGAAAGATTTATGAAGGTTTTTTTACGGCCTGCCAGTGGACTGTAGCGGTGGTTTTAGCACGACAAAAAAGCGGGCCTTACGCCCTAATACCGATCAGATAAGCAGTTTTTATGCAAAAACTGCTTATCTATTCTCGAGTTGGTTCAGCTGCAGCGGAAAAGGCAAAGCCCACGCAGACCCGCCGTGGATATATCCCTATAGGCTCCTGTTCGGCATCCATGCCTCACAGGGTCTGCTTAGTTCTCTGCCTTTCCTCGCCCTGGACGGACTTATCCGCTTCACTGTCTTAGTGAAGGTAAATTCCGATACTGCACCATAAAAAATAATGCCAGTCAGCTTAACTGACTGGCATTAAGCCTTACGCCCGCCCTGTTGTGTTAGTTGATCTCAAACAACTCCACATCAAAGATCAGCACTGACCCAGGTGGGATTTTACCTGCGCTGCGCTCGCCGTAGCCCAGATTAGACGGAATATAAAAGCGGAATTTATCGCCCACTTTCATTAACTGCACCCCTTCGGTCCAGCCGGGGATCACGCGGTTGAGTGGGAAAGAAATAGTTTCACCACGCTCGACTGAGGAGTCGAATACTGTGCCGTCTATTAAAGTGCCGTGGTAATGCACCCGCACTGTGCTGCTGGCCGTTGGGTGAGTTTCGCCACTGCCGCTTTGCAATACCTCGTACTGCAGGCCAGATGCGGTGGTGGTCACTCCGGCTTTTTTCGCGTTTTCCGCTAAAAAGGCCGCGCCTTTTTCCAGGTTCAGCGCGGCAATTTTCTGGTTATTGGCATTGTTGTAGAAGTACCAGGCGACGCAGGCAATGGCCAGAATGGCTAACAGAATTTTCATAAGGGGTTCGCTTTAGTGAATTCAATGAGGGCCATCTTAGGGTGCTTCGCTCTTTTGGTCAAAATCGAAGACCCGCTTCCGGAGCTGAGCTTGCCCCGCCCGCCTCCAATTGAAACCATAGTTCGCAGTCAACAAAACCGCAGCTTCAAGTACGAAGGCGACCGTTAGAACTGCACTGTCACACCGGCCATAAAAGTCCTTCCACTCAAGGTCGTGTTATAGGCTCTGTCGCTGGAATCACTGTAGGATTCATCCCGCACATTGGTCAGGTTTATGCCTTCAATGTTCAGCTTTACCTGGTCATTCAGCTGATAAAAGGCTGAAAAATCCACTGTGGTGCTGGCATGGTAACCCCGCTCATCATCGTCGATGGAGCCGCTTTCGACCGCCGTGATGTAACGGCTGCGGTGGGCTGCTGCCAGCCGCGCGCCCCACTGCTCTGTGTCGTAATACAAGGTGAAGTTGTAACTCTGTCTGGATAAGCCAGGAAAAGCTTTTACAGCATCCTCACCCGAGTTCTGCACATTGCGGTACAAGGTTTTGCCGTCTGCCCAGGTGTAGTTGGCCATCACCCCAAAGTGGTTGAAAGGGGCGGGTAAAAAGTCCAGCCCGCGCTGCAAGGCCAGCTCAAAGCCTTTAATGCTGGAGGAACCCGCGTTTTGCGGCGATGACACATTAAAGATATCGTTGATGGTTTTGCCTTTTGGCAACAACTCAGCAGGCAGGCCCAGTTCGCTGTACAGCAGCTGCTGCGTCTCGGTGACAATCAAGTTGCTGATATCTTTGTAAAACAGCGCCACCGACGCCAGGCCCACCTCGTCAAAGTACCATTCCAGTGCCGTATCCAGGTTGTTGGACGCAAAGGGTTTCAGGTTCGGGTTACCACGGTTGACGTTGCCGTTGTCCTGCTCATTCTGCAAGGTCTGGCTGACGGCGGCCGACAGCGACATATCGGTGGGCGAAGGCCGGGTGATATTCTGGCTCAGGCCACTGCGCCAGAGCAGATTGTCCGTCAGTTCATACACCAGGTTCAGGCTTGGCAGGTAGTCGGCATAACGGCGCTGCAGGCTGACCAACTCACCCGACGGGTAGCCTTGTGAACTCAGTGTGGTGTTGAAATAACGCAGGCCCAGATCCAGTTTCAGCAGACGCCCGGCCACCACTCCTTGCCAATGGGGTTGCAGGTAAAACGCCTTGATCTGTTCGGTCAGATCATAAGCAGAGTTTTTCACCAGGTAGTGGTCAGTCAGTACAAAGTCCTGCAACCCATAAAATGGCAACATGCTGGTTAAATTGCCTACCAGCCAGCTTTGGTCCGGATGCCCGCTAAACAGCCGCACCCTGTCGGCCGTCAAGGTTTTTACGCCCTGATTCTGCGGCGTCGCCACATGGTTCGGAAAGTCCTGCGCCATCCGCTCATACCCAGAGTTGCTGAATGTCTTATAGTTCACGCCAACACTTAAACTCGCGTTGTCATTCAGCTGGTAATGCAGGTCCAGCCGGGCATGATCGAAGTCTGAATAAATAAAGTTCGACTGAAAGTACAAATCTTTCACTCTGTAACCATCCAGGCTGGTGATATCAAAGTCAGGTGAATAGCTGTGGCCGTAAAAGGCGTCCTGGGTAAAGTCAGTGATAATGTTCACCTGTTTACTGGCTTCAATATTCAGCTTGGTCACCTGCGGCTGCTCGTAGTCCGAGCTGCTGTGCCCCAGCAGCGCCGTCAGTTGCCAGCTCTCATTCAAGCGCCAGTCGGCACTCAGGCTCAGCTGGTTAAACACAGACTCGTTGTAATCCTGCCGGTTCTCATTGCGCCAGCTGGCGTTTTTGTAGTCAGCGTAAACAACTTCTTTGTCGCCAGTCTGCTGGCCAGAACTGCCTCGCCATACCAGGCTGTTGACGGTGGAGTTGTCCTTCACCGCCAGATGATGCTCTGACAGCTGGTTCTCCAGTGTGCCGTGCATCAGGTCCAGCGCCAGGCTGAAATCGGCACTGGGTTTGTACTGCAAAGCCGCGGTAACACCTAAACGGCTTTGGTCATTCTGCCAGACCGAATAGCGGTGGCCACGCGGGAACCACAACTCGCCTGAATCCAGCAGCGCCTGCAGTTCGGTGTCGCTGGCATCCGCTGCTTTTTTTCCTGTCTCGCGCCGCCAGCGAGTGGTGTTGCTGCCGTATTCTTTGGTTGCTCTGTTGCTGTAAGCCACAGACACCAGCGCTCCAACATCGCCCCAGGTATTAGACAATAAAGCCGCGATACGAGGGTCAGTGCTGTCGGTATTGCTGTTGGTGCCCAGCTGGACCGACAGCGTCGCCTGCCTGCTTTCGTAATCGAAAGGTTGGGCGGTATGTAAATTCACCGTGCCGGCAATGCCACCTTCTTCCTGGTCGGCCGAATACGACTTTTTGACATCAATCTGGTTGAACAGCTCTGACGCAAAAATATTAAAATCAAAGGCCCGCGAGCGGGATACGCCCCCGCGCGAGTCCATTGGTGACGACGAAGTGCCCAATGCTTCCATGCCGTTCACCTGCACCCGGCTGAAATCCGGCCCTAAGCCGCGTAATGAAATCTGCCGGCCTTCGCCGCCTTCACGGGTAATGGATATTCCAGGCACCCGCTGCAGTGAGTCCGCCAGGTTTAAATCCGGCCAGTCGGCCATGTCTGCTGCCACCAATGAATCCTGTACACCAAGCGCCTGGCGTTTTAGCTGCAGTCGCGCTGGCCACAATGCCGGGTCTGTCTGGCTGTCGGCCAGGTTGCCGCTGGCCCGAATGGCGATCACTTCGACTGCAGCTTTACTGGCATTTTTGTTGCTGGCTATAAGCGGCGCAGGGGCCGGCGGCTCGGCTCTGGCTTTAATCAGCCAACCCTGCGCTTTGGGGATCGCCTGCAGCGGCTGGCCTTGCAACAGCAGTTGCAACAACTGCTCAGGGGCAAAACGGCCCCGTAGCGCCGGCGCCTGCAAGCCCGACAGCAAGGCCGGGTCAAACAACAGGGGTTGGTTCACCTGGCGGGCAAACTGTAATAGAGCCGCAGCAAGCGGCTGCGCAGGTAAATCAAAATCTTGCTGGCGGGCTGCACCGGCAGGCTCAGCCAACACACTCAGGCTGACAGCGGCTGTGAATGCAAGCCAGGGATGGATCAGCCTGAACATCCGCTTCATCTGACGTCAGGGTGAGCGCACCAGCCGCACACCCTGAGCAGACCTTTCCAGTTGCAAATCATAGGTTTGCTGTAAGGCTTGCAGGGTCTGGCTGATATTGGCCAGCTCAAAACGACCGGCTACCCGCAGTTGGTCCAGCCCAGGCCCGGCACTGACTGTGGTAGAGCCAGAACGGTTGAGCCGGTGCAGCAGATAAGCCAGCGACTCGTTTTCAATTTCAATCCAACCGGAGCGCCAGTCTACCAATTGCTGCAGGTTCACTTTGCGTACGTCCGACAATTGGTGATTGCTGATCCGCACCTGCTCACCGGCTTTCAGTAACAGGTTGGGGCCGGCCGCACTGGCCTGCACCTGCACCGCGCCTTCATACACAGTGATATCAATCAGGTCCGGGTCCTGGTCAATAGTAAATTCAGTGCCAACCGCCACCACGCTGGCCTGGCCCAGTCGCACTTCGAAAGGCCGTTGTTTGTCTTTTTCCACCGCAAAGTAAGCAGCGCCCAAGCCTTGCACCACCTGGCGCTTGCTGGTGGTGAAATTCACCGTCAACTGGGTGTCTGGAGCCATATCCAGCACTGAGCCATCGGTCAGTTGTTGCTGACGACTTTCGGCTTTGGCGGTATGTAATTCGTAAGGTGCAGTAGCGGGTCGCCAGGCCACACCCAGATAAAGTCCGGCCAGCAGCACCAGGCTGAATGCGGCGGCGCTGGCAAAACCAATTTGCGGCCACTTTGTGTTCAGGCGGTTCAGGCTGCGGGACGGGTAACGCGCCAATAGCTGGTTTAAGGCTGGGTCGTTCCAGGTTTCCACCATCGCAATCAGCACGGCTCGGTGTTGAGGATCAGCGTCCAGCCAATGGCTGAATCGTCGTTTGCTCAGGCTGTCCAATTCGCCCGCAGCGAGTTTTTCTACCCAGCTGGCGGCCTGCTCGTAGATGTCCGGTTCTGTTCGTTGGTAATCAGTCAAGTCTGCTACTCACCTGCTGCGGTGTTGATCAATCAGGCGCTGAATATCGGCCAGCGCCCTGCTTACATGTTTCGACACTGCATCATCACTAATCTGCATTGCTCTTGCAATTTCACTGCGACTTTTGCCTTCCATCCGGCACAGCACAAAAGCTTCCCGCCGCAACGCAGGCATCTGTTGCAGCGCTTGCTCCAGCAGGGCCACAGTTTGCTGCTGACTGACCTGCTCTTCCGGGTTGGCTCGCTGACAAATCAGTTCGTCCACCGGATCGGCTGCTGTGGCTTTTAGCCGCATCAGCATATGGCGGGCCACGGTAAAGGCATAGGCTAAAGGGTTCTGAATAGGCTGCTGTCGCGACTGCTCCAGTACCCGGGTAATGGATTCCTGAAAAATATCGGCAGCATCGGCCTTGCTGGCATTACGCTCCAGATAGCGGGCCAGCGACCCGGAGTTTTCCAACCCCTGGCTTAGCTGTTGATTTGGCTTTTCTGCGGTAGACATAAAGGCCCCAGTATTCCAGTGTTCTGCCAAGCCTACCTGCATTGTATGACAGTCATTTGACAACGTTGTCTAAAGTCCGAACCGGCACAATCAGCTGCAATGCTTTTGCTGTTAAACAGCCCGAACCTAGCAGTCCCCAGGTTTGAGCAAGGTAAAAGGTTTGTTATGATTGTTCTAACTCTATACCATAGGACATGGTTATTTCTTACAGCGCTTTCCCAAAGTCAGGTACACCAGGCTACGCTCCGTGGTACTGATGGGAACCCTTAAAACCACAAGAGCTTATGACATTTGAACAACTGTTAGCTGATCCCCGGTTAAAACACGCTTTAGCCAGTGATGTCCCCACACCGCTGTACCATCAGGTGTATTTATTTCTGAAGGAAAAAATTCACTCAGGCGAAATTCCTTACGGTGAAAAAATGCCGACAGAACATCAGCTGTCCGATGTGTTCGGTGTGTCCAGAATTACCGCTAAACGGGCAATGGACGATCTGGCGGAACAAGGCTATATCAGCCGTCACCGCGGCAAAGGCTCGCACGTCACCTACAAGCACCGTGCTGAACAACTGAACATTCCCGTTATAGGGTTACTGGAAAGCCTGGCCATTATGGGCCGTGAAACGCAGGTACAGTCGCTGATGTTCCGCAAAACCATTCCGCCACTGGATATTCAGGAGCGTTTTGGCATTGATGGCAACACGCAGCTGATCCAGTCGCAACGGGTGCGTTTGTCTGACGGCATCCCTTTTGGTTATTACGGCAGCTGGACCCGCGATATTGGCGATATGTACAGCGAAGAAAACCTGCTGAAGATGTCGCGTATGGATATTTTCCGCATGGCTGGCATTGAACTGCATTTAGGCAAAGTGAAACAGTCGGTCACCGCCACCCTGTCGAACGTGGATACCGCCATGCACCTGGGCATTCCAACCGGCAAACCATTGTTGGTGCTGGACCGCTCTATGTACGACAAGAACGGCGAACTGTTCGACCATATGTACGCTGTGTACCGTCCGGACCAATACCAGTTCGAGATGGAATTTTCGATGAAATAACCCCGCAGTGCTGGCATTCTGCAGCCTTGCGGCCATTTAACCTTTTGTCATGGAAGTGATATGACCGTAAAACTCGCCAGTCTGCCAGCCATCTGCCTGCTCGCCGCCACCTGCGCTGCGGGCGCTGCCTCAGCACAAAACCTGACCATCCACTTGTCCGGGGTGAAATCCGAACAAGGCCAGTTGGTGGTGCGGGTGTACAACAACAAAAAACACTGGCTGTCTGACAAAGCCGATGAAATCTTCAAACAACAGAGTTTTCCGCTGCAAGGCCAGGTGAAAGACGCCAGCGTCCAGCTCAGCCTGGACCTACCCGCCGGTGACTACGCCATCTCCCTGTTCCAGGATCTGGACAGCAATGCAGAGCTGAAAAGCAACTGGATAGGCATTCCGAAAGAACCGGTCGCCACTTCCAACAACGCCAAAGGCAGCATGGGCCCACCAAGCTACAAAGACGCTGCGTTCCAGATTGCAGACCAACCGGTCGAGCAGCAGCTAAATCTGACGTCTATTGATTAATAGCGTTATTGCAGGCATTCGACATTATTCACTGAGACACGGATTCCGTAGCGGGTAAATCAGCCATCGCCAACTACTGTGTTCGCACTTCGCGCGCTCACTTTTAAATTGTTCACTACGCAGTTACTCCTATCTATTTTGCTGGAAAGCGGATTTGAAAACTTGCGCACAATTTTAAAAAATGAAGTTGGCAATTGACGATTATTTGTACTTATGAAAGAATCACAAAGTACGCCAATGACGCACTCAAAGTGAGCAGCCCGTGATATTTGTCGAAACATCCATTTTCACGAAACGCCTGAATGAATTGATGCTAGACGATGAATACCGTGAATTTCAGCAGTTTCTGGCGAATAACCCAGAAAGTGGGAAATTGATAAAAAACAGCGGTGGTTTACGGAAAATACGTACGCCCCTCGGTTCTCACGGCAAAAGCAGTGGTGCGAGGGTCATTTATTATTATGTGGAACCTGATAGTCATATAAGGCTACTGCTGATTTACGCGAAAAGCGAGCAAGACAACCTGACAGATAAACAACTGAAGTTATTGAGAAATATTGTTGAGAGGTGGTGATATGAAAGACAGCCTGTTTAATGAGCTGCTGGAAAGCGTGCAACAAATGGATGAAATTGTTCGCGGCGAACGCCAACCTTCCCGAGAGACTTTTGTTGCGGCAGTGAAGGTGAAAGAAATCAGGCAGAAAACTAACCTGACCCAAGCGGCCTTTGCGGAGCTGATTGATGTTCAGCTAGGCACGCTGCGTAATTGGGAGCAGGGCCGTCGTGAGCCTACAGGTCCGGCAAAAGCCTTGTTGCGAGCTATTGAGCGCGACCCTGAGCATGTTTTGGCAGCGCTGAACTAGGGCTTGCTGAGGGTCCAGCAGCATTTTTTCTGAAGATAAAGGGAGCCAAGGCTCCCTTAATTTTTCTACCTCAGCACTGCCCTACTCTGCGACAGGCGAACCAGCCAGATTTGGATCACAGCCAAATCAAACCTGCATAAGGTTTGGTTTTTAACGAAGTTAAGCGGGATTCTAAGTTACCGCTGTGCACTTCAAGTTTATTTCCATCCGGATCCAAAAAGTAAACCGAATGCCCTTCACTGGAATCTTGCTTCCATTCTCGAACGGCTGCTTTTCGCAATTTTTCAACGAATGGAGCAAAATCAACTTGCGGAATGATTACCGACCGACCCCGACATTCAACAGCAGCGCCAGCAACACTTTATGCAAACCGCCGCCGACCCCGTCAAAGCCAAAGCCTTTATCATGGAACGCGGCATGCTCAACTGCGTACGCGAATCGCTGCTGGTGGAGTGATGGAGTGTTGCTGAGGTATGGTGATTGAGTGGTGTTTTAGTAGAGCTTGAGATTGCAGGGGCCGTTTGGCCCCTTTGTTATTTTGAGCCCGCATGAGCAATCAATTATTCACCACTATCGGTGATTAATTAACGAAATCCGCCACTACAGCACTATATTCACCGTTATTGGTGAATATATTCGTGCCTGCCAAATCAGAGAGATGTGCCCCCCCCCCTGTTTCAAATGTGTTTTACGAAATTCCAACGAGTGGAGGTACGGAGCAAGGCCATACCCCGAGTTTTTTATGAGTTGTTTTGCAGCAGGATTGTTTCACTAAAATCACTCTTGAATGCATCCAATTCATAAGGTTCGCCTTCTTTATCAAGATACAGCGAAAATAGCACTGGTTTTCCGTCATCATCGGTTAGTTCAAACTCTGCGCAAGCTGAGCCAAAGCTACGCTCTGAATGATTGATTCCAATCTTTAAGCTCCCCATCTTGCCATCATCCATTGATTCCACTTGTAACGATTTTGCGTCATACGCTAGATCTGCACGCAAAAATAGCTCGTTTAGGATTCGAGCTTCAACGGCCGTTGGGGTTCGCATATTCAAAACTCATAACGCCGCAAGCAGCGGCGAGCGTTAGCGAGTCCAGCACCGAAGGTGCGATGCTGACTTGCCTTGTTAGCAATGTTGGTCAAAGCATAGTCCGATTACAGTAAGTTGCCTTTTCAAACTCACTGACATTCATAGCAATATTTGGAACATGCGGAAACATGGCTACTAACCTCTCAACAACCGACCGTGACAATTTTGCTCGCTGCTCAGTAGTGCGGCCTTGCATAAGGCTCGAAAAAACGTGGATGAAAAGCTCTCGCTTCGCGCCCACCAAATACTTATTGTAGGGATTTATCCGAACTTTAATATCACCGATATCAAACAAATCAGAGGCTACAGCAACCAAATGAATTTGCTCCGCAATATATTCCTCAGAGTGACTATCCAGTATCTCAACCGAGCAATCGACAATAAAATGTGGCATTGTTCTTCCTATATCCGCTAAAAAGATAGGTTTTCACCCTTGCTCGTCAAAAGCTGCTGATGCCTGCCTGTTCCAGTAATTTTGGTGCTTGCTCTTGCAGCTCCAGATACAAAGCCCGCGCAGGTGTCAGCTGTTGCTCAGCCAGGTAGGCTTGCAATAACGCTAGCTGATATTGTGGATGCTGAAAATGTTCAGCAATTTTTGCCATCAACCGCAATTCGGTGATTTTGTCGGCGGGCGTTTGCGCCAGACGATAACTGTACATGCCATACAAAGCCAGATAGTTCAGATCATAAAGACCGGGCTGTTGCGCCAGAGCGATATCAATATGGGCAACCCCGTTGCTGCGAGCGGTTGCCAGCAACGTCATCGTCGCTTCCTCCGGAAAAGGCGTGCGGGTGCGGGGTGTTTGACCCAGTTGCAGCGCTAAGAGATCAGCTGCGGCAGGCACAGACATTGGGTTTTGCGCCGTGATCAACAGCTCGTCATGCGCCACAAAAGGTAACATCGGTTGGTTCGCGACAAACAAGGCACCAAGTTCGCGTAAACGGGTTTCGAGGATAAAAGGGAACTTATCCAGCAGCTCAGCACTAAAAGCCTGCTCTTCGCGTAGCGTAAAACTGTTCATTTCTTTGCCTGCAACCCAATAACTGCCATCCGGATTTTTCAGATTGACCAGTGCCGCCGAACCATGACAAACCGCGGCAATCCGTTTTTTTTGTTGCACCATCGCCTGCAGAAACTGCTGCGTGCCAGCATCTACCGGCAAATCAAACATGGCGCCATCACCGCCAATAATAAATACCGCCTCATACTGAGTGGCAAGTTCAGCGGTTGGAGCTAAGGTCTGTTTCAGTTGCCTGAGCGCTGGCGTCTGCTGCTTAAATTGCTGCATATAGGGCAAATCGTCTTTGCGGTTGTGCACTGGTACGGTGCCGCCTTTGGGTGACAAGATATCCAGACTCAAACCATTTTGTTGCAGCACCAGATAAGCCTGGGCCAGCTCTTCCAAATCATAACTGATGGCTGGATCGCCTTGCTTGCCATAACCGGAAATCAGCAAGGCAACTTTATGGTTGCTGACAGGCTGCGTCGCAGGCTGTTGTATTGCTTTGGCTGGCGCCAAGAATATGCCCACTATCAAGCCGAATATCATCAATGGTAACTTCATCTTCTACTCCTTGGTGTTGATTCAAGTTGAAGTTACCTTGGTGCTTGTCGTGTTTTTGTGAAGCGCTGTTTTTCCAGAGAGTTAGTGAAAATGCTTTACGTATTTTTCGGCAACCGCTCAGACAAGGGTTGAATTTGCATCAAACCGGATGGTGATTTCGAATTTTTGCCCATCGTCCGCAAGCTGCAATTGCCAATGTTGAACCTCACAAATGCGCTGGATCAGGCTCAATCCCTGGCCAATACCTTTACTCGCCGTAGTGCGCTGGCCACTTCGCAGTGGATCGCTTGGTAACGGCAAGCTAAAGCAATTGCTGATCACCAATTGCATCGCGCTGAGTTTAATGCCGACTTCGGGTTCTGACGCATACTGCAGCAAATTAGTTAGCAGGTTTTGCAGCAACATCTGACACAGGCTGGGGTTAGCGACAACCCAGACCTCTCCGGCAAGCTCTAAATCTAGCTGTAAGCGCTGGCCGGCATCACTGTGATTTAAAGCAAAATTTTGGAGCAGGGTTTGCTCCAGCAGCTCGGTCAGATTAAACCGCTGCTGCGGTACCGATTCAGCCCTTGCCAAAGCCAATAAAGTTTCATTGGTTTGTTCCAGCGTCAACACTGCTTGCGCAAAGGCCTGCTGCTCTGGCACAGATAGCGCAGTACCAGCTGAGGGATCAGACAGTAGATTTTTCAGCACGCTGAGCGGTGTGCGGATTTCATGGCTGATGTCTTTGGTAAAGTTACTTTCACGCGACAAGGCCTGCTGCAAAAACTGTTGATTGTCGGCAATCGCCTGCGCCAGAGTACCGATTTCATTCTTTGGAAACTGGCTGGCAAATCCGGGCGCCAGCACCGGTAAAGCCGGATCCTGCACCGCCGTGGCCAGGCGCAGCACCGGATCGGTAATCTGTCTGGCTAACAGCAGCGCGACCGGCAGCACGACCAGCAAACATAACAACAACAATAACAGCAAAGCACCGGCTAACAGTGGCGATAACTCGCGGCTCACTTCAAAAGCCGCGACATCCGCCAGTAACACATAGGGTTGCCCACCCAACTGCAGCACCTGCAAATGCACTGTTTTGCCTTCCTCCAGCCGATATTCCACCCGCATGGGTTCACGCAGGTAACTTTGATACAAAGTCTCGGGTAGTGCTTGCCAACCCTGATACAACTGCATAAAGGCCGGTCTTGGCGGGTTTACCATGCCGGATTGCTGATAATGTTGTTGCAGATACGCGGCTTCTTCGCTGACCAGCCGGTTAAAAATATTGTCCTCCACCACCCAGGCATACACCAGCACCAACAGGCTGTAGCCCAGAGTCAGCAGCAACACCAGGCCGGTGACCAGCTTTAACAACGCCACGCGAATGGAATGAGGCGAGCGGATTGGCCTAATGTCCGGCATCAGGTAACTCCAGCCGAAAGCCAATGCCATGCACAGTTTTAAGCAAAGCGCTGGCAAAAGGTTTGTCCAGCGCATTGCGCAAGGTGTAGATATGACTGCGCACTGCATCACTTTCCGGAGCGTCGTCGCCCCAGAGTTTAGCATTGAGTTGTCGCTTACTGACCGCATGCGGATACGCTTCGGCCAGCAGTTGCAACAGGCTAAAGTCAGTGGCAGATAAGTTGAGCGGCACTCCGCATCGACTGGCCTGCCGCGCTGCGCGGTCGATGGTTAAATCGCCCAACAACAGCGTCGGGCTTTGATGCAACCGATGGCGACGACACAAAGCCAGTACCCGGAAATACACTTCTTCCAGTGCAAAAGGTTTGGTCAGGTAATCATCGGTGCCTACTTCAAAACCGCTGATTTTATCCTGCAGGCTATCGCGGGCCGTCAGCATCAACACCGGCGGGTTATAAGCGCTTTGTTTGAATTGCCGACACAGCACTAAACCATCCAGATCCGGTAAGGTTAAGTCGAGGATCATCAAATCAAACTGCTGCTGTTGCATCAGCAACTGCGCCAGCTGGCCGGTGGCAGCATAATCGGTGACCAGGCCCTTCGCCTGCAAAAAGTCCAGCAGCTGCGTCGCCAGCACGGCATTGTCTTCTACCACTAAAACATGCAGTTTTTCATTCATCGTCTTTCTTTACTTGAGATTAATAGCTCACTGAGCGGTTTGCTGTCGCTGTTCAATCAGTTGCAGGCTCTGCTGCAACGCAGGGTCGGTGTCATCGACGCTCAGCATTGCTAACGCTTTATCGTCGAAACGGACATCTGGCTCAACACTGTGACGATGCAGTTTGCCATTAGGCCTGACCAAGATACGTGTTGCGACATAAGCCCGCAATTGCGAATGTGGCAGATTAAATAAATTCCCTTGCGCCGTCTGATTGGCAAAACCTTCAGTCGGACTGCCGAGCAGCGTGGCAAATTGTTGATCCTGAGCGGCAGTAGCAAACACGATGGCGGCAGAATAAGTCCGTGGGCCAATCAACAGGTAACTTTTCCCGGCAAAACGCTTATTGACCGCAAAAGGTTGTTCCCATTCATTCCAGTCTTGCTGCAGCAGCGTACCGGTTTGGCCTTTATAACCAAACCAACCGTTATTGTGTGGGTTAAGTTTTTCTCGCACCTGCGAGGCTAAACGAAAGGGTTTAACGCTTAAATAGCGGCTCAGATAGTTGACTGTATCGGTATTGCCGCCAGTATTTTGCCGCAAATCAATCAATAGCGAATGCACCTGTTGCTGTTTCATCGTAGCAAAACTTTGATCAAGAAAATCAGCAAACTCGTCTTCATCCAGGTCAAAAGTGTTGAGTTGCAATAAACCTACCCCAGGCCGAATTTGCTTGTAAGCATAATCCTGCCACTCTGCGTCAACCATTTGCCAATCTTGTCCCAGTTGCAATTGCAAGGTCTGCACTGGCTGATGCATGGGTTTGAGTGTCACTTCAAACTGATCTTTCCAGCCAAGCGACGCCCACAAACTCAGGCCAAAACGTGACACTAGCATTTCCTGGCGCAACGCTGCAGTTTCACCATTGCCATAGGCTTGTAATGTATCGAGTAATTGAGTAACGGGCACTTGGTTGATGCTCAGAATTTCACTACCGGCGCTGACCTTCGAACCGTCGGCTAACTGGTAGCTATGCTGCAGCAACAAACTGTCATTTTCGGCCAGCTTGAGCTGCCAGGGGAAAAAGAAATGGCCTTGCGACTGCAATTGCCGGTACTCGGGATAGGGCCACAACAACAGGGTATGGCCATCATTAAACGTCTGATTTAACCGCGCAATCAATTGGTAAAACTCAGTACGCAGCAGTGGTTTGTTAATCTGCTGCTTTAATAGCTCTGCGTGTTGTTCTATCTGCGCCAGATCGGCGTATTCGCTAAGCTCTGGATGCCAGGCAACGACAACCTCAAGCAAATGATCGATATCGGCGTGCATCTGTGCAACGCTGAGTGGTTGCTGCGGCAAAGCCGGATTTGCCAGCTCCGGGAATATTTGCAGATGTGATTGAGTGCAAGCTCCCAAGCATAGCGCACAGAGGATGATGAGATATGTGGCGAATCTTTGTATTAACTTTTGCATAAATGTCTCCTTCAAAAACCTGAAGTTAATGCAAAGCTTGTCGTGGTTTTGTCGTGGTTTTGCTCTGGCTTGATGCTGTCAATTGGCTGGTGACAACTTAGCCTGATTGCGCTTATGGTTGTTTCTACTGAAAAAATGTTCGCCTTCGGCTGGCACACCGAATTTGGCCACATGGTTGTCGTCTGAATACTGGTATCTGGCAATATCATGACATGGATAAGGTACGTTTTTTAACGTTCTGGCAATGCTTTGACGTCTCGAAATTTTCGAGAACAGTGATTTGTTGGTTTTCAAGCAAGTCCGTTTTCAGTGAAAAGCACCGATTGAATCGAATCTCTGTGAATTTCCACTTTTGGTACAAAGCAGCCACCAGCAAAACAGACAGTGGTAACTGCGTAGTGAGCGATATAAAAGTGAGCGCGGGAGGTGCGAACGGGCGAACGCAGTAGTTGCCTTTGGCTGGTTTCCCAGCCACCGTACTTAAATTCCGGAAACAACTTTCCCCTACACCACTCGATTATCCCGCTCGCCGGCTTTAAAGCTTTGGATATTGCGGCCAATAATATTGACCAGATCTTGCTGGGCTTCCTGGCAGGCCCAAGCGATATGGGCGGTGATTTTTAGATTATCCAGTTTGGCGTTTAGCAGAATATGCTCGGCTGGTGGCGGTTCTTGCTCTAAAACGTCCAGCACGGCGTAGCCAATTTGCTTGCTTTGCAAGGCGCTCAGTAACGCCTGGTTGTCAACCAAAGCGCCGCGGGCTGTGTTGATCAGCATGGCGGTTGGTTTCATTTTTGAAAGCGCAGCAGCATTGATTAACCCAACAGTGTCCGGCGTTTGTGGGCAGTGCAGGCTGATAATGTCAGATGTTGCGAGCAGCTCGTCGAAGCTAACGCGGCCCGGACGGATCTCTGTCGCGCCTGCGTGTTCGCTAATAATTACTTTCATATCAAAAGACAAAGCGATTTTCTCCACGCCTTTGGCCAAAGCGCCGTAGCCGACTAAACCCAGGGTTTTATCTGCCAGCTGATACATCGGGTTGCCCAGCACCACAAAAGTCGGGCTTTGTGGCCACAGGCCTTTGGCGGTGTTTTGGTTGTGGTGTTCGGTTTGGCTGTAGTGCGCCAGTATTTGTGCAAACACATACTGCGGCACAGTGTGGCGGGCGTAACCGGCCACATTGGTGACTGCAATGCCAAGCTGCTGCGCCGCTTTTAAATCGATATTGTTGGTGCCGGTGGCGGCAATACACACCAGTTTCAGCTGGGGTAATTGCTTTAAGGTGTCGGCGTTTAACAGCACTTTATTGGAGATAATAACGTCGGCGTCGCGGCAGCGTTCTACCACTTCGGTTGGCTGAGTGATGCCGTAGCAGGTCAGGCTGCTAGCTTGCTTTTCGATAGCTGAAAAGTGAATGCCAGGGCTAAAAGTGTCGCGATCCAAAAATACCGTTTTCATGCAAAGTGCTCGTCTGAAGAAGGAAACAACAGGCCTTTGGCTGGTAAAGGCCTTCAGCAGTCTACTCGGACTGCCCGCTAAACGCCGAATAAATATCGCTGGCACTGGCCAGCCAAATGTCTTGCTTGCTGGTGAGGTAAGCAAGCAGCTGCTCAAAATAAGCAATGCGGTGCGGCTGCCCCAATAACCAGGGGTGAATATTCAGCGCCAGCAGTCGGCCGCCATATTGCTCCGCCTCTGCCAACAATAAATCGCAGGCGTCACACACTTGCTGCAGATAAGAGGCTTCATTTGGATAACGATTCCTTAGTAAATCATTCCTGAACGAATTAACTCACTATAGCGTTAACCTTTGTTTTGTAAGTTAGATAGTAATTCCGCCATGGCTTTGTCTGGCCATTGGTAGTCTTTTAGCCCTTTGATGGTGCATGGCCTATGGCTTAACTCGGCACTGTAACGGTATGGGCTAATATCTGATACGGCAGTGTTGGTGTAACCTAGGCCATAATCAATATCTTGCGCTATTTGGTTCATTGTACCCTGCACAGAGCGGTTACATTCGGTGTCGAACTGTAACGTTGCCAAATGCTGCGTGGCGGTTACGACCAGCTCATGCGGTAAACCACTTTTCAGTAAGCTGTTTATAAACACATCTTCAAAATGCCATTGCAGCTTGGCAAAGTCTGACTTTGTTAAACAGGAGATAAACACGGCGTAGCGCGTGGCGTCATGCACGGCGATCACGCATTGTCTGCGTTGGATTGTGATGAGGTTAGCGTGCCAGTTTAGCCACTTTGCCTGCAAGTCAATACTTGTTGGCATCGGTGCATTTATTGTGGTGTTAACAGGTAACTTTGTATACAGCTTTTTAGTGCAATGGAAGATCACTCACTACCTCTTTCATAACCCAGTGCAGTCGCAGGATTTTGCTCGTTAGCCAGCATAAAGTGGTTCTTTTACCAAAGCTGATGCACTGCCTCTGTATCACCTTCGCGAAATCTGTTCGCACAATTCAGAATTTGTTCGCTGTAATTAAGTCTTGTCAACTAGCAGTACTGCCCGGCTACCCAGCCAGAAGCCCAGGCCCATTGGAAATTGTAGCCTCCTAGCCAGCCGGTTACGTCCACCACTTCGCCGATAAAATACAGGCCTGGCTGCTTTTTCGCTTCCATGGTTTTGGAGGATAACTCGTTGGTGTCAACGCCGCCCAAAGTGACTTCGGCGGTGCGGTAGCCTTCGGTGCCGTTGGGTTTAAACACATAATGGGTCAGGCTGTCGGCCAGCTTTTGCAGTGCTTTGCCCTGCAAGGCTTTAATTGGCTGATTGGTAAACACCTTTACTTCCAGCAGCTTTTCCACCAGGCGTTTTGGCAGCAGGCGGGACAAAATGGTTTTTAACTCCTGGTCCGGGTGTTGTTGCTGCTGCTCCTGCAAAAAGCCATGCAGGTCTTGCTGTGGTGACAGGTTAATAATCAGATCATCACCGGGTTGCCAGAAGCTGGAGATTTGCAAAATAGCCGGGCCGCTTAAGCCACGGTGGGTGAACAACATATCTTCCGGGAATACGACATCGTTGGCTTCAGCAGTGACAGGCAATGACACCCCACTGATTTCTTCAAACACCGCTTTGTCAGCCGGTTGCCAGGTCAGTGGCACTAAACCGGCCCGCACCGGCAGCACGTTCAGGCCAAACTGTTCAGCCAGCTGAAAACCAAAGGCGGTGGCGCCTAAATTAGGCAGGCTGAGGCCACCTGTTGCCACCACCAAACTGTGGCAGCGGCGTGATACAGCGACCGTATCCAGTTGATAACCGCCTTGCTCCAACGCCTTTACCGCCGTAATGTCCTGCTGCAAGGCGATCTGCACCCCGGCTTTATTACATTCCTGCTGCAACATATCGACAATGTCTTTGGCGCTGTCGTCACAAAACAGCTGGCCCAGCGTTTTTTCGTGGTACGCAATGCCGTATTGCTGCACCAGCGCAATAAAGTCCCATTGGGTGTAACGGCTTAACGCCGATTTACAAAAATGTGGGTTGTTGGACAGGTAGTTGGCCGGACTGGCGTACATATTGGTGAAGTTACAACGACCGCCCCCTGACATCAGGATTTTGCGACCTATGCGTTTGCCGTTGTCCAGCACCAGGGTTTTACGGCCACGTTTAGCCGCTTCAATGGCACAAAATAAACCGGCCGCCCCTGCGCCCAGCACAATCACATCAAATTCCTGCACCGCTGTCTGCCTTAATTTTGGTTCGAAGAGCTGTGCTCTGTCGGGTTTTGCGTTAAATCATAGCCCAGCATCAGGGCCTGGAAATCGGCATCCTGCCAGTGAAATTGCGGTAGTTGCTGCTGCTCTTTGCGTAAACTGCGCAGCAGGCGGGCCAAAGTTGCCGCTTTCCACTGCTGGCCGCCACGCTGACCGCACTTATCAAAATCAATCAGGTAAAACTGGCCCGCGGCATACAAAATATTGTGGCAGTTCAGGTCTGAGTGCCAGATTTGCTGCTGATGAAAGGCACGGATCATCGCGCCTACCTGCTGCCATTCAGCCGCTGTCAGTGCGCGCTGTTGCAGCAGCTGGCTTAAATCCTGAGCGCCTTCAATGCGCTGCAACAAGATATCGGCACTGTAGCCAAAGCCCCGGCGCTGAAACAACGCCAGCCCAGGTAAAGGTACAGGTAAACCGGCTTGATGCATCTGGCGTAATAAGCGAAATTCCGCCATGGCCCGGCTTTGTGTCACAGGCACAGGGCAAAACCAGTCTTTATTCAGTTTGCCGACCAAACCGCCGCGGTAATAATGCCGCAGCACCCATTCGCGACCAGCGGCTTTGACAAACCAAACGGTATTACGACCTTTGCTGCTACCCACCACCGCCTGTTGCTGTTGCCAGAAGTGCGGCCTGAGCAAATCGGCATTTATTTCCGTTTTATTGGCCAGCAAACCGTCGGCAGAAAGTTCGGAGAAAAACTTCGCATCCGCCCAAATAACATTAGAGCTTTTTTCCTGGCAAACAAAAGCTTGCTGCTCAAGTAACTGCTGACTGCGTTGCAGCAGCCTGGTGACCACGCCCTGCTCTTTACAAAACAGCTGGTAACCGGTTTGCCCCAGTTGTACAGCCTGCTCTGGCTGCTGCTGCCACTCTGTTAAAACAGCTGCAATAGCTTGCGCATCGGCAGCAAATTGCACCGCCTGCTGTTTTTTCAGCGCGCTGAACAGCACGGCAAAATTAAACACATGCGGACCGCTTAACACAGGTTTGGCAAAGGCCATGGCTTCCAGCGGATTATGGCCACCACGTTCAATCAGGCTGCCGCCAATAAAGACCCAATCGGCCAGTTGGTACCAGCTAAGCAGTTCCCCCATGGAATCGGCCAGCCAAACGGCGGTGTCGTGCTGTGGTAATTGCTGCAGGCTGCGACGGCAATAACGCAAGCCCGCCTGTTCAATCAAACTGGCGACGCGGTCAAACCGCTCTTTATGCCGCGGCACCAGCACCAGCAGTAGTTCGGGGACTTGCACTTTTGCCAGTTGATACGCCTGCAACAGCACTTCGTCTTCACCCGCATGGGTGCTGGCCGCTACCCAGACTTTGCGCCCTTGCAGCTGCGGCTTCAGTTGGGCTGCCAGCTCTGTGCTTTGGGCCGGAATGCTCAGATCAAACTTAATATTGCCCGCGTTTTCGACCCGCGCCGCGCCCAAGGCTTTAAAACGGCGGGCGCTGTTGTTGTCCTGCGTTTGCACCAGGCTCAGGCGGGCCAGCAAACCGGCACTCAGCCAATAAAAGCGGCGATAGCCTTTGGCTGAACGGGCCGATAGCCGCGCATTGACCAGCTGCACTGGTATGCCCAGCTCAAAGCAGGCCTGCAGCAAGTTCGGCCACAATTCGGTTTCCATCACCACTACCAGCTTGGGCGCCAGCGCTTTTAGCCAGCGTTTGGTAAGCCAGGGGTAATCAAAAGGCAAATAGGCATGCTGCAACTGGCCCGGCGCGTAAGCTCGTATGGCCTCCGATGCAGTTGGTGTGGTGCAACTCACCAGCAGCGGCAAATTTAAGCTGGCAAGCAATTGATTCACCAGCGGTTTGGCAGCATTAAACTCCCCCACGGACACCGTATGCAGCAATACCCCGCCCCGGGCTGCTGCCGGCGGCAGTACCAGGCCGAAACGTTCTGCAAAACGACGGCGATAGGCCTGATCTTTACGGGAGCGCAGCAACAAATACAGCAGCAACAGAGGCGTCAGCAGCAGCACCAGCAGGTTGTACAGCAAGCGCAGCAGCGCAAATTTCATTGCCTGTCCTTTTGGCTGACATACTCAAACAATTTGGCTTCTTTTAAAAAGGCATACATGGCTTCGATATGTGCATGCACCAAGCCGCGTTTGCCGGATAAACACATACGCTGGAAAAAGTAGGATTTAATAAAGGTCAGCGGAAAAATCAGTACTAACTTGAGTAGTGACGGTTTTTTGCCTTTTTCAAACTTCTCAAGAGCTTTTAAGGTGCTGTATTTGTTCTTCTTTTGCATCAGAAGCTCTGTGGTACCATATCCATAGTGCTTCACTAAGCCAACCGATTTCAGCACCTGCACATCGGCTGTCAGCACCAGGTTCTCATGCACTTTGCGGTTTAATGGATACTCGGCCTGCCCACGGCGGAACAAACGCACAATTGAACGTTTGCCAGAATGCGCAGACATAGGCGCGCCCCAGAACAAGTCTTCAAAATACAGTTTTAATGCCTGATTCTGATTCGCCGCTACGGTGGCACGAATATGCTGCACCACAGCCGCTGACAGCACTTCGTCACCATCAACATTCAGCAACCAGTCGTAACTGCACTGGGCCATCGCGAAGTTCTTTTGCTGCGCAAAACCAAGCCAGTCCTGATGAATAACTTTGGCGCCTTTGGCCTGAGCAATAGCCACGGTATCATCAGTACTACCCGAATCCACCAGCACAATTTCAGCAAAGTTCTGCAAGGCATCCAACACTTCAGCAATATGTTTACCTTCATTTAGCGTCACCAGAAATACGCTGGCCTGAATTTTAGTCATGACGTTTTGCCTCAGCGTCCGCCTGCAAGGTTACCAAGGCAGCATATTTATGGAAGCCATATTGGGCTAACACCAAGGCCATTAGAAAGCCGCGCCAGCCGTCAAGAATGCCACCATGCAGCAAATACTGCTGCAGGAAATCAGTGAAAAACCGTAACACGGCAAAGGCCAGACTGCTGCGTTTCCCTTTGGCAAATTTTTCTTCCGCCAGCAGGCAGGCATATTTCAGATGTTTTTCCTGACAGTGCTGATAACTACGCCAGCTATGGTGGATAATGGCAGACTTGAGCACCCGGCTTTTTTCATTCGGGATCAGCAGGGTTTCATGCACCTGGCGGTTTTTGAAACTAACGCCCTGCTTTAAGAACAATTTGCCCTGGGGGGATGAATAGCGGCCATGCTTTAATAACTTGCCAAAAAAGTAGGTATGCCAGGGGATTTTAACCAAATTCACATCCAAATCAGGCTCTGACAGTACCCGATCAATCTCTGCCTTCAATCCATCTGTCATGACTTCATCGGCATCAATATTCAGTACCCACTCATGCTCACAGTAACTTAAGGCTCTGTTGCGCTGTGGGCCAAAGCCTGGCCAGTCAGTCTGATAGACGGTGTCGGCATAACGTTCGGCAATTTCTATGGTACGGTCTTTACTACCGGAGTCCAGCACGATCAATTGGTCAACCCAACCCGCCAGCGACTTCAGGCATCGTTCAATGCGGTCTTCTTCATTGCAGGCGATAACAAAACACGAGATTTTCCGGGTTCTTGACACAACACACTCCCTGTTTCTGGGTACTGGCTAAAAACGACTGGATCATAGCATTAATTGGTTTCCAGCCTCTAGTTCACATGCCTCCGGCAGCCCTTGCACTGCCAGTGCCTGCCGCAAAGGCCTGGCGTTGTAGAAAAATTACTTTAGCGACGGCAAATATCCGTTAAAATGCAAACAATTCCGTCAGCAAGAGACTGTTATGTCAGAGTTTAAACAGAGTTTTATCGCCAGTTTACAACGTCACCGCGACGCCTTTGCCACTGTAGAGCAGTATGCCGACCAGGCATTGCAGCTGCTGGCGGCAGTGCAGGACTGTCTGGCCGCTGGTGGCAAAGTGGTCTGGATGGGCAATGGCGGCAGTGCTGCGGACAGCCAGCATTTAGCCGCTGAATTTATGGTGCGTTACAAAGCTGAGCGTGGCCCGCTGGCGTCCATTGCACTGACCACCGACACCTCTATTCTGACTGCCCACGCCAATGACTACCATTTTGACAGCGTGTTTGAGCGTCAGGTGCGTGGCATTGTGCGGCCACAAGATGTAGTGATTGGCCTGACGACATCCGGCAAAAGCCCGAACATTAACCTGGCGCTGAAAGCCGCCAATGAACTGGGCGCTTACACAGTAGCGCTGACTGGCCGCGACGGTGGACTGGTGAAAGACATTGCCAAACTGCCCATTATTGTGAAAAGCGATGAAACCGCCCGCATTCAGGAAGTGCATATGTTTATTGGTCACTGGCTCTGTGAAGCACTGGATATTGCCGTGCTGGCTGAGCAAGGCGCTTAAGCCATGATCAATCTGGCGCTGCTGCAGCAGCTTTCCAAGGCGTCCGTTTTGGTGGTCGGTGACGTGATGCTGGACCGTTACTTTAACGGTGACTCCCAGCGTATTTCGCCTGAAGCCCCGGTGCCTGTGGTGAAAATCAGCAAAATTGAAGATAAAGCCGGTGGCGCTGCCAACGTAGCGCGCAATATTGCTCATCTGGACGGTAAAGTGGGCCTGCTCGGCATTATCGGCCAGGACAGCACAGGCGACAGCCTGTTGCAGCTGCTGCAAAGCGAACATATTGAATCTCAGCTGGTACGCCAACACAGCCGCCCCACTATCGCAAAAATGCGCGTGGTGTCACGGCAGCAGCAAATAGTGCGGCTGGATCAGGAAGAAAGTTTCAGCAGTGACGACGCCGCTGTACTGGCAGAGAAATTCACTGCCGTGCTGCCACTGTATGACGTGGTGCTGTTCAGCGACTACGCCAAAGGCTCACTGCAGCAGGTGCAGGCGATGATCCGCCAGGCCAAAGCCGCAGGTAAAACTGTGCTGGTTGACCCAAAACAAGCCGACTTAACCGTGTATGCCGGTGCCGATGTCATTACACCGAATCTGGCCGAATTCCGCCTGGCGGGTGGCCAAACCGGGTCTGAGCAGCAGATGCTCGATTCGGCCCGCGCCTTTATGCACAAAGCAGAACTGGGCGCCATTTTGCTGACCCGCAGCGAACAGGGCATGAGCCTGATCACCGCCACCGAGCATCACCATTTTCCGGCCCAGGTGCTGGAAGTCAGTGACGTGACAGGTGCAGGTGATACCGTCATTGCCACACTGGCGGTAATGCTGAGTGCTGGCTTCAGCTTGCCGGAAGCGACAGAGCTGTCGAACCTGGCCGCTGGTATTGTGGTGGGTAAAGTTGGAGCCGCCACTGTGTCGCCGGAAGAGCTGGCGCAAAAACTGAACAAACATTTATTCCGCCAGGGCGAGCATTACCAGACTCCTTACGACAAAGTGCTACAACATATTGAATTTGCTAAAAAAGCTGGCGAGCGTATTGTATTTACCAACGGCTGCTTTGACATTCTGCATGCTGGCCATGTGCGTTATCTGGCACAGGCCAAAGCGCTGGGCGATCGCTTAGTGGTGGGCCTGAATGCCGATGCCTCAGTGGCCCGGCTAAAAGGCCCGCAACGCCCGATCAACAGTCTGGAAGATCGTGCGACTGTGCTGTCCAGCCTGGCCAGTGTCGACTGGGTGGTGCCTTTTGGTGAGGACGCAGCCGAAAACGACACGCCACTGCAGCTAATTCAGCAGGTAAAACCTGATGTACTGGTCAAAGGCGGCGACTATTCAATCGACACCATAGTAGGTGCCGATTTTGTGTTGCAAAACGGCGGCGAAGTGCAGGTACTGACTTTTGTCGACGGCCGTTCCACCAGTAAAGTGATCCGCAAAATACAGGACTTAAGCTAAGTGCGCTCCATTTGCATACTGCGATTATCCGCCATTGGGGACGTCGTCAACGCCTGTGCTGTAGTGCAGGCTATTCAGCGGCAGTACCCGGAAGCGGCCATTACCTGGGTGATTGGCAAAGTAGAAGCCAAACTGCTCGAAGGGCTGTCGGGTGTTCGCCTGGTGGTGTTTGATAAAAAGCAGGGGCGCCAGGCCTATCTGCAGTTAAAACGCGATTTACAGGGCGAAGTGTTCGATTGTCTGCTGCATATGCAACTGGCGTTTCGGGCCAATCTGGCGTCAGTCTGTATTAAAGCGAAACGTAAAATTGGTTTTGACTGGCACAGCAGCAAAGAGCTGCATTCGCTGTTTATGTCAGAACGCATTGAAGCAGCTCCACGCGGCCATGTGCTGGATGGCTTTCGTCAGTTTGCCAAGGCCATAGGTGTGGAGTTTGATCGGCCTTACTGGCAGTTGCCGGTTAGCGCCGAAGATACCCAGTTCGCCCTGAAAAAGCTGGACTGGCTGCCTTCACTGAAAAAAATTGCTATTTGTCCTGCCGCTTCCAATGCAGAACGAAACTGGCTGCCAGAGCGTTACGCAGCGATGGCCGACTACGCAGCCCGTCGAGGCTTCAGTGTGGTGTTGTGTGGCGGTTCCAGTGCCATAGAACAGCAAATGTCGATGGATATTAAGCGCTATGCCAACACCGAAATTCTGGATTTAACCGGCAAGACCAGCCTGAAACAGTTGCTGGCGGTGTTGAAGTCAGTGTCCTTGGTGCTGGCACCCGACACTGGCCCTGTGCATATGGCGGTGGCCGTCGGTACGCCGGTGATTGGCCTGTACGCGCACAGCAACCCAGACCGCACTGGCCCTTATCACTTCCGCGATTATGTGGTGGAGGTGTATCACCAGAGCCTGCTGGAGCAAACCGGTAAGCTGGCCTCTGAATTGAAATGGGGCACCCGGGTAAAAGGCGCTGAGCTCATGCAAAAAATCAGCGTGGAACAGGTGCAGCAAATGTTCGACAAGATGGTACAGGACCTGAGACTGTGACTGCGCAAACCCGCAAAGCCGCCTTTCTCGACCGCGACGGCGTAATTAATATCGACCATGGCTATGTCAGTAGCCCACAACAGTTCGAATTTATTGACGGTGTGTTTGCCACCTGCCGTTTACTGCAACAACAGGGTTACCTGCTGATTGTGGTGACCAACCAATCCGGCATTGGCCGCGGTTATTACACAGAACAACAGTTTCATCAGCTGACCGACTGGATGAAACAGCAGTTTGCCGACCATGGGGTGCAGATAGACGCAGTCTATTTTTGCCCGCACCACCCGGACAAAGCACTGCCGCAGTACCAACAGGACTGCAACTGCCGCAAACCCAACCCCGGTATGCTGCGACAGGCGATGGCTGATTTTGGCATAGACCCGACGCAAAGCTTAATGCTGGGCGACAAAGCGGCCGATATGCAGGCCGCTGCTGCGGCCGGTGTAGGCCGCAAAATTCTGGTATTGTCCGGCCAACAGCTCACTGACACCGATAAGCAACTGGCCGACGAAGTCTGGCCGTCGATTGCTTCAGCCAGCACTCTGCTTTAAATAAAAAGGGCTGGTGAAAACCGGCCCCTTGCTCAATGCCCAGCCGCACCAGCGGCCTAAAGCAGCGCCAGCATCACTTCGGCTTTACTGACTTCAAATTGCTTGGGCTCATCCACCTGCAGCTGCTTCACCACGCCATCGTCGACCAGCATAGCGTAGCGGCGTGAACGCAGGCCGCCAAAATCACCAGTGTCAGCCGCCAGGCCAATGGCTTGAGAAAACTTGCCGGCACCGTCAGCCAGCATCAGAATATCGCCGGCGTTGTGTGCTTTGCCCCAGGCGTCCATCACATACGCATCGTTCACCGACAGGCAAATAATCCGGTCCACCCCTTTGTCGTAGAACTTTTGTTGCAGCTCGACAACCCCCGGTAAATGGGCCGCGCTGCAGGTTGGGGTGAATGCGCCGGGCACGGCAAACAGCACCACTTTTTCGCCTTTAAACAGCTCGGCCGTAGTTTGCGTGACTACCCCATTGTCGGTTAAACGCTGAAACTGTACTTCTGGTAATTGTTCACCTAACTGAATCATGACTCACTCCTTTGTAGTTCAAGACGGTTTTCTGTTCAGGACTGCACCGCTTGGGTCGCAGCCAGTAACTTGCTTATTTCGTCATCGGCCCGAATAAAAGGCCCCACCTTAGCCCAGACCTCAGCTGGCGCTAAGAAAGTTTTGCTGCCCACCACACAAAATAAACCGGGGCAGTTCTGACTAAAACTATAGGCGGGTTCCCACTGCTCATAAGGATGGGATTCATGCACCAGCAAACGTTGCGGGTACTGCTCTGTGCCGACAATCACATGGTATTGCTCCAGCAGCCCCAACTTACGGGCACAGAGGTAATACAGAGAATACTCTGTCCATTTCAGCATCAGAAAGCGATGCGGTAACCAGTTCAGCGGCGACGACGGAATATGCAGCTGGCCGAGAAAGTCCACCCAGTGTTTGCCATGCAGGCGGCTAATTTCCTGTTGCAGCTTTTTCGCCAGGTCCACCGACAACATAGCAGGAGTCACTGTCATGCCTACCGCGGGGTCGCCTACATTCGGGTTCATTTTCAGGATACGGGCCGACGACTTCCACCACTTGGGGTGCTGGGCGCGGAATTCGTATTGCAGTAAGGCTTTGCCTTCTGGCAACAGGTTTGCTTTGCTGATGGGTTTCAGGCAGATCGCATCAGCGTCAAAGGTCAGGTAATACTTAGCCTGCATTTTATTGGCAATGGCCAGCTTCACCACTTGTTGCTTGCGCCAACCGCGCATCTTCGGGTAATTCGCCAGCTCTGGCACCAGCTCATTTTCGGACAAGACCTTAATGCCTAAATGCGCCCAGCGGGCGAAGGCTTGCTCAACAATAGCCACTTCATTGGCGGGCACCACCACATAAAATTCACTGAATAACCCAGGTTCAGCAAAACGGTCCAGCGAGCTGAACAAAATATGGGCGCGGTTCAGATCATCCACCCCATAACTGCCGGTTACTTTCAGCGGCAGCACGGCTCCAATTGTCATTCTGTCATCCCTCTCTTACTGCTCAGAGTGCAGCTTTTACATAGACATCAAATCTGTTGTTTTTGCCTTCCACCTGCATGGTTGGTTTTTGCCCGGCCAGAAATTCGGCATAACCAGGGCGTTTGACCACCACACGTTTTTGCGCCAGCTGCCAGGCCAGAGGCCAGAGCGCATCGGCATCTTCGTCCGACCCAACCACCTGGTGAAAAGCCTGCATTTCTTTTTTCACCAGCGCTGATTTCTCGCGCGCCGGAAACATCGGGTCCAGATAGACCACATCAGGCGCAGCCAGTTCAGTTAACGCCTGATGGGATATCGCAAACACCAGCTGCATCCGCTCTGGTAACCAGTCGGCGGTATCCGGGTGTACAGCAGCCCGGCGCAAGCCGTCGGCCAGCAAAGCAGCCACAGCCGGGTTACGTTCCACCAGCGTTACTTTGGCGCCGCAACTGGCCAGCACCAGCGCATCCCGGCCCAGGCCAGCGGTTGCATCCACCACCGTCAGACCCGACTTTTTATTCAGCCCCACCGCTTTGGCAATGGCTTCGCTTTTGCCGCCACCGTGTTTACGCCGCCAGGCAGCGGTGCCACTGCAAAAGTCCACCAGCACATCGCCTTGTTTTGGCAGTTCGGTATGGCGCAGCACCAAAGCCTCGCCATTCCAGCACAGGTACCAGCCCAGCGCGTCAGCCTGCACGGACAGACCAAAATCCTGTTGCAGTTGCTGCAGCAAAGCGGCCGGGAATTCAGCGGACGGGGAAATTGCAATCGACATAAAAGAACCACTTTCAAAAATGGCCTTTAGTGTAACGCAGAGCTTGCTATTGGAGCCAGCAGGCTCTTATTTGCACTATAAATCACTCTGAAAAAACCAAAAATGAACAATTAATAACTACCGACAGTGTGATTTGGGAGTTTAATTACTAAAAGGTTATAAAACACGTCAGCACAAAGCCATTTTGTGCTGACGTATATAAGGACAATCATATGAAGATTAATGGAACTGCAGACTACCTTCGCAATCAATATGCCCTTAGCACAAAGCCAACAGCAGCAGCCTCGTCTGAAACCGAACATCAATCTGAACCTATAATTTCCGGTACAAGTTTCAGTGGCAAAGGCCTGATGCTTTCCCGTTTGTTTGGCTCTGAACAAGCTGAGCCTAAAGTCCAGACGCAGCTGGATAAAAATGCCATGGCGATGCCTGCGGTGAATTTTCTGACTACAGCAGACAGAGATATGCTGGCGGATCTGTACCAGCATGCCGCTCAGCAACAGGTTGATCTGCAGTATGTGGACGATTTAGCTTTTGATCTTGGTCGGTACCGAATGCTGCACCAGGTGGCTGGTAATCTGAGTAACGGCACCATGTTTGATGCTTCTGGCCGCCAACAAAGCTTTCATTTTACCGCTGATGACTCCGCCTCAGCACAACGCATACTGGATAGCAGTGCAATGGCAGGCTCAGTGTTCGATGCCGGTTTTTTACGTTTTGAACTGGACCCAGGTTTTTCATTCAACCACCGCGGTAACTTCCAGTTTCTGGAGCAAGTGCTCGCCACATTTGGAGCAGACCCTGAGGGCCGCTCTTTTGATCCTCAGTTCAGAACCTACCAGAGCCAAGGCAAACATAACTTTGTCGTTGAAGTCTCCGAAGAAGTCCATGCGGCTAAAGCAAGCCCTGACTTTATCAATGTGGATGGTGTCTTCCAGATCACAGAGCAAGGACGGAACAATGGCTTTCAAATGATCAGGGGCGAACCAGTTCAAATCAAAATGCCCGCCAACACAGCGGTTAATGAACTGATCAATCAGTTACTTGATACCGGGCAAAACCACAAAAACAAAGACAGCCACTGAAAAGTGGCTGTCTTTGTCACTCCGGGGCAGCTAATGCTACTTACAACTTACGGATATTGTCCGCACTGTCGCGGTCGATCAGGTGCACCAGCGGATCCACCCCGACATAGAGCGGTTTGCTGTCGAGAATGATCTGCAGCTGGTTGTCACCGGACACCAGACGGTGCTTCTGCAGGTACAGGGTTTCACCTGCCGCAGCGGCTTTGTCCGGGTCGGCGCTGAAGGCACCAATGTCCACCAGTTCGTCCAGCGGCTGTTCCTGCTGGTTGCCTTTGTCATCGGCGACCAGCTTCTGTGCGTACAGCGTCAGGTCCAGCACAAATTTACCGTCGTCTCCTGTGGTCAGTTTGGCGTCTTTTACCCGCAGGTCATACAGGGTGATTTGGCTAAACAGATCGTTGATAAAGGCCTGCTCTTCCGTGCTGGTCTTCAGGCTTAAGTACTGCACCAGATCCAGCGTGGTCGGGAACGGGTCGTTCCGCAGGCGGTAACGTTCGTTAAAGGCCTTCAGGTTGGCATTCAATCGTTGTGCGCCCAAGCGGTCTTTAATCGCCATCATCACCACCGAACCTTTCTGGTAGTGAATGTAGGCCTGGTTTTCCGCCCGTAACAAAGGCATTTCACCAATACGCTCGGACGATCGGCCCTGCAGATAACGGTCCAGTTCGTATTTGACAAACTGGCGGATTTTATCGGCGCCGTATTTCTGCTCCATCACCATCAGCGCCGAATACTGTGACAGACTCTCGGAGATCACCGCACTGCCCTGCACATCAGCAGCGCCGACCTGATGGCCCCACCACTGGTGCGCCACTTCATGGGCAGTCACGTAATACACAGGGTCTATATTGTCCGGGTCACGCAGGTCGGTAATAAACCCAATGCGCTCCGAATACGGCACTGTATTGGCAAAGCTCTGGGCAAAACTACGGTAGCCCGGAAACTCCATAATGCGCATTTGTTTATGCTGATAAGGGCCAAATTCTTTGCTGAAGTAGTCGATAGAATCCCGCACCGATTCGATCATGCGGTCGACGTTCCAGCCATGGGCCGGGTGGTAATACACCTCAATGTTGATGCCATTGTACTCTTGCTTTTTCACCGCATAGCGGCCCGACACAATGGCGTAGAAGTTCACCATCGGCTGGTCCATTTCATAGCGGAAGTACTGACGGCCATCTTGCTGCCATTGCTTTTGCAGGTAACCCGGCGTCAGGGCAATCTGGTCCGCTTCGGTTGAAATGGTGGCAGCAAACTGAATGAAGTCACCGTCCTGACCAAAGAAGTTCTGCCGGTAGAAACGGCTGTCCTCCAGTTTATTGGCGCGTTCGTTCGGCTGCAGGCCACGCTTTTGCCGCTCGTGCCGGTCTTGCAACTCGTAGCCGTCCTGATAGCCAAAGCTTGGTAACAGCGCCCTGTTATTGATAAAGGTGCCGTTTTCCACCACGGACGGGTCAAAGCCGGTTTCCCGAATGCCCACCACCTGACGCACCAGCTCAATTTCACCACTGATGGTCTGGCCCGGTGCAATAGCTGGGGTAAAGCTGAGCCAGCTGGTTCTCAGCTTGTCGTCGCGCTCACTCAGGCTGGCGCCGTCAATACGGATGCTCATCTGTTCGGTATTTTCCGGCCAGTTCACCAGCACTTTTTCAATTGGCTGACTGGATTTGTTTTGCCAGCTCATTTGCACCTTGGCCACCACTTTGCGCTCTGACGGGTACAAATCCACCGCCGCATCCACCGCCGTAGTCACAGGGATTGGCCAATCTGCGTATTGAATTAACTGCTTTTCATAGTCAGCTTGCAGGTCTTGTTGCTGGTCAGCCGTTTGGTAATTATTCAGCACTGTGGTCTGATAAAACAGGAAGCTACCGCTGCAGAGCACCACGACCAACGACACTGCAATCAGGCCTTTGCCTGCTGCCCCCAGCTGATAGCCTAGAGTACGCCAGCGCTGCTTCAGGCTTTGCATGGGGCCGCGGTGGTACAAGCCGTAGCCCAAAACAAACAACACCAGGCTAATAGCACCCCAGTACAGCATGTACCAGCTGTGGCTTTCCAGCGTCGAGCCATACTGGTTCAGATCCGAAAACGCCACAGAAGGCGAGGTACCAAAATTCAGCAGACTATGGCCCAGTCCCCAGTTGGACAGCACCAGCGACAGCATAAAGTAGCCGACAAAGAGCCCCATACCGACAAACTTATTCGGGCTTAGTACTTGCAGGAAAAACGCCAGCACCACAGTGAACAAGGCCGGCAACCAGAAGAAATAGCCTAAGCGAATGGCGTACTGTGACAACTCAAACTCCGTCATGCCTTTAATGGCCTGGTAAACCACAGTGACACCAGTGCCCAGCACAAACAGCAGCAGCATCACAGCACCGACCGCCAGCAATTTGGCCAGCCAGAAGGTCAGGTTAGGCACTGGCATAGTGTCGATAATATCGCCCATGCCGGAGTTGCGTTCACGCCAGATCACCTCAGCGCTGTAATACACAGTCACCAGCACCACCAGCAAGCCCAGCGAGCCGGAGATATGCTCAACCATCCGCTGGGTCACGGGCCAGTTCGAGGTGCCGTACCAGTCAAAATCGCCGAACAGCGGGCCAATCAGCTGCGCCATGGCAATCAGGCCGAGGATCACAAAAGGGGCAGTGAACAGCACCTGACGCATTTCAAAGCGAATGCGGCACCACAGAGCACTGCTGCCACCCCAGCGGCTGGCTTTTTGCTGTAACTGCGCCACCGACACCACAGGCACCTGCAGCACTTTGCCTTTGGCTTTTTTCAGATCTTTTTTCGCCAGCCCCGGCACACGGAATAAACCGGCAGCGGCCAGCAATGCAAAGGAAATCAGCAACCATAAGCCACGGTTTTGCAGCAACACACCGCTCAGCTCAATCAACTGGCTGTTCTTTTCCTGAATAGTCCAATAGCGGGTGACATCCAGGAAAGTGCGGATGCCAAAAGGATCCACTAATGCGGCCAGGCTGCGGTATTCCGGCATGCGGGCAAAGGTACCGGACACCGCATAAAGCACCAGCATCACTACAGCAATCAGGTACAGCGGCATTAACGAGCGGAATTTGGTCGCGGCGGCATAAAACAGGGCCGACAATACAAAAAGCCCCGGCACCGACAGCACCACAAAGTTATACAGGTAGAAATACAGGTTGGTCGGGCCAAAGCGGCTGGCGTCGATCCAAGGCATAAAGCTGCCCAATAAAATACCTATGGGTACACTCAGGTACACCAGCAGCACCACCAGATAACTGCCGAAAAAGCGGCCAAACTGGTACGAAAACGCCTGCAGTGGTTTGGTGTAAATCAGCTCTTCCATTTGGTGCTGGGCATTACGCACTGCACCACTGCCAACAAAGTTCACCACGGCAAACATCGCAAACAGGCTTAGGATCACCAGCGTCTGCGCAATAGCGAAGGGGCTGTTTTTAAACACTTCGCCACCGCCACCAATCACAATATTGTCGGAGGTGACTGAAAAGAAACTGCATAGGAACAGCAGCAAACTGACCACATAAAAAGACGGCTGACGCAGAAAATAGCGCAGCTCAAAACGCAGCATGGAGACAAACATAAGGCCCCCTTAAGCCGCGTGTTGCTGGCGGTGGCTGGCCAGAGTGGAGAAATACACATCTTCCAGACCGGCCGGCGTGGCTGCAAAACCTTCAGGCGCCTGCTCGGCATACACATGCAACACAGTGCGGCCGGCAAACAAGCGTTTGGCAATGACCGGCAGCTGCTGTTCCAGCTCAGCCGCTTCTGCAGCCGACACGGTTTTGCTCCAGATTTTGCCCTGGATCTGGTCAATCAACTGCGTCGGGCTGCCTTGCTGCAGAATTTGCCCGCTGGCCAGCACCGCCATGGCCGGGCATAGCTCTGCTACGTCATCGACAATATGAGTAGATAAGATAATGACTTTTTGCTCACCCAGGCTCACCAGCAGGTTGTGAAAACGGTTGCGCTCTTCCGGGTCCAGGCCAGCTGTCGGTTCATCGACAATCAGCAAATCCGGGTCCCCCAGCAGCGCCTGAGCAATACCAAAACGCTGGCGCATACCACCGGAAAAACCGCTGACCGCTTTGTCTTTGTGCTGGAATAAATTGGTGTGTGCCAGCAGGCTTTCCACCAGCTCTTTGCGCACTTTCTTTTGGTTAAAGCCTTTGAGTACCGCCAGATGATCCAATAAATCAAAAGCACTGATCCGCGGATAGACACTGAAATCCTGCGGCAGATAGCCCAGGGTTTTGCGTAGTGCCTGCGGGTCGTTCAGCACGTCAATGCCATTAAAGTGAATGGAACCGGTGTCGGGTTGCTGCAAGGTGGCGATGGTGCGCATCAGCGAGGACTTGCCGGCACCGTTGGGCCCGAGCAGGCCAAACATGCCTTTGCTGATCGACAGATTTACATTATTCAGCGCTTTCACGCCGTTATCGTAGGTTTTGGTTAAGCCTTTGATTTCTAACCCTGAGGTGGCCATAAGAAGCTCCGTGTTGTAGACCATAAAACAGCCAAGTTAACACGGAGCCCGCCCGAAATTAAAACAAAAATGTAACAAAAACTGAACTGTGCAGAACCCGAGGTTTCAGCGGGTTGGGTAAACCCAACCCCTAGGTCGCCATGCCAACATGGTTATCGCCAACACTCATCGAGATCACTTTACTGATCTCCTGCAGGCTGCGGCCGGATTGCTCGCGCCACAGATTAAACTGCTGTTGAATGGCTTTCAGGTTTTTCTGGCTGGTCAACCCGCCATCCACCAGACCGGAGCTACGCAGGTAAGCCTCGACATCCTGGCTCAGAATAAAGGTATCTTTGCCAAGAAACCGCAGGCCATAAGCGCCAACATTGCCGCCCAGCCGGTTGCCATGCTGCTTCAGGTACGCCCAAAGCCCGATGGTGTCCGTGTCTGGCCACTGCGCCAAAAACTGGCCAAAGCTGCCATGTTTTTCTGCCGCTTCGCTGATCATCAGCGCATTGTCGCGGATCGCAAAGACTTTGGTGGCATTGCGGATAATGCGTGGGTCTGTGGCTTTTGCTGCCAGCATCTCATCGCTCATCAACAGAATTTTGGCGGGCTCAAAGCCAAAAAATAACTGTTCGAATTCAGGCCACTTTTTTTCCACCACAGACCAGACAAAACCAGACTGAAAAATCTTTTTACTGAACTCACTCAGACACTCTGCATCGGACAACTGCTTTAGCTGTGCAGCAGTGCGCGGCTTGCTTAACAAGGCTTCCAGCGCAGCGTTGCCACCTTTACGCTCGGCGGCTCTGTGGTAAATCACCTCAAATTGTTCAACAAAAGCCATCAAGGCTTCTCCTATTCATAGTTCCAACTCACCGGATGCTATTCCAGAGTAATTGGAGTTGCAGCGAGGCGACAAGAGAGCGAGCCCCCAATCACATAGTCACCCAGGTGACGGGGGCAAAGAGCGAAGTCAACAAAGCTGCAGCTTCAAGTACGAAGCAACTAGGCCGCTATCCCCATATGCCGTAATAAAGCGGCATTGGACGGTTCACGGCCACGGAAAGCTTTAAACAGCTCCATCGGCTCAGCGCTGCCGCCGCGTTCCAGAATGCAGTGCAGGAAATCAGCACCAGCCTGGGTATTAAAAATACCTTCTTCTTCAAAGCGGCCAAAAGCGTCGGCTGACAATACTTCGGCCCAGAGGTAGCTGTAATAACCAGCGGCATAACCACCGGCAAAGATATGGCTAAAGCCATGCTGAAAGCGGTTAAAGCGTGGAGGCACTATGACCGCCACTTGCTGACGCACTTCGTCCAGCAACTGCTGCACCCGGCCGCCCAGCTCAGGCTGGTACTCGGCATGCAGGCGGAAGTCAAACAACGCGAACTCCAGCTGGCGCACCAAAAACATCGCCGACTGGAAGTTTTTCGCCGCCAGCATTTTATCCAGCATGTCCTGTGGCAAGGCTTCGCCGGTTTCGTAGTGGCCGGAAATCAGTGCCAGCGCCTCTGGCTGCCAGCACCAGTTTTCCAGAAACTGGCTGGGTAACTCCACGGCATCCCAGGCCACGCCATGAATACCGGCCACCGCACTGGCATCCACTTTCGTCAGCATATGGTGAATGCCATGGCCGAATTCGTGGAACAGCGTGACCACTTCATCATGGGTAAACAGCGCCGGTTTGCCACCGACTGGTTTATTGAAGTTACAGGTCAGGTAAGCCACCGGGCGCTGCAGGCTGCCATCGGCCAGCCAGCGCCGACCCTGGCAGTCGTCCATCCAGGCGCCACCACGTTTTTTCGCCCGGGCATACAGATCCAGATAGAAGCTGCCACGCAGCTCGCCGCTTTGGTCAAAAATGTCATAGAACTTCACATCCGGATGCCAGACATCCACGCCGTCGCGGGCTTTCACGTCCACTCCAAACAACTTGTTCAGTACCGCAAACAAACCGGGTACCACTTTACTTTCCGGAAAATAAGGCCGCAGCGCTTCATCGGAAATGGCGTATTTGGCTTGTTTTAATTTCTCGGAATAATAAGTGACATCCCAGGCGTTCAGGCTGTCGGCGCCAAACTCCGCTTTGGCAAAAGCTTGCAGTTCGGCTAAGTCCTGCGCGGCCTGTGGCTTAGCGCGGCGCGCTAAATCGGTGAGGAAATCCAGCACCTGGGCCGGGTTTTCCGCCATTTTAGTGGCCAATGATTCTTCGGCGGCGTTGTTAAAGTCCAGCAACTGCGCCAGTTCGTGGCGCAGTGCCAAGGTTTCTTCAATAATGGCGCTGTTATCAAACTGGCCTGCGGTCGGGCCCTGGTCTGAAGCGCGGGTGCAGTAAGCCTGGTACAGCTCGGCGCGTAAGTCGGCATTGTCTGCGTACGTCAGCACCGCAATGTAGCTGGGGAATTCCAGCGTAAAGACCCAGCCGCTCAGCTCGCGCTGCTGTGCCGCTTCAGCCGCCGCCAGTTTGGCGTCTTCCGGCAAACCGGCCAGCAGGGCTTCGTCTTCGATATGCTTAAACCAGGCTTGGGTCGCATCCAGCGTGTTGTTGGAGAAGGTGGACCCAAGCTCTGACAAACGGCTTTGAATTTCGCCATAACGCTGCTTTTTATCATCCGCCAGACCAATGCCGGACAACTTAAAATCGCGCAGCGCGTTTTGAATCACTTTCTGCTGCGCCTGGCTTAAGCTGGCGTACTCTGCACTTTGCGACAAGGCCAGATAGGCCTGGTACAAACCCTCATGCTGGCCAACCCAGGTGGAGAAATCAGACAACAGCGGCAAGCAGCTTTCATAAGCTTCACGCAGCTCCGGGCTGTTCAGCACTGAGTTCAGGTGCGAGACCGGTGACCATAAGCGGCTTAAACGATCACTGTGTTCTTCCTGCGCCACGATCAGGCTCTGCCAACTGTGATCCTTTTGTTGCACCACCGCTTCGACATCAGCGGTACAGGCAGCAATCAGTTGCTCTACTGCGGGTTTAACCAGGTCTGGGGTAATTTGACTAAAAGGCGGCAAGCCTTGGAATTGGGTTAACAGATTGCTCATCGCAACTCTCTTTAGCAGATGGAATACCCCCCCTAGTATTGGGATTTTTTTGCGTATCTCAAGCAAAGCTTGCAAGGCCAGCGACAGAATAGTGCTTGAGTTCAGCCCAATCACCCCCCATCTACACCCTGAATCTTTTGTTTGCCCGGAGCCACAGATGACCGAACACTTTGACTATATCGCCATTGGCGGCGGCAGCGGTGGTATTGCCAGCGCCAACAGAGCGGCCAGCCACGGCGCCAAATGCGCCATTATTGAAGCCAAATACCTGGGGGGCACTTGTGTCAACGTAGGTTGTGTGCCGAAAAAAGCCATGTGGTACGCCGGTCAGATTGCCGACGCCATCAAATACGCACCGGATTACGGCATTGACCTGCAAATGCCTGAGCTGGACTGGGCCAAGCTGGTAGAAAGCCGCCAGGCCTATATTTCCCGTATTCATGGCTCATACGACCGGGTACTGGCGAAAAACAATGTCACAGTGATCCGTGGTTTTGCCCGCTTTGTTGACAAAAACACTGTGGAAGTCGACGGCAAACGCTACAGCGCACCGCATATCAGTATTGCCACCGGCGGTCGCCCGCTGGTGCCGAACCTGCCGGGCGCTGAACTTGGCATCGACAGCGATGGCTTTTTTGCGCTGCAGCAACAACCGAAACGGGTGGCCGTGGTCGGTGCCGGTTATATTGCGGTGGAAATTGCCGGTGTAATGCATGCCCTTGGCAGCCAGACGCATTTACTGGTACGCCGTGACAAGCCGCTGCGCAGCTTCGACAGTATGCTGTCCGACACTCTGGTCGAACTGATGGCCAAAGATGGCCCCACCCTGCACCCGCACACTGAAGTGATAGCTGTAGAGAAAAACGCCGACGGCAGCCTGACCCTTCAGCTGAATGGCGGCCGTTCACTGGACGTGGATTGCCTGATTTGGGCCATAGGCCGGGTGCCAGCCACCGATCAGCTGCAGCTGGAAAACGCCGGAGTACAGACCGACGCTCAGGGCTTTATTCCAACCGATGACTACCAGAACACCAATGTGCCTGGTATTTATGCGGTCGGCGACAACACAGGCCGCTTAGCCTTAACGCCGGTGGCAGTGGCCGCTGGCCGACGTTTGTCGGAGCGTTTGTTTAATGGCAAAGCGGACAGCAAACTGGATTACAACACAGTGCCAACTGTGGTGTTCTCCCACCCACCTATCGGCACCATAGGCTTGAGCGAAGACGAAGCCAAAGCCCAGTATGGCGACGCGGCCATCAAAGTGTACCGCAGCGAATTTGCCGCCATGTACACAGCACTGACCCAACACCGCCAGCCGACCCGGATGAAACTGGTCTGCGCCGGGCCGGAGGAAAAAGTAGTAGGTTTGCATGTGATTGGCTTTGCGGCGGACGAAATGCTGCAGGGTTTTGGCGTGGCCATTAAAATGGGCGCGACCAAAGCCGACTTCGATAACTGTGTGGCAATACACCCGACCTCGGCCGAGGAGTTTGTCACCATGCGCTGAACCAGCGCATGGTCACTGCATAACCTTCAATAACCTATGAAGATATGAAAAAGGGCGCCAGCATAGGTTAATGCCGATCAGTTAAGCCAATTTCAGATCGGTTGACCGATCCAGTGACTGCTGTATAAAGGCCTGCAACAGAGACGTCGCAGGCCTTTTTCTATGCAA
>NZ_JBHSGB010000005.1:0-379884 GCF_042654345.1 Rheinheimera marina
TCACTAAATTTTGATGTTTTCATATGCAGAATCTCCTGCGTTTATCGTACGAGAAAATTCTACTTTTGACGTCAGTTAATTTAAGGGATGATTACCGTCTATGAGTGTACCCAAAAACAGCGGGAGTTCAGAAAACCCAGTGGCCATGTCTCAGTGGAAATTACCGGGGCTAAGATTTTTTCTGCTGGCTTTACTGATGGTCTTGGGGGCAGTTAATAGCTTGCTGGACGCACTGCAGACCATCAGGATGGCGAATTTGCAGCCAGGGCAATTTCTCTCTGTTGCAGCTATAGGGCTACTGACTGTGTTGCCCGCGGTTATAGCGAACATTGTCGCGTCAAAGCACCATTTTAAATGTTATGGCTGGTCTGTTTATCAGTTAGCTGCCGATGCAGTGCTTGCAACTGGCGTATTCGCTTGGGGTTTGATGCTGTTTGGCGACCGGACAATTTATCAGGATGGGGCGTCTCATCTTTATGTTGTAACCTGGCCACTATTGCTTGGCGTGATTGCGGTCGCTCTCTATCTGGCTTGTTTACTTGTTCAACTATGTTGCTGGGTAGGGAAGAGGCGCTCGCCACCGATCTAGCCTTTATGACGGTGAAAACAAATTTGTTGGTGTAACAAGATTGGTAGCTCTTCACCGACGACGGATCGTGCCTGGAGCCATCGAGGCTGATTAACAATGGCTTTTTCTTTTGTACTCATTAAGTTAATGTAAAACCTTTGTAGATAAAATCGCTGCAGGGGCACGGGGCAAGACCTGACCCCATTCAGAAGAGCTGAGATGGAAAAGAAACCGCTTTATCGCAAGGTCAATACCAGAACACATGGCGTGCGCCACAAGGTGGGTGGAGACTTTCGCCATGACCGCCGGTCTGACAACTACGACGTAATCGGTATGGCCAGCAAAGTGCAGCGTGGCCTGGATTACACGCCGTTGTATAAGTTTTTGTTGTCCAAGGTTGGGCAAAGCTGGGCCCCTGTATACCGTGAGGCCGTCGCCCGGTTGGATAAAGAAGAGCCGATATTCTGGTTAGTCAGCCGGACACTGGACGACGGCGAGGATCTGGTTCGCGTAGGCGAAAGCTCTTATTTTAATGGGCTTTATATTGACGATAAAGGCGTCCTTCAGGTGGTAGCGCCAGAGGTCACCGCAGACAGTCTGGAGCCCAGCTGTAACTGCTGTACTCACACCTTAAATGGCGTGGTGTTTAGCAAAAAATTTGCGGGTTAATGCTGGCTGCCAGAAGCTGGGCTTTTGCTTCGCAGCAACATCTGCCGGGCTGAAATCAACAATATGCAAGGAGAACGCGACATGAAGGAACTCAAAAATTGGTGGAACTCTGTGCCGAAAAACCAAAAAGTTGGCTTGGTGCTGTTGGGGGCTTTTATCGCGGCTGTGGTGATTATGGCCTTTGGCGTGCAAATTGGCGCCTCGTTGGGCAAAGCAGTTTAGCCGTAAAGGTCCACTTGGCTGGGCACTTCAGCTTCGACACAATGGAGTAAAGAAAATTAAATACGCATGGATCCTGGTTTATTTGGCCGCATTGGTCTGGTCGGGCATTTCGCCGAAAGACCAATTCACCTGGTTTTTGGAAGTGGTGCCGGCGCTGATTGGCGGTGTTGTACTGGCGGCGACTTACAGTAGCTTTCGTCTGACACCTCTGCTTTATTTTTTTATTTTGCTGCATTGCCTGGTGCTGACGGTCGGTGGCCATTACACCTATGCCGAAGTGCCTTTTTTTGACGGTTTGTTTGGCGCCGAGCGCAATAACTACGACAAAGTCGGCCACTTCTTCCAGGGTTTTGTGCCTGCACTGCTGGCGCGGGAACTATTAATCCGCAAGGCTGTGGTGCAAGGCGCAGCGTGGCGCAACTACATCATTGTGTCGGTTTGCCTTGCCTTCAGTGCCTTTTATGAATTGATTGAATGGTGGGTGGCGCTGGCAACAGGTGAAGACGCCGAAGCCTTTTTGGGCACTCAGGGCTATGTATGGGACACCCAATCAGATATGGCGTTAGCGCTGCTTGGGGCCATTTGCGCTTTAGTGGTGCTCTCTGCTGCGCATAACAAACAGCTGCAGACACTGGCAAACCGCAGCGCCGCTTAACAGGCGCGCTGATTACTGTTTCAGGCAAAGGAGAACCCCATGGCTGTCGACGCAATAACAGAGCGCCCTTTGGCTGTGGTAGACCAACTATTGGCGCAGTATCAGCCGCAGATTGGTGATATTTTCCCTGGCTATCGAAACCATGTGTACCGGATGGTGCATTTATGCCTGGCGTGTGCCAACTACAGCACAGACGAGGTTGAAAAAATTCAGATTGCCGGGGTGTTCCATGATATCGGGCTTTGGACTGCGCAAACGCTGGATTATTTACCACCTTCGGCACAGGTTGCCGCTGATTACTTACGCAGCATTGGCAAAGCCGACTGGGTCGATGAAGTGTGCGCCATGATTGAGTTGCACCATGCGGTGCGACCGCGCGCTACCAGCCATAGCCGGCTGGTCGAGAATTTTCGCCGCGCCGACATTGCCGATTTTTCGCTGGGGCTTTTTGCGATGGGGTTGCCGCGCGGCAAAATTTCAGCGCTAAAAGCGACCTACCCAAACCAGGGCTTTCATTGGTTTTTACTAAAACGCGGCCTGACCTGGACTTTAAAGCACCCGTTAAACCCTTTACCTATGTTTCGCTGGTAGTCATTCACCACGAATCTTAAGTGACTATCTGGAGTGATTGTCGATGGATTTAATGCTGGCCAATTTAATCACCATCAGCTTTTTTGTCGGCGCCATCACCGTAGAGCGGCAGCTCTGTTTGATCAAACCAAAGCCGTCCTGCTGGGCTACGATTGCCCTGGTTGCAGGCTTGCTGCTGGCACTGTTGAGCTGTGGCGTTTTGCTCGCTTCGCTGTTGGCTGCAACCTTAGCTGAAATCTATGTAAATACCTTTAGCTACAAACTGATTCTGGTATCGCCGGTGTTGCTGTTTTATTGGAGCCGTAAGAGCTGGCAAGTGCAGCGGCAGCAGAGGGTAACGACCTGAGCAAAAGGAGAAATTGGATGAATATTAACGCGACATTGACCGGGGAACTGCTGATTCTATTTGCCCTGTGCATTGGACTTATCAGTTACCTGCTGGCCAAAGACAAAACCGACCGCCCGGGTTTGGCGGCTTTGTTAGGCGCTGTGGCGGGCTTAATGCCGCCTTTGGGGCTTATTTACCTGGCATTTTTGCTGTTTAAGCAGCCGCGGCATGCCGACGGCAATTCATAGTGTTGGTCATAGCGCTGGCCGATGAATTTGGTAAGAGGGATATCCCGATGTCAGAGCAAGCAATAATTGAGTTACTGCAGCAGCGGTTTAACCGCAAACCGCTGCCGGGGTTGACGCCCAACTGGGCTGAACTCAGCCAGCGTTTCGAGCAAAACGCTGGCAAGCTACAGGCGCTGCAGTGGATGCAGGACAGTGGCGGTGAGCCAGCGCTGATTGGGCTGGACGAGCAAAGCGGTGAGTACCTGATTGCCGATTGCAGCGCCGAAACCCCCAAAGGCCGCCGTAGCCTGTGTTATGACGACGCTGCACTGGCTGAGCGCAAAGAACATAAACCGGCCGGGTCGGCCGTGCAGCTGGCGGCTCAGTATGGCCTGACTTTGCTGACAGAGGCAGAGTACCAGCAACTGCAGCAGTTGGGGCCTTTGGATCAGAAAAGCTCCAGCTGGTTACTGACGCCGGCAGAAATACGAGCCGAAGGCGGCGCTATTTTTGGTGACTACCGCTATGGCCGGGTGTTTATTTACCACAATGGCGCGCAGTCGTATTACGCCGTGCGTGGGTTTCGTGCCATGCTAAGGCTTTAACAGGCCCAAGGAAGACGCAATGAAAGTGACACCTTACCTGCTATTTAATGGCCAATGCCTGCAAGCCCTGGAGTTTTACCAGCAGGTCTTTGGTGGTGAGCTGCAGTACACCCAGGTGGGGCAGTCCCCGATGGCGGCGATGTTCGGTGCTGATGCGCAGCATAAAGTACTGAATGGCCGTCTGGCGTCTGCAGTGCTGGATATCTCAGCGTCTGACTGGTTGCACCCCACGGAGCAGCCGGTGCAGGGCAATACTCTGAGTTTGTTTGTGTCGCAAGGAACTGCCGCGCAAAGCCGCACAATTTTTGCCAGGTTGGCAGAGCAGGGGCAAATTACCGAAGCGCTGAGCGAGCAGCCTTTTGGCCTTTATGGCGCCTGTATTGACCGTTTTGGTGTGCGTTGGATGGTGCATGCGGTGTCAGGCGTTTAAACTGGCGCATTAATTTGATTCGTTATGGGTATTCACAGATGAGCAGTACACAACCTAACAACCCTTTGCATGGCCTGACGTTGGAAGCCATTGTCAGCCGCTTAGTCGAGCATTATGGCTGGGAACAGCTGGCTGGCCTGATTAAGATTAACTGCTTCAAGGTCGACCCGTCCGTCAAATCCAGCCTGAAGTTTTTGCGCAAAACCCAATGGGCCCGCACTGAAGTGGAAGCCTTGTATGTACGGACCTTCAGCCAGGCCGCAGCCTCTCCCTGGGGCAACTAAGCACGCGCTGGCGTTTTTGCGCGCTGTGTCTGACAGGGTGAACGAACTATTCAGGAGGTGACTTATGTATCAGCTCTATGGCGCCGCAGGCTCTGGTTCTGTGGTGGTGGAAGCCGCACTTGAACTGATGCAACAGCCGTATCAGCTGGTGGATGCGCCCACCTGGGAAGGCGATCACCAGCGCGCCAAAGTGGCTCCGGTCAATCCGATGCAGCAAATCCCAGTGCTGGTGACGGCTTCGGGCGAGGTGCTGACCGAAAGTGGCGCCATTTTGTTGTGGCTGACTGAACAACACCCTCAAGCACAGCTGGCACCTTTGCCCGGTACTTTACAGCGGGCACAGTTTTTACGCTGGATGAGCTTTATTCCTGCAGCCATTTATTCGATGTATTGGGTGCGTGATGTACCACAGCGGCTGGTGGGGGAAGACCCTGCCGCGCAGCAAGGGGTGCTGGACAGAACCGCCGAACGTATTGCGTATTGCTGGCAGCAAATGGCCAGCCAGTTAAACCCGGGCCAATTTTTATTGGGTGATCAGCTGACAGTACTGGATTTGTATGTGGCAGTGGCCAGCCGCTGGACGCCCAGGCGCGAACGTTTTTATCAGGTGGCGCCGAACCTGGCGGATGTAGTGCGCCGGGTTGATGCGTTGCCGCAGTTGCAGTCACTGTGGGCACGTCGGTTTCCGTTCTAAGGTGTAAACCTTAGCTTTTGTTTTGTGTCTCCGGGTGTCGCTTGCAGCGCCCGGGGAGGACGATTTAGTTTTATGTCGATGGCGAGGATGTAATGGACGCTTTTGGGGTGTTGCAGTTCTGGACATTTTTAGCCGGGCTGATTGTGATTATTTTAATGCCGGGGCCAAACAGTTTGTTTGTGCTGAAAACCAGCATCAGCCAGGGCCCAGCCAAGGCCTGGCAGGCGCTGGCCGCGGTGTTGATTGGCGATGGGGTGTTGATCTTTTTATCTTACCTCGGCGTGGCGTCGCTGTTGGCTGCGTCACCGCAGGCTTTTACGCTGCTGCGTTATTTAGGCGCCGCCTATTTGTTGTACCTGGGTGTACAAATTCTGCTGAGCCTGCGCCGGGCAGCGCCAGAGCAGCAACAAGTGCTGCCAAAAGCCGGTTCTGTGTTTCGTAAATCACTGCTGCTGAGCCTGACCAACCCGAAGGCCATTTTGTTCTACCTGTCGTTTTTTATTCAGTTTATTGACGCCAGTTACAGCCCGGCCTGGGTGCCTTATCTGGCGCTGGCTGTGGTGCTGGAGCTGGTCAGTCTGGCGTATTTAACCCTGCTGATTTACGCCGGTGCGGCCATTGCGGGGTTCTTCCGCCATCAGCCAAAAGTCGGGCAGGCCGGTAACCTGGCATTGGGGCTGTTGTTTACTGGCTTCGCCGTGCGGCTGGTGATGGTGTAAGCACCTATGAGGCAACTCTGGACAGATTTGACACGGTTAAACCGGGCTGAACGGGCGTGGTTAGTGGGCTTCAGCCTGCTGGTGCTGGCGGCCACCTGTTATTTCAGTGCGACGGGCACGGACTGGAATTCGTCGTATTCCATTGTGCTGAACTGGCTGATTAGCCCAATAAGCGCCATCAGTGGCGTATTTTGTGTGGTGCTGGTGGCCAAGGGGCTTATTTCCAACTGGGTCTGGGGTTTGCTCAGCTGCGCCTGTTATGGCCTGGTGGCCTGGACCTCTGGCTATTACGGCGACTGGCTGCTGAACTGGTTTTATTTTGTGCCGTCGCAGTTTTTTGTCTGGTGGTGCTGGAAAACCCAACTGAACAGCGACACCCAACTGGTACGGATGCGTTCTTTAGGCAAACACAGCTTGTGGCTGACGCCGCTGGTGCTGCTCAGCATTGGCCTGACCGGCTGGTTTTTAACCCAGGTGGATGGCTTTTTAAGTACGGCGCTGGCGCGTAATTCGATGATTTATCAGCAGCTGGCTGGGTATACCGGTTTTGCACTGACAGGCCCCTTGCTGGACGCCAGTACCGTGGTGTTTCAGGTAGCGGCGCAGCTTTTGATGATCCGCTTTTTTGCCGCTCAGTGGACCTTTTGGTTGCTCACCAACTTACTGAACATTCTGGCCTGGTCTGTGGTGCTGCTGACCACGGCAGACAGTGCGCCTTATGCGGTGCCGACCTTGCTGATGTGGATCGCGTTTTTTATTAATTCAGTGTACGGTGCGATTAACTGGAGCAGAGGAGCTGTGCAGCAAAAATGAAGGTTGGGGTTTTTCCGGGAAAATTTTTACCACCACACCGTGGCCATTTAACCGCGATATTGCGTGCACACGCCATGTGTGATCGGCTTTACGTGGTGCTGAGTGAACATCAGACCGAAGACAAGCTGCTGTGCGAGCAGGCCGGTTGCTCCTATATTCCGGGTGTACTGCGCCAACGCTGGCTGGCGCAGGAGCTGGTGGGCTTAGGCATTCAGATTATCTTGCTGGACGAAAGCGCCATTCCTGCCTTTCCGCATGGCTGGGCTCAGTATGCCGCGCTCTTGACAGCGGCGGTACCTGAACCTGTTAGCGTGATTTTTGGTGGCGAAGAAAGTTACCGCCAGGGCCACAGCCAGTATTTCCCTGGCATCGATTACCAGTTGATTGACCCGCAGCGCACCCAATGGCCAATCAGCGGCACTGCCATCCGGCAGCAGCCGTATTTGCACTGGGACTATATTGCCGGCGCAGCGCGGCCATTTTTCGCCCGTAAAGTGCTGATCTCAGGCCCGGAAAGCTGTGGCAAAACCACCTTAACCCGCAAACTGGCCAAAGTGTATTGCACTTCCTGGTCGGAAGAGCTGGGCCGCGATTACCAGGAACAGGTGGTGGCGGGCAATGGCGACTTATTTAACCTGGAAGACTTTAACCGTATTGCCCATTTGCAGTACGAGCAGGACCAAAAGGCACTGCGTAGCGCCAACAAAGTGTGCTTTTTTGACACTGATGCGGTGGTGACGGCCTTTTTCAGCGAACAAATGCTTGGTGTGCTCGCCAGTCGAATTGAGAGTTTTATCGACCCGTCACAGTACGATTTAGTCATTCTGCTCAAACCCACAGTGCCTTGGGTGGCGGATGGCATGCGGGAGTTGGGTGACCCGGCGATTCGGCAGCAGGCTTTTGAGCAGTTGCTGGCCTTGTACCTGAAATACGGCTTTAAACCTGAACAGCTGTTGGTAGTCGAGTCGCCGGATTATCTGGAGCGGTTGGACGCCTGCATCGCTGCCGTAGAACAGCTGCTGTATGGAGAACAAGGCAAGCCATGAGTCAAGCCATCAGTGAACAGGCGATTGCCGACGCCACAGGCCACAGCTGGGCGTATTGGCGCGATTTATTGCAAAGCCAGCAGGCTGGCTTGCTGGATCATCAGGCGATCGTCCGTTTATTGCGCGGCCAGCCCGGAGTGTCGGATTGGTGGGCGCAAATGCTGACGGTGCGGTTTGAACAAAGCATTGGCCGCCGGGTGACAGGGCAGGATTGCACCGGCCAGTTTAAGTTGTCGGTCAATAAAACCCTGGCCGGCAGCATGGACCAAGCGCTGGAGCTGTGGCTTGGCCTGGTGCAAGCCCGTAGTGAGTTTAACCAGGTGCAGATCAGCAAGCCGCCTGCGGTCAGCCAAAGTGCGAAATGGCGCTACTGGCGCTGCGCTTTGGCCGACGGCAGCCGCCTGGTGGTGCTGTTTAGTCAAAAGACTGCTGACAAAGCGCAGCTGTCGGTGCAACACGAACAACTGAAAGCCGAAGCCGAACTCGAACCCTGGCGTCAGTATTGGAAAGACTTCACCAGCGCGCTTTAACCGGCTGAAACGGGCGCAGCAATATAGAACGGGCGCAGCAAGCTACGCCCCTACGATGATAAAAATGTGTGGGCTACCACCAACCAACAAATTGGTGTAGGGGGGGTACCCCGCCCAGATTACCAAATACAGAGATAACGAGAATGACAGATTTAACCCAAGGGCCTGTCCATAAACACCTGGTCAGCATGGGCTTGCCGATGATGATTGGCATGCTGGTGCATAGCCTGTATTTGTTTGTCGATTTGTATTTTGTGTCGGCGCTGGGTGCCAGTGCGGTTGCCGCGGTAGGCGCCGGGGCGGCGCTGATGTTTTTGGTGATGGCGTTCAGCCAGGTGCTGGGCGTTGGTACGGTCAGTCTGATGGCGGTAGCGATTGGTGCCAAACGGCGGCGTAAAGCACGCCAGTTGTATCAGCAAGGCTTAACGCTGGCACTTGGCATGACGGTGCTGACGGCTCTGCTTGGGTTTGTCGGTATTGGCCACTATATGCAGCTGTTGTCGGACGATCCGGAGGTTCAGCGTCAGGGCTATGCCTTTTTGCAGGCCTATTTGCCGGGCTTGTGTATGGCGTATTTATCGACGGTATTAGGCTCGGGCCTGCGCTCTTTAGGCATTGTGAAACCTGCCATGCTGGTGCAGCTGGCCTCTGTCGGCTGCAATATTGTGCTGGCGCCGGTGTTGATTGCTGGCTGGGGCACAGGGCTGCCGCTGGGGGTGGCGGGTGCTGGCTTGGCCAGCACACTGTCCGGTATGTTGGGGTTTTACCTGCTGTATCGGTTTGTGCGGCGTGAGCAAAGCCCTATTGTGCGCGGTGCCAAGCCGACGCGTTTGTCTGCACGCTTGAGTAAACCTCTGCTAAAGGTGGGGTTTCCGGCCGGTGGTGAATACGGCATCATCTTTTTGTACAGCGCTTTTGTGTATTGGGTGATTGCCGATATGGGCACCGAAGTGCAGGCCGCTTTTGGTATTGGTTTACGTGTGGTGCAGGCACTGTCTTTGCCCGCTGTGGCGTTGTCCTTTGCGATACCGGCGGTGGCCGGGCAGAACTTCGGCGCTAAACGGCTGGACCGGGTTCGTCAGACCTTTGTGGCCGCGGCGCAAATCTCTTTTGGCCTGATGGGCTGCGCTTTGCTGATGATGCAATGGCAGGCGGAACATCTGGTGGCGTTTTTCACCTCAGACATTGCGGTGATTGCGGCGGGTACCTTGTTTGTCAAAATCAGCTCCTGGAACTTCCTGACATCATCTTTGGTGCTGTGCTGCTCGGGCATGTTTCAGGCACTGGGTAACACCTTGCCTTCGTTGCTGGCGTCATTAAGCCGTTTGCTGCTGTTTATGGGCGCAGTGCTGTTATTGCAGCAACAAGCCGGTTTTTACGCCGAGCAAATCTGGTGGACTTCGGTGGTGACTGTACTGCTGCAGGGCGTGCTGGCGCTGTACTGGCTGGACCGGCAACTACGCAAACGTGGCATTGGACTGCTGGCCAACAGCACCCCTGCACAGGGGCGCGGGTAATCGCGCCGCAATTAGTGGCTACTCTGCTGTCTTCAGCGCCTGCACAATGGCAGGGCGGATCAGTGCTTCCATCACCAGGTAACCGGCCTTGTTCGGGTGCACCTTATCTTCTGCAGTGGTGTAGTCAGGCACCTTTAAACCGCCTTCACCGTCAACCAAGGCGCTGTAATAGTCGACATAGGCCAACTGATGTTCAGCCGCGTAGTTTTTAATTTTCTGGTTTAGTGCCTGGATATCCTGTACTGGCTGTATGCCCTGACGCCACGGAAAAGAGCTGGCAGGCAACACAGAACACAAGATCACTCTGGCCCCATGCAGCTGCGCCAGTTCCGCCATCGAATAGATATTGCCAGCGGTGCTGTCCAGACTGACCGGACCGCTGTTTTGCGCCAGATCGTTGGTGCCAGCCAGGATCACCACCACTTTGGGGTTCAGTGCAATCACATCGTCGCGAAAGCGCAGCAGCATTTGATGGCTGACCTGGCCGCCGATACCGCGGCCGATATAGCCGTGGCTGGCAAAAAATTCCGGGTGTTTGACCGGCCAGAGTTCGGTAATAGAATCGCCCATAAAGACCACGCGCTGTTCACCCGTTGCCGGTTGGCCTAACTGCGCATTGGCCTGCTGGTATTTGGCATGGTTGGCATAACCGCTGACTGAAAATGGTCCGTTTGCTGCTGCCATACTGGTCACAAAAATTAAGGGTAAACAGGCGATAGCTTTTCTCACGACAAAACCCCATAAGGCAAGTTATTGAATGTTATTTCAATTTTTCAGGTATCTTGACCAATGTCAATGCCACTTATGTTGTAGCGCAGTGATAGACGCTAAACGAGTGCAATGGGCCTAAAGGGGAGTGCGATATATGAAATTCGCAGCGATTCAGAAGCCGTTCTACTGATGGAGCCGACAAGAAGAGGCGCGCAACCAGATAAATCCTCTTATTGAACAGTCTTACTGACAAGGTGTTGCTATGAAATATTTCCTCGTACTTTGTTTTATGGTGTTCTGCGCAGCCGCGCAGTCTGACGATGCAGATGGTCTTTCGAATAAAGTACTTAATCAGTACTTTAAGGATGAACTGAACTACGAAGCGTATTTCAGTAAATTTAAAACTGCTTTGTTAGCTGGCGATAAGCAACGGCTGGCATCACTGAATTTATATTTCAGCGCTAAGCCCGCCATTGAAATGCTGGATACCAACGCTGAAGCCAAACTTGTGCTGGAGCACGCTAAGGATTGCAGCCGATTGTCAAATTGGAAAAAAGCCAAAGCATCTTATTGCGTATTTCGGTTTGTCGTGGCGGCAATTTGCGGTGACGTTTTGTACTTCATTTTTGAAGCATGGCTCGAACAGTAGGTGAGCCTATAGTCAGGCTCGCTCGCGAGATTGAGTGCGAGAATTAGAAGGGGTTAACGATCTGAAGCAACAACTGGCCGTGCGTATGATCTAAGTCACAAACTTAATTAAAATGACTTATCGGTATTTGGCTATAGAATAGTCAAAAGTCACAATCTTAATTAAGTTTGTGACTCACCGAAACGCATAACCAAAAGGGCCGAAAGGCCCTTTTGTTTTAATGATTTATCCAATATGTATATGTCGACCTTAATATTGAGTGATGGGTATTATTCCGCGATGTTTTTGGTTGGGGTATAAGCCAGCAGGCGCAGGGCATTAAACACGACAATCAGTGTTGAGCCTTCATGTACTGCGACAGCTGCACCGATGCTCAGCCCCATTATGGTTGCAGGCACCAGCAATGCAACGACACCAAGGCTGACAAACACATTCTGCAGAATAATGCGCCGGGTGCGGCGGCTCAAATCGACAGCGAAAGGCAGATGGCGTAAATCGTCTGCCATCAGGGCAACATCTGCGGTTTCCAGTGCTACATCAGAGCCTGCGGCGCCCATTGCAATGCCGACACTGGCATTAGCCATGGCCGGCGCATCATTAACACCATCGCCAACCATGGCAACCTGAGTTGTTTCGCGTAACTTACGGATCGCAGAGACTTTATCCTGTGGCATTAAGTCACCCCATGCTTCATCCAGGCCAACCTCTGTCGCCACGGCCTCTGCAACCTGCTGATTATCACCGGAGATCATAATCATTCTTGAGATACCCAATTGTCGCAAGGTTGCCAGCGCCGCTTTAGCGGCAGGGCGAGGTGTATCCATCAGGCCGATTGCGCCTAAATCGCGGTCACCATGGCGTATTGCCATAACTGTACGCCCATTGTTACGCAAAGCATTAATGGCTTCTGTTGTCTGTGGGTTGAGTGGTGCGATAGCTTGACCGGTTTCTTCATTACCAAACATTTTGGCTTTGCCAATCCAGGCGGTTTTTCCATCCAGTTGTGCGCTGACCCCCAAACCGGCAAAGCTTTGCAGGTTTTCTGCCTGGGTAAGTTCTCTGCCGGCCAGCCGTTTGCTCGCATCACGGGTGATTGCTGCCGCCAGCGGATGGTCACTCAACGCTTCTACTGCGACGGCAACACGTAGTAGTTCTTCTTCTGATACACCTTGTGCCACAACAATATCAGTAATATGTGGGCGCCCTTCTGTCAGCGTGCCGGTTTTATCAAACGCCATGGCGGTTAGTGCGCCCAGCTCTTCCAATGGTGCGCCGCCTTTAATTAATACGCCGCCACGGGCAGCTCTGGCGATACCGGATAAGACAGCACTTGGTGTGGCAATGGCCAGTGCACAGGGGCTGGCGGCAACCAGTACCGCCATGGCACGGTAAAAACTATCGCGGAAAGGCTCGTCAATAACGACCCAGGCAAACAGCAATATCACGACCAGTCCCAGTACGGCGGGCACAAAAATACGCTCGAATTTATCGGTAAAGCGTTGAGTAGGGGACTTGCGTATCTCTGCTTCGCTCACCATCTTGACCACACGGGCCAGAGCGGAATCGCTGGAGCGGCTGGTCACTTCTATCTCAATGGCTCCGCCACCATTTATGGTACCGGCGAACACTTTGCTGGCGGCTTCTATAGAATCCGGGCGCTTGCGGGCAAACTCCGGATCATCAACCGGGTGTTTATCAACCGGAATACTTTCCCCGGTAACCGGCGCCTGGTTAATGCTGCTGGTGCCTTTAATCAGAAAACCGTCTGCAGGCAGGCGTTCGTTGGGGCGAACGACCACAATATCGCCCACTTCCAATGCTTCTACCGGAATTTCCAGCAGTTGCTCATTACGGCGAACCATCGCTGTTTTAGGGGCCAGCTCCGCCAGTGCTTCGATAGCCCGTTTAGCTCTGCCCATGGCGTAGTGTTCCAGCGCATGTCCCAGACTAAACAAGAACAATAACAAGGCACCTTCAGCCCAGGCACCCAAAGCAGCCGCACCAGCCGCCGCAACCAGCATCAAGGTGTCAATTTCAAAACGTTTATGGCGAAGGTTTTCAATGGCTTCACGCAGGGTAAAAAAGCCACCGAAAAAATAGGCGCTAAGGTAACAGATAAAAGGTAGCCAGGCAGGCGTACTTGCTGACACTTTACCGATAATAAAACCAGCCGCCAGCATCAAACCGCTCGCGAGTGCAAACAGAAGCTCGGTATTTTTTCCTAAAAAACTGGCATGTGAATGCGGCTCTGTCTCGGAATGAGAGTGATCTTTATGTTTATCGCTCATATCGGCTCCTTATATCTCACCTTTATACTATACCCCAGTATAGTAGTTGCTATTTTGAGCAGGATCAATTGCTGAGCAGATTTTATTTATACGCTGATAGATCATTCTGGCACTGGCTAAACAATTCAAGTTGTGTTTCTCGCATCGTGGTTTGTACGTTAAATATTGCCAGCAGGGTATGAAAAAGGTTGTCGTGGCTGGCTTTCTGTTCTGTCTGCTGCTGTATACATGAGGTGTTTACCTTTTGACCTGTGATGTAGTTTTCGGACATCCACCATAGCAGTGGTATATGTGTCTGAGCTGTGGGAGCCATCCAGTACGGTAGCCCATGCAGGTAAATGCCATTTTCGCCCAGCGATTCCCCATGATCTGAAATATACAGCATGGCAGTTTGATAGTCCTTGGCCGCTGACAGCTGATTGATAACGGTAGCCAGCAACTGGTCGGTTGCAATAATGCTGTTATCATACGCATTGATCACATCTTGCAGTGAACACAACTGTAGTTGCTTGTTTTGACATTCCGGCACAAAAGCTTTGTCGGTTATTGCACTGCGCCGGTAATACTCCGGGCCATGACTGCCCAGTTGATGAAGCACGATCAGGCGATCTTTTGGGGCGGTATTAGCCTTGCTAAGGTAAACCGGTAGCCGCTCGGTGAGTACACTGTCCAGACACTGGCCTCTGTCACAGCTGGAGTGATTTTGTTGCTCAAATAAAAACTCTGACGGTACGCGGTCGCACACGCCTTTGCAGCCTGAGTTATTATCAAGCCAAGACACTTCAACACCGGCGTGTTGCAGTATATCCAGAACATTACTGCTGTTTTTGGCAGTGCTTTCTATATAGTCAGTACGCGACAGAGCCGAAAACATACAAGGTAAAGAGTGAGCCGTAGCCGTACCGCATGATGACGCTTGTTTAAAGCTATATACAGGCAGTGCACTGAGCAGTGGGGTGGTATTTCTGACATAACCATTTAGCCCAAAGTGATCGGCTCTGGCTGTTTCTCCGACCACCAAAACAATCAGCTTGGGTTTTGTCGAGGACGTTGCCGCAGGTAGCTGTTTGGCATCGAGACCAAGCTGATTAAAACTGACCGGAAATGCCGTTTTACGGATGTTATTGGCCAACGATACGGTGGCTGACAGGGTGCTGACGGGCAGTGCCAGATAACGTACTTCGCGGAAGTTGCGAAAAAAAGGCGCTAACTGTGAGTAATTGATTGTAACAATACTGAGCAGCGTTAGTATAATCAGCAGTATTGCCGCCAGCCAGTGCAGTAAAAAGCGTTTGTTGCGCACTATTTTGGTTCGGATAACGGTAACCGCCAGCAATGGAAACAGCATCAGCTTGGTTAATTGCCACAACATCCCGCCAGACAACAACCCTTGTGCTTCAGCCGGATCGGTTTCCAGTGCATTTTGCAGCATACTTTTATCAATGACGACACCGTAACTGGTATTAAAATACAGTGCGGTTGAGCCCAGCAGAAACAGCAATAAAAATACCGGCTTTTGTACAGGCCGGAAGCTGAACAAGGTGAGTAACAGAAAATTCAGTAAGAATAATAATGATACAAGACTGAGTTGTAATGAATACTGGCCTGCTGCCCTGGCTTGTATGGCATCGAAAAAGGGCGTGTTCAGTAGTAGGGTCATTGCCAAAGCGCCGACAAAAGCAAACCAGAGCGGATGCCATAGTGGCGAGCTATGGTTAAATGCTATGGTTTGCCGGGGCAGGGGTACTGTTTGCAAATGTGCGGTGGGCGTTAGGTCTGACATAAGCTTTCCATAAGCTACTGATATGCAACGCAGCTTATGGGGCGGTTCTTAAGAAATGCTTAAATTCCTGTGGATCCTTAACAAAATATTGCTGCTACCTATAGCAGAAAGCCCTTTAAGGGCTTTCACAAGGGATATCATCGTTGTATTTACGTTCACGATACAGGTAAGAAGGGAGTTGTACCTGTGCTAAAGCCTGCTGTTGTTGCAAGGGGCTTACCGCTTCTTCAGAGAGCGTTAATTGCTGGTGTTCACGATTATAGTTGGCACTAACCGCCTTACCATCGGGTTTCAGAATAGTAAGTTTATCCTCTGTCATCAGGGCAAACAGATTGTCAAACTGTATCAGAGCCCGCCCAGAACTGGTACTGTCCAGCAGCAGATCACGTCCCGTCATCGGGTGACATGACGATATCCCTGCCATGCTAAGCAGAGTGGGAGCCAGATCAATCTGACTACTTAAGGTTGTGAGTATTTCAGGCTGAGTGTCTGCGCCCAGAATTAGTCCTGGAATGCGAAACTTTTCCACCGGGATCAGGTTACTGCCATAGACCCTGTTATCATGATCTGCTACCACCAGAAACAGCGTATCCTGCCAATAAGGGCTTTTCATTGCTTGCTCAAAAAAGCGGCCCATTGACCAGTCTGCATATTTCACTGCATTGTAAGCCGTATTTTTAGGCTCTTGGTATAGTGAAATCCGGCCGTCCGGGAATTCGAAAGGTTCATGATTGCTAGAGGAAAAGATCAGGCTGAAAAACGGTTGCTGCTGTTGATGTAGGGTCAATAACTGCTGATGTGCAGTTCTGAACAAGTCTTCATCGCTGGCTCCCCAACTACCTACCAGCACCGGATTATTGATTTTAGGTAAATCCACAATCTCCTGAAAACCATTGCCGGTAAAAAAGCTACGCATATTATCAAAGTGTGCTTCGCCACCATAAATAAACTGAGTGTGGTAGCCCTGTTTTTTTAAGATGGATGCCAGAGTGGTAAAACCTTGCTGACTGTTTGACAGCTTTACCGTGCTTTGGGCCGGTGTCGGCATAAAGCCGGCAACAACCGCTTCAATACCGCGAACTGAGCGAGTACCGGTAGCATACAGATTGTCAAACCAGATGCCTTGCTGTTTCAGCTGTTCCAGCTCTGGAGTGACCGGTGCGCCGCCGAGTGATTCAACAAAGGTGGCGCCCTGGCTTTCCATCAACACTATTACTATGTTCAGCGGTTTATTACGCTGTTTTACGGCTTGTTGCCAGTGTAAGGTTGGGTATTCTGCATTATTAAAATCATATTGCTGCAGCCAGGGCCAGTTAAGGCTTAAATTCAGCATTTGTGTCTCTGGCAGTTTACCGTACATTTCGTTGGAGCGGGCTTCATGTTTGAGGTTATACAAGGCAAATAAAACCGAATAGCCCGAGTTGATGACCAGCGAATTCACCATAGCATCAGAGGTAATTGCAAACAGCGCCGGGTTAGCAGGGCGGTGTGCTGTAGTGGAACGGATGCCGGCAAATACCATAAAAACCACCAGGGGCCACAGTAGTAAATGCTGGCGCAGTGGCCATACCTGCAATGTGTGCTTCGGTAGCCTTAGCGCCCGGTGCAGCAGTAGAGCGGCTGCGACAGTTAACACGGTTCCTGCCACCAGTGGCAATCGGAAGCCATGCCATAAGGTAGAGAAAACTTCTTTCGGGTATTTCAGATACTCAATGTACAAGCGGTTTGGCCGTATATCGTACTGCTGAATAAAGGCGGGGGTGGATAGTTCGATAAATGCAATAAGGATTAAACCCGTCAGGCACCACCAATAGCTAAAACGGAACCAGCTGTGCTGTAATCCCGGACGCGCCCAGCACAGCGACAACAGAACGGGTATTGCAGACCAGATACAAAGTAGAATCACATCGGCCCGGATCCCCTGCAGGAATATCATGTCCAGTTGGTCTGTAGGCGCTACCCTGTCATATAGCCACAGCACCAGACCGAGCCGGGCCGCACTTAATAGTACCAACCCGATAAGAATCATACGTAGTAAATAGGTGTAGGGACCGCATGTGACTTGAGGTAACACAGGGAATGTTGTTACTGACCGGTTGCTCATCGATGCTCGCTGTACTGCCAGGTAAAGTTGCACTGAGCCTAACGGACAATGCTTAAGGCTTTCTTAAGACTGGGCTATTAAGCTGTCGCCAACAATAGAGGGGGGCATATGAAATCAGAGGCTAAAGGGGTTAAACGGATCATGCTGGCCGGAGTCAATTCATGGCAAGGGCTGGCCAGTAGCTGGAGATCAGAAGCGGCAATAAGGCAGGAAATTATCTTATTACTGGTATTGCTACCTGTAGCCTTGTGGGTTGATGTATCTGCGGCTGAGCGTGCGCTATTGTTATTGAGTGCATTACTGATTCTGATCGTGGAGCTATTAAATACCGGCATTGAAGTGGTGGTGGATCGCATTGGCAGTGAATATCACGAATTAAGTGGTAAAGCGAAAGATATCGGGTCGGCAGCTGTATTAATAACGCTCGTTGCCAGTGCCGCCGTCTGGTTATGCATTTTACTCTAAGCTAGCTGGAAAAAGCCTTTATGAGATTGTTACTGGTTGAAGATGATAGCCTGCTTGCGCAGGGGTTAATAACCGCATTATCACGTATGCATTACCGGACAGAACACTGTATTACCGGTTCGCAAGCCATAGTGGCGGCAACCAGTAGCGGGTTTGATGTGATTATTCTGGATCTGGGGTTGCCAGACGGGTTGGCATTACATGTAATTAAAACCTTACGGGCTAAAAAGGTTACAACACCTATTCTGGTGCTGACGGCATGGGATCATCTTGAAACCAAGGTTGAGGCATTAAATGCCGGCGCTGATGATTATGTGCTGAAACCCTGCGATAGCAGAGAAATTGAGGCCCGTTTAAGAGTATTACTGAGGCGTTATCAGCAACGACAGCAGGACATCCTGACTTGTCAGGAAGTAGAAATGAATATGCAGCAACATCTTTGCCGCTATCAGGGGCGGGATATTGTGCTGACTTCACGTGAGTTTTTGATCCTGAAAGAGTTTATGTTACATCCGGATAAAATTCTGAGCAGACAGTATCTGGATGAGCTCAGCTCGGGCTGGACAGGTGAAACTGACAGTAACTCCATAGAGGTGCATATTCATAATATCCGTAAAAAGACTACAGCGGCGCTGATAAAAACGGTCAGAGGCGCCGGTTATATGCTGGTGAGTCATCGTGAAAATTAATAGTATCCGCCGGATGCTGTTGCTCAGTGTTAATGCGGTTATCCTGTTAATGTTACTGATTACCAGCCTGAACACATGGTTTTATGTTCATCATGAAATTGACGAGTTATTTGATGCACAGCTGGCACAGTATGCACGGTTAATTCGTCATTTAATGGTAGAGCCCAATATTCCCCTGACTGCAGATAGTAATCACGCCATTGAAATGCCATTTTTACTGGATGATGGTATAGAGCATACTGCAGCAGCAGAACGGTATTCCGAGGGGCATAAATACGAAAGTAAAATTGCAGTTCAGGTCTGGCATGAAAATGGTCAACTGTTAATCCGTTCCGGTAATGTCGGCAAAACGCCATTGTTGCCCAAACAGTCAGGTTTTCATGAGATCCGGCATAATCAATACCTGTGGATTGGCTTTAGCTTATATGTGCCTGATGAAAAAGCCTGGATCTTTACTGCGCAACGGGAAGATGTTCGGGACGAGTTAAGCTGGCATTTAACACTGAATCAGTTGTTACCGCTGGGGATAGCGATATTGCCGATAATGTTACTTGTGTGGCTGGCTGTGGAATGGGGCACGAAGCCGGTACGGGAATTATCGGAAAAGCTGGCAGAAACCAACCCTACTGAATTACAACCTATTGAGATGCCGTTACCACGAGAGTTAAAGCCATTCAAGGACGCTGTGAATAAACTTATGGCTGAGTTAAAAGCTTACCTTAAAAAAGAGAAAATGTTTATTGCAAATGTATCCCATGAGCTGAGAACGCCACTTAGCATTTTGCAAGTGCATACCGATAATCTGGAAAATGCGACCGATATTAAGGAACAACACACAGCAATACAGGCCATAGGCAAAAGCACACGCCGTCTGGCACACCTGGTTAAGCAGTTAATGGAAACAGAAAAACTGGAACATAGTATTGTACTGCAATATCAGGCAATTCAGCTTCTTAGGTTAACAGAGGATGCTCTGGCATCAATAGATTTTCAGCTAATTGACCGTGTAATCTGGGTGGTCGATATACCAAAACAACTGCAAGTACGGGTCGATCCTACATTATTTCAGGCCGCATTACGTAATTTATTGGACAATGCGGCTAAGTATGCGCCTGCTCAAAGTGAGGTCAGTATCAAGGCGCGTATAGAACAGCACGCTGTAGTGATAAGTGTGAGTAATGCAATTAATGGTGATATTACGCTTGAGCTAGCCCGATTGGGAGAGCGCTTTTTCCGGAGTTATGGTCATCAGGATGTTGCAGGCGTCGGCCTTGGATTATCGATTACCCGTAAAATTGTTCACTTACACGGCGGAAAGTTAGTTTTTTCACAAGACATAACCGGACGTTTTGTAACAGAGCTCTTTTTGCTACAAACAACATAAAATAAGAGACAGCTTTTATAGCTACAGACTTGAGAAAGATTAAAACTGACTATACTATAGGGGAGTATAGTTACGGAGTACGGTATGACTCATTCAATTACTAATAAACCCAAGTTACTGACGCGGGTACGGCGGATTAAAGGTCAGGTTGAAGGGCTGGAAAAACAGCTGCTGGCCGAAGGTGATTGTAGTAAAGTACTACAGCAAATTGCTGCGGTGCGCGGTGCTATTAATGGCCTAATGACTGAGATACTGGAACACCATATTCGTGATCATCTGGCAGGCGATAACCTGGAGCCTTTACAGCGCGACGCGGATGTAGAACAGGTTATTAGCGTATTGCGCTCGTACCTTAAAAGCTAACTTCGTTAAATTAGTAAGGCGGTCATTATTTTGATAAGCAACTACGCACTGACTAAAACACCACTAAGCAGAATGTTGATGGCATTACTGCTGGTGGTGCAATTGTTATGCGTAGTTTCCAGCGCTTTCGCTGTTGAACATTCTGCTGATGATATTCATCATCAAATATCATGGTCTGACACCAGTACGGTTGTAGCCGCAGAACAATCATCATTAACTGATGCCTCACTTCATGCAGGTTGCGACCATTGTAGTCATTGCCATGCCGCACATATTGGCTTGTTTAAACCAGCTCCGGCTTTGCCGGTAATTGGTAATGAATTGCTGGTGTCTTACTTAAATTATCTACCCTCTTCCCCTAAACGAAGCATTTACCGCCCACCCATCAGCTGATTCTGTTTTTTTGGTTTTTACATTACCTATAACAGGATTTTGCTATGTTCTTAAAAATGAATTGCAAACGCTTTGCAGCGTTAGGTTTATTGGCTGCTGGCAGTGTGCTGCTGAGCCTGACAGTAAATGCCGCTGAACCTGCAACAGCAGAGTTAACGCTGCAACAGGCAGCAAAGCGGGTGTTACAACAACATCCGCAATTACACGTATTTGATTGGCGCTTAAAAGCAGCGGCGGGTCAGCAGCAATTGGCAGAGCTAACGCCAGGCTATGAACTCGGCGTGCAGGCCGATAATGCCTTTGGCACTGGTGATATGTCGGGTGTTAAAAGCCTCGAAGTTACGGTGTCGTTGTCTTCCGTTATTGAGCTTGGCGATAAGCGCCAGGCCCGGATGGCGGTGTCCAGTGCAAATCAGGGATTATTGCTGGCGCAGCGCCAGGCCGCGAGCCTGGATTTACTGGGCGAGCTGACCCAGCGTTTTGTAACTGTGCTGACATTGCAGCAAAAAACGGCGCTGGCGGCACAAACCGTGAGTATGACTGAGCAGGCTTTAATGCTGGTGACGCAGCGGGTGCAGCGTGGTGCAGCACCGGAGGCCGAGCAACTAAGGGCGAAAGTGGCCTTTAAGCAAGCACAGTTGCAGCATGGCTTACTGCAAACCGAGCTGGATAGCAGCAAGTTGGCGCTGGTCAGTTTATGGGGGGCGGAACAAGCCGATTTTAATCAGGTTAGTGGTGATTTATTTCAGCTGGCGCAAAGCCCCTCCTTTCAAACACTTTATCAACAAGTGCTGGCGACACCCGCAGTGGAAGTTTTTGCGGCCCGGCAACGCTTGCGTGATGCTGAAGTTGTATTGGCACAAAGTCAGTCAGCCGGTGATGTACGCTGGCAGATTGGCGCCATGCGGTCACAGGAAAGCAATGACTTTGCTGTAGTTGCCGGAGTGTCAGTTCCCTTATTCAGTGAACAGCGTAATCAGGGGGCGGTCACTGCCGCCCTGGCAGAGTCTCGGGCTGAACAGTTTGAAAAGGACACAGCCTTGCTGGATTTACGCGCCCGTTTGTATCAGGCCTGGCAAACTCACCGTTACAGCAGTATGGCCGTAAAAGATATGCGGCGAGATATTTTGCCGGTGCTGGAGCAGGCACTACAACAAACTGAAGACGCATACCGCCGTGGCCGTTATGGCTATGCAGAGTGGATTTCTGCCCGTCAGGCACTACAGGACGCTCAGCTTGAGTTGGTTAATGCTGCCAGTACCGCACTGAGCAATCAGGTACTGATTGAACAGCTTGCCGGTGTTGCGCTTGCGGCATCACCTCTGGCGATAAAGACACCCACTCAGCTTATCACTACTGAATCAGGATCTTCCAAATGAAATATTCCGCGTTATTCCTTGCATTACTGATCGCTCAGGGTATGGCTGTTGTACCTGCTCAGGCCGGGCCGGGCCAAAGCCATGATGAAAAACCGAAAACGGCGCAAACAAACAGCGCTGATGCCCATGATGATAGCGGGCACGATCATGGCAGCGACCATGATGATGATCACGATGAAGCCGCAACGATTGATGCCGACATGGCAAAAAGGGTAGGGATTGAAGTGGCGACGGCAGGTGCCGGCACCATTGAACGCCATATTCCGTTATACGGTGAGCTTGTCATCCCACCTAACCGTCAGGCACAGGTGCGAGCCCGTTTTCCTGGCATGATTACCCAGATAAAGCCTGCAGTTGGCGACACAGTGAAAAAAGGTGAGGTGCTGGCGTTGGTTGAATCCAATGACAGCCTGCGCACTTATCCGGTAACGGCACCGATAGCCGGAGTGTTGTTGCAACAGTATGCCAGCCAGGGCGAATACACAGCTGGTGAAACGTTATTTTCACTGGCAGACAGCAGCATATTGTGGGCTGAGCTGAAAGTATTCCCAGCGGCAATGGATGAGATAAAAACCGGTTTGCCGGTGCATATTGAAGCTCGCGGTGGCAGGGTTGATAGTCAGATAAGCCATATTTCGCCTGCCTCCGGCCAGCCTTATGTATTGGCGCGGGTTGCACTGGATAACAGCAACGGCCATTTTTCTGCCGGAGAGCGGGTTAGTGCGCTGGTGGATGCTGAAATCATAGATGTTTCTCTGGTGATAGATAACAAGGCCTTACAGGATCTGGAAGGTAAGCAGGTGGTGTTTGTGCGCGAAGGCAACCGCTATGAACCGCGACCTCTGCAGCTAGGCCGCACCGATGGGCGCTTTACTGAAGTGCTGTCTGGTCTGCATGCTGCTGAAGAGTATGTGGTGGTAAATAGTTATCTGATTAAGGCTGAGATCGAAAAAGCCGGCGCAGCCCACGAACATTAAGATCTGCCTGGCTGTGCTTTGGTTCTGCGGCATTAAAACCCGTTCAGCATGCTCATTTACGGTATGTAAACTGCGCTGCTTCGCCAGTTTTTGCCTTGCGTAACCTTTGCTTGCCCGGGCAGGTTAAAAGGAGATAAACATGATTGAAGCTATCGTTCGTTTCTCTATTGAGCGACGGTATCTGATGCTGGGCCTGATCTTATTACTGATTGGTGCCGGGTTGTTGAGTTACCAGCGATTACCTATCGATGCAGTACCTGACATTACCAACGTACAGGTACAAATTAACACTGAAGCGCCTGGTTATTCCCCACTGGAAGCCGAACAACGGATTACCTTCGTGGTGGAAACAGCGCTTTATGGCTTGCCAAAACTAAAATATACCCGTTCGTTGTCACGTTATGGTTTGTCGCAGGTAACGGTGGTGTTTGAAGAGGGCACCGATATTTATTTTGCCCGTAACCTGCTTAATGAGCGACTTGGCAGTATCAAGAATGCGCTGCCTGCCGGGCTTGAACCGCAAATGGGACCCATTGCGACTGGCCTGGGTGAGATATTTGTTTATACCGTTGATGTTAAACCCGGCGCTACCGATGCAAATGGCAAACCTCTTGATGCTATGTATTTAAGGGAAGTGCAGGACTGGATTATCAAGCCGCAACTGGCACAAGTGCCGGGTGTGGTTGAGGTTAATACCATCGGTGGTTATGACAAACAGTACCATGTGATGCCTGATCCGGCAAAAATGCTGGCCATGGGTGTGACGTTGCCGCAATTGTCAGAGGCGCTGCTGAGCAATAATGCTAACCGTGGCGCAGGTTATATTGAGCGTAATGGTCAGCAATTGCTGGTGCGCTCGCCCAGCCAGCTGAGTTCTATCAGCAGTATTGAAAATGTGGTGGTTGCGCTGAATGGCTCAGTACCTATCCGGATAAAAGATGTGGCAGAAGTCGGGCTGGGCAAAGAGTTACGTACCGGTGCCGCCACCCGTGACGGTCACGAAACCGTCATGGGTACGGTAATGATGTTGCTGGGTGAAAACTCGCGGACCGTTGCCCGTGATGCTGCTAAAAAGCTGGAGGAGGTAAAGGCCTCCTTACCGGAAGGCGTGGTCGTTGAAGCAGTATACGACCGTACTACGCTGGTAGATAAAACTATTGTCACAGTGCAAAAAAACCTGCTGGAAGGGGCATTACTGGTGATTGTGGTGCTGTTTGTGCTGCTGGGAAATATCCGTGCGGCACTGATCACCGCTGCAGTAATCCCGCTGGCAATGCTGGCCACCATTACCGGTATGGTGCAACAAGGCGTGTCAGCAAACCTGATGAGCTTAGGTGCTCTGGACTTTGGTCTGATTGTCGATGGTGCGGTGATTATTGTGGAAAACTGTATCCGGCGTTTAGGAATGGCCCAACATCAGAGCGGGGGCTTGCTGGCACTGCGCGAACGTTTAAACGTGGTGTTTGCCGCAACGACCGAAGTGATTAAACCCAGTTTGTTTGGGGTAGCGATTATCACGGTCGTCTATATCCCGATTTTTGCCCTGACCGGTGTTGAAGGCAAAATGTTTCACCCAATGGCAGCAACGGTAGTGATGGCGTTATTGGCCGCGATGGTGCTGTCACTGACTATTGTTCCTGCTGCCGTTGCCGTGTTTATGGGCGGTAAAATCAACGAACAGGAAAGTCGGGTTATTGTGGCCGCAAAATCACTGTATCGTCCGGTGTTGCATGCCGTAATCAGGCTGCGTGTGCTGGTCGCTGGTCTGGCAACGATGCTGGTGGCGTTTTGTTTATGGCTTGCCACTACGATGGGGTCTGAGTTTATCCCGCAACTGGATGAAGGGGACATTGCACTGCATGCGATGCGGGTCACCGGTACCGGGCTGGAACAATCTGTTGATATGCAAGAAGTACTGGAACAACGGATTAAACAATTTCCGGAAGTGGATAAGGTTTTTGCCAAGATTGGTACGCCGGAGGTAGCAACCGATCCGATGCCGCCGAACGTTGCGGACAACTTTGTTATTTTAAAACCGCGCAGTGAATGGCCGGACCCGAGTAAAACCAAAGCAGCGCTTGTTGCTGAAATGGAAAAGGCGCTGGAGCAACTGCCCGGTAATAACTACGAGTTTACCCAGCCGATTCAGATGCGCTTTAACGAGCTTATTTCGGGAGTTCGTTCAGATGTTGGTATTAAAGTTTTTGGTGATGATCTGGATGTGCTGTTAAGCGTCGCGAACAGCATTGAGCAGGTTGCCAACAGTATTGCCGGCGCTGCAGATGTGAGAACCGAACAGGTGTCCGGTTTACCTGTACTGTCGGTAACACCAAAGCTAACTGAGCTATCCCGTTATGGTCTCACGGTCAGCCAGTTTCAGGATCTCATCGCTATGTCGATTGGCGGCGAAGAGGCTGGGCTAATCTATGAAGGTGACCGACGGTTTCAACTAATAGTACGTTTACCTGAGCAAATCCGTAGTGATATTGATAACCTGTCATGGTTACCTATTCCAACACCGGATGGGGGCTATGTAGCACTGAATGAAATTGCCACGCTGGATATTCAACCGGCACCGGCACAAATCAGCCGGGAAAACGGTAAGCGCCGTATTGTGGTATCAGCCAATGTGCGCGAGCGAGACCTGGGTAGCTTTGTTGCCGAGCTGAAACAACGGCTGAGTACCGATGTCACCCTGCCAGCCGGTTACTGGCTGGACTATGGCGGTACTTTTGAGCAGTTGGAATCGGCCAGCAAGCGGCTGGCTATTGTAGTACCAATAACTCTGCTGCTGATTATTGCCTTACTGGTGATGGCATTTAACTCGCTAAAAGATGCGTTAATTATCTTTAGCGGCGTACCTCTGGCGCTGACTGGTGGTGTACTGGCGCTGTGGTTGCGAGATATGCCGTTGTCTATTTCGGCAGGCGTCGGCTTTATTGCCTTGTCTGGTGTCGCGGTATTGAACGGTCTGGTGATGGTATCGTTTATGCGCCAGCTATGGCAGGAAAAAGGCGATTTGCTGTATGCCGTGGTAGAAGGGGCATTGATCCGGTTACGCCCGGTATTAATGACCGCACTGGTCGCCAGCCTGGGGTTTGTGCCAATGGCACTCAATACCGGTACCGGGGCGGAAGTACAGCGTCCACTGGCCACCGTCGTGATTGGCGGTATTATCTCGGCTACCTTGCTGACATTAGTAGTACTGCCGGCGTTATACCACTGGCTGCATCGGAATGATAAAAGGTTAGCTGATTAAATCGTTGCGATACTTAACCAAGCCCCGTAATGAGGGGCTTGGTTGTTTTTATGCCAATATTAGTCGGGACATTAACGCGAAGCTGAAAAGCCCAAGCTCTTGGGTCATTCAGAAGCAACCTTCAATCGCTCATTCTCACAAACCAAAACCCCCTTATCACACTGCACCTGTGCCAGCTGGCCCATCCGTTCCACCGCCTGCGCTGTGGCGCGCTGAAAGCCTAACAATCCCAAAGCTGCTGAGGCGGAAAACTCTAATTTAGGCTGCCACTAAAAAAGGGATGTTTACAGAGCGAGTAAATGTTGTTTTTGTATTGCGAAATTTGGACCGTGATGGCCCTTCAATGAGAACCATTGATAGGGTGAAAGAAATATTGGCTGAAGTGGATGGTAGAATTAACGTAACTTTTGGTTTTATTAATGAGGAAAATTGCTTCGAGAAAATTGAGCTATATAACTTCTAACAAGTCAATCAACTTCGCGCTTTCGGCGCCGGACGCAGCAAGCAGCGCCGGTTATTGAAGCGTTAACGTCAGTAATTCGCTCTAAGCCGTCCATAAAACCAATTAAAATGGGAGGCGAAGAGCTGCGTTTCATATCGTAACAATCATTGCTGTGGCAGAAAGAAAAGCTATCGCCTACAGGCTGTTTTTATCCAGCCGGTGCTGTTCAAAAATCTCCAGTGCACCTTTTAAAAAACCGAACATGCCAAGCGCCAGTACTATGGTGCCGACAGATAAGTCTTTCAAAATGCCCTGGTTGCTAAAGAAATAACCGGCTAAACCCATCAATAAAAACAGCAGGATCATCACGCACATCAGGCCGATCACCAGTTTACCTTTGGCCGGGTTCTGCCAGATATTCTGCGAGAATTTGTTCTGCATTTTGCTGGTGTCCTGCAGTGAGCTGAAACTGATGCCCAACCCCATAAAAATCAGCGCTGTATTCAGACTGGTAAAAATCAGCGAGGGGTTGGCTTTCAGTGCAGTAAAACCCGCCAGGTAAGGGCTAAAGGCAAAGTACAGCGCTGCGAGCATCAGCGGGTATTGCAGGTAACTCAGGTAATGAAATGCCAGTTTTACGTTCATCGGGACGACCTTGTTGTTAGTTCAGCTGCGCTGGATTTGCTTGTTCCTTCAAGAAACCATGCTCGCCTATCCTGCGCCTTTTGTCAGCTGTAATTTTGTTGTAAATGGTTGATTAAATTTTGGCGCGGACTGAAGTAAAGCCGGGGAGAAAAAGGCGGGGTAAACCCCGCCTCTACGTTTAAACAGGTGGGGCTGCTAGGACGCAGGTTCGCTGATAAAACCCAATTTGAGTAAACCTGCTTGCTGCACGGCGGCCATCACAGTTAACACCTGCTCATAAGGCGTGGCTTTGTCGCCGCGGATATGAATTTCCGGTTGTTGTGGCAGTGCGGCCTGTTCTGCCAGTTTGACCGGCAGCGCTTCGTGGCTGATGGCGTCGTTGTTCCAGTACACACTGCCATCGGCTTTCACTGTTAAGGTGACAGTGCTGGGTTTGGTCTGGTTCTGCTCGTTGCTGACGCGGGGTAAATCCACCTTAACGCTGTGGGTGATCACCGGCACTGTAATAATAAAGATGATCAGCAGCACCAGCATCACGTCCACTAAAGGCGTCATATTGATTTCGCTCATTACCTCGTCGTCGTTGTCAAATCCGCCGCCAAAGGCCATTTATTTCGCCTCCTTCAGTGGCACCACCATCGCGCTTTTCGGCGCGGCGCCTGTTAAAAAGTAGGCATGCAACTGGTGGGCAAAACGGTTCAGTTTGGCCAACACATCTTTGTTACCGCGTTGCAGCGCGTTGTAACCCAATACGGCAGGGATAGCCACAGCCAGGCCAAAAGCCGTCATGATCAATGCTTCGCCCACCGGGCCTGCCACTTTATCAATGCTGGCCTGGCCTGAGGCACCGATACCGACTAAAGCATGGTAAATCCCCCAGACGGTGCCAAACAATCCAAGGAAAGGGGAGGTTGAGCCTACTGAGGCCAGAATGGCCAGGCCTTTTTGCATCTGCTGGGCGCTTTCATCAATAGCACCGCGCAGGCAGCTGGTCAGCCAGTCGGCGAGTGGCAAATGGCCGTGTAAGTCCTGCTGATGGCTTTGGTGGTGGTCCAGTGCGGCCTGGCCTTCGTCTGCGACGTAGCGGAACGGGTTGGCCGGGCCGCCTTGCTCAGAGGCTGAGCTTAAAATACGCAGGCCTTCGGTAAAACTTTGGGCGTGCCAGAAGTCGCGACTGGCCGCCGCCACTTTTTTCAGTCGCCATAAGTTGAGCGCACGCAGCACTATCACTGTCCAGCTGGCGACCGACATCAACAGCAACAACAGCGCCACTGTTTTAATGACAAAATCGCCTTGCGCCCAAAGCGCGGCAATGCCGTAGGGGTTTTCTTGCATCATGGCTGTTCCTGCTAACACGTCATTCATTGCTACTGTTCTCTCGATGTTTAAAATTGTTCTGACCGATCATCATTTTCCGCCGGGCGCCGGATTTAACTGAAACACCACGGGTTGGGCAAACCATAAATCCACCGCCTGGCCCAGCTCTTTGGCTGGCGTGTAGGTCCACTGCCGTACCGCATTGATGGCGGCCTGATCCAGCCGTGGGTAACCAGAACTGGTTTTTACTTTCAGCTGACCGACTTTGCCGCTTTTCAGCACCAGCACGTCCAGCACCACTGTGCCTTGCTCTTTCAGCTGGCGGGACAGTTTGGGGTAAACCGGCGCTTTGTTGACCGCTTTATTGGCTGAGGCCACAGGCGGTGTGCTGCTGGGCTCTGGCTCTGCGGCTTTTACCGGTGCAGTGGGGGCCGGTGTTGGGTCTGGCTTGCTTTCGCTTGGCTCTGGCGCACTGACAGCGCGCTCTGAGGCGGCGGCTACCGGCACTGGTTTAGGCGCTGGCTTAGGTTTTGCTTTTACCGGCTTGGGTTTGGCTGCTTTGGGTTTGGGCGGCTCTGGTTTTTTCTCCGGAATTGGCGGTTTAGGCTTAGGTGGTTCAATAGCCGGGGGCGCCGGCGGGGTCGGTACCGGAATAATCACGCCTTCAATGGCTTTGGCCACAGGTGCGGGTACCGGTGCTGAGCTAAAGCTGACCGCCGCCGTAATACCGGCCAGATGCACCACAAGCACCAAAGCTGATAGCAGAAGTGGCCGTTTCACAGTTCGGCCCACATTCTGACTAAATTATGGTAATGCGAGGTGAGGGCAACACTTTGTGTCGTCTCACCAAACTGCTGGCGCAGTGACTGAATGTTTTGGTCCAGCTCAAACAGCATTTGGCGCTGTTCGGCGGAGCGCACCATGCTCTGAGTCCAGAAAAAACTACAGACCCGTTCGCCACTGGTGACGGGCAGTACCTGGTGCAGGCTGCTGGACGGGTACAGAATGAGATCGCCAGCCGGTAGTTTGACTTCATGCAAACCGAAGGTGTCCTGAATTTGCAGCTCGCCGCCTTCGTAGTCATCCGGCTCGGATAAAAACAGGGTAGAGGACAAGTCGGTGCGCAGGCTCAGGCTGGAGCCCGGTACGCCGCGAATGGCGCCGTCGACATGCAAGCCATAATGTTCGCCGCCCTGATAGCTGTTAAATAGTGGCGGTACGGAGCGCAGCGGAATAGCCGCCGCCATAAACAAGGGGTGTTGATAAAGCGCCTGCAGAATAATGGCGCCCAGTTCACGGCCAAGCGATGAGTCGACCGGCAACTGTTTGTTGTTTTTCACTAAGGCGCCTTGGGGCCCGACGGTTTCACGGCCGTCTGTCCAGTTCACGGCAGCCAGCTGCTGCCGGAACTGCGCCACCTGGGCTTTGCTTAGTACTTCAGGTATATGCAGTAACATAAAAACCAACTCGTTGTTGTGGCGAAATGGGCGGGGTAAACCCCGCCCGCTGCCATACCGGTACCAGCCGGTGATAGTTGTTTGGGGTCACGGGCGGGTTAAAACCCGCCCCTACGCCCATTGTCGATCAGAACTTCACATTCACACCCAGACGTGCCGAGCGTGGCGTGCCCATAAAGTAACGCGAGCCGCCATTGTTCAGTGAAGACATATACTCTTCATCCAACAGGTTATAAACGTTCAGCTGGATATCCACAGTTGGCGTAATTGGGTAAGACGCCATGGCGTCCACCACCCAATAATCCGGTACTGCTGGCACCGAAGTTTTCGCCAGGTTCAGTGTGGTGCTGCTGGAACGGGAGACCGTATCGACATAACGGACGCCACCACCCAACACCAGGCCATTGCCGAAGCTGTAGCTGTTCCATACCGTCAGGGTCAGCTCAGGTGTCCACTGGATCACCCCTCCGTCTGTCGGGTTGGTGCCTGACTGGTTACCACGGGTAATTTCGCTGTCCAGGTAAGCGGCACCGGCGCTGATTTGCCAGGCGGACGTAATAGCACCGACTAAGCCCAGTTCGACACCACGGACCTGACGTTCACCCACTTGGGTGGCGGCGCCTGTCGGGTCTGTGGCAATTTCGTTTTCATTGGTGCTTTCAAATACTGCAGCGGTGACGGCCAGTTTGTTGTCCAGTAAATCCCACTTGGTGCCCAGCTCCAGGTTGGAGCCTTTTTGTGGGTCCACATTGGCGTTGTTGATATTGTTGGCTGTGGCACTTAATGCAAAGTTTGCGCCGCCCGGTGGTAACTGGGTGGTGGCATACGACAAATACAGGCTGCCGTTGCTGGCTGGTTTGTACAAAGCGCCCACTTTGTAGCTGGCCAGGTTGTCAGACGCTTTTAAAGTGCTACCCAATAAAGTACCAATAGGGATGGTCTGTGGCGTGCTGGTGCCCTGTACTGTGACCAGATCGGTCTCTGTGCTGTAGTGCTCGAAGCGGCCGCTTAAGTTCAGTTGCCATTGCTCGTTCAGGTGCAGCGTGTCCAGCACGTACAGTGCGGATGTCATGGTACTGCCTTCTGTGCTGGCGCCGGTGCGGACCGGATCGACAAAAGTGTCGCTGGTGCTTGGGTTGTACAGGTTCGCTGCACCTTGCGTGGTGCCCGTCGGCAACGCCAGCGTGAAGTTGCGCTGGCTCTCGTAAATAAACTCCAGGCCTGAGCTGATGTCATGACGGATGGCGCCGGTTTGCACGCTGGTGTTCAGCTGAGTCTGGTTGGTCAGAATTCGGTTGCGTTGATCTTTACCCTGACGTGACCGTGAAATGGTCCAGTTATTCGGATCGGCAATAGCTACAGCCGCTGCGCCAGATCCAGTGGTGGTGGTGATTGCGTTGACGCCGGTCAGCAGGTAATCCTGATCCGACTGACCAAAACGAGAGGTGTTACGCAGCACTGTGTTGTCGTTCAGGTCATGCTCAACCTTGACCGTGGCCATAGTGGCTTTGACGTCATCTTTGTCGTTGGTCGAACCATAAAAGTTGCTGGTGTCGACCGGTGCAATGATTTTGCCTGCATTTGGGCCACCATTGGGGTAGTTGGTGCTTGGGTCAGCGTCAAAGGCGGCGTTGTAGAAGCCTTCCAGGCCGACAGTTGGAATACCGCCGTCCGGAATATTGTCCTGCGACATATGGAACAGGTTCAGGTAAGTGCGGGTCGAGGTGCCAAGGCCCAACGCCAGCGAGCTGGCAAAACCGTATCTGTTGTCTTCGACCACATCACGGCCAGCCACGTCAGAATCCTGTGCCAGCAGGTTAATACGCAGCGCTGAGGTGTCACCAATCTGGCGGTTCATATCTATGGTGCCGCGCTTGTAAGAGCCAGAACCTGCGGTCAGGTTAGCGACAGAAGCGTCTTCCAGCGTCGCCATTTTGCTGGCCAGGTTAATGTAACCAGAGGACGAGCCACGGCCATTGTCAGCACCGGCCGGGCCTTTGGCGATTTCGACCTGTTCAGTATTAAAGGTGTCGCGGCTGATGGTGCCTAAGTCACGGATGCCATCGACGAAAATGCTGCCCTGGGTATCAAAACCACGCATAAAAATAGAGTCGCCTGTGGCGGTGTTGCCGTTTTCACCCATCAGCATGGTAATACCCGGAGTATTACGTAACGCATCAGACAGAGTGGTGGCGGCTTGCTGCTGGATCAGTTCCTTTTTTACCACCACTATGGTTTGTGGGGTGTTCACCAGCGGCTGCGTTTGTTTGGTGGAACTAACGGTGTCTGCTTTGTATTGTGCTTCGACTTCGTCTGCACTAACCACGACTGCATCCAGTTCGGTTTGTGTTTGTTGAGCCTGCGCCACTGCAGGAATAGCCAACGCCAGAGCCGAAGCCAGCAGGGTACTGTTGAATTGAGTGACCTGCGAGTGTTTTTTTGCTTTGATAAAAGCCATCGAACAAAATCCTTGTGTGAAGTTTGTGTGAATGCAGATATGTTTTTTTGTTTACAACTTATGTTTACAAACCTGGTTCTCCGGCGCCGGAGCGGCACGATTTTATCCGTGGCAAAATACAAATGCAAACAGTTTGCATTTGCATGGCTGTGCTTTCTCAGAGGTCAGAGCGGGCATTGCAACAAAAAACAGTGGCATGCTAATGTTGAACAGATGTTAAGTTTTGGAAAATAAAGGAAAAGGATCATTTATGTTACATATCGAAGCCAGGCAGATCAGTAAAAGCTATGGCGAGGTTGCCGCAGTGCAGGCAATCAGTTTTACCATAGAGCCAGGGCAAATCTTTGCGCTGCTTGGGCCCAATGGCGCCGGTAAGTCGTCGTTAATCCGTATGCTGGTGGGACTGACCCGGCCAGACGATGGCGAGATCCTGTTGCGCCAACAGGACCAGCCACTGTCGCAGCTGCCGCAGCGCAGCTATGGCTACCTGCCAGAAGACAGAGGCCTTTACCCGGACAGAACGGTGCGGCAAAACCTGAGTTACATAGGCCAGCTTCGTGGTATTGATAAAACTGCGCTGGTGGGGCAAATCGAGCAGTGGTGCCGCCGGCTGGATTTACTCGACAAACTGGATGACAACCTGTCGAAACTGTCCAAAGGCAATCAGCAAAAGGTGCAGTTGATCAGTTGTGTGCTGCATAAACCAGCGTTGCTGATCCTGGACGAGCCGTTTTCCGGACTGGACCCGGTCAATCAGGAAAAAGTGCTGGTGATCCTGAATGAACTGCGTACTGAAGGCACCACAGTGCTGCTGAGTGCTCATCAGATGGCCTTGGTTGAACGCCTGGCCGACAAGATGTTACTGCTGAATAAAGGCCAGCAGGTGGCGCAGGGCAGTCTGGCGGAAATTCGCCAGCAACTGGCACCGGAAAAATGGTTCGCTGTTGGGCTGGCGCAGCAGCTGCATTGCTCAGAGCTGCAGGCGCTTGGCAGTGTCAGCGAGGTGGAACAGATGACCGCCACTGAGTTTAAAATTTGCCTGGCGCCCGACGCCAGCGTCAGTCAGTTATTGCAACAACTCACTGCTGTAGCAGAGCTGAGTGATTTCAGCCGGATAGAACCCGGCCTGCATCAGCTGTATCTGGCCGCCGTCGGCCAGCATGACGTGTTATTGCAATCTTCCGCCCAGGGCAACAGCAAAGGAGCCGCCGCATGACCCGCTGGACAGTCGCCGTATTTGAATTTCAACGTTATTTTAAATGGAAACAAGAGCTTGTCAGCGTCGGTCTGATGCTGCTGACCGTTGGCATTATGTCGGTCTGGCCTGCCATCAAAGGCTGGGTTGATCAGGATTACAAAGTAGCGCTGGTGTCTGAGCTGGCCGCGCCGAAAGTGCCGGGTTATGCCATTAGCCAAATTCGGCCTGATGCAACGGACAATGCCCGTGCCGGATTGGGTGAAGTTTGGGATTTACTGGTGTTGGTGGACGGTGCAGAGCTAAAGCTGGTGGCGCAAAAAAGCGCCAGCTGGCAAGACAAGCTGACACCAGAGCTGCAACGTTGGCTGCAACAGCAGCTGATCGCTGGCTTGCCGCTGGATCCTGCGCAAAAAGCTGTGGTACAGCGTTTACCCAAAGCTGAATTTGAGTTTCTGCAACAAGACAACCGGGAAGAGAGTAAACAGCAAAAGCTGCTGGGCGGCGGCATTTTAATCCTATTGTCGGTTGGCGTGTTTTCTGGTTTTGGTTTTATGTTCACCGCCATTACCAGTGAAAAACAGCAACGGGTGACCGAACAACTGTTAACCCTGATCACGCCGTCGCAGTGGATCGACGGAAAAATTCTTGGCATCTCGCTGTTTTGTCTGAAGACCATGTTAACCACAGGCTTGTTCGCTTTTGTGGTGATGCAGGCGATTCGCATGATGTCAGGCAAGGATCTGTTTGCCTTACCATTGCAGCCACTGCCCATTGTGCTGACGTTGGTGTTTGTGGCGCTGGGGCTTTTACTGATCAACAGCTTTATGGCCGGTTTTGCCGCCACTATTGATGATCCCAATCACTCCAGCCGTTCTGTGGTGATGTTTTTGCCCAGCCTGCCACTCTTTCTGGTGTTCAGTGCGATGGACAACACTGAAGGCGCACTGATGCAGTTTTTAAGCTGGTTTCCCTTAACCAGCTATGCCGCTATGCCGATGCGGCTGGCGTCCACCAGCGTGGCCTGGTGGGAGTGGCTTGGAGCTTTGCTGGTGCTGCTGGCCTTTTTGTACTGGGCCCGAGCTGCTGCCGCCCGCATCTTTGAGCTCGGCATTCGCATGTACGGCAAAGAGCCGGATTGGTCTGAGCTGTTACGGAGTTTTTTCTTATCTTCCGGCAAAGCGATCCGCTAATTGGTTGGCAGACAAAGAAATTATTGGCTGATGGCTGGTTAAAACAGTTTGAATGTTGTGGATTTAATGTATCTTAACATTCAGAGTAATGAACCGCGGCGCAGTGGCTGCACCCTGGTAAAAGCCAAGACAGGCTTTTAGCGGGCTGCAGTTGCCGCGTTGGTGGAGGACCGGAACCAGCAACGTGAGGGACTATGCCAATACAATGGAGTGAGGGATCCATAGTCCGGCAACAGGATTCAGAGCATGCCTTTATCCGCTCGGTCGAATTCAGGCTGAACTGGCAATGGGTGCTGGTGATTTGCCGTTTTGTGCCTGACCGTTATCAGCCGTCGATGTTCACTGCCATGAAGATTGATATGCCAGCATCCATTCGTTCCGCTGATAGTAAACGTCAGGCTGAATTCCTTGCCGGCAGATACGCAGCGCAGCAGGGGCTAAAGTCGATGCAGCAAGCTGGCGCTTCGATTAGCCAGATTCCCATAGGCGCAGGGCGGGACCCGCAATGGCCAGCAGGCATTCGGGGCTCGATTAGCCACAGTGGCGACAGGGTCTGTTGTTTACTTAGTCAGTCTGCTTCGGTGAAGTTTCTCGGGGTGGACCTGGAGAAAATTTTCAGTGTGGAACTGGCACAGAAGATTGGTTATGAAATTCATACAGCCGCTGAGCAGCAGCTTTTGTGCAAGGCAGGTTTGTCTCCAGCCCAGGCCAGTTCCGTTATTTTCTCAGCCAAAGAGTGCCTGTTTAAAGCCCTGTACCCGTACGCCAAAGAATTTTTCGGTTTTGAAGCGGCGTCTGTGGTGGAAGCCACGACCAGTTTTGTGTCATTAGGTTTGTCGCCTGATCTGGTGTGGTTATGGGGAGTGCCTGAACAGTTTACTGTGCACTACCAACTGCATCACGATTATCTTTTCACCAGCCTTATCGGCTGATCCACTGCTTCAGACGACAGCCGACCAGTTTCTCAGGGCGAAAAACTTGTCGTTGCGCGGTTTTTTAGTGATACCATACCAAATAAGAATACTTCGTATTATCCCAGAGGTGCCTGATGCAAAGTGTGTGGGACATTCCCAAAGGAAAAACGGCTGAGATTAGCGGGCTGGACCAAAGCCTGAGCAAAGACGTGGTGTTACGGCTGCATGATATGGGGTTTTCACCAGCACAGCAGGTTTTGTGTCTGCAACGTGGTTTTTTAGGTGGCCCTGTGGTGGTCGCTGTGGCTGATGCCGTCTTTACGCTGGAGCGTCAAATTGCCAGCTGCATTCTGATCGCGCCCGCCGCCTGATTTCAATTTCCGATAAAGCAGTTAATTTATGAAACGAATTTTATTAGTAGGTAAACCAAACTCAGGGAAAAGCCTGCTGTTTAACCAACTGACAGGGTTGCGGCAGAAGGTCGCCAATTTCCCTGGTGTGACTGTCGATGTCAAAACCGGCAAGTTTGGCCCTTACGAGTTGGTGGACCTGCCAGGTGCCTATTCAGTTCACACCTTATCGAAAGATGAAGATATTGCGATTGCCCAAATCAACCAGGCAATGGCCGACGACAACACCGCGTTATTAGTCTGTAACCTGGACGCCACCCGGTTGCAAAGCAGCCTGGTATTTGCTTTGCACATGCAGGCGTTAGCCCGGCAGCACAATAAAAATGTGGTGTTTGCGCTGAACCTGTATGACGAAATGCAGAAAATCGGCCATGTGATCGATACGGATAAGCTGAGTGAGGAACTTGGTAGCCCGGTGTATGCCGTATCGGCCCGTACGCTTTATGGCATTGCCGAATTTAAGCAGGACATTCAGGCCATTGCCGCAGGGCAGAAGCCAGTTAGCAGTGCTGTGCAAATCGACAGCTCGCCGGAACAGATCCAGCAAAAAGCCCGCGATATGGCGGCCCGTTATGGCGCCCAGGCCGATATTCTGCTGAAAAACCAAAACCGCATCGACAGTTTTATGCTGCACCATGCCTCCGGCAGTCTGGTGTTTTTGCTGGTGATGTTTTTCCTGTTCCAAAGCATTTTTACCTTTGCCGCACCTTTAATGGACGGAGTGGAAGCGGGTATTGGCGTGGTCGCTGAATGGTGTCTGAGCCTGGTGGGCGAAGGCATGGCGGCGGATTTTATCCGTGATGCGCTCTTTGGTGGCTTAGGTGCCTTTTTGGTGTTTGTGCCGCAAATTATGGTGCTGACCTTTATTATCGGCATTCTGGAGGACAGTGGCTATCTGGCACGTGCTGCACTGATTTGCCACCGGCCTTTGAGTTTCTTCGGTATTTCTGGTCGCAGCTTTGTGCCTTACCTGTCGGCGCATGCCTGTGCTATTCCGGCCATTATGGCGGCGCGCACCATCGAATCGCCGCGTAAACGCCTGATCACTATGCTGACCATCCCGCTGATGTCCTGTTCAGCCCGTCTGCCGGTTTATGCACTGTTAATTGCGGTCTTTGTACCACCGGTGCAGTACCTGGGCGGTCTGGTCAGTCTGCAGGGCATTGTGTTTTTTGCGCTCTACCTGTTTGGCATTTTAACGGCGCTTTGCATTAGCCTGCTGTTGTCCCGTACCTCAGCGGTGGAAGGCAAGCAAACGGATATGCCGTTTATTCTGGAATTGCCGTCCTACCGTCTGCCGCACTGGAAACCATTGCTGCGCCGGGTAGTGGAGAGCGGCAAACAGTTTATCAAGCGGGCTGGACCGGTGATTTTTGCTGTGTCTGTAGCGATTTGGGTACTGGGCTACTTCCCACAAAACGGTAGTTTGCAGGATTCGTACCTCGGCATGATTGGCCACTGGATTGACCCAATTTTTGCACCACTGGGTCTGGACTGGCGTTATGGCGTGGCCATTCTGATGTCTTTCCTGGCACGGGAAGTCTTTGTTGGCGCGCTGGGAACCTTGTTTGGGATTGATGCGGCCGATGAACATATTGGTGATTTAGCGTCGCAGCTGCAGGCCGACGGCCTGGCCTTAGGCGCTGGTATCGGTATTCTGCTGTTCTACGTGGTGGCGCTGCAATGTGTGGCGACTGTGGCAACGCTACGGGCAGAAACCGGTCGCAACAAGCTGGTCACCAGCGTGGTGATCGGCTATGGCTTGCTGGCCTATCTGCTGGCGTTGGCGGCTTACCAAATCATTGGCTAAGCCTGTGATGTCGGAAAAAGGGAGCCAGCGGCTCCTTTTTTTTGCATTTTTTTCAAACTCTTTTCACTCTTCGCATTTCTTAAGATTGCTTTAAGCTTCATCGCTCAGACTTGGTTCCAGTATGATAAACCGGAGTCGCTTATGAGCAGCTTGCCCTTATCGCAGACCGTACCAAGCCCAATACAGCTAACGCAGACGGCTGCCCACCAACTGTTACTGGTTGCTGTGACAGACCCTGCCCGCGACTCACTGCAAGCCTTTATTCAGCAGGGGTTTGCCGAATATTATCAAGCGTTAATTCCAGGCTTTATGCCGCAGTTGCTGGGCGTGCGCAGTGCCGGCGGCTGGCTGGCTGCGCTGGGGATCCGTTTTGCTGCGTCGGGAAAACTCTTTACCGAAGCTTATATGCAGCTGCCTGCAGAACAGGTGCTGCAGCAGCATGGTATCGAGGTGCGGCGCGCTGAAATTGCTGAAATCGGCCATTTACTGGCGGTGAACCGGCAGGCACTGATGCAGCTTTTTGTGCTGATGGCGCAGTCACTGCATCAACTGGGACTGACCCGGCTGGTGTTTAGTGCCACCCGCGAAGTGCAGCTGTTATTAAAACGTCATGGCATTGAGCTGACCGATTTAGGCGCTGCCGATCCGGCCTGTTTGGGCGATCAGGCCCGCTTATGGGGCAGCTACTATCAGACCAGTCCACGGCTTTGCACCTTGTCACTGGCACAGGTCACCAACAGATTGGAACAGGACGCCAAATTACAGGCGCTGATCCACCAGCACTGGCCTGACTTACATCATTTAGTCGCGGATTTGCAGGAGGTGCTGTGATGAAACTGCAATTGCCCGCAACTGCCCGTTTAACCCAATGGGGTGGCAATAGCCTGTCTAGCAACGAGTTGCTGCAGGAAGTAATGATTTGGCAGGAGTTGTTGTTAGGGTATGACGCCAGGCGAATTGTGCTGGAAGCAGATTCAGGCTTGCAGTGGGCTTTACTTGACCTGGCCTGCCTGGCCGCAGATCTCGTGCTGGTGCCATTGCCGACTTATCTGAGCTCGTCGCAACGAGACGCCGTGCTCGCTCAGTTACAGCCAGATTTGTTGATTAGTGATAGTCCAGAACAGCAGTCAGGCGAATTGCTGGAAGAGTACGCCGGATTGTCGCTGTACCGGCTGCCAATGCATGGCAATGCTTTGGTGCCAGCCGGTACGCAAAAAATTACCTTTACCTCGGGTTCTACTGGCCAGCCGAAAGGCGTCTGTTTGTCGGCGGAGCAGCAGCTGGATGTCGCACTCTGGCTGGCGGCCCGGGTGCAGCAGATCAGTCAGGGCACCCCACGGCATTTATGTCTGTTGCCATTACCTACGCTGCTGGAAAATATCGCCGGTATCTATGCGCCACTGCTCGAAGGTGGTGAAGTGGTGCTGGCCAAAGATGCAGAGCGGGGTTTTAGCGGCAGCCGGTTAACTGAACCGCAAAAACTGCTGGCACTGATTAGCCAGGTGCAGCCCAAAAGCCTGATCCTGGTGCCTGAGTTGCTGCAGTTTTTGCTGCTGGCCTGTCAGTCTGGCTGGCAGGCTCCGACTAGTCTGGAATTTATTGCCGTCGGCGGTGCCGTGGTGTCTCCGGCATTACTGCAAGCAGCTGCCAAAGCCGGTTTACCTGTGTATCAGGGCTATGGTTTAAGCGAATGTGCCTCTGTGGTGGCATTGTCGGTGGACCCGGCTGAGCAAGCTGGCGCGTCCGTTGGACTGCCGCTGGCTGGACGGCAAGTGCGGATAGAAGACGGCGAGTTGGTAGTGCAGACGCCATTTTTAGGTTATCTCGGTGAACCCGGCAGTGCCAGTGATGAAGTGCGGACCGGCGATCTGGCCAGCTGGGGACCCAATGGCGAACTGCTGATCACGGGCCGTAAGAAAAATCTGCTGATTAACAGCTTTGGCCGCAACATTTCACCGGAGTGGGTGGAGACCGCACTGACCAGCACAGGGGCCGTGATGCAGGCCATCCTGCTGGGCGATGGACAACCTGCTTGTGTTGCCTTGCTGTTTGCCCGACCTGAAGTCAGTGACCAGCAGTTGGCCGCTGTGGTCGACAGTGTGAACGCCCAATTGCCGGACTATGCCCGCATCGCCCGTTATAGCCGGTTAAGCCAACCTTTTTCAGTGGCTGAAGGTAGCCTGACCGACAATGGTCGGTTGCGCCGTCAGGCCATCCAACAGCTGTATTCTCAGCACATTGATCAGTTGTATTCAGGAGTACGTGATGAACTTTTATCCCTCTCTGCTTGAGCAAACCAGTGAAGAACGCGCTTACCTGTTAAGTGCATCGATGATCCAGCGCTGTTTTGCCGGTGATTTTACCCTGGACCACTATGTGGCGTTTTTGCTGCAGGCCTATCACCATGTGAAGCACACAGTGCCGTTATTGATGACTGTGGGAGGTCTGCTGAGCGAACAAAAAGAATGGCTGCGTGAAGCGGTGGCTGAATACATCGAGGAGGAGCTTGGCCACCAGGAATGGGTGCTGAACGATATTGCCGCCTGTGGTTATGACAAAGAACAGGCCCGTCACAGTGTGCCGGCTTTTGCCACTGAGATGATGGTGGCTTATGCCTACGATTCGGTGCGCCGCATCAGCCCGCTGGCGTTTTTTGGCATGGTGCTGGTACTGGAAGGTACTTCAATCGCGCTGGCCGAACGCGCAGCCAGCACCATCGCGGGTAAGCTGCAGTTACCGCGTAAGGCATTCAGCTACCTCAATTCGCATGGGGCCCTGGACCAAGACCATATCAAGTTCTTTGAAAGCCTGATGGACAAGATCACAGACCCGACCGATCAGGCGGTGATTGTGCATGCGGCCAAAGGGTTTTACCGCTTGTATGGCGATATTTTCCGTAGTCTGGAACAACCCCATGGTCTGAATACACTGGAGCAGGTGGCATGAAACTTCAGGGCAAAACGGTATTGTTAACCGGTGCCAGTGGTGGCATAGGTCAGGCTATTGCACAGCGGCTTGCTGCTGAAGGCGCGCGGCTTATTCTGACCGGGCGTGACCGGGCCTTATTAAAAACGCTGGCGCAGCAACTGCCGGGTAATGCGGTGTTTTTCGCCGGAGATTTAACTGATCCGGCCAGCCAGCAGCAACTGCATGAATTCGTCCGCAGCCAGGGCGGCATTGATGTGCTGATTAATAACGCGGGTATTTCGCAGTTTGGCCTGCTGGCCGAGCAGCAATTATCTGCACTGATGGCAGTGAACCTGATGGTGCCGATGCAGCTTTGTCAGTTGTTTGTGCCTATGCTGACGGCGCGTCGTGGTGCTGTGGTGAATATTGGCTCTGCCTTTGGTTCTATCGGCTTTCCTGGGTTTACCGGCTACTGCGCCACGAAATTTGGCCTGCGGGGTTTTACCGAAGCCCTGCAGCGGGAAACAGCAGATAGCGATCTGCAGGTGTTGTACCTGGCGCCGCGGGCTACCCGCACCAGTATTAACTCCCCGGCGGTTGACGCGCTGAATCAGGCGATGCAGCAGGGCGTCGACAGCCCTGAATTAGTGGCTCAATTACTTGTGCAACAACTGCAACAAGGTCGTAAACGTCGTTTTATCGGTTGGCCAGAGCGTTTGTTGGTGCGTCTGAATGGCCTGTGCCCAGCAATACTGGACTTTGGTCTTAAGCATAAGCTGAAACAAATCAAACACTTTGCGCTAAATAAATGACAGGAGAATCCAAGATGATGTTGAAAAAATTAGTATTGCTGACTGCATTGGCCTTTAGCGCCTTCAGCCAGGCTGACGTGCTCAGCGACATTCAACCTTTGCAGGACCGCTGGGCTGAAGTGAATTACAGCCTGACAGACAAAGCCAAAGAGCAAGCGTTCGCCGAGTTGGCCGCTCAGGCCGATCAGGTGGTGGCAAGTAACCCGCAAACTGCTGAAGCACTGATTTGGCGTGGCATTATTAAATCCAGCTATGCCGGTGTCAAAGGTGGGCTGGGCGCACTGAGCCTGTGCGAAGAATCCAAAGCCGATCTGGAAAAGGCGCTGGAACTGAACCCGGATGCGCTGCAAGGTTCTGCCTACACCAGTCTGGGTGCCTTGTACTTTAAAGTGCCTGGCTGGCCAATTGGCTTTGGCAGCGATAAAAAAGCCAGACAGTTACTGGAAAAAGCAGTAAGCTTAAACCCACAAGGCATTGATCCCAATTACTTTTATGCCGAGTTTCTTACCGAAGAACATGACTACAAAAAAGCATGGGAGCATTTGCAAACAGCCAAGCAGGCTCCGGCACGGCCAGACCGGCTGAGTGCGGACGCCGGACGCCAGCAAGAGATTGCTCAGCTGGAACAGAAGTTAGCGAAGAAACTGAAAAAACACTAAGGAGCTTGGATGCGGATTTTGCTGGTTGAGGATGATGCGGCGCTGAGTCAGGCGCTGCAACTGGCGCTGACAGAGCAGGGCTTTGTCGTCAATGCGGTCAGCACAGGCCGCGACGCGCAAATGGTGATCCGCACTTCCGACTGTGACGCGGTGATCCTGGATCTCGGCCTGCCCGATATGGATGGGCTGGAGGTACTCAAGTTTGCCCGTCAAAAAGCATCCCGCTTACCTGTGTTGGTGTTGACTGCCCGCGACGGTGTGGACGACCGCATCCGCGGGCTGGATTTAGGCGCCGACGATTACCTGGTGAAACCTTTTGCCATGGCTGAGTTATTCGCCAGGCTTCGGGTGATTGAACGTCGCCTTGGCACCGCCTCAAGCTCGATGGTGCGGGTGGGCGAGCTGTCGCTCGACAGCAGCCAGCAGCAAGTGTTTCTGGCGGAACAGCCACTTGACCTGTCCCGCCGCGAATACATGGTGCTCAAAGCGCTGATGGAATCGGCGGGGCGTATAAAAACCCGTGAACAACTGGAAGCCAGCCTTTATGCCTGGGGTGAAGAAGTCGCCAGCAATGCGCTGGAAGTGCATATTTCCAATTTGCGCAAAAAGCTGCCAAATGGCTTTATTAAAACCATCCGAGGGGTGGGCTACAGCGTAAGCCAGCACTGATGCGTTCTGTACGCCATTACCTGTTGACCATTCTGATTGCCTTGCTGACGCTGACCAGTTTTCTGGCCGCGGTGCAAAGCTATCGCCAGAGTGTTGACCGCTCCGAACAACTATTCGACCAGGACTTGCAGTTGCTTTCGGCTGCCGTCTTAGCCAATGTGGGGGCTAAAAGCCCGCAGGGGCTGGAAAGCCTGGCCATCCAGTTATGGCAGCGGCAAGAGCTGCGCTTTGCCAGCGCCTTAGCGCCACAGCACCTGATCACCCAGACCGCCGGTTTTAGCGAACAAAACTTTGTCGGCAAACGCTGGCGTGTTTACGCCCATGCTCAGGATGACTGGTGGGTGGTGGTGGCCCAGCCTTTGCAGCAGCGTCAGTCACTGGCCGACGAGATGGTGATCGCGTCTATTTACCCTGTGCTCTGGAGCTTACCCTTGCAGGCCTTGTTAATTTGGCTGGTGGTCAGCCGGGCGCTGGCGCCGCTAAAACGCTTTTCGGCGCAGCTGGCCAGCAAAAAAGCCAACGACTTAACTCCGGTCAAGCTACCCGCCGTGCCGGAAGAATTACAGCAGGTGCTCAACACCACCAATCAGCTGCTGACCCGCTTACACGATGCCTTTGAACGGGAAAAACGTTTTGCCTCAGACGTCGCGCATGAACTGCGTAACCCGCTGAGCACGCTGCAAATTAACCTGCATAATGCCTTGTCAGCCTGGCAGCAATCGGGCCAGCAGCAAGGTCAGCATTCAATGGCCCAGTTGCAGCAAGGTGTGGAACGTATGAGCCAGCTGATTGAACAGATCATGCTGCTGAACCGCACCAATCCGGAGGTGTTTCAGGCGCAAATGCAGCCGCTGGACTGGGCTGAGCTGTGCCGTGAAGTCATTGCCGAGCAATACCCGCAGCTGGAAAAAAAGCAGCAGCAAATCGAGCTGCTTGGCGAAGAGCAACTGACAGTGCGGGCCGACCCTTTTGCGTTGAAATTATTAATGAGTAACCTGCTGGGTAATGCCTGTAAATACACACCGGCAGGAGGGCAATTGCAACTGAAGTTAAGCCGGATGCCCAATATGGCACGGCTGGAAGTGGAAGATAACGGACCAGGTATGGCAGAGCAGGAATTTGAGCGGGCATTTGACCGCTTTTATCGGGTGGGTGGCGACCGGCATCAGTCAGGCACACCGGGCTCGGGCCTTGGTCTGGCCATTGTGAAAGAGCTGGTCAAACTGCATCAGGGCCGGATTTGGCTTAGTCATTCCCAGTGGCCAACAGGCCTGAAAGTGACAGTGGAGTTGCCGTTATGATCAGGCTGCAACGCCTGATGGCGTTTTTTCTGCTGCTTGCTGGTAAGGCGCTGGCTGACCCTCTGCAGTTTGAACTCGAGATCAAACAACATCTGTTCAACCCTTCGGTGTTGTACGTGCCAGCTGGGCAAAAATTCCGGCTGAAAGTCAGCAACCTGGACCCTACGCCGGAAGAATTTGAAAGCTTCAGTCTTAACCGGGAAAAGGTCATTCTGGGGCGACGCTCTGCCGTGTTGTATTTGGGGCCGTTGGAGGTTGGCGAGTACCCGTTTTTTGGTGAATTTAACCCGGACAGTGCGCAGGGCACGCTGATAGCGCTGCCGGCGGCTGAATGGGAGAAACGGGAGCCGAAGCCATGATTAACAGTCTGCTGATGTGGCTGCGGGAATTACTGCCTTTAGTGATGTTGCTCAGCTTCGCTTTGGCCTGGCTGCAACCTGGCCTGCGGGCTTTGTTGTTGCCGGTGCTGCTGCAAACGGCGCTGCTGCTGTTGCCTGCTTGGTGGTTTCTGGACCCGCTGCTCAGTAGTCTGGATGGGATGGGGCTGGATTGGAGCTATTGTCTGTTGTACGTGCTGGGGACCACGGCGTTGCTGGTCGCGGCGAGATACAGCCAGTACAGACGCCGGGCGCTGTCGCTGTCGATCACCGTTTTGTGCTGCATTCATTTATTAAACCTCAGCCTGTTTGGCAGTGGCCTTCTGCATGGCGACAGCCAGTGGCAGGCCATTGCCACCGGCACCGCTTTAGCGCTGGGGATTAATGGCAGTATTGCGGTGCTTTGGTATTACCTGCTGCTTGAGGTGTCGGTGCCGTGTCGCTGGATTTGGCGACTGGTGCTGGCGCTGCTCTGTGCCCGTCAGGCGGTGATGGCGGTGACCTTTGCCACCCAGTTGGACGTGATTAACCCCGGGCCTTTGCTGTGGGACACCGAACGCTGGCTGAACGAGTCGTCGGAGCTGGGCTATTTGTTGCAGGCGTTGCTGGGTTATGAAGCCACGCCGAGTCTGGCGCAACTGTTGGTTTTTTTGATGGCATCGCTGGCAGTACTGCTGTGGATGCGGGAGGGTTCTGATGAAGGCTAATCAGATGCTGATGGTGCTGACGCTGGCGCTATGCACAAAGCTGGCCTGGGCCGATGGTCGGGTGGTGGACAAGGTCTACCATCCCTATGTGAATGCGCTGGAGCGCGAGTTTGAATACCGCTATTTTTATCAGCGCCAATCCGACCATCCAAATAACAATGCGATGGGGCAGAAGCTCGGTTATGGTTTTTCAGTCTCGGACCGGATGGCGCTGGAATTGTACTTAAATGCGGAGCGTATCCATCCGGACGATTACCGCCTGTCTGGTTATGAAGCGGAGCTGCGCTGGATGCTGACAGAGCAGGGCCAATACAGTGCGGACTGGGCGTTGCTGTTTGAACTGGAGCGGCAAAACAACGACGACAATTATGAATTGACTACCGGTGTCTTGGTGGAAAAAGAATTCGGCCCAACCAGCCTGACCGTAAATGCCTTGTTGGTGTATGAGTGGGGCCAGACCTTAAAAGATGAAATTGAATCTGAGTTTCGCGCTCAGTACCGTTACCGTTATTTGCCAGCCCTGCAGCCTTCCATTGAGCTCTATAGTGGCGAGAAATACAAAGGTGCAGGGCCTGGTTTTATGGGGGTGCATAAATTCAGCACCATGCAACAGCTGAAGTGGGAAGCGGCCGTGGTATTTGCCATCGACAACCAAACCGTGGACAAAACCATCCGTTTTGCTCTGGAGTTTGAGTTTTGATCCAAAGTGCTGTGGTAATGCTTCAGCCTTTCATTAACCAGCAATTAGCCTGTACTCAACCGCCGATCAGGCGTGGCTCAGTCATGGCAAAAGAGGCGGTCTGGATCAGGCCGTCTCTGATTTCATAAATACAGAGCATTTCAACCTCAGCTTTGCCTTCCGGTAAATTGCGGATGATCAGTTCCTTGTCCACCACCAGATTGCCCATGACCAGCCTGTTGAGTAACCGGGCATGCAGATCGGGTTCCTGAAAACGGCTGAGCATGCGTTCACGTAGTTGCGCATGGCCCTCGGCAAAACAGTCGCCATGCAAATGAAACTGTCTGGCGTCTTTGGCGTAAGTGCCAAGCCAGGCGTCAATATCTTTGGTGTTATAAGCATCCAGCTGGCGCTGGATCAGGTCGGTTGCGTTGTGCATAGCGGGTTTCTCAATCTGAGGGGGGAGAGCCCAATGCTAACCTGGTTGTTCGCCAATGCGCAGTCATCCCAGGGAAACATTAAGTTGATAAACGCAATGACAAAATGCGGCAGAGATGGTCGCTGTTGCGTAGCTTAAGCTGGCGTTGACTGCGGTGTTGATGGGGCGCTCGCATTTCGTTAAGACCACAAAATGCAGGCCCAGGTCAGCGCGGTACACAGCATCATCACCAGCACAGTGGCGGAGCCGACGTCTTTGGCTTTACCGCTCAGCGGATGAAAATCGGCGCCGACCCTGTCCACCACAGCTTCAATGGCGGTATTGATCAGCTCCGTCACCAAAATCAGATACAAACTCAGCAGCAATACCGCCCGTTCCAGCGCGCTGACATGCAGCAGAAAAGCAACAGGCGTCAGCAGGGCAATCAGCACAATTTCCTGACGTATAGCGGCTTCCGACTGCCAGCTGCTTTTTAAGCCTTGCCAGGAATAGACAGACGCGTTCAGCACCCGGCGCAGGCCTTGTTGGTTTGGTTTCATAAGGACTCCTTTAGTTGCGCAGAGCCTAACCAGTCCGCCTTAAGGATTTCTTAAGGCTGGGGTTTTATCTTGGTGCTGTAGTAATTAACGAACTGACTTCAGATGACTCAAATAAAACAAAAAAACACCTTGGCCATGCTGTGCGGCCCTTATCTTTACCTGATGAAAATGATCCTGCTGGGTTTGGTTTTGCTGAGTGCAAGCCGCATAGGCTTGGTACTTTGGCAATCCGACCGGGTGCTGGCGGTGGCCGATATCGGCCCGATTTTTTTGCAAGGGGTAAGGGCGGACTTGATTTTGCTTTGCCTGCTTGCAGCCTTACCTGTGTTGTTGGCGCTGCCCTTAGCCCAGTCGCGCTGGCAGCACTTCTGGTTTAAAGCCACGTACCTCTGGAGCCTGCTGGCGCTGGTGGCTGTTGTGTTTCTTGAACTGTCGACTCCGGCATTTTTACAGCAATACGATATCCGGCCCAACCGCTTGTACATTGAATACCTGAAGTACCCTAAAGAAGTGTTTTCAACGTTATGGCAGGGCTTTCGCACTGTGTTGATCGCAGGTGTCGCTGCGACCCTGGCAGTGGGGTATGGCTTGGCACGCCTGTTAAAGGTCGCGCCAGCCGAACAGCAGCTGGGCTCGTTAAAACGCAGGCTGTTGTTGTGGCCATTGATGGTATTGCTGGTATTTGCCGGTATTCGTTCCACCACGGACCACAGACCGGCCAACCCGGCGTTTTTTGCCATTACCAGTGATGCCATGGTGAATTCTCTGGTGATTAACTCGGGTTATTCAGTGCTCTATGCGCTTTATTCGTTACGCCATGAAGAGCGCAGTACGGATGTCTATGGCAAGCTCGACAGCAAAACCATGCTGGAGCTGAGCCGGAACTGGCCCTGGCTGCAAAAATACAGTTTCCCCAACCCTGAATTACCTACCTTGCATTGGCAACAAGCGGCAGTGCAACGGCCAAAACCAAAGAATATTGTGATTATTCTGCAGGAAAGTCTGGGCGCTACTTTTGTACAGTCGCTCGGCGGAGCTGCGGTCACGCCTGAGCTTGAGAAGCTGAAATCAGACGGCATCTGGTTTGATAACCTCTACGCCACCGGCACCCGCTCTGTGCGCGGCATTGAAGCCGTGGTGGCCGGTTTTATGCCGACCCCGGCGCAGTCAGTGGTCAAGCTGTCGAACAGTCAGCGCGGTTTTGCTACTCTGGCGTCTGTGTTGCAACAGCAGGGCTACCAAACCCAGTTTATTTATGGTGGTGAGGCGCATTTTGACAATATGCGCAGTTTTTTTACCGGCAATGGCTTTCACCAGATTGTCGATTTACCGCAGATTAAAAACCCAGTGCTGGTCGGCAGTTGGGGCGCCAGTGATGAAGATTTGTTTAACACCGCTCATCAACAACTGACCCAGCTACATCAGCAAGACCAGCCGTTTTTCAGCCTGATTTTTACCTCCAGTAATCATGAACCGTTCGAATTCCCTGATGGCCGCATCAGTTTGTACCAAGAGCCGAAGGCCACGGCGTACAACGCCGTCAAGTATGCCGACTGGGCCATGGGGCAGTTTATCGCCAAAGCCCGGCAAAGTGAGTACTGGCAAGACACACTGTTTTTAATTGTCGCGGACCATGATAATCGGGTCTACGGCAGCAATCTGGTGCCGGTGGAGAAGTTCCGTATTCCTGGGCTGATCCTGGGTGCGGATCTTGAACCCCGCCATATCACCCCACTGGCCAGTCAGATTGATCTGGCTCCAACGTTACTCAGCCTGGCTGGCGTGTCGGCTTGCCATCCCATGCTGGGCCGCGATTTTGTCGCCGACCCCAGCAGTCCGGGCCGCGCCTTGCTGCAGTTCGATAACCTGTTTGCACTGATGACAGAGCAGCAACTGACTATTCTGAAGCCTGACGGCTCCGCAGTGGCGGCCAACTATGACCAAACCAGCCGTACGCTAAAGCTGTCGACACAGCCGGTGTCTCCTGCGGCGCAGCAACAAGCGCTGGCGCAGGTGCAGCTGCCTTCATTTCTTTATCGCGAGCAGCGCTATCCGGGGAACGCCCGCTGTGAGGCAGTCGGCGCAACGGCCTCTCGGGTGACGGCTAAATAAATTTTCTCTTAAGCATTTCTTAAGTCTGACTGAGTAGTGTGAAGGCATAGACGCAGGATCCGGAGTAACGCTTTGTCTTTGTTCAATAGAGCCCAGCTGTTTGGTCAGCTGATAGCCCTGCCAACCTTGCTGTTTACACTGTTATTCAGCCTGTTTTACGTCGCGGGGTATGACTTTTCCGTGGCTGGATTTTATTACCGGCTCGAAGGCGGGCATTGGGCGCTGCAACAGCATTGGTTGCTGCAAGATGTGCTGCATTCCAGTGCCCGTCAACTGAATACCCTGATGGTGATGGCGGTGCTTGTGATCTGCATCTGGCGGCAATTGACGGCGTCAGACCAACGCAGAGCCAGTTGTATCTTGCTGCTATCGCTGCTGCTGAGTTTCGGCCTGGTTGCGCTTATCAAAAAGGCGTTACCGGCCGCCTGCCCATGGGATTTGCAGGCATTTGGCGGCGTACAGCCGTTTAACTGGCTGTGGCATAGCCCGGCACCTGGTGCAGTACTTGGCCAATGTTTCCCGGCGGGGCATGCCAGCGCCGGCTTTGGCTGGTTGGCGCTTTATTTCTACTGGCGCGACAGTTCAGCCGCGCGGGCCAAAACCGCTCTTTTCGGAGCGCTGCTGCTGGGTACTGGTCTTGGTCTGGTGCAGCAACTGCGCGGCGCTCATTTTATTTCGCACGATATAACCAGCGCCTGGCTTTGCTGGTGTTGCTGTTCTTTTATCTACGCATTTATGGCTGATCTGCCGGGGCAGAATGCGACACAAAGCTCCTTGAGGGAAGGTTATGTCTGATTCACTACTCCGCTTTCCGGCACTGCTATGGCTAAAAAAAGAAGCGGCACCTTGTCACAGCTGGCATCCGCTGTTGTTCTCTGTGGTGGCGGCCAGTGCCATGACCTTAATGTTCAACGAGGCTTTTTTTCAGGCATTGCAACACCATATTCCGGGCCAGTTTGGCTTACAACTCAGTTTGCTGGCGCTGGTATTTTTACTGAACCTGTTGCTGGTGCTGTTGTTTGGTCAGGGGCGGGCACTGAAACCTGTGGTGCTCATGCTGTTTTTTGCCGGTGCGGCTGCGTCCTACTTTCAGCATAGTTTTGGCGTGGTGTTGGATAAAGATATGTTGCAAAACGCACTGGAAACCGACAGTGCGGAAGCTCGCGGCCTGCTGAGTCTGGATTTAATCTGGCATCTGGCTCAGTGGATGGCTTTCCCTGTACTGCTCTGTGTGGTTGCCCGTATTCAGGGGCAGAGCTGGCGGCAACGCCTGCTGCATTCGGCTGCTGCCACTGCGGTTGTGTTACTGAGTGTTGCTGCACTGGGGGCTGCGCAGTTCAGTGAACTGGCACCATTTTTCCGCAATTACCGCGATGTGAAGCATCTGGCGTTGCCGGTCAGTCCGGTGATCGCGGCAAGTTCACTGGCCGCAAAACAGTTAAAGGCGGCAGTGCCGCAGCAGTTTGAAGTATTGGCGCGAGACGCCAGCCGCCCAGCAGCCGTGGCCGGGCAAAAACCAAAGCTGCTGGTGTTGGTACTGGGTGAAACTGCGCGGGCCGATCATTTCAAGCTCAATGGTTATGAGCGTGACACCACGCCGCTACTAGACCAGTTGCCGGTTTATAGCTTTGCATCCGTGTCTTCCTGCGGCACAGCTACTGCGCATTCAGTGCCTTGTATGTTTTCAGTGCAAAACCGTGACAACTACGACGAAACCGTGGCGAAAAACAGCAGTAATGTGCTGGATATTCTGGCAGCGACCGGCGTGGATGCCTACTGGCTGGACAATAACTCAGGCTGTAAGGGCGTGTGTGACCGGCTGCCTTCCGAGTTTCTGTTTGAGCAACCCGACCCACGCTGTACGGGCGGCCAATGCCTGGACTCGGTGCTGCTGGATGCGCTAAAGCAGCAACTGTCCGTTGCACAGACGAATACAGCGGTAGACCGTATTATTGTGCTGCATCAACTGGGCAGCCATGGCCCGGAATATTTCCGCCGCAGCGCTGCCGCCGACAAGCACTTTTTACCTGAATGCACCGACAAACAAATTCAGCTCTGTGCCCCTGAGCAGATTATCAATGCCTATGACAACAGCATAGTGGCGACCGACCAGTTGCTGGCGTCGGTGATTGCCGAACTGGGTCAGCAGACGGGCTACGACAGCGCGATGTTGTATCTGTCCGACCATGGCGAATCATTGGGCGAAAACGGCGTTTATCTGCACGGCTTGCCGTATTGGATGGCGCCAGAGGCGCAAACCCATATTCCGATGATCTGGTGGATGTCTGCCGACGAAGCAGATACGGAGCTGTTGGATAAAGACTGCCTGAAGCAGCAACAGCAGCAACCACTCAGCCAGGACTACTTATTTCACACCTTGTTAGGCTTTTTTAACGTCAGTACGTCCTTGTATCAATCCAGGCTCGATTTTCTGGCACCTTGCCGCAGAGGTGATCTATGAGAATAGGGGTAGTCAGTTGTCTGTGTTTGCCCTTCGCTGCAATGGCAGCGCAACAGGAAGTTGACCTGACTGAAATGTGCCGCTTGGTCCGGCAAAAGCCAAATCCACAGATCCAGCATCAGCAAGTGCCCGCATCGGAAGATGAGCAGCCGACCATTCGGATTAAAAGGCTGCAAATTAATAACCACCCGATTTTTGATGAGACTGCAGAGGACTCATTCTGGATACACGAGTTTGCCAACTGGATGCATATCGAAACCAAAGTGTCGGCTATCCGCCGCGAGTTGCCCTTTTAAGAAGGGGATACGATTAAAGCCAGCGATTTAGCCGAAGCCGAGCGCCTGCTGCGTGACAAGTCCTATATCAATGACGCCAAAGTGCAGCGGGTTGGCGACTGTGATCAGGACGTCGAAGTGCAGGTGGATAGCTGGGATAACTGGAGCCTGTTGCCTGCAGTCGGCTTTGGTCGCAGCAGTGGCCACAATAAATATTCCTTTGGTTTTAAAGAAGATAACCTGCTGGGTTATGGTGTCCGGACGTCATTAAAGTACCAGTCTGATTACTTGCGCTCAGGTTACGAGTTAAAAGTTGAAGCGCCGTTGCAGCTGTTGTCGGATGCCAGCCCGGACCACAGCTATCTGTTGTTGGAACTGACCGACAATGATGACGGCAACACCTACCATATTGCACTCGACAAACCCTTTTATCTGGATGACAGCCTGTGGATGGCCCACACCGAGTGGCTGGATGACAGCAAGCTGGAACAGGTGTATCACAACGGCGAGCTGGAGCGTAGCTTCTTCAGTCAGCATCAGCTGGCAGAACTGTCGGGAGGCTATTTATGGCGTTTTGTCGACAACACCAGCTGGCGTGTATTGGCGGGGGTAACGCGGGAAGACTGGCAATTTGACATGCCCCAAGGGCTGGACCCGCAGGCGGCACCCGCTGACAGACGCCGCAATTTCATCTGGACTGGGCTCGAGTACAAAGAGTTTGCTTATCAGGTGCTGCAGGACCTGTATTTTATCGGCCGGCCAGAAGACATTAATCTGGGCTGGCGCGCCCAGCTGAAGCTTGGAGTGCTGACCGGTGACAGTGGCAGCAGGGTGTTAGCGGAGCTGTCCAAAGGCTGGGCCTGGCATCAGCATGTCACCCTGACACAGAATAAACTGGATTGGATAGCAGGCGTCAGCGATGGTGATTTTCATCAGTGGTCATTTCAGGTTGAAGATTACTGGCGCCTTGGTCAGAACTGGACCTGGATGAATAAGGCTGACCTGATTTCCCGCAACCGTAATTACGCCGAACAACCGCTGGAACTTGGCGGCGAAACCGGTTTAAGGGGCTACCCTGTACAATTTCAACATGGCCTGAACAGCGCAGTAGTGAGCTCTGAACTGCGCTGGTACCCACGTTGGAGCTGGCGTCAGATACTGGATTTTGGCTTTGTTGGTTTTGTCGACTACGGCCGGGCCTGGGGCGGCCGGGTGGCGTCAGGCCCGCTCGACAGCAACGCCGATTTACAGTCGGCCAATATCAGTGACCAGTGGCTTGGCAGCATAGGGGCAGGGCTGCGAATTTTCTCCAGCAAGTCGAGTAACCACCATGTGGTACACCTGGATTTATCCACTCCAATCAGTTCGGTGCCCGGAGTGGATCCCTGGGAAGTGCAGCTGATGGTGTCAGACCGATTCTAATCTGAGCGACGCTGACGGCTTTTGCTTGTTCTGCAGTGTTCAGCCCTAGCGTCGTGCATTTCTGCTGTTATAATGCGGCCCATCTATCGCTTGGTTATTACCGCATTCACAAGGACTTTTTCTATGGCGGACGTTGAACATCGCCCCAGCAATTTTATTCGTCAAATCATTGATGCAGACCTGGCTTCTGGCAAGCACAGCGCAGTGCAAACCCGTTTTCCGCCTGAGCCAAACGGTTACCTGCATATTGGTCATGCCAAATCTATTTGCCTGAACTTCGGCATTGCAGTCGACTATCAAGGCAAATGCAATCTGCGCTTTGACGATACCAACCCAGAAAAAGAAGACATCGATTACGTCAATTCCATTCAGCAGGATGTGCAGTGGCTCGGCTATAAATGGGATGGCGCTGTGCGTTATTCCTCAGACTACTTCGATACGCTGTACAGCTATGCGGTAGAGCTGATTAATAAAGGTCTGGCTTATGTCTGCTTCCTGAACGCTGAAGAGATGCGTGAGTACCGTGGCAATTTGACTCAACCAGGCCGGCATAGCCCGTACCGTGACACCAGCCCGGCAGAAAACCTGGCGTTATTTGAAAAAATGCGTGACGGTGGCTTTCAGGAAGGCGTCTGCTCGCTGCGCGCCAAAATTGATATGGCATCGCCTTTTATGTGTATGCGCGATCCGGTGATTTACCGGGTGAAATTTGCCCATCACCACCAGACCGGCGATAAGTGGTGCATTTACCCGATGTACGACTTTACTCACTGCATTTCGGATGCGCTGGAAGGCATTACCCATTCGTTATGTACGCTGGAGTTCCAGGACAACCGCCGTCTGTACGACTGGATTTTGGACAACATCACCATTGCATGTCACCCGCAACAAATCGAGTTTTCGCGTCTGAACCTGGAATACCAGGTGATGAGTAAGCGTAAGTTACTGTTTTTAGTGGAAGGTGGACATGTGTCTGGCTGGGACGATCCACGTATGCCAACCATTGCCGGTTTACGCCGTCGTGGTTACACGCCTGCATCACTGCGTGAGTTTGCCAAACGCATTGGTGTGACCAAACAAGACAACACCATTGAAATCAGTGCACTGGAATCCTGTATCCGTGAAGATCTGGACGCCAATGCACCGCGGGCTATGGCGGTGATCAACCCGCTGAAAGTGACCATCAGCAACTACCCGGCTGACCAGCTGGAGTGGTTAGAGCTGCACAATCACCCGAAAGAAGAAAGCATGGGCAGCCGTAAAGTGCCGTTTGGCAAAACCCTTTATATAGACCGGGCTGATTTCCGTGAAGAAGCCAACAAAAAATACAAACGTCTGGTCAGCGGCGGTGAAGTGCGTTTACGCGGTGCTTATGTGATGCGTGCTGACGAAGTGATCAAAGACGCTGACGGCAACATTGTCGAGCTGATTTGCTCGTACGATCCGGATACCTTGGGCGTGAACCCGGCCGACGGCCGTAAAGTACGGGGCGTGATCCACTGGGTGGAAGCGACTCAGGCATTGCCAGCTGAATTCCGCGTGTACGACCGCTTGTTCAGCGTCGCGAACCCAGCCGCGGAGGATGACTTCTTAAGTGTGATCAACCCGAACTCTCTGGTCGTAAAACAAGGTCTGGTGGAGCCGTCGCTGAAAGAGGCCAAAGCCGAACTGGCTTACCAGTTTGAGCGTGAAGGTTATTACTGTGCCGACAATAAAGACCACAGCGCCGATAAACTGGTGTTTAACCGCACTGTAGCGCTGCGCGACGGTTTTATCGAAGACTAAGCCATAACGCAGATCACGAATAAACCGGAGCAGGGCGACTTGCTCCGGTTTTTTTTATTCCCACAGCTCTAACACAGCATGTAGACTGAATAGATTAGTTTTGTTCAGCTATGGTGCTTATGTTTAAAGTCGTGGTTGCATTGATGCTGTGGAGTGCCCCGTTGTTTGCGGCTGAGCCTTTGGTACTGCGTTACCCGCAGCTGGCCGAAGTGTCCGATCAGCGTTCTGAATACCCACTGGCGTTATTGCGGCTGGCACTCGACAAAATGGCCATCAAAGCCGAGCTGCAACCAACCAGTCAGACCTTATCCAAAAGCCGGGCCATTGCTTTGTTGCAACAAGAGCGTGAAGTCGACATTGTCTGGACCATGACCTCAAAAGAAAAAGAAGCCAGCTTATTGCCCGTTCGTATTCCGTTAATGAAAGGCTTGGGCGCCTATCGGGCATTGCTGATCCGCCAGGGCAACCAAGAGTTGTTTAGCGAAGAGTTGCCGGTAAAACGCTTTAAGCAGCGTATTCTGGCGCAGGGCCATGACTGGGTAGACACCCAAATTCTGCGCCAGCATAGATTCAGCGTGCAGGCGGCCTCCGATTACCCCACCTTGTTTCAGATGCTGGACAAAGGCCGGGTGGACGCCGTACCGCGTGCCGTCACTGAAATCATCCCTGAATTAAGCCGCTACCAGCAACAAGGCGCCGCATTGGAGGTGGAGCAGCACTGGTTGTTGCATTACCCTGGGGCTGTGTACTTTTTTGTCGCGCCATCACAAGCCACCCTGGCGGCACTGATTGAACAAGGCCTGGAGAAAGCCATCGCCGATGGCAGTTTCGATTTGTTGTTTGTGCAGCATTTTGCTGAGGACATTCAGCAGCTCAAACTCAATGAGCGGCATTTGCTGGAACTGGAAAACCCGCTGCTGCCTGCGGCGACACCGCTTGAACGCAAAGAGCTCTGGTACAAACTTGAGCCAAAGCGGTACACTGAGCTGAACTTGGATCCGATACAGAAATAAACCCGATGGATGTATTTCAGGCCGTACTGTTTTTTGCCTTCTCCGCCACTATTACCCCTGGCCCCAACAATATTATGATTTTATCGTCTGGCCTGAACTACGGCATTCGCGCCAGCATGCCGCATTTATTTGGCATCTGCCTTGGCTTTCCGCTGATGGTGCTGCTGGTGGGTTTAGGTTTTGGTCTGGTGTTTGAACAATGGCCAGCGCTGCATTTTTACATCAAATTAGCTGGTGTGCTGTACCTGCTGTATCTGGCCTGGAAAATTGGCAGTGCCAGCCCGACCCGAATTGAAAGCGGGCATGCCAAACCCTTTGGCTTTTGGCAGGCGGCGGCATTTCAGTGGATCAATGGCAAAGCCTGGATTATGGCTTCAGGTGCTGTTGCGGCCTTTATCTCCCTGCAAAGCCTGCACCCCTTTGGCGATTTATTACAAATTTGCGCTGCCTTTTTGTTGGTGGCTTTTCCTTGCGTCGGGGTCTGGCTTGGCTTTGGTGCCTGGCTGAAACAGTATTTAAATCAGCCACTGTACCGGCGTCTGTTTAATCTGCTGATGGCGCTGTTGCTTGTTGGGTCGGTGTTCCCTGTGATCCAGGAACTGTTACAAGAGGTGCAATGATGAAAGCGATAATTTGCGCGTTACTGCTGTGGTGGGCCGGTTCAGCTTTGGCTGCAGAGGTGGTCTGGCTGGATGTTCGTTCTGTTCAAGAGTTTCAGGCCGGTCATCTGGACGGTGCCTTGAACCTGCCGCATGATCAGATTGAAAAAATCACCACACTGATCGCGGATAAAACAACTCCGGTGAAGTTGTACTGCCGCAGTGGCCGTCGCTCCGCCTTAGCCCTGGAGGCGATGAAAAAGCTGGGTTATACCCAACTGGAAAATGCTGGCGGCTATCAGCAGCTCAAAGCTCAGCATCAACTGGGCTTGCAGGACAAACCGGATGGAGTTTGACGCGAACAGGCCAATTCGTAATGGCAATGACGAGAAGCTGGCACTGGAGCATCAGGCGGCCCGTTATTTTATGCGGGCCTATCAGCGCCGCTTTGCGGTCAAAATGCAGCATATCTGGCATAACGAGCCGGCCAAACCTGATGTGTCCTGTTATTTAGGCGGGCAAAAACTCGATCTTGAAATCGCCCATTTGTACGGCAGCGAAGCCGAAGCTATGCAGTTCCTTGGCCGGCCTTTATCGGCAACTACCCTGCATGAACTTGTAGTATTGCAGCAGACCGAAGTGGCAGATCGTCTGTTAACAGCACTACGCAGGCTGATTCGTAGCAAAGCCAATAAAAGTTATGACAGCCGCCGGGTCTGGCTGGTGATCCGCAATACGCATCCGCAGTGGCAGGCAGACGAGCTAACATTTTGCCCGGCCAAAGTGGCAGTGCCGGCAGGGCACCCCTTTGAACAAATCTGGTTATTGCCGGATTTAACCGCTGAATCCGGCTTAGTACGCTTATGGCCACAATAAATCAGCTGCAACGTATTCATCGTTTTGCGCTTTGGCTGCAGCCCTGGCGTTCGTTATTGCTGCTGTTTGCGCTCTGCGGCCCGCTGGCGTTGGTGCTGCTGTTGATGCAGCCTTACAACGCTGCGCAGGAGTTATGGCTGCAGGTTTGTGTCGCATTGGAAGTCACGTTGTTATTTTTGTTGTTCAGTCATTTTTTAATGCGGCAGTTACCTGTCTGGACTGCGGTGTCCGGTACCTGGCCCCGTTTTAAGCAATGGTGCCACCAAAGCTGGTACCGCGCTTTGGCGTTGCTGTGGTGGTTAATGTTACTGATTTGCCTGTATTTGCTGGCCAAAACGGCAAAAAGCATACTGGCGTTTTATTTAAGTTAAACCAGAGGTTGAATTGTCTTTACGTTGTGATTTATTTTGCGCCGTCGTTGATAACTTTGGCGACATCGGAATTTGCTGGCGTTTGTCCCGCCAGTTGGTGACAGAACACCAGTGGCAGCTCTGCCTGTGGGTGGACGATTTAGTCAGTTTTCAGAAAATTTGCCCCGACGTAGACACCGGATTGACCGATCAGCAGGTGGCTGGCGTTCGTATCCGGCTCTGGAGTAGCCCTTTACCGCCATTGTCTGAAGCAGACAGGCCTGATTTATTGCTGGACGCGCTGGCCTGTGCAGCGCCACAAAGCTATTTGCAGTGGCTGACCCAAGCGGCCATCAAACCGTTATGGCTGAACCTGGAGTATTTATCCGCGGAAGATTGGGTGGCGGATTGCCACGGCTTGCCGTCCCTGCATCCGCAGATTGCGCTGAAAAAGTATTTTTTCTTCCCAGGTTTTACTGACAAAACCGGTGGACTTATTCGTGAACAGCACAAAGTAACGCAATTGGCTGCGCTGACGGCAGACCCGGATGCGCAGCAGCAGTTTTGGCAACGGATAGGCGTCGCGGATGCGATGCAGTACCAACGTAAAATCTCGCTGTTTGCCTATTCGCAGCCGAACATTCAGCACTGGCTTGCGCAACTGGCGCAAGGGCCGCAGTCGCATTTGCTGTTGGTGCCTGAAGGAGTGCTGGCCCGTGAGCTACAGGCGTACTACCCACAACTGGCAGAAGGGCGGATGGACCTGGGGCAGTTATCGCTGCGCATTTTACCTTTTGTGCCGCAGCCGGATTACGATTTGCTGCTGGCCTGTTGCGACATCAATTTTGTCCGTGGTGAAGATTCCATTATCCGGGCGCACTGGGCCGGCAAACCTTTTGTCTGGCAAATTTACCGCCAGCCGGAAAACGCCCACCAGGAAAAACTGCAGGCTTTTTTACAGAAGTTTTTAGTCGGTGCTGCACCGGCCACAGAGCAGGCGATCCGTGGCTTGTATCAGGCCTGGGAGCTGGAGCAGGACATCAGCTTGGCGTGGACAGACTACATGCAACAACTTGAACAGATTCAGTTGCATAGCCTTAACTGGCAGCAGTTTTTAACACGCCAGCAAGATCTTGCCAGCAACCTCGTGCGTTTTGTGGAAAATCAACTTATAATACCGCGCAATTTTTCCTAACAAGAAGATGTTTCAATTATGATGAAGACTGCTCAAGAAGTACGTGCTGGCAACGTGATCATGGTAGACAACGAGCCAATGGTGGTTCAGAAGGCTGAATTCAACAAATCTGGCCGTAACGCTGCTGTTGTTAAAATGAAAATGAAAGGCCTGTTGTCTGGTCAGGGCGCAGAAACTGTGTATCGTGCTGACGACAAGTTCGAACAAGTCATGCTGGACAACAAAGAAGTGACTTACTCTTACTTCGCTGATCCAATGTACGTGTTCATGGACGCTGAATACAACCAATACGAAATCGAAGCGGACAACATGACCGACGCGCTGAAATACCTGGTGCCGGAAATGCCATGTTCAGTCGTATTCTACGGCGAGCGCGCTATCTCTGTTGACCTGCCAACCATCGTTGTGCGTGAAGTGACTTACACTGAGCCAGCGGCTCGTGGCGACACCTCAGGCAAAGTAATGAAAGTGGCTAAAATTGAAACTGGTTTCGAACTGCAGGTTCCTGCATTCGTTGAAATCGGCGACAAGATTGAAATCGATACCCGTACTGACGAGTACCGTAGCCGCGCCAAGTAATTTGGTTGGTTTATTCTGCAAAAGGGCCAGCTCAAACGACTGGCCCTTTTGTTTTATAGCCGTCAACAAGCCTGAATGGACGATAAAGCATGAGCCTGATTTCGACCTCTTTACCTGATGTGCAGTTACGCCTGGCGCAAGCGACTGATGTGCCGGTGATTTTAAGTTTTATCCGCCAACTGGCCGAGTATGAAAAGCTGTCGCACCAGGTGGTCGCTACCGAACAGAGCCTGACCGACACGCTGTTTGGTGCCAAAGCGTACGCCGAAGTGGTGATTGCCGAACATCAGGGCCAGCCGGCTGGTTTTGCCTTGTTCTTCCACAACTATTCGACCTTTTTGGCCAAACCTGGTTTGTACCTGGAAGATTTATTTGTCGCACCGGACAAGCGTGGGCTTGGCCTTGGCAAAGCGCTGATCACTTATCTGGCCAGGCTCGCCGTCGAACGTGATTGCGGCCGGATGGAATGGTCAGTGCTGGACTGGAATCAGCCAGCCATTGATTTTTACCAATCACTTGGCGCTTCGATGCTGGATGACTGGCGTATTAACAGAGTGACAGGCGATAGCCTGATGCAAATGGCTGCGCTTTTTCCAAAAGCTTAACGCTCTGCAGCTTAGGGAGACGCCGGGTAATCCGGATACAGCAGGTAAGGACGGCGACGCAGGCGGAACTGCTGCAGCTCGGCTTGCCAGCTTTGGCGGATTTGTCGTTCGCTCAGGCCCTGTGTCAGCTGTATTCTAAGCGCGTCAGTTCCTGCCAGCTTGTCAAAAAAGGCTGGACTGGTGATCAGCGGTTGACCGGCGTGGCGAAAGGCCTGCTGTGCATCAATCAGGTAACGTAGGGTAAAACCTGATGTCTGTTGCTGCCTTAAGTCCTGGCCATAATGCCGCTGGTCCTGTCCCAAGGGGTTGCTGGCACTGCCTGGGCTTGCGAGCGGCGTAAAGTTAAAATCGCCTAACTTCACTTTGGGATGGCCAAGTTGCTGAAAGGGAGCGGCAGTGCCTCGGCCCACACTAACCTCTGTGGCTTCAAAAAAGCCCAGCGACGGGTAGAGTGCAATTGCTTTGGCATTCGGCAGATTCGGGCTGGGTTTAACCGGCAGTGCATAGGGCATTTCCCTGCGGTACTCTGCCACAGGGATCACTTTGAGCCGCAGCGTATCGGCTTTGTCCAGCCAGCCTTCACCTTTGGCCATCAGCGCCAGCTCGCCCAAAGTCATGCCATGCAGCAGTGGCAGCGGGTAAATGCCCACAAAAGAGCGAAACTCAGGCTTGAGCGTTGGGCCATCCAGATAAGACCCGTTCGGATTTGGCCTGTCGAGCACCCAGACCACAACGCCGGCAGACGCCGCTGCCCGCAGCACATAATGCAGGCTACTCAGATAGGTGTAATAGCGCACGCCAACATCCTGCAGATCAAACAGCAGCACATCGATTCCGGCCAATTGCTCTGCTGTCGGGCCTTTGTGTTTGCCGTACAACGACCAGACCGGAACCGCCAGCGGGGCATAACGGCCGTCTTGCACCACAGCGCCGGCATCAGCACTGCCGCTAATGCCATGCTCAGGCGTAAAAATCGCCTGGATGTTCAAGCCTTGCGTCGGCAGTAAATCCAGCAGGTGACAGCCACCCCATTGCGAACTGGGATTGACCACCACAGCCAATTTTTTGCCTTGCAGTTCGCCCGCCCATTGCTGGTACTGGCCCAAGCCGGTGCGAATCATTTCTGGTTGTGGTGTACAGGCGATCGTCTTTAGAGGGGATAGCAGAAGCCCAATAAATACAAATGCTTGAAGTAATCCGGTTGAAGTTACGCGTGACGATTTTTGTTGATTTTGGTAACCCGTAACCATGAGGGATTTCAGTTCCCACACTGTTTTTGCGCCAGGCTTTACTGATGCATACTGATGGGCGCTGTTAGTGTTCATCGGTCATCAACGCCTCGACCAAAGCGTCCAGCACGGGCCGCCCTTTGTACGACGCATAAGGATGATTCAGCATTGCCACCAGCACCCAATCGCCTTGACCCGGCACTTTCAGGTATCCCGCCAGCGCGACGACATTGCGTAAGGTACCGGTTTTTAGCCGCGCCTGTTGTTTCAGCCCTGGCGCTTTAAAACGGTTTTTCAGGGTACCATCCACGCCCGCCAGCGGCAGGCTGCTGATCAATTCCGGCGCATAAGGCGATTGCCAGGCATGCTGCAACACACTGGCTAACAAGCGTGGGCTGATCCGCTCCTGTCGTGACAGGCCAGAACCATTGTCCAGTACCAGACCCTGGGGTGGCAATCCAATGCTGTGTAACCATTGGGTTAGTTGAGCTTCGGCCTGGGCCTGGCTGTTGTTGCTTTGCTGCTGCGCCAGTGCCAGAAATAGCAGCCGGGTTAATGCATTGTCAGAGTTTTTATTGATGCTGCGAAGCCGCTCCGCTAACGGTGGGTCTTGCTGAGTGGCCAGCAAAACAGAGGTCGCCGGCATCTCTGCGCCTGGCGGCGGGTTGGACGCTTCTATCACCAGCAGCTCAGTCTGACCGCTGATTTGCTGCCAGATTTGCTGCAGCATCAGACGGCTTTGGTCGGCGCGGTTAAACAGCTGGCGGTACAATTGGCGCTGGCAATGCTGCGGGAATTCGCCGCTGACTTTGAGCGCAAAGCCTTCTGGCTGGCGGTTAAGCTGCAGTTTCAGATGGGAGTGATGCCATAAAGCGCAGCTCTGACTGGTCAGCCGGACATCGCTGGCAATAGTGACGCCAGCCATCGCCGGTTGCAGCCGGGCCTCAAAGTGCTGAGCGTCGCTGCTATATTCGAGCAGCGACATGGCCCGCTCTAAAAACAGGGCATCCGGGATCAGGTTGTAATAGGCTTCCGGGCTCTCATCAAAATAACCGGCTTCCAAATCCTGCCGTGCCGGGCTTATCCAGCTACGGTCCAGCCAAAGTGCGGGCATTTGACGCAGACCGGCTTGATAGGCCTGCTGCAGCAGCCACCAGGCTTCAGCATAAGAGAGTTCAGTCGCACCATAACCTTTGAGCACCAGCGGCTGATTTGGCTTGGTAGCAGGAGGGCTGGCCGCACGCAGTTCGGTTTTCGCGCGGTAATCGGTACCAAGCAGCTCCAGTGCAGCAATACTGGTCAGCAGTTTCATGGTGGACGCCGGTTGCATGGCGCGGTCCGGCTGAAAGCTGAGGGTGGCGGACGGATTGTCGAGGGGGGAGGCAATAAAGGCCAGCGCGTCGCTGCTAAAGCCCTGCTGTTGCATAAGCGCCCGGACCTTGAACGGAACCTGAGCAGCGGCGGACGGTGTGGGTTCAGCCGCGCACAGCGGAGCTACTACCAATAGGGCCGACAGCCACTTCAGATGCATCAGACACTCCTGTTAGCCAATCATCCACCAGCCAGCGATCACAAACGCCAGCCAGGCCAAGGCGCCGCAAAATAGCGCATAAGGCAACTGGGTGCGGACGTGCTCCAGTAAGTCACAACCCGACGCCACAGAGCTGACCGCTGTGGTATCCGAAATAGGCGAGCAGTGATCACCCCAAATACCGCCACTTAAAATAGCGGCCAGTACTAAGGACGGCGGCAAACCCAGCATTTCCACTAATGGCATGCCGATTGGGATCAGGATGGCAAAGGTGCCCCAGGAGGTACCGGTGGTGAAAGAGATAATGGCGCCTGCGACAAACAGCATGGCAGGGATCCACATCAGCGGCAGGCTGTCCTGCACAAAGGACGCCACATAAACGCCGGTGCCGAGCTGCTTCATCGCCTGGCCCAGCGCCATCGACAACAGCACGATGGTCACCAGCGGCAGCAGCTCGCTCATGCCTTTAAAGCCCTGGCTGACCAGTTCGTGATGGCCAGCTTTTTTATCCCATAACAACAAGGCATAAGCGACCAGACAGGCCAGGGTGGTAGCATACAAGGCGGCTTTGGCACCTGAGCCGTCGGTCAGGCTGCCGTTACCTGTCCACAGCATAAAGCCCACCATACCGCCCACCAGCGTTAGCAATGGCAGCAGCATGTAGCGTTTTTTACCGGCTGGCTCTTCAATTTCACTGTGTTCATGGTGCAGCTGTTGCAGAGCCAGTTCACTTTGGCGCATGGGCCCATGCACCTTGTCGGTCCAAATGGTGTACAGCACCATCAGCAGGGTGAAAATGGCGTAGAAGTTCAGCACAATACTGCCAATCAGCACAGAGACGGCGGACTCTGGCAGTTGATAATTGCCAAGCAGGCCGAGGATATAAGCACCCCAGCCGTTTAGCAGGACCAGGATACAGACCGGCGCGCTGGTACTGTCAATTACATAAGCCAGCCGGGCCCGGCTCATCTTAAATTTGTCGTACAGGCCGCGTGAGACAATGCCTGCGGTCAATACCGACAGGTTAGATTCAATAAACACCAGGATGCCAATCAGGTAGCTGATGAGGCCGGCCTGGCGTTTACTGCGTGCCACGCCTTTTTGCACCAGGTACTGCACCAGTGCCGACACACCGCCGTAGGCGCGCATATACAGCATCAGGGCGCCAATCAGCAGTGAGAACAGTAAAATACGGCTGTTGTCAGCAGAGCTGGTTACCGTAATCATACGCTCGACTGTGTTCACCGGGGCATGTAGCAGCACGGCCAGCAGACTGTGTTCAGGGTGTTGCAGAAATAACAGGGTTTCAGCACAGGCGATGGCCAGCAATAAGGCCAGAATCACTTCTTTGCGCCATAACACCACAGAAATAGCCAGAATGGCCGGTAACAGGCTGGTCCAGTCGGCCATCTGTTTCTCCTTTCATTTTTGTTCTGTCAGCAGTTTGCCTGAAGCAGGCCGAGGTTGCCAGCGTGAATGCGCTTATCTGACTGATCCTTAGGGTATTTATTGACCAATTACACAGTTACAACTTGTAACTTTTTTCCGAGGTTTGTAATGGTCGACTGATTTATAGTGCAGTCATCAAAAAGGGCTTAGGCTTACCAATAATTTTCGATGGGTACTGATGATGAAAAAACTGACTGTTTCGGCACTAACATTGGCGCTGCTGTGCGGCTTAAGCGCTTGCTCCAAACCCAGTGCGTCGGCAGCGGCGCCAGAAGCTGAGTTACCACTGCAGCTGGTCAGTCAGGACCTGTTACAGCTGACTCAGACCCAACTGGGCTTAGGGCCTATTATTTCGGGCTCACTGCAACCTGTGACCAAAGCAGCGTTAAATGCCGAAGTGTCCGGCATTGTCATGCAGGTACTGAAAGACAACGGCGATGTGGTGCAGCAAGGCGATGTGCTGGCCAAACTGGATCCGACCATTTACCGCGACAAACTGTTGTCGGCGCAAGAAGCGGTGCGCTCAGCCGAAGTGACGCTGGCGCAGGCCAACCGCCAGTTAACACGTATGCAGTCATTATCCAAGCAAAGCCTGGTCACCCAGGAAGGGCTGGAATCGGCTGAAAACAAAGCCAATCAGTCGTTGTCTGATCTGGCTTCTGCCAAAGCCCGCCTGGTTGAGGCCCGTCAGCAACTGGATAAAACCGAAGTGCGGGCGCCTTTCAGTGGCGTGGTCGCGCAGCGTTATGCTTCTGCCGGGGATACGGCGCAGGTTGGCAAAAGCCTGATGTTGCTGATTGACCCCGCCAGTATTCGTTTTGAAGGTTTTATTGCCGCTGACCGCGTCGGTCAGGTCAAAGTCGGCCAGGCGGTGAGTTTCAAAGTGAACGGCTATCAGGGCAAGTTTTTTACCGGCAGTGTTGAGCGCATTAACCCGCTGGCTAACGAAAACACCCGTCAGGTGCAAATTCTGGTGCAGATGGACAAAACCGACGAGCCGTTAGTCGCAGGTTTATATGCCGAAGGCCATATCGAAGCGGAAAACCGTCAGGCACTGATGGTGCCGCAATCGGCACTGGTGAAAGAGGGCGATCACGCTTATTTATGGCAGCTGCAGGACAATGTGCTGAACAAAGTGGCGGTGGAACTGGGCGAACCGGATGAACGTTGGGGCACCCAACAAATTCTGTCTGGCATCAGCGCCGGTGCTACGGTGCTGCGTCACCCGCAAGGGGCATTAAAAGAAGGCGCCAAGGCCCAGCTGGTCCCGGCTGCTGGTGCAGCGGGTCAAACTGCTGTTCAGTCTGGTTCAGGGGTGTAAGCCATGTTTTTGTCTGATTTTAGTATTAAGCGCCCTATGGTGGTGGTGGCGGTCACGCTGGCCATGATGCTGTTTGGTTATTTCGCCATGACCAATCTGAAGACCAACCAGTTTCCCGATGTGCAGCCGCCTGTACTGGTAATGACCATTCCTTACCCAGGCGCATCGCCGGAAACAGTGGAACGGGAAATTCTGAACCGGGTGGAAGATTCGATGGCCACCATTACCGGTATGCGGGAGCTGCGCTCTTATGCGCGTGACTCCAATGCAGTGATTGTCGCTATTTTCGAGTTTGATAAAAACATGATTGAAGCCGCGCAGGAGCTGCGCGACGCGGTGGCTATGGTGCGCGACAAGCTGCCGACTGAAATGAAAGAGCCTTTTATTCAGCGGCAGGACCCAAATGACATGCCGATTTTGTCGCTGGCTTTGTCTGCGACCTCCATTGATGCCATTGAACTGTCGCAAATTGCTGAGCATCAGATTGCCCGTGAAATCCGCGCGGTGCCAGGCGTGGCGCTGGTGAATCTGGAAGGTGAAAAAGAACGCGAGATGACCATTTTCCTGAACTCCAACGCGATGCGCGAAGCCAATGTGTCGGCGATGGAAGTGGTCAACGCGCTGCGGGCACAGAATATTGCAGCCCCTGTCGGCCGGGTGATCAACGGTATGCAGGAGCAGGGTATTCGTATTCAGGGCCGCTTGCGTGATGTGCGTGAATTCGAACAAATGGTGGTCAAACGCAACGGCGACCAGGCCATTCGGTTGTCGCAAGTGGCGCAAGTGGGTGATGGTGCTGCCGAGCAGCGCCGTATCTCTATTTTCAATGGTGTGGCCTCATTGGGTATTAACGTGATTAAAGCCCGCGACGCCTCGACCATTGCCGTCACTGACGAAATTAAAGCCAAGCTTGAGCAATTAAAACAAAGCTTGCCTGCCGACTTTGAACTGGTGGTGGTGCGTGACTCTGGTGAAGATGTGTCAGCCAGCATGCGTAACGTGACCGAGGCGTTGTCCGTGGGCGCTTTGCTGACCATTGTGACGGTGTTTGTGTTTTTAAACAGCTGGCGCTCTACCTTGATCACCTCACTGGCGCTGCCGACCTCGGTGCTGGCGTCTTTTATTGCGGTCTGGATTTGCGGTTTTACGCTGAACTTTATGACCTTGCTGGGGTTGTCGCTGGCGATAGGTATTCTGATTGACGATGCCATTGTGGTACGCGAAAACATTGTGCGTCATATGGAAATGGGCAAAGACAATATGACGGCGGCGCGGGACGGCACCAAAGAAATCGGTATGGCGGTGATTGCCACTACGATGTCGATTATTGCAGTCTTTATCCCTATTGCCTTTATCGACGGCATCACAGGCCAGTGGTTTAAGCCCTTTGCACTGACTGTGGCCTGCTCTGTGCTGGTGTCACTGTTTATCTCCTTTACGCTGGACCCGATGATGTCAGCCTACTGGCATGACCCGGACCACGACAAACACGCCAAACGCCGTGGCATTGGCGCCTTACTGCAAAAATTTAACCTGTGGTTTGACCGGCAGGCCGAGAGTTACTCCCGGGTGATCCGCTGGGCGCTTGGTCACCGCAAATCCATGTGGTTGTTAGCATTCGCCGCCTTTTTTGGCGCCATTGTGGTGCAGGGCAAATACGGTGGTAGCGGCTTTATGCCCGAAACCGACGATGGAGGGGTGATGATTTCGGTGCGGGCTCCTTCAGAAGCCAGCCTGGATTACACCAGCATTAAAGCCGAACAAGCGGCGGCCATGGCGCGCGCCTTGCCTGAAACTCAGTACACTCAGACCACTGTAGGTACCTCAGGTAATATCACCAGGGCGCAGATTTTTGTCCGGCTGAAAAAAGAATATGAGCGCGACCGCTCTTCCCGTGAGATTGCCGCGGAGCTTCGCAGCAAAGTGAAAACTCTGGTTGGCGCTGAATACACGGTGTCGGCTGACTTAAATGGCGGCGGTGGTGACGGTAAACCGTTGCAAATCCAGTTCCGTGGCCCAGACAGTAAAGTGCTGGAAGCGCTGGTGATGGATTTTGTCGGCAAGCTAAAAACCGTGCCTGGCGCCGTTGACGTCGGCTTGTCCGCGCAGGACCCGAAACCAGAGCTGCAAATTGAGTTTAACCGGGGCTTGGCATCCAGCCTGGGCTTGTCAATGGGCGATGCCACCAACGCACTTCGTCTGGCGTTTGCTGGTGCTGAGATTGGTGACTGGATTGATCCGACAGGTGAAACCCGTAACGTCTACGTGCGGATTAAGCCTGAAGAGCGCATGACAGTACAGGACTTAGAGCGTTTGCCGCTGCTGTCGAGCAAAACCGGCGCCATGATCCCACTGGAACAGGTCGCCACCGTATCTGTGGGCAAAGGCCCGGCGGTGATTGAACACTTAGATCGTGAAAGCATGATGGCGGTCAGTGCCAATATCCAGGGCCGTAGTTTTGGTGAAGTGGACGCCGATGCGCGCAAACTGCTGAAGCAGATCCCATTCCCACCAGGTTATGACGTCATTCGTGGCGGGCAGAGCCGTGATCAGGAAGAAGTCTTCGGTGGCATTTTGTCGGCGCTGGGGCTGGCGGTGCTGCTGATGTATTTAATTCTGGTGGTGCAATTCCACAGCTTCCTGGCGCCGGTGTCGATTATGATGTCGCTGCCGTTATCCTTGATTGGTGTGGTACTGGCGCTGTTGATTGCCGGTTCGACCCTGAACCTGATGAGCCTGATTGGTGTGGTAATGCTAATGGGCATTGTGGTGAAAAACGCCATTCTGCTGATTGACTGTGCCCGCAAAAAAGAAGCTGAAGGTTTCAGTCTGGATGAGTCGCTGGTGATGGCGGGGCGTGAGCGTCTGCGGCCTATTCTGATGACCACCTTCGCATTAGTGGCGGGTATGTTGCCGGTCGCTATCGGCTTTGGCGAGGGTTCAGCCTTCTACAAACCACTGGGTATTTCAGTGATTGGCGGGGTGATTACCTCGACCGTACTGACCCTGCTGGTGGTGCCGACCTTCTATGACAGTCTGGAAACGGCCAAACGCAAGTTAAAAGCCCGCTTTAAAAAGCGGGCGGTGACGCCGCAGGCCAGCCACAACAGCGCGCTGGGGTATTAACACCACCCAGTTTTGCCAATAGTGTTATAAAAACAAACCCCGGCTTTTTAGCTGGGGTTTGTTTTTTAATGAGCCGAAAGGTTAGTGACTAAACTGCAGTGCCGCCAGGCGGGCATACAGCTCACTGCTTTGAAGTAATTCAGCATGGGTGCCCTGAGCCACAATTTTGCCTGCGTCCATCACCACAATGCGGTCGGCCGCCAGCACGGTCGCCAGCCGGTGTGCGATCACCAGCGTGGTGCGGTTTTGCGCGGCATTATCCAGCGCCTGCTGCACCTGACGTTCACTTTCAGCATCCAATGCGCTGGTGGCTTCGTCCAACAGCAATACCGACGGGTTACTTAAAATGGCCCGGGCGATAGAAATACGCTGGCGCTGTCCGCCGGATAAACGCACACCTCGTTCACCCAGATAAGTCTGGTAGCCTTCCGGCAATGCCTGAATAAAGTCATGGGCTGCGGCCATTTTCGCGGCCTGCTGCACTTCATGTTCTGTCGCGTCAGGGCGGGCATAACGAATATTATCCAGCACCGAAGCCGCAAAAATCACTGTGTCCTGCAGCACAATACCAAAAGGCTGGCGGGCGTCGGTTAACCGCACGTCTTTTAAATCAGTGCCGTTAAATTTCACCTGGCCGCTTTGTGGGTCGTAAAACCGCAGCAGTAACTGGAACAAGGTAGTTTTTCCGGCGCCGGACGGGCCGACCAACGCAATATGTTCACCGGCTTTGATTTGCAGTGAAAAATTATCCAAAGCCAGGGTGTCCGGCCGCGAAGGATAACTGAAGTTCACCGCGTTAAATTCAATACCGCTGCCTGCCAGGTTGTGTTCCGGTAACGCAAAAGGGAGTGGGTTTTCTTGTTCCAGTACCGGCGATTGCACACTAAGCAGCTGCATTAAACGTTCGGCTGCACCAGCCGCGCGTTGTAAATCGCCCCAGACTTCGGCAATAGCGCCAATGGCGCCTGCGGTGACAACGGCGTACAAAATAAACTGGGACAACTCGCCACCGGTCATTTCATTGGCCAGCACAGCCTGAGCACCGAGCCAGAGCACAAAAGAGATGGCGCCAAATACCAGCACTATAGCTACCAACGTCAGCACCGAGCGGGCACGGATCCGGGATAAAGCTGTGGTAAAAGCGTTTTCAACTGCTGCCGTAAAACGCTGAGTTTCACGCTGCTCCTGCCGGTACGATTGCACCGTTGGGATGGCGTTTAACACTTCACCAGCCACGGCACTGGCGTCGGCAATTCGGTCCTGACTGTCGCGCGACAACTGGCGGACTTTGCGGCCAACCAGCATGATCGGCAGGATCACCAGCACTAAAGTCAGCAATATGTAAGCGGCCAGCTTGGCACTGGTAACAAACAGCATCACCAAACCGCCCAATAACAGGAAGCTGTTGCGCAGGCCCATCGACAAACTGGTGCCAACCACGGCCTGGATTAAGGTGGTGTCTGTGGTGAGGCGCGACAACACTTCACCGGTTTTAGTCAGTTCAAAGAACTGCGGACTCATTTTCACCACATGGGCATAGACAGCACTGCGTAAATCGGCCGTGACCCGTTCACCCAGCCAGGACACATAATAAAACCGCAGCGCAGTCGCCACCGCCAGCAGCACAGACAGAGCAAATAACGCCAGAAAATATTGATCGATATGACCGGCCTGATCGCTGGAAAAACCGGCATCAATCAGATAACGGAATGCCACAGGCAAGGTCAGGGTGGCGACAGCGGCCACAGTCAATGCAATAAAGGTCAGCAGCCATCGGCTGGCATAGGGCGTTAAAAAGGGCAGCAAACTCAATAGCGGGCCTATTTTGTTTTCATGCGCTAAGTTGCCCGGCGCCAATGGTTCAGAGGACGGCTCTGGTGTTACAGCACTCGTGTTGCTCATTTAGACACCTGCCACCATTCGCATCTCCATGCCTACTGCAGAGCCAAGCAGCAGCGCTATGCTGGCAATAAAACTGATGATAAAACCAGGACCGCGGCTTTTCGGGTTTTTGATATAGCTGATTGCATACAAAACCCGGCCAGCCAGCCAGACCACACCCAACAACCCAGCCCAGAGTGGGCTGACATAATGGCTGAATAACCAAAGCGCCGGCAAAAACAGCACCAGTTGCTCCAGCGTATTCATCTGCACCCGATACACCACTTCAAATGCGGCATGGCCTGTGGTTGCGGGGGCCGCCACACCATAGGTCACGCGCGCCTTGCCAACGGCCAGAAAACTATAAACGAATAATAAAAGTGCCAGCACAGTCACCAGTGCAGGAAGATGTAAAGCCATGATAAACCTTCGCTTAGCTAAGGCGGATTGCCTTTGACTGTTATTGGGATGGGTTAGGGCGAAATCAATTGCCCAATAAAGCGGTCACGCGCTCTATGTAGCCTTGGTGCAGGTCATCCGTGCTTTTGTGTATTGCTTTTGCAGAACCGCTTGTTTAAGGTGTCGAAAAATAAGGAGATTAAGATGAAAAAGAAAGATTCAAAGCCAGGCCGGGCACTGGACAAACGGCAATGGAACCGGGAGATGGCAACACTGAAGATGCTGCTGGTGCTGATCCCATTAGTGGTCGTTCTGGTTGGGATAGCTATCGGTACTCTTGTGGCGTATTACCCGCTCAATCAGATGTCGTTCAGCTTCAGCTATCTGTACGCGGTAGCACTGATTATTGCTGGCCTCGGCATGGCCTGCGGTTATCCTGTGATTAAATTAAACCAATTGCTGCGCCAGCAGCCTGTTTAAGCCGAACCAGAGCGCCATGCTGAAACTGAACTGCGATTTAGGCGAAAGTTATTCATTGTACCGGCTGGGCAATGACCAGGCCGTAATGCCTTTAATCGACCAGGCCAATATTGCCTGTGGTTTTCATGCCGGTGACCCTTCGGTGTTACATCAAACCTTGAAACTGGCGATAGCGCATCAGGTCGATATTGGTGCGCACCCCAGTTACGACGATAAACCAGGTTTTGGCCGCCGCTCTGTCAGCATGAGCAGCGAAGAACTGCGTGATTTAATCTGGTACCAGATAGCGGCTGTGGATGGCGTGGCCCGCACTTTGGGTGGGCGGGTCTGTTATGTCAAACCCCACGGCGCTTTATACAACGATATGATGCGCTCGCCACAACTGCTGCAAACCGTGATGCAAGCGGTGGCAGCTTACCATAGCCAACCAGCGCTGATGCTGCTTAGCGACGCCAACAGAGCGCTGCACCAGCAGCGGGCTGACCAGCTGGGGCTAACACTGTATTTTGAAGCCTTTGCTGACCGTCGTTATCAGGTCGATGGCAGCCTGACGCCACGCAGTCAACCTGGTGCTGTATTGACCGAAGCACAGGCACTGGCGCAAGTGCGGTTATTGCTGACTCAAGGTCTGCTCGAAGCGTCTGATGGCAGCAAAATCGCTTTGCAGGCCGACAGCCTCTGTGTGCATGGCGATACGCCGTCTGCTTTAGCCATGCTGCAGCAGATCCGGCAGAGCCTTGGCAGTGATTGAACTCAAAGCCTGTCTGGCGGGTGAGGCGGCGGTCATGCTTTACCTGCAGCAAGCACCAGGGCCTGACTGCCTGAGCACCTTGCATGCCTTTAGTCAGCAACTGCAGCAGCGTTACGCGGATGCCATTCTCGAACTGCTGCCCAGTTACCATTCCTTACTTATTCAGCTTAATCCAGAGCGGCTGGACCCGTTGCAGTTGATGGCTGAACTGCCCAAAGCCATCCCTGAGTACAGCGCTGACGCCACAGGCCGGTTGATTGAATTGCCGGTCTGTTATGGCGACGAGCTGGATGACGGGCCGCTCGATTTAATCGAGGTGAGCCGCTTTACCGGCCTCACCGTGGCTGAGGTGAAGCGGCTGCACCAAAGTCAGACCTATCTGGTGTATGCCATAGGTTTTGCGCCAGGTTTTGCTTACCTTGGCGAGTTACCAGCACCGCTTCGTATGCCAAGACGTGCCACGCCGCGCGCCAGAGTGCCCAAAGGCGCGGTAGCGATTGCCGAGCAGCAGACGGCTGTCTATCCGGCAGCATCGCCAGGCGGCTGGAATTTATTGGGGCTTTGTCCGATACCGCTGTTCCAGCCAGAGCTGGCAGGGCAGGCAGAAGCCATGCCTTTTCGTCATGGCGATCAGGTGCGGTTTTACCCCATCAGCCAGCAGGAGTTTATCCGTCTGGGTGGCGATAGCTGTTGGGCCGAGCTATGACAGGTTTTGTGATTGAACAGCCCGGCATTCTGACCACCTTGCAGGATGCTGGCCGTTTTGGTGCTGGACGTTATGGTCTGACCCAAGGCGGAGCGGCGGACAGTTTCGCTTACCAGGTGGCGGATTTACTGCTGCAACAGCAACCAAGTTGCCAGCTGGAAATCACTTTAGGCGGTTTGCAGTTGCAGGTGCTGCAGCCAATGGTCATTGCGGTCACAGGCGCTGAATTGCCGCTTTGGTGTAACGAAAAGCCGCTCGGCTGGTGGCGCAGCCATCAGCTCAAAGCAGGGCAAAGGCTGCGTTTTGGTATGGCCAGAAGCGGCGTCCGCAGTTATCTGGCGGTGGCTGGTGGCATCCATCTGCCCAAGGTGCTTGGCAGTCACAGCACAGTGCTGCGTGAAGCCATTGGCGGCATTGATGGTAAAGCGATTAAAGCTGGTCAGTTTTTGCCGGTCAAAGCACGTCAACTGCCTTATTGCCTGGCACTGCCAAAAACAAGCTGGCCTGATTACGCTGCGCCCTTAACGCTGCGCTTAGTGCCAGGCTTTCAGGCGGAGCTTTTCAGTGCGGCGCAGTGGCAGCAGCTGACTGAGCAGTCATTGACCGTCAGCCAGGCAGCGGATCGGATGGGTTACCGGCTGCAAGCTGAGCGGCCGCTTGAAATGGATGCAGTATCGCTTTGGTCAGAAGGCACAGTCTATGGCGCCGTGCAATGTCCGCCGGACGGCTATCCGATAGTCCTGCTGAATGACCGCCAGACGTTGGGCGGTTACCCCAAGCCTGGCGCTGTAGTGGCGCTGGATGCAGCCCGTTTGTCACAGCGTCGCGCTGGCCAGGTGTTGCAATTCAGCCGCCTTGATCCCGCCAAATTAGCCGCTGTGCGGCAGCAGCTACAGCATGACTGGCAACAGCTGAGGCTGGAACTTTATTGCTGCTAAGTTTTTTTTATTGCGCTTCGCTATGGTTGCATTACTGTTATAGCGTTGAAAAAGTAATAAAGGAAAAGGACTTATGTGGTTACGACAGTTTAAAATTGGTTCCCGCCTGATGGGGGGATTCGCCGTATTGGGTTTATTGGTGTTGCTGCAGGGCAGCCTGGCGCTGGTCAATATGAAGCAGATGCGAAGCACTGCGGAAGAAATTGAAACCAACATCATTCCAACCCTGAATGCGTTATCCGGTCTCAATATGCAGATGATGCGGGTGCGGATCTTTACCTTTCGATTAATGCAAGCGGAAACCGCAGAGCAGCAACAACAGATCCTGACGACGCTTGAATCAATCAAAGTAGAAGTGGCTGCCGAAGAAAAAGTGTATGAGCCACTGATCTCACTGGATGGCGAGCGCGGCTTATATAACCAGTTTAATGATGCCCGCAGTTTGTACCTGGCTGGCCAACAGCGACTGGTTGAGCAGGTGTTGGCAGGGAATACTGCCGAAGCCAAAAGGATCAGCAATGAAGAGCTGTCCACGCATGCCGACAACATGACCAAGGCCCTGATCGCGCTGAATAAACTGAATACTGAGCATTCAACTTTGCAAACCGAAGTGTCAGGCCGAAACTTCGAAAGTGCCCAATTATTGATTATTTCCGCGATCGTTGTAGCGCTGCTGCTGGCCAGCGTCATTGCAGTAGCGCTGACCCGTAGCATTAACAGGCCCATGCTGCAGGCGGTTGAACTGGCTGAAGTGGTCGCGGAAGGGGATTTAACCCGCACCATCGCCACGGAAGGCCAGGATGAAGCCACTCAGTTAATGGTTGCACTGCAAAAAATGCAGCAGAACCTGCGTGATGCCTTGGCTCATATCAGCTCTTCATCTGCTCAACTGGCCTCGGCCTCTGAAGAGCTCAATTCTGTCACTGAAGATTCCAGCCGCGGTTTACAGCAACAAAACGACGAAATTCAACAAGCCGCCACTGCTATTACCGAAATGAGTTCAGCGGTGGATGAAGTGGCCGCGACTGCCAGCCAGACCGCAGACGCCTCCAATGAGTCGGCAAGGCTGGCGCAGCAAGGCTTGAAACAGGTGAATGAAACTGTGGGGGCGATTGGCCTGATGAATGAAGACGTGGCTCAGACCTCGCAGCTAGTGCAGCAACTGGCGGTACAGGCACAGGATATAGGTAAGGTATTGGACGTGATCCGCGCTATCGCGGAGCAAACCAACTTGCTGGCGCTCAATGCCGCTATTGAAGCAGCACGGGCAGGCGAAGCGGGCCGTGGTTTTGCTGTGGTAGCCGATGAAGTGCGTGGTTTGGCCCATCGCACTCAGGTGTCGACTAAAGAAATTGAAGCCATGATCGCCAGTATTCGCGGCGGGACTGGGGATGCGGTCAATGCGATGCAACATAGCTCAGATAAAGCAGCGCAGGCGCTGCAAGTGGCCAAGGCTGCTGGCGAAGCCTTGTTGGTGATCACCGACCGTATTAACAAGATCAGTGACAGTAACCTGGTGATCGCATCCGCTGCCGAAGAGCAGGCCAAAGTGGCCCGCGAAATAGACCGCAATATCGTGAATATCAGCGACCTGGCAGCGCAAACCGCTGCTGGTGCCAATCAGACCAGTGCTTCTGCCCATGAACTATCGCGTTTAGCCGTCGACCTGAACGGTCTGGTCACCCGATTCAAACTCTGACCATTCTCAAACTTTATTAGTAAAGTGAAAAAAGCTCCCTGCAGGGAGCTTGCTTTTTCGCGGGGCGCCTATTGCGGGCTGGTTAATAACCAGATTTTGCCGTAATGCTTCAGCGCATCGGCACGGTGCTGAGCTTCTGGCCCAACGCCTTGGTACAAATCGATGCGGCCAGGTGTTTTAATGGCTGCGCCTTTATCTTGCGCCAACAACAGCTGGTATTGATGGCGGACCAGTTGCCCCTCAGCGTCCAGCACTGGAATTTGCGCCAGTAACACCGAGCCTAACGGAATGTACGCCGGGTCCACCGCAATGGAGTGCAGTGGCGTCAGCGGCACATTGGCAGCGCCAACAGGCTGGGTGGGACCTTTTTGGAAAAAGGTGTAACTGGGGTTTTGCCGCATCAGTTCACGCTGGCGTTGCGGGTGACGGCTCAGCCAGTCTTTGATAGCGCTCGCGGACATTTGCTCTGGTTTGTATTCACCCATTTCAATGAGTACCTTTCCAAGGCTGCGGTACGGCTGACCATTACCACCGCCATAGCTCAGCAGGTGAAGTTGACCCAGCTCGTCCTGCACCATGCCTGAGCCTTGCACCTGCATAAAAAAGTTATCAATCAGGCTTGCACTGTAAAACAGTTCCAGCCCCTGACCTTGCAAGGCACCGTCAAAATCGATTTGTTCACGGCTTGGGAAAGCGCTGACACCGGTAGGTTTACGGTAAATCGGGTACTTGTACACTGCATCCGATTGGCTTCTGACCTGAAACACCGGCACATAGTAGCCGGTAAATTGCACGTTGCCGCGGCCGTCTTCGCCGGCCAGTTGCCAGGCGGTCATTTTGTTATCGCCAGGTCGTTCCGCCAGCTGCCGTAACAGAGACAGGCTTTGTTGCAGCTGTGTTTTGCTCAGCGTCAGTCCCGGCAAGTTGTAATTGGTGGGCACGGATTTTTTACCAAGGTAAACCAGCTGCTGTTCTATGCCTTGTAATAACTCAGGCGTCAGCCAGTCTGCTTTGACCTCAATGGTGCTGGGCTGGTAGGTGCCGGCCAGCTTGGCTGCTTTGGTGTCCAGCCCATTGTTGCTGAATTGATTGGACTGATGAATTGCGGAGGAGCCGGCACAGCCGGTTAATGCGCTCAAAAAAATCAAAGGAATAATTCGTTTCATATCCGTCTTTTACTACTGAAAGTCAGCAGGCAGTCTAGGGGATTTTGCGCTGGCATGGAATGAATTTGATGGCAAGGCTGCTGCAGCAACAGGTGAATGCGATGCAAAGAGCTGCGCTGGATCAAAGCGGCTGCATGGGTCCCGATGCATACTGCTGGCGCGGTGCCAGAACCACCGCGATACAATAAGGAGCACAACTATGGGTCATCTCGACAGACGTCATTTTTTAAAACTTTCCGCATCCACCTTGATTGGGGTCACCTTAGGCGGTGCGGCCCTCAGGGCTCTGGCGCAAGAACAGGTGAAACCAGATGAACCACTGGCGATGGCAATGAAATACGTTGAAAAGTCAGTGGTGGATGGGGCCAACTGTGGCAACTGCATGCAAGTGCAGGGTAAAGACGGCGACGCCTGGCGCGGCTGTAATATTTTTCCGGGCAAAGTGGTCAATGCCAATGGCTGGTGTGCCGCCTGGGTGAAAAAAGCCTGACCGACTCGTCAGACCACCAAAGACTCTGCTAAGCTGCCCGCCAATGACAGCAATGGAGCAGGTCCGGCATGTGGGAGTCTTTGCTTTATAAACTGATGGGGCGACGTCCGCCTGTCGCCTTGCAGCGTCAGGCGTCGTCTGTATTGCAGCCTGGCTGTTATGGCTATTTCAGCCCGCAGTCCGTCAGCGAACCGGCGTTACCCAATGCTGTTGGCGTGCAGTGGCAGCAGCTGTCGATAACCTCTACAACTGAGCCAGCCCGCCTGGCCGGTCTGTTGATTGATTGCCGTCAACTGCGGCACGTCAGTGAGTTACAGCAATTAATGGCGTTGCAGCAGCAGTTGGCCAGATTGCAAAATCAAAGCCCAATCCTGCTGGTAAATGACAGCGTTCGTGTGCATTGTGCTGAACACAGCGCCTGCCAGTCTGGCTTAACAGGTTTTGTCCGCTCTCTGGCGAAGGAGCTTGGCGGTAAGGCCTGTCGGGTGAACCTGCTCGACCTGGCGGGAGCCGATTGGTCTGCCGCAGAGGCCTCCCTGCAGTTCTTTTTAAGTCCGGCTTCGTGTTACGTCAGTGGTCAACTGCTGCAGCTGAATGCGGCTGAAGCTATGCCGCCATCGTGTGGACACAACAGACCGCTTAGCGGTAAAACGGCCCTGGTGACTGGCGCGAGCCGGGGTATAGGTAAAGCCATTGCAACGCAGCTGGCTGCCGGGGGCGCTTTCGTCATTGGTCTGGATTTGCCTTCAGCCAGCGCGGTGCTTGAGCCGTTGATGCAAAGCCTGCAGGGCCACAGTATCACGCTCGACCTGACGGCAGAAGATGCTCCGGCCGCTTTGCTTGCTGCGCTGGCAGAGCGTCAGCTAAAGCTGGATATTCTGGTGCATAATGCTGGTGTCACCCGTGACAGAACCTTAAAAAATATGACGGTGACCGATTGGCAATTGGTGCTGGAATTAAACCTGGGTGCGCAAATCCGGCTGAACGACGCCTTGCTTGGTTCGGCGCAGTTGGCAGAGCAGGCCGCTTTTGTCAGCCTGTCGTCCATCAATGGGCTGGCCGGTCAACGTGGTCAGTGCAACTATGCCTGTGCCAAATCGGCGTTGACCGGCTATATCCAAAGCATGGCGCAGCGTTATCCGTCGCACCGTTTTAATGCGGTGGCACCTGGCTTTATCCGTACCGACATGACGGCCAAAATGCCATGGTTAATCCGTGAAATTGGCCAGCGTTTTAATTCACTGGGGCAGGCGGGCGAGCCATTGGATGTAGCGCAGGCGGTCAGTTATCTGGCGAGGCCAGACAATAGCGCCTGCAATGCGCAGGTACTGCGGGTCTGTGGTCAAAGTCTGGTCGGCGCCTGAATAACGTCTGTCTGGTTATACGGGGCTTGTGCAGCGCCATTGTTGCGGCGGCGCCCAGTGATGGCGCCACTGTTCAAAATCGGCAGCGGGCATGGGCCTGGCAATACCATAGCCCTGGGCCAACTGACACCCCAGTGCCAACAGCGCTTCGCCATGTTCTGTGGTCTCCACACCTCGGCCACAATGTCCCGTTTAAACTCGTGTGCCAGCACCAAAATGCCTTTGAGGATGGCCAGGTCGTCCGGATCGGTCAGCATATCGCGCACAAAGCTCTGGTCTATTTTCAGTACCTGGGCCGGCAGGCGTTTAAGGTAAGTCAGGGACGAATAACCGGTGCCGAAGTCATCCAGGGCAAAACTGACACCAGCGCGCAGGCAGGCATGCATGACCGCCTGGACATGACTTAAATCATTCAGCGCGCCCGTTTCCAGAATTTCCAGCTGCAACAGTGCAGGGGAGACCTGTTGATAGCGACGCAATAACTGTTGCAACCGGTTGACGAAGTCTGGCTGTTGCAAATGGTAGGCAGAGATATTCACGCTGACGGGCAGCGCCCAGCCTTGTTGCTGCCATTCTGCCAGTTGCTGAATAGCGCGTTCCATCACCCAGTAACCCAGCGTCACACCCAGGCTGTGCTGCTCAATTGCGGGTAAAAATAAACCAGGCGGCACCAGGCCCCGTTCGGGGTGACGCCAGCGGATCAACGCTTCTGAGCCGATCAGTTCGCCGGTACGCATATTTACTTTGGGCTGGTAAAACAGCTCGAATTGCTCCAGCGCCAGTGCCTGGCGGATGTCCTGCAGGGTTTCCTGATGCCCGCGCATACTGCGGGCTTTGTCGACGTCAAACAGGTGGTAGCGGTTTTTACCTTCTTGTTTGGCCTGGTACATGGCGTGATCGGCCTGGCGGATCAGCTGTTCTGCGTCAACTGCGTCTGGCTGGGGTGCGAAGGTAATGCCAATGCTGGCCGACACCGACAGCATCCAATCGTCTATCTGCACCGGGGTGGCAATCTGCGACAATAATTGCTCAATGCGCTGACAGCCTTGCTGGCAATCGGTTTGAGCTGGCAGCAGCAACACAAATTCGTCACCGCCAATGCAGGCCAGGGTTTCATAAGTGGCCAGCTGTTTGCGTAGTTTTTGCGCCATTTGCAGCAGCAGCTTATCGCCTGTGGCATGGCCGTGGCGGTCATTAATTTCTTTAAAACCATCCAGGTCCAGATAAGCAATCGCCAGCCATTCGTCTTTTTCCCGCACATGCAGCAACTGGTGCAGTTGCTGGATCAGCGCGTTACGGTTTGGTAAGCCGGTTAACTGGTCAAACAGAGCTATTTTTTCCAGTTGTTGTTGTTGCTGGTGTTGTTGTGTGATGTCACTGAGCAGCCCGACATAATGCTGCACTTTTTGCTGTTCATCGTGCACCGCGCTAATGGTCATGCTTTGCATATAGTCTTCACCGTTGGCGCGGCGGCTCCAGACCTCGCCAGCCCAATAGCCTTGTGTATGCAGCACCTGCCACATTTGCTGGTAGGTATGCTCGTCCTGGCGGTCTGATTTCAGCAGGCGCGGCGTGCAGTTTTTTGCTTGTTCGGCACTGTAGCCGGTGATCTGACAAAACGCCTGATTAACATCGATAATCAATCCTTCCGGATTGGTGATCATGATGCCTTCCCGGGCATGAGTAAACACACTGGCGCTCAGTCGGAGTTGGTTTTCTGCGTTGTGCTCTACGGTGACATCCCTCGCCGTACCGACGACGCCCAGGCTATGGCCGTTCAGATAAACCGGCGTTTTATAGACATCCAGCCAGCGGGCTTCACCATCCAGCGTTAACTGGCGCTTCAGCTGGTCGGGTTGGTCCATAGTTAACACGTCTTTATCGTGACTGATATGCTGCAGCGCCTGCTCGGGTTCGAACAGGTCGGCATCTGATTTCCCTAAGATCTGCTCAACATTCAGTTGCAGCATCTCAGCGAATTTTCGGTTCACCGCCAGAAAGCGGCCTTGCAAGTCTTTAAACCATACCATCAGGGGTAAACTGTCAAACAGGGCGCGCAGGTATTGCTGTTGTTGCTGCAGTTCAGAAATTAACAGTTGTTGTTGCTGCTCTTGTTGGTGTAAGCGGCTTTCCGTCGCCAGTAACCGGCCAAGAATACTGCCTGGGCGAATATGCTGCGTACGAAGGGGGCGATACGACTGCGTCTGCGCAAAATTTTCCAGGAACACAGCCAGCTCGGATGGCGGTGCACCTAGCAGGCGCTGGTAAAGCAGGCGAATGCGGTAGAGGGTCAGGCAGAGCACAAAAGCAGTGACCATAAAGGCCACCCGCAACCAGAATGCATGGTGGATACTTTGCTGAACCCTCTGTTCGGTGCGGTGGTTTAGTTGCACAAAAGCCTCTGCCAACGGCTGCATAATATGAGTTCTGAGCTGCAGTTGTTCGGCAGAAAGCAGAGTGAACAAGCTGTTCTGTTGTAGTTGCTGACGTTCGGTGCTTGTCAGACCCGGCAGCTCCAATCGGTTCATCAGCTGACGCTCAATACGGATTAATTCTTCCGCACGTTGTTTGGCTGTTGTGACCGCCGTCAGTTCGGCTGAGGTAAAGCCTGCATCCTGCATCAGGGTCAGCAAGGATCGACGCCGGCCCAGCGGCTCTGAAGAGGTTTGCACTTCAGGCATAGCCCAGAACGTTGGCTGTTCAGAGCGGGGGGCCAGGCCATCCCTGACTGCGAGGATTTCGTCATAACGCTGTTTATAGCGAATGTCATTGCTGGCCACGGCTACTAACGCCAGTTGAGTCAATTCGTCGGAGGATTGCCGGAATTCCTGCAGCAGGGCTATCGAAATCACGCGGTTTTCATTGGCCTCGTCGATCTGCTTTTCTGCCCAGACATAAACCACAAACAACAACAGAAAGCAGAGCAACAGCAGGCCAAAGAGCACAAAACAACGGGTTAATGCCCGGCTGGCATAAGAAACAGTGTTGGGCACAATGACTCCACGGCTGACTTCGGGTTGACATTACGGCAAGCTCTTGATAGAGCTGAACTAATAGTTAGTGAGTAGATTCAGGAAAGCAAGTTTCAGCAGCAGAAAGTCGAGATGACGAAAGGAAAGAACATGGCAAGTGAATTTCAGCTGGCGTTAAACCGCTGGCAGCAGCATTGGGCCGGTTTAACTACTGATCAGAAACAGCAGTTGAGGAGCGATGCGGCTGCTGAGGCGCTTGGCCTGGATCAGCAACGCTTCAGTTCGGCGCAAAAAAAGCTATGGCAGCAAGTCCAGGTTGACAAACTGCCTGTCGCTTTACAAATAGCAGGTCGGCTGACGCTGCTGTATCGGGAAATTACCTCACTTCAGGTCAACAGCCAGGCCGCGATGTGGCAACTGGCCGAAAACCTCGTGCCAGGTCAGAGTTTTCGCCAGCAGAGCAGTGCGCTGTATAGCGACCATAAGTTAGTGTTTCAGGCCCCTTCAGCAGATAAAATTCCGGCATTGTTTGACAGCTGGTGCACACGCCAGCCCCGTACCTTGGCCGGTATGGCAGCGAAGTTTCAACACTGGATGCAATTGCAGCCGTTCAGTCAGGGCAACCATCTGTTGGGGCTGCTTTGGCTGAAAGCTGGACTGCGACAGCTGCATCCTTCGTTCTGCGATTTGCCACTGGAGCAGCAATTAAGGAAACAACAATCTGACTATCAGAAGTTGCTGTGGCAACCGCCAGGACAGGAGTGGAGTGACTGGCTTGCGCTGCAACTGCATCAGGCCATTCGTGCGACCTTGCCTGCCGGTGAAGCGCCCAAAGCCGAACGAAACTGGTTTGATACTGAAGACGAGATCATTCGTTATCTGAAAAAAGACAACAGATTAAGTGCCCGTCAGTTGGCGCTGCAACTGGGCTTAAGCTGCAGAGCCATCGAAAAACAGCTGGCCAAACTGAAAGCCCGCGGTCAGTTACAGCGGGTAGGGCCAGCCAAAGGTGGCCGCTGGCTGATCCAGCACTAACGTTGGCTATAGCGCCTTTGTCATAAAGTGTTTGGCTCCGGTAAAAGGGTAATTTTGCTGGGTCCATTGCAGCTGATAGCCGTGGCGTTCGTAAAAAGGTCTGGCCTGAAAATCCAGCGTATCCAGCACCACAAAACGGCAGCCGCGCTGACGCGCTATCTGTTCAGCCTTTTGCAACATCAGGCTGCCCAGCCCCTGGCCCCGTTCTTCCTCCGCCAACCAAAACGATTCCAGATAAAACCACAATCCAAAAGTCCGGCCTGCCAGCACCGCCGTTAACTCGCCTGAAGGAGTCATTTGTTTCAGCCCTAACGGCTGGCGCAAAGAGGCATCCCAGTGCAGGGCGTTAAATTCGGCAATCTTCTGTTTTGCCAACTCAGCCAGTTCAGCGCTGTGTTCTTCAATCAATGTCATAGTCGTTTAACTACTTAATCAAAAAATTTAAAGGGCTAAAATTGATCAATTTGCCCGATGCTAAATAGAAAAGGGGATGCTAGCGTGGTCCGGCAGGGTCTGCAAGCTGTGGCGCGAGCTGATGCATCTGCCTGATCTGGCTGAATTCTCCCAGGCAGACAGTGCTGCTAAGGTAAAAATGCAGCAATAACCAGCAGGGCGTTTAAATTTGCAGCAAACGCACAATGTTTCAGAAAAAATACTTGCAAGCCAATGCGCTGCTGCATAACATAGCCGCCGTTGCCGCAGCAAAGCCTGCCGTAAACGACCTGCGTTCTTAGCTCAGCTGGTTAGAGCACCACCTTGACATGGTGGGGGTCGGTGGTTCGAGTCCACTAGAACGCACCATATTCAAACAAAAACGCCGCTCACTGAGCGGCGTTTTTGTTTCTGCTGTTTATCTGCCTGGCTGGCCAATCAGGCCAGCTATCTCTAGATTCAGTTAAAATCCGCCGCACTGTGCCGCTCCGGCACCTGCTCATGCGGTTCGCCCCAATTGCGGTTGACCTTGATGCCACGTTTAACCGCGGGGCGTTGGTCAATCATTTGCGCCCAGCGCAGCAGGTTGGGGTAGCTCTGCACATCCAGAAACTCAGCGGCACCGTACAGGCGGCCCAGCACTAATGCACCGTACCAGGGCCAGATGGCCATATCGGCAATACTGTAGTGTTCGCCTGCCACGTAGGTATGACTCGCCAGTTGTTTATCCAGCACATCCAGCTGACGTTTGGTTTCCATGGCATAACGGTTAATTGGGTACTCATATTTTTCCGGTGCATAGGCATAGAAATGGCCAAAACCGCCGCCGACAAAAGGCGCGCTGCCCATTTGCCAGAATAACCAGTTCATCACTTCTGCACGTTCAGCCACATCATCCGGTAAGAAGGCGTTAAACTTTTGCGCCAGGTACAGCAAAATGGAACCGGACTCAAACAGCCGGATACCGGTTTCTTCATCAAACAGCGCCGGAATTTTGCTGTTGGGGTTCACCTCAACAAAACCACTGCTGAACTGGTCACCGTCGCGGATACTGATCAGCCAGGCGTCATAGTCAGCAGCGCTGATCCCAAGCTCCAATAACTCTTCCAGCATCACGGTTACCTTGACACCGTTTGGCGTGGCTAACGAATACAGCTGCAGCGCATGCTTGCCTTTGGGCCTGTCTTTCTGATGCGTCGCACCGGAGACTGGTCGGTTAATTGCCGCAAAAGCGCCGCCATTGGCTTGATCCCAGGTCCAGACTTTTGGAGGGGTATAAGTTGTCATCGTCATTCCTTGCTAGGCATTGGTGGGTTTTACTATGGGTATGCGAATGCGCTGTTACAAGTGTCTTGCTGTGACTGAGTTCAGTTATTAGACTGAGCGCTTTTTTGGGGATGGGTGATGCAGCTCTCAGCAGATTTGCGTTCGGTGAAATGGACTGCAGCGCTTCAACAGTTTCCGGCTGAGCTTTATGCCTATACGGACAGTCTGGAACAGATTGATTTGTCAGATAACCAGCTTTCTCAGCTGCCGGAAGATTTGCCTCGCTTTACTCAACTAAAGCGGCTGTTCCTGACCAATAATGCGTTTTGCCATATTCCCAAAGTGCTGGCTGACTGCCCGTCACTTGAAATGCTGAGTTTTAAAGGCAACCAGCTAACGGAGTTTGCCGAGGGCGTGTTGCCAGAAGGCTTGCGCTGGCTGATCCTGACCGACAATCAGTTAGAATATTTGCCACAGGACTTGGGTCGTTACCGTCAGCTGCAAAAGGTTGCGCTTGCGGCCAATAAGCTGAAGGCGCTGCCGGACTCGATGCAGCAGTGCCAGGCGATTGCGCTGATGCGTCTGTCACTTAATCAGCTGGAGCATCTACCAGACTGGCTGTTCCGTTTGCCTAAGCTGGCCTGGCTGTCGGTAGGGGCCAATCCCGCTTGTTTTGCCTCGCCTGCTGAAGCAGAGAATTTGGCGGTTCATCAGGTGTCGCGTTACCAGCAACTGGACTTGTTAGGTCAGGGCGCATCCGGCCAGATTTACCGGGTTGCCGACCTCGAAGACGGCAGCGAATGGGCACTGAAGCAGTTTAAAGGCGAAATCACCACTGACGGCTGCCCGAATGAAGAGCTGTGGAATGCTGTGCGCTGTGCCGGTCACCCCAATTTAATTGGACTGCGTGCCCAAGTGCAGCTACCTGCTGCCAAAGGCCTGGTGATGCAACTGATCCCTGCCGGTTTTACGCCTTTGGGTTTGCCACCGAGTTTTACCAGTATCAGCCGCGATTGTTACGCCGCTGGCTTTACGGTCAGCCGGGCTCAACGCGTGCAGGTTTTGCAACAAGTCGCTTCGGCCATGCAGCATTTGCATCAGCGCGGCGTGTGTCATGGCGACCTCTATGCCCACAATATGCTGCTTGGTCCGGATCATCAGCTGTATTTAGGCGACTTTGGTGCGGCGACTGCGCTTGATTGCCTGACGGAAGCACAGCAACGGGACTTTAAAGCGCTGGATATACGGGCTTTTGGCTATTTAATGCAGGATTTACGGCTTCACTGTGACGGACCCTTGCAGGCAGAGGATCCACTTATTCAGCTTGAAGCACTCAGCCTGAGTTCTGACGCCAACAACAGGCCAGGTTTTGCTGAAATTGCTGAGCGACTTCAAGCTGAGTTGAAATAATTGTTTACGTAGGGCTTTTCAAATTGCAGTTTTTATCGTATTTTTCACTTTAAACCGTTCTAACGCAAAATCAAAGCGCTTTGTAATGCAAGATCAACGGCATATGTTTACAAAGCTGCCATACTGAGCTTGCCAGAAACGGGTAATTCAATTTTATTTGAGGTGACTATGTCCAGTTTTATGAGTTCTGTCGATCAGCGTACCAATATTGTTGGACAAAACAGGCTGGAGTTGCTGATGTTCAGATTGCAGGGCAGCCAACCTTACGGCATTAACGTGTTTAAGGTGCGCGAAGTCATTCAGTGTCCGGACCTGTCCGAATTACCCGGCGCTAACCCCAATGTGCGCGGCATCGCCCATTTGCGTGGCGTCCCAGTGACTGTGATTGACCTCAGCCAGGCGACAGGTGGCAAACGCATCGAAGATTTATCGCACGCCTTTATTCTGGTGACTGAATACAACCGCAACACCCAAGGCTTTTTAGTCGGTGGCGTCGACCGTATTGTCAACGTGAACTGGGAGCAAATACTGCCTCCTCCTCATGGCGCCGGTAAATCACACTATCTGACTGCTGTGACAGAAGTCGATAAAAAGCTGGTGCAAATCATTGACGTTGAAAAAGTGTTTTCTGAGATTTCTCCTGTGGATGAAACCGTCAGCGAATCAGTGAAAGAAAAAGCCAAAGGGCTGGAAGTGCAAAACCTGACCGTGCTGGTGGCTGATGACTCTGCCGTGGCCCGTAACCAGGTGAAACGCGCGTTATCTACAGTGGGCATTCATGTAGAAACCGTCAACGACGGCCGCATGGCGCTGGATTGGTTAAAAGCCAAAGCCAATGAACTGGGCGGCGACATCACACAGGCGGTGCCTTTGATGATCTCCGACATCGAAATGCCGGAAATGGACGGTTACACCCTGACCGCCGAAGTGAAAAAAGACGACCAGCTGAAAAATATTCATATTATTCTGCACTCATCGTTAAGTGGTGTTTTTAATGAAGCCATGGTGCGCAAAGTAGGTGCTGACCAATTTATCGCCAAATTCCACCCGGACGAGCTGGTGTCTGCGGTGCAAAAATGGATGAACGCGGATTAAGTCGAAAAGCTGCTTGGCCAGTAGCTGCAGTTCTCTGCTATCATGCCACGACCAAGGGGGCTGGGCCCCCTGAAACAGTGAAGTGGACCGCATGATTAACTATTTTCGTGTATTAGGCGTCAAAGCAAACGCCACGGAAGACGAAATCAAAAAAGCCTACAAAAGGCTGTCGAACAAATACCACCCCGACAAACTGCGTGATGCCTCAGACGACGAGCTGGAGCAGGCCTCGGTGCAATTGCAGCGGGTGAAAGAAGCCTACGATGTGTTGTCAGACGCTAAAAAGCGCGCCGCATTTATCAAAGATTTAAACAACGTCATAGTCACAGATCCGGCTGCAGCCATGAAAGAGCTGTGGGACAGTTATTATCCGGCTGTCTGAGGTAATCATGAAAAAATTTAGTAATGAACGCTTGGCTCAGCTGAAGGCTGATGCTTTTGAAAATATTGAATCCTACAGTGACCCGGACACCCCCAAAGCGCTGGAGCAATTCACTGCACAAATGAAAAAGGTGCTGCTGGCTGATGTTGAAATGCTGTCCTCCGTGCCTGAATACCTGCCTGTCGCCTTATACGGCAAAGTGAAGTTCAGCCCGCAAGCCAAACTGCAATGGGCTGCCTGGCTAAAAGCCGGCACCGTACCAAGCTGGGATCAGTTTAAAACCACAGTGGCTTTTGGCAACGCCGATTTGCCACTGGTGAAAGCGGTACGAGAGTACGACGAGTTGGTATTAATTGAAGCCGTTGCCGTGCTCTACATGCTGACCTTCCAGGCCAAAGTGGGGGCTGGCTTTGAAGCGGCCCGAGATATGGCAGACGATGAAGAAGAGATGGACGACCGCGGTTACGGGCCGGATCCGGATGACGATGATGGCGAGGACGAGCCGGGTTATGACGATGCTTATGATGAAATTCGCTTTGACCGGGAAGGGCGCTAATGAACAATTTAATTGAAATTACCGTCGCAGAAATCAAAGAACTTGCGGTGGTGGAGCCAAAGCAGGCCAGCAAAAAGTTTGATCTGATTGCCAACACCATGTCGGATGAGCAACTGGTGGAAGTAATTGAGCAGATTGACATTGTGACGCTGACACAAATTAACTCTCAGCATGATTTATCCTTCCCTTCGATTATCTCGGAACTGATGACACCGGAGAAAATCCGTGACATCGTCAGTCAGCAGCCGCTGTACTGGGAAGAGAAAATAAAAAACAATGCTGACGAGCTGAAGCAGCACACCTTTGATTTTCTGACCTATTTAATCCGTACTCAGGATAACGAAGAAAAACAGACTGAAATTCTGGAAGCCATTGCCGAGGATCCTGCCGGACTGTTTTACCTTTGCATTCCCTTTATTGAGCTGTACCGTGGTGAGCAGGACGAAGATGATGATGAGGTGCATGATCTGCTACACGAAGAAGAGCAGGATCTGGAAGAAGCACTGAGTTACAGCGAACGCACCAGCTCAGAACAGGTGCATAGCCTGGGTTATGACGATCCGCGTAGCTTACTGGCACTGATTTTCCAGCTATCGCCGTCAACAGGCGATGCCATTAAAAACCTGATCCGTAATGAAAACTCAGGATGGGAAGCCATTATCAATAAGTTTGCCACTGAGCTGGTGATGCAGGCGAAAGAGAAGAACCAGGCGACGGAACAATACGACGAAGTGGACGATATGTTCAGCTTCCTCGACTAAGGATTGGGAAACAGATGCAGTTAGTACTCCGTGCTCAGCAAGGACCTTTTTTAACCCAGGTGATCCAGCACGGACTGGCACAAGGGCAGCTGTCGGCAGCACAACTGGAGCAAATCAAAGCCAAAGCGGTGTTGATGAGCCTGAAGTTTGCCGACAAATTCTATAACAAATACAAGATGCATTTGCTTGAACAGGCGGCCTTTGACGTCATTGGTGTGGCGAGTCTGGGCTTAGCAGAGCTTTCTGAAAAAGACCATGACAAAGCGCTGGCATTGCTGCAAAGCGCGGATGGTGTGGTCAAAAGTTTTCAGAAAGGCTGGACCTTGCTGGCGCAGGTGACGATAGCGCAGCCGAACCGGCGCTCGCTGTACGGCGACGTCGACGAGCAGTTGCTGCAGGACCTGTCCAGTCCGCCGGATGCGGAAGAATGGGAAGGCTTGAGTCAATACCAACAAGCCCGCACTGAGTCGTTGCGGCGCAATGCGATTTCAGTGGTGAAGCAGCAGTTTTACGTGCAAAGCCAGCTGGACCCATTTGAGCATTTCAGTGTGGAAGACATGATTGCCGAAGTGGTGTTGTACCGCCTGTTTACCGGTGGCGAAAAAGTACGGCAGGATCTGAAAAAACGCATCCGCCAGCTGGAGTTAAAAGACAGCTGGTCCGAACCTACAGTGCTGCAACTGCAGACCGAGCAGGTATTGCTGATGTTGCCTGCCGGCTACGATGACGCGGTGCGTGCAGATTTAGGGGGGAACTTTATTGACGCGCTGCGGCGAACGGTCGATTTTGCCCGTAAATACCAGAAGCTGGCACTGGAGCAGGCGTCGCCGGAAAAACTGGATGCCTTTGAACACAAGCAAGGCCTGGCACAGCCGCTGTTAGGTTGGCCTCAGTACATCGAACTTTAATTGGCTGAGCTGGCAGCACCAGGCGTGGCGCACTGGTGCTGTACCTGCTGCCACCAGGCCACATGCACATGCAGCTGCTGTTTAAGATCCTGCAGCGGTTGGTCAAAACGTTGTTGCAGTGCAGGCCAAAGTGGACTTTGCTGATACAGTGCGCTCAGCAGAGGCCAGAATTGCTGATACGCACCATCCAGCTGCGCCAGCGGCTGCTGAATGCGCGGAATAAACACCTGCGTCAACACCCCTTGCAGTTTTTCCTGATTGCCATGGGCTTTACCAGCCGGACAAAATTGCGCAATTTGCAGCTGCTCTAAGGCTGAATTTGTTTGCTGCAGAAGCCGCAGATGGCTGAACACACTATGCAGCCAGCGGCTCAGATAACCTGACTGGTACAACAGCGCCAAGGCGTCTTCTGCATTCTGTTCACTCAATGCTTGCCATTGCTCTTTTTCCAGCAGTTGCTGTATTCGCTGAAGTTGATGCAGTGCCTGCAGGCTTTCGGTAAGGCCTGGCTGTCCGGATAACGGCAAACCTTCCGCCGCAGGTTGCCATTGCTGACGTAAGGTGGGGTCCAGCATCAGCAGGTTTATCCACTGATTTGGTAGATCGATTCGCTTACGCTGGCTGACCAGCTGCAGCTGGTCGCTCAGTTCAGTACTGAGTAGCCCAGGACGCAGACAAGGCTGAACCTGCTGCAAAAACTTGCTCTCATAACGAAAACGTTGGCTGACACTTTGCACTTTGCCAAGGCTGCTGTTGCGTTCGCCAACCAGCTGATCCAAGCCACAGCGACGCAGCGCCAGCATGTTAAGCAGGCTAAGCTCCAACTCAGCTACGGGCTGGCGTAGCTGGCTGATAGAGGGCAAGGACGTCAACGGCAGCGATGCAACAGGTGGAAACTCAACCGAGGTGACCCGGCTCAGTCGGGTCTGGTAGTCGGCCCAGACCGATTGAACCGGATCGCTGCAGCTAGACAGACTGAGCAGGATGGGAAGCAGAAACAGCGTGCGCCAGATGTTCATTTTCCAGTACCTTCAGCCGTTTTTTCAGGATCAGCGCCAGCAAGACAGCCGCCACCGTCAGACCAATAATAATGCCTATCCAGAAGCCATGCGCGCCCATTTTAGGCACCAGCACATCGGTCAGTCCCAATAAAGTGCCAAGACCAAAGCCAATAGGCCAATACGCGACAAAGGTAATGTAGAACACTGGCTTGGTGTATTTCAGGCCCCGTAAAGCGCAGGCGCAAACCACCTGCACCGCATCAGACAGCTGGTAAAAACAGGCCAACACCAGAATAGAGGCAGCAATACTGATCACCGCCGGGTCTGTACTGTACAAAGACGCCACCACAAAGCGTGCCAGGAAGGTAAGGGTAGCAATGCCAACCGCCATCAGCATGGCCAGCTGCACTGCGGTACTGACGGCTTTTTTCAGCTCTTTAATATCGCGCGAGCCGACCAGATGACCAACCCGAATAGTGGTTGCCAGGCCCATCGACATCGGTAACATAAACACCAGTGCGCTGTAGTTATTGGCGATCTGATGCCCGGACACCACAATGGCACCCAAATGCACAATCAATAGCGGAATACAGGAAAATAATGTCACTTCAAAAAACAGTGAAAACGCGATAGGGGTGCCGATGGCAATGATTTGCCACAACTCTTTTTTGGCGGGTTTCAGGCTGGCTGGCCGCACCATATAAGCTTTGCTGCTGCGACTGCGCAGCGCATAGGTCAACATGGCACAGAACATGGCGCAGTGCACCAGGGCTGTAGCCAGGCCGCAGCCGGCTCCGCCTAGCGCAGGCATACCAAGATGGCCGTAAATAAACACATAGTTGGCCGGAATATTGACCAGCAAGCCGACGAAAGCTATCCACATGGTGGCTTTGGTATTGCCGATGCCCTCAAACAAATTACGCAGCACCATATAACCCGCCAGCGGGTAGATGCCAAAACTAATGTAATGCAGATAATCGACCGCTTTTTGCCGGACTTCAGTTTCCATCTGCAAATAGGACAATGGCTCGCCGATAAACTGCATCGCAATAATCAGCAGCGTGGCCAGAAAAGCCGCCAGATAAGCGCCTTGCAAGGTCGTCGTTGGAATGGCCTGGTGCTGCCGGGCGCCAAAATGCTGCGCGATAATAGGGGTTAACGCCAATAACAGCCCCTGAAAGGTCAAAATAATGGGCAACCAGATGGCCGATGCTACTGCAATAGCGGCCATATCCAGCGCGCTCACCCGACCCGCCATTAACGTGTCGATGACATACATCATGGTTTGGGTGAGCTGAGCAAGAACGATAGGGCCTGAGAGTTTCAGAATGGTTTTGGCTTCAAAGCGGGAAAAAGGTAGCATGATGACTCCAGAAAAATCGCCGCCACCTTACCACAACAGAGGTTTTATGTTTACCGGAATAGTGCAGCGCCAGGTTCAGGTGCAACAAGTTCGCGACCAGGGGACTTTTCGCCAGTTAACCTTAACTGTGCCCGCAGAGTTATTAGCACAATTGGAGCGCGGCGCCAGTATCGCCGTCAATGGCACCTGCCTGACCGCCACCGATTTCGACAGCCAAGCGGGCTGGGTGCAATTTGATGTGATTGATGAAACCCTGCAAAAGACCAACCTCGGTGCCCTGGCGCAGGGCTGCTGGGTCAACTTTGAGCGTTCGCTGAGTTTTGGCCGTGAAATTGGTGGTCACCTGGTCTCAGGCCATGTGCACGGCACTGTGTCTATTCGGGCAGTTGAAAAACAAGGGTTAAACTGCCGTATCGAGCTGGCACTGCCAGACGCATTCCGGCCTTATGTGCTGAGTAAAGGTTTTATCTCTGTGGATGGCATTAGCCTGACAGTAGGCGACGTGACAGACCATAGTTTCTACTTGCATCTGATCCCTGAGACTTTGTCCGTGACCACACTAGGTAAGCGCCAGGCAGGTGACCTGGTCAATATAGAACTTGACCAGCAAACCATCACTATTGTCGATACAGTCGAACGGGTGCTGGCACTGCGCCAAACCAGATAGCATTAGTAATACTGCTCGTCATCGGCGTCGACAAACACCTGCACCTTGTGCCGTACTTCATCAATATGGGTTTGCACATGAATGGGATTGCAGCAATTGCTGCAATCTTCAATATCGTCCTGATCGCCGCCGCTGGCATCAATAGTTACAGTGGTTGGCTGACCACAAAAGGGGCAAAGAATGGTTTTGTTGATAAGTTGCATACAGACCTCAATCACACCGTTCCGAACCTTTTTAGTTTAGGACGAGTTGACGAAAGTTCAGACTTTCTGCTTGGTGTAAGGCTCGCGCCAATGCTACTATTCTGCCCGCAGGGCGTTATTGACGGCTAAGCTGTGCACCATATGATTTTTCGTAGAAGTCATCAACTGGCACGCGCGGCCGCATCAATCCTGCACCACCTTCAACTCCAACTGACCCTTGGTATGGGCCAGCACTGTAAGGAAAACAACATGCCAGTTATTACACTGCCTGATGGCAGCCAACGTTCGTATGATGCACCGTTATCTGTAATGGATGTCGCTAAAGACATAGGCCCTGGTTTAGCCAAAGCCACTATTGCCGGTAAACTGGACGGTGTTCTGGTTGACGCTTGCGAGCTGATCGACCGCGATCTCAAACTGAATATTATTACCAGCAAAGACTTGGAAGGCCTGGAAATTATCCGCCACTCCTGCGCTCACTTGTTGGGCCATGCCATTAAACAACTGTGGCCGAACGTCAAAATGGCGATCGGTCCGGTGATTGACAATGGCTTCTACTACGACGTCGATTTAGACCGTCCAATCAGTGCGGAAGATTTGGCTGCACTGGAAGCCCGTATGCTGCAATTAGCCAAAACCGAATACGATGTGGTGAAGAAGAAAGTCAGCTGGCAAGAAGCCTACGACACCTTTGCGGCGCGTGGTGAAAGCTACAAGATGGAAATTCTGACCGACAATGTCGCCAAAGACGACAAGCCGGGTTTGTACCATCACGAAGAATACATTGATATGTGCCGTGGTCCACACGTGCCGAACATGCGTTTTTGCCAACACTTCAAAATTATGAAAGTGGCCGGTGCGTACTGGCGTGGCGATGCAAAAAACAAAATGCTGCAACGCGTTTACGGCACTGCCTGGGCAGACAAGAAGCAGTTGGCTGCTTATTTGTTGCAGCTGGAAGAAGCAGAAAAACGCGATCACCGCAAAATTGGTAAGCAGCTGGGCCTGTTCCACTGGCAGGAAGAAGCGCCAGGTATGGTGTTCTGGCACAACGACGGCTGGACCATTTTCCGTGAACTGGAAAGCTTCGTCCGTGAAAAGCTGGTCGAGTACGATTACCAGGAAGTGAAAGGTCCATTTATGATGGACAAAGTGCTGTGGGAAAAATCCGGTCACTGGGAAAAATATGCTGAAAACATGTTTGTCACCAGTTCAGAAAACCGCGATTACGCCATCAAGCCAATGAACTGCCCGGGGCATGTGCAAATCTTTAATCAGGGTCTGAAATCCTACCGCGATTTACCGCTGCGGATGGCGGAGTTTGGCTGCTGTCACCGCAACGAGCCGTCAGGTGGCTTACATGGTCTGATGCGGGTACGTGGTTTCACCCAGGATGACGCGCATATCTTCTGTACTGAAGAGCAAGTGCAGGCCGAAGTGGCCAACTGTATCAAGATGGTTTTTGACGTGTACGGTACCTTTGGCTTTAAAGACGTCAAAGTCAAGCTGTCGACCCGGCCGGAAAAACGCATCGGTTCGGATGAAATCTGGCACAAAGCAGAACAAGCTCTGGCGCAAGCGCTGGAGAGCAATGGCATCGAGTACGATCTGCAGCCGGGCGAAGGCGCCTTCTATGGTCCGAAAATCGAATTCACTTTACATGACTGCTTAAGCCGGGCTTGGCAGTGCGGTACAGTGCAGCTTGATTTCGCCTTACCAGGCCGTTTAGGTGCAAGCTTTGTCGCTGAGGGTAACGACCGTCAGGTGCCGGTGATGATCCACCGCGCCATCCTGGGTTCACTGGAGCGTTTCATCGGTATTCTGATTGAAGAATATGCTGGTTTCTTCCCAGCCTGGTTGGCCCCAACTCAGGTTGTGGTGATGAATATTACCGATAATCAGGCCGAATATGCCCAACAATTGGTAAAAACATTCAAATCTCATGGCATTAGAGCAACTTCTGACTTGAGAAATGAGAAGATTGGCTTTAAAATCCGCGAGCACACGCTCCAGCGTGTTCCTTATTTGGTGGTGGTCGGTGACAAAGAAGTCGAATCCGGCGATTTAGCCTTAAGAACACGTAAGGGCGAAGACCTCGGAAAAATGTCAGTTGACGCTTTTGTGGCCAAGCTGACTGAAGAAATTAAAAACCGGGTCTGATTAGTTTAATTCTTGGAGGAACATACCATTAAAGTAGGAAAGAAACCGCTACCAACGAACCGTCCTAACCGGATTAACGAAGAAATCAGTGTACGTGAAGTACGTCTGATCGGGTTTGAAGGTGAACAATTAGGTGTTGTCAGTACTAACGAAGCAATTCGACTGGCAGAAGAAGCAGGATGTGACCTGGTTGAAATCAGCCCAACTGCCGAACCACCTGTTTGTAAGTTGATGGACTATGGTAAGTTCCTGTTCGAAAAGGGCAAAGCTCTGAAAGAACAGAAGAAGAAACAAAAGCAGATCCAGATTAAAGAAATTAAGTTCCGTCCAGGAACTGATGAAGGCGATTACCAGGTAAAACTACGCAACCTGCGTCGCTTCATTGAAGAGGGCGACAAAGCCAAAGTCACGCTGCGTTACCGTGGTCGTGAAATGGCGCATCTGGACATCGGTATTGAGGTTCTGAACCGGATCAAAGAAGACATGGCAGACATTGCTGTTTGTGAGTCTTTCCCGAGCCGGGTTGAGGGACGTCAGATGATCATGATGCTGGCCCCAAATAAGAAGTAATAAGGCTTTCAAGTATATAAAGACGCCGCTTGAAAGAGTGGCGTTTTTTATCGCCTTATTATTCGTTGTCACTAAACAATGCGAGTTAGTAAACTATGCCAAAGATGAAAAACAACAAAGGCGCTGCAAAGCGCTTTAAGAAAACCGGCTCAGGCGGTTTTAAACGTAAACAATCACATCTTCGCCACATCCTGACGAAGAAATCTTCTAAGCGTAAGCGCCACTTAGGTCCAAAAACCTTAGTAGCCAAAGTTGACGTTGCCAGCGTTGCACGTTGCCTGCCATACGCATAAGTCATTAGGAGATTTTAAATGCCAAGAGTAAAACGTGGTGTGACCGCTCGCGCGCGTCATAAGAAGGTTTTAGCGCAAGCTAAAGGTTATTACGGTGCCCGTAGCCGTGTTTATCGTGTTGCCTTCCAGGCAGTGATCAAAGCTGGTCAGTACGCTTACCGTGACCGTCGTCAACGTAAACGTCAATTCCGTCAGCTGTGGATCGCGCGTATCAACGCTGCTTCCCGTCAAAACGGTCTGTCATACAGCCGCTTTATCGACGGTCTGAAACGTGCTTCTGTTGAGATCGATCGTAAGATCCTGGCCGATATCGCTGTATACGACAAAGGCGCTTTCGCTGCCTTAGTTGCTAAAGCAAAAGAAGCTTTAACTGCTTAATTCATTGAGCGAATTTTAAAAAGCACCTTCGGGTGCTTTTTTTATGCCTGTTATTTGCCGTTCTACATGGTGTCGACTTCAGCTAGGGTATTGATTTTTAACAAGAGCTTGGCTTGTGAAGCGCAATAGCTTATAACTAAGCATAAGGTCTAAAAATTCATCAGTTGAGTGGGTCATGCCAGAAGCTGTACTGCAATCCAAAGCGCAAGGTTTAATCTACGGCTTGTTAGCCGGTGAGGTGACTGGGGCTGCATTGGAAAATCTGACAGATACCGAACGCTCTTTACGGTTGGGTGGCAGCCTGGACGAATTGTTGTTGCAAAACAACTGGCACACTCAGCCGGGGCAGGTGACTGACAGCGGCGAGCTGGCGTTGCTGCTTTGCCGTTTACTGGCCCATTACGGCGAGTACCAGGAAGAAGGCGCCTGGCAGGCCTATGAGTACTGGCTGCGGACCGAACCTTTTGCTGTGCCTGAAGAGCTGAAACAAGCCTTGCTTGGCCGGCAAAATGAGGATTCTTTTGCACCGACGCCTTTGGCCCGTGTTGCCCCCATCGCATTGGCAGTGCCGCACTATTCCTTGCCTCAGCTGGCGGCCTGGGCTATGGCGGATACTGCACTGACGCATCCCAATTTACTGAATCAGCAAGTAACAGGGCTGTATGTGATGGCGCTTGGCCATTTGCTGGAGAATGACTGCAGTGCCGATGAGCTGTACCAACAAATAAAAGACTGGGCCTTGCAACTAAAAGTGGACAAACAGATTGTCCGGGCTATAGACCAAGCCTTGTTTATGCCGCCGGAAGATTTTAACACCGCGGAGCACCCAATTTTGGTCAGCCTGCAAAATGCATTATGGCAACTGCTGTATGCAGCGGACTGGCTGGATGGCATCTATGACACCATCAGGCGCGGTGGTGATACTGCGGATAACGCAGCTATTGCCGGTGCATTATTAGGGGCCTGTTATGGCGTCAACGAAATCCCACCGCAGTTGGTGCAGGCCATCAGTCATTGCCGGCCGCTGAAGGGACAATTTGGCGTACGTCGGCCACGGCCTGAGTGCTGCTGGGCCACTGAAGTGGGTTATTTAACACAACAAATTCTGGCAGGCGAAAAAAAACCGGCTTAGCCGGTTTTTTTTTACTCTGTTGATTAGCCTTTGTGGCTGCGATTGCTTTCGCATTCGGCTTTATCGACGCACTCACCATACAAATACAGGCTGTGATGGGTCAGCTTGATGCCATTTTTGTCGGCAATTTCCAGCTGCTTGCGCTCGATATCGTCATCTTCAAATTCGATCACTTTACCGCAGTTCAGACACACCAAATGGTCGTGGTGGTCCATTTTGCTCAGTTCAAATACTGATTTTCCGCCTTCGAAGTGGTGACGGGTGACAATACCGGCGTCATCAAACTGGTTTAATACACGGTACACAGTCGCCAGACCAATATCTTCGCCCAGGTCGAGCAGGATTTTATACACATCTTCAGCACTGATATGTTGATGATTAGGATCCTGCAGAATATCCAGAATTTTAACCCGTGGGAGCGTAACTTTAAGACCTGCTTTACGCAGTTCAGTATTGTGGTCAGACATTGAATGTACCGTTCTTGCTTCAATTTCAAATGATTATAAGGGCATTGGTTTAAGAAGCAAACTCTAAATGGCCAGAAGACAGCAGACAAACGGCAGTCGGCAGGATAGAATTGCTGAAACAGGTCATACCAGAGGAAGCTTATGCGCTGGGCTTTTAAACCCGCAGTGATGCGGCATTTATTAAACTTCTGGCCACCATTTTTCTTTAGTGGCATTAAGGTCGAGATACTGGCCGATGATTACCGGTACTGCAAAGTTGTACTGAAAAACCGGCCCTGGACCCGCAATATTAACAGCAGCCAGTTTGGCGGGTCTATGTTTGCAATGACGGACCCTATTTACCCATTAATGCTGATGGGAGCGCTGGGTAAAGAGTACATCGTCTGGGACAAGCAGGCTGACATCAACTACATCTCGCCAGGACGCAGCAAGCTCTGTGCTGAATTTGTGCTGACGGACGCAGAGCTGGATGATATCAAAGCCAAAACTGCCGAAGGTGAAAAGTATTTTCCTGAATTTGTGGTGCATGTGAAAGACGCAGCCGATCAGTTAGTCTGTGAAGTGAACCGCAAGGTCTATATCCGTAAGAAACCGAAATACCGCTCGCAGCCTTCTACCGAATGATTCGACCAAGAAAAAGGGCAATCAACAGATTGCCCTTTGTTTAATCAGGTAGTGAGCTGCTGTTACCAGCCGCAGCTGCGGCCTTTGTTTTGTTCATCCAGGTAAGTTTTCAGCGGCGCAAAGTAAGCCAGGATGGCTGACGAATCCATCTCTGGTTTACCGGTCAGGCTTTGCAGTGCTTCTTGCCATGGTTTGCTGGCGCCCATTTCCAGCATTTTATTCAGTGCCGTTCCGGCTTCTTTGCTGTTATAGATGGAACAGCGGTGCACTGGGCCAGCGTCCTGCGCTATATCACAAAGGGCTTTATGGAACTGGAACTGTAGAATATGCGCCAGGAAATAGCGGGTGTAAGGCGTGTTGCCTGGCACATGGTACTTAGCGCCGGCATCAAAATCGGCTTCGGTGCGGGCTACAGGTGCGGCTACACCCTGGTATTTTTCACGAAGTTGCCACCAAGCCTGGTTGTACTGCTCTGGTTTAATCTGACCAGAAAACACCTGCCAGCGCCATTGATCAACCAATAAACCAAAAGGCAGGAAGGCGACTTTATCCAGTGCCATTTTCATCAGCAAACCCAAGTCTTTGGATTCGTCCGGCACTTGTTCCAGCAAACCAATTTGCTGCAGGTACTTAGGCGTGACTGACAGCGCAATGGTGTCGCCAATGGCTTCATGGAAGCCATCGTTGGCGCTGTCCTGGTAAAACACCGGTTGGTCTTTGTAAGCGCGCTGATAGAAATTGTGCCCTAATTCATGGTGGATCACCGCAAACTCTTCACCGGTTTTCTGGATACACATTTTAATGCGCAAATCGTCTTTGGCGTCTAAATCCCAGGCGGAGGCGTGGCACACTACGTCGCGGTCACGTGGCTTGACGAACTGTGACCGGGCCCAAAAGGTCTCTGGCAGTGGGGCAAAACCCAAAGAGGTAAAAAAGCCTTCAGCGCCTTTTACCATCTTCAGCTCATCATAGCCCTTGTCAGCCAATAACTGTGTGACGTCATAGCCCGGATCCGAGTTCACCGGAGCCACCAGGTCATAAATATTACCCCAGGCCTGAGCCCACATATTGCCTAGCAGGTGAGCCGGAATAGGTTTGTCTTGCGGTACTTTGTCTGTGCCGTATTTTTCACCTAGCTTAGCTCGGACATGACAGTGCAGGGCGTCATAGAGTGGTTTGACTGCGGCCCATTGTTTGTCGAGTTCAGCGGCAAAGGCGTCTGCATCCATATCGTATTTCGAACGCCATAAAGCACCGGTATCGGCATAGCCCAATTCACGGGCGCCTTCGTTGGCAAGTTCGACCTGACGGACATACAGCGGTTTCATTGGCGCCGCGGTGTCATGCCAGCCTTTCCACATTTCAAGCTGTTCGTCGTAGTTACGTGAACTGGCCATCACGGAAGACATATCGCCGAGTGCCATCACAGTGCCGTCTTCTTTGGTGTATTTACCTTTGCCGTACATTCCGTTCAGTTTGGCTACAATGCCTGCCAGCTCTTCGGTCTTGGCCGGATCTTTGGGCGCAGCTAGGGTCAGTGCCAGCTTCAGTTTGTCCAGCTGGCGACGGGTGTCAGCGTCGACCTGAGTGTCGTTAAAACGGGCGGCTTCATTGGCCATCCGCACCACAGCTTCAGTCATTTTTTGGTTAAATTCTGCAGACAGGGCTTCGGTGTCGTCAGTGATATAGGTGTTGGCTATCCAATCAGCCCGGTTTACCTGCAGCAACAGCTGACGGGTTTCTTCCGAGGCTTTGGCAACAAAGGCTTTGGCTTGCTCGGAGGTTGGTGCAACGTCTGCGCTCCCTTGGGTTTCGTGGTTTTGTGGCGCGGGTTTGCACGCAGCCAGCCCTAAACCAGCTGCGACCAGCACAGCCACCAAGGTGGGTTGGAAAATTGGTTTCATCTCAGTTCCTGGATTCTTGTTATGGATGAAAAGGAAAAAGCACTGCCAGTATTGGTGCAGTCACCAGCTATTGCAAATCTTGATCAAAAGCGAAAGACAAAAAAGCCGGGTTTCCCCGGCTTTTCGTTACAGTGATTCGAGCTCTTTTAAGCTCAGTTCTTCGTAAATTTGCTTGCACCATTGTTTGACGCGCTGCTCTGTCAGTTCTGGCTGACGGTCTTCGTCAATGCCTAAACCCACAAAGTGGTCATTGTCAGCCAGCGCTTTGGAAGCAACAAAGTTGTAGCCTTTAGTTGGCCAATGACCAACGATAATAGCACCTTTAGGCTCAATGATATCGCGCAGGGTGCCCATCGCATCCAGGAAATACTCAGCATAATCTTCCTGATCACCACAACCGAAAATCGCTACCAGCTTGTTTTCGAAATCGATGTTTTCCAGCTCAGGGAAAAAATCGTCCCAATCACACTGTGCTTCGCCGTAATACCAGGTTGGAATGCCGAACAGCAACAAATCATAACTGGCGATTTGTTCTTTCGTGCTTTTGGCAATGTCGAACACGTCAAACAATTGCTTGCCCAGCTCTTTTTGAATCATCTTGGCGATATGTTCCGTGTTACCGGTATCGCTGCCAAAAAATATACCTACAGTAGCCATAAGTTCAGCCTTTTACTTCAGTTGCGTCTGACGCAACGCTTGTTCTAAAACCCATTCTATATAGGCGCTTCGGGTCATCTGCTGCGCTTCTGCGCTTTGACACAACTGCTGATACAGCTGATCCGACACCTTGCACTCTATACGTTTTAAACCCTTGGTTCGATCGCGTTTGATTTGATTACGTTTATTCAGTTTGACCTGTTCTTCTCGCGGCAACGGGTTGGTGCGCGGACGCCCTGGTCTCTTATCATGGGCAAACAAATCAATGGTTGTGCGATCGGTGGCAATCTTCGCCATGAACGCACCTTATTCTGCTAGGAAATATTCAACGACCAGTTTGGCTACAAAAACAGCCGGCGATAAAAACAGCACCAGCCAGACAAAAAACTTACCAAAGCGGGGTGCTTTACTTTTTTTAAGTACATCCCAAATCGCCATCACGATAAAGAGATACAACGCACCCACACCCAGTACTAAACCCAAGGTTTCAAACTGTTCAATACTCATGTTGCAGCAAGCCCGAAAAAAATTGCGCGCACTATAGCACAAATTAGTTGGGAATTAGTTGCATTAAGTCAATAAAAAATCATTGACCAGCTTGGCAAAAGCCGCGGGCTTTTCAGCGTGCAGCCAATGACCTGTGCCCATAATCACTTTGGCTTTGGCGTGCGGAAACAGTGTGCTGATAAGACTCTGATGTTCGCTGAGTAAATAGTCAGAGTCGCCACCTTTAATAAACAAAGTGGGGCCAGGGTAAGGACCAACGGCAGCCGGCGGTTGAAGAATGTCTTCATAACAATTCGCAAGTGCAGCCAGATTAAAGCGCCAGCTAAAGCCATGCTCAGTTTTCTGCAGACTTTTCAGTAAAAATGCCCGAACCCCAGGTTCGGTAATATGATCAGCCAGAATTTGGTCGGCCTGCTGGCGGCTGCTCACAGAGGTTGCAGCCACAGCCGATAAACCGGCAAAAATTGCCTGATGACGCGGCTTATTTAATACAGGTGAAATGTCCGCCAAAATGAGTTTGTTCACCAGTTCAGGTCGGGACAGCGCCAGCTGCATCGCAACCTTGCCGCCCATGGAGTGCCCAAGCACAGCCAGTGGACCTATGCCATAGTGCTGCAGGGTTTCTGCCACATCAGCTGCCATTGCCGGATAAGTCATCTCGTCGCTCCAGGGCGAACGACCATGATTACGCAAATCCATGCTAATGACCTGGTAGTTTTCCAGCTGACGGGCAATCACCCCCAGGTTTTCATAACTGCCAAATAAACCGTGCAACAGCAACACAGCTTGACCCTGACCGGAGATCTCGGTATGTAATAGCATCTGGGATCCTTTTGATTTAATTGGCGTCAGGTTAACAGATCCTGACTATAGCGTCAGGACTGTCAGCTTTATATAATGGCGGCAATTATTACTAAAACGCGGAATAAGTGCATGAAAACCATTGAGATAGACGACGATCTTTATCATTTTATCGCCAGTCAGACACAGGAAATTGGTGAAAGTGCGTCGGATATTCTGCGCCGTTTATTGTTGCAACCCACGACCCAAAGTAGCGAACCTGCCAAAGTCGAAGAAAAGGCGGTGGAGGCGATAAAGCCTGAGAAGGCGGTGGTTGGCTCTGTGTTTGACGTGTTAAGCCAGCAGGATTTGTCTGCTGAGCACAGCGTGGTAGGGCGCTTCCTGTTTATCCTGTCTGCGTTGGCGCGTGCTCATAAAAAAGATTTTGCCAAGGTACTGGAAATCAAAGGGCGCAACCGGCTTTATTTCGGTCGCAGCGAGCACGAGCTACAGGAAGCGGGCAGCAGCACCAACCCTAAACCTATTCCAAACACAGACTTTTGGGTGATCACCAATTCGAATACAACCCGTAAGAAGATGATGCTGACTGAAGTGGCCGGTACTTTGGGTTACAACAGTACGGATGTGGAAAAAATACGCGACTTATTATAAGGAGATTTTGCGATGTCTTTGCACCCACAGGCAGGTCAGATAGCACCAGCCAGCAGTCTGGTGAATGTTGCTCAATTGGTGTCGGCTTATTATGAGTTGACACCAGAACCAAATGAACCCGCTCAGTTGGTGAGTTTCGGCACTTCAGGTCACAGAGGAAGTGCGCTCAGTGCGTCATTTAATCAGTCGCATATTCTGGCCATAGTGCAGGCTGTGGCGGAATACCGCCGCTCACAGGGCATCACAGGCCCCTTGTTCCTGGGCAAAGACACCCATGCGTTATCCGAAGCGGCTTTTGCATCGGCGTTACAGGTGCTGACCGCCAATGGTGTAAAAACCATGATCCAACAAGGGCAGGGCTATACCCCAACGCCAGTGATCTCTCATGCCATTTTGTGTTTTAACAAAGGCCGTACCGACGGGCTGGCCGATGGCTTGATCATTACGCCGTCACATAATCCGCCAGAAGATGGGGGTATTAAATACAATCCTCCGCATGGCGGCCCGGCCGATACCGACGCGACGGATTGGATCCAAAACCGTGCGAATCAGTTGCTGGCCACTCAATTGCATGGCGTGAAGCAGCAAAGTTATGCTGCGGCGTTGCAAAGCCACTACTGCACTGCCTACGACTATGTACAGCCTTACGTCGATGATTTAAAAAACGTCGTAGATATGGCCGCCATTGCCAAAGCTGGCGTGCGTATTGGGGTTGACCCCTTAGGCGGCTCCGGACTGGCGTTCTGGCCTGTGATTGCAAAAACCTACGGTTTAAATATCAGCGTGGTGAATGACCGGGTGGACCCGGCTTTTGCCTTTATGCCACTGGATAAAGACGGCAAAATTAGGATGGATTGCTCGTCCGCCTATGCGATGGCGAATTTAATTCAGTTGAAAGACCAGTTCGATGTGGCCATTGGCAATGACCCGGATTTTGACCGCCATGGCATAGTGACCCGCAGCGGTGGCCTGATGAACCCGAACCATTACCTGGCCGTTGCCATTAATTACCTGCTGAGTAACAGACCCCAGTGGTCGTCTGAGCTGGCTATTGGTAAAACGCTGGTGTCCAGCGCGCTGATTGACCGGGTGACCCAAGGCCGCGGCCGGAAAGTCTATGAAGTGCCGGTGGGTTTTAAATGGTTCGTCGATGGCTTGCATCAGGGCAACATTGCCTTTGGTGGTGAAGAGAGTGCCGGCGCCAGTTTTCTGCGGTTTGATGGCACTGTCTGGTCAACCGACAAAGATGGCTTTATTCTCGGCTTGCTCGCTGCTGAAATGCTGGCAAAGACCGGTGTCGACCCTTACCAGCAGTACCAGGCATTGACCCGCGAGTTTGGCTCGCCATTGTATCGCCGCTTAGACGCCAGCGCTTCAGCTGAGCAGAAAAAGGCGCTGAAATCTCTGGATGTCAGCAGCGTGACGCAAACAGTCCTTGCCGGCGATCCAATACTGGCGGTTCAAACCAAAGCGCCTGGGAACAACGCCAGTATCGGCGGTGTAAAAGTGGTGACTAAAAACGGTTGGTTTGCCGCACGGCCATCTGGTACAGAAAATAGCTACAAGATTTACCTGGAAAGTTTTGTCGATCCGGCGCATTTGCAGCAACTGGAATGCGATGCTAAAGCTTTTGTAGACGACGTGTTTGCGAAGATTTAAACAATAATAAGGCGATGCAATAATCCTGCCACAATTACGTAATTAAATTACGGTGGCAGGAGGGTATTCTGCCGAATCTTGACGAGTGACAAGGGTTTTTGTAATTTTTCTACAATTATTCTTATGACAATAACGGCAAAAGGCCGCAAACCGGGATTTGGCAATGAAAAATCAAGCGAAAAGCCAGTTGGCTACGGGCGCAGTGGCGCATTTACCTACTTCTGATGATTTAAAGAACAGTATCGTCCGTCATTTGCACGGCACTTTAGGTACTGATATCAACAAGGCAAGCCGCCAAGCTTGGTGGAGTGCTACCTGTGCAGCAGTCAATGAATACGTATTCGATGGCCTGCGTAACACCCAACGCACTCACTACGAACAAAACACCAGGGCTGTGCATTATTTCAGCCTTGAATACCTGATGGGTCGTCTGTTCAGCAATAACCTGCATAACCTGGGGGCTTATGATGCTGCCAAACAAGCGCTGGCCGAACTGGGGCTGAATATCGCTGATCTGGAAGATCAGGAAGAAGACATGGCGTTAGGTAATGGTGGCCTTGGCCGCCTGGCTGCCTGTTTTATCGATTCGATGGCTACCTTAAATTACCCTGCTATCGGCTACGGCATTCATTACGAGCACGGCTTGTTCAAACAAGAGTTCTCTGACGGTCGTCAAATTGAGCGCCCGGATAGCTGGCGTGAATATGGCAACCCATGGGAAATTTGCCGTCCAGAATCCGTGCAGGAGATTTCGGTGTACGGTTACGTCGAAACCACCTACGACCTGCAAGGCAAAATGAAGAAGGTCTGGCACCCGGGCCGTATTATCAAAGGGATCCCCTGGGATATTCCTGTCGTGGGGTACCAGGGTAGTTCAGTCAACGTGCTGCGCTTATGGGAATCCCGCGCCAGCGGCTTCTTTAACTGGGACGTGTTTAACTCAGGTGGTTATATTGATGCGTCGCGTGAAAATGTAGAAGCCGAAACTATTTCTAAAGTCCTGTATCCAAACGACGAAACCGATGCGGGTAAAGAGCTGCGTTTAATTCAGCAGTATTTCTTCTGCTCCTGTTCATTGAAAGACATTATTCGTCGTTACAAACGCACCTACGGCGATGACTGGAGTCAGTTTGGTGCTCAAGTCGCTATCCAGTTGAACGACACCCACCCGGCCATCGCCATTCCGGAATTAATGCGTATTCTGGTCGACCGCGCTGAGATGGGCTGGGATGAAGCCTGGAACATCTGCCAGCACGTCTTTGCATACACCAACCACACCTTATTGCCTGAAGCTCTGGAGAAGTGGTCAGTCCGTTTATTTGAAAAAGTACTGCCACGTCACCTGGAAATCATTTACGAAATCAACCGCCGCTTCCTGGTAGAACAGGTCGACGTACTGTGGCCAGGTGACAACGAGAAAAAACGCAAACTCTCCATTATTGAAGAAGGCCATGAGCATATGGTCCGGATGGGGCATTTGTCCGTGGTGGGTTCGTTCCGCGTTAATGGTGTGGCGCAAATCCACTCTGATTTAGTCAAATCAGACCTGTTCCCTGAAATGGTTGCCTTGTGGCCGGATAAATTTACCAACGTCACCAATGGTGTGACCCCACGCCGCTGGTTAAAAGCCTGTAACCCGCGTTTATCCAAATTATTGGATGAAACTGTGGGGGTTGACTGGCCACGCGATCTGAAGCAACTGAAGAAACTGGCTGCTTATGCTGATGATGCACAAATCCAGGACGCTTTTATGGCGATCAAACATCAGAACAAAGCAGATTTAGCCCAGACGGTGAAAGAACTGACCGGTGTCAGCATTGACCCTCACGCGATGTTTGATATTCAAATCAAACGTTTGCACGAGTACAAACGCCAACACCTGAACCTGCTGCATATTTTGGCGTTGTACCGCCGTATTTTGCAAAATCCGGATTACGACATGGTGCCACGCGTGTTCCTGTTTGGCGCCAAAGCAGCACCTGGTTATAAGCTGGCAAAAGAGATTATCTACGCCATCAACAAAGTGGCCGAGAAAATCAACAGCGACAAAAGGGTGAAAAATCGCCTGAAAGTGGTGTTTATGCCAAATTACCGCGTCACACTTGCGGAGAAAATGATCCCGGCTGCAGACGTGTCAGAGCAAATCTCGACGGCAGGTAAAGAAGCTTCCGGCACTGGTAATATGAAGCTTGCACTCAATGGTGCCATCACTGTCGGAACCTTAGATGGTGCCAATATTGAAATTGCCGAAGAGGTGGGCGCAGACAATATCTCTATCTTTGGTTTGACCGTGGACGAAGTCAAAGCGCTGCACGCCAAAGGCTACCACAGCTGGGATTACTACTATGCGGATCCGGAAATCAAAGCCATTCTCGACTGGCTGGAAACTGATTACTTCACGCCAGGCAAACCGGGTGAATTAGGCGCTATTAAACGCAGCCTGCTGGAAGGCGGCGACCCGTATCTGGTACTGGCAGATTTCCGCTCTTACGTCGATGCACATCAGAAAGTGGATGGCTGGTACCGCGACAAAGCGGGCTGGGCGAAAAAGGCCATTTTGAACACGGCCTCTGTTGGCAAATTCACCTCAGACCGTTCGATTGAAGACTATGTGGAACGAGTGTGGAAATTAGAGGCTTGCCCGGTCACGGCGAAGCCATAAGCACGCATTGCTTTTCATTAAGAAAGCCCGGTGATCCGGGCTTTTTTCTTGAGTAAAACAGCAGTGCTACTCAAATAAACCCAAAACCCGCAGGGTTTCGTTGATAAAAATATCGGCCTGATTGCTATGGCTGATGGTAGCCGCACATTCGTCGGTGGTACTGTCGGTATACCAGCCGAATTGCGGGTGGTTGCCGCCGGTAATTTCCACATAAGTGGTGGTTGCTGGCAGGTTATCTGTTGACTCATCAATATCGGCCAGCGTGGTCTGGCAGTCATTGGTGCCGTAGATACTGCTGACAATAGTGCTGCTGTTGGCAATGGAGGTGCTGTCCTGCGGGTAAGAGGCCAGTGACACCAGACCATTGTCAGGATGGTCCGCAACGTAGTCGACCGCCGCAACGCCACCTACAGAGTGTCCACCTACCACAAAGGCTGAACAATGTACCGTGGCATAGCTGTCTTTTTTCGCGTCGTCTGCGGCATCAATTTCGAGCAGAGCGAATCCTAACGGTACTTTCAGAATAAAGCTGATATAGCCCGCTTCTGCTAATGCTCTGGTGTAAGGCGCATAGGCATAAGGACTGACAAAACCACCAGGATAAAAGGCGAAACAGACCGATTTACGCGTAGTGCTTTGCACCGGCAAAAAAACGGATGTAGTCCCATTTATCGTCAACCTGAACAGCATTGTCTGTTTCCATGGCTGTCCAGGCTTCACTCAAAACGGCGCCCTGACCACCTGCACATACACCCCAGGAAGCCAACAGTACAGCTGCTGCACTTAACAAGGTTGTTATTTTCATTTTTACCTCCAATGTTAGGGAATTGCACATACTGCAAAATGTACAAATAATAACCTACATTAGACATGGTGATATAATAATGCATCATTTGGTCTAAATTTTAATCGTCATTTTTAGTTACAAATCAATAGCTGTCATCTGCATTTGCCCCGTTGTAATTCCATCTGATGGCCCCCATTACCTGATGAAGCCTGATAAAGGCGCTTAGAAGAGAAGGAACAAATGAATTTTCAACAGCAAGCCCAACAATGGCAGACCTTATTCAGACAGAAACAGCGAGGCGGTCTGCTAAGTCGAATCCTGCTGTGGCTAATAGCGGGTGTGATGCTGGTGTTTGCGATGGGCGTATTACTGTTTTTGCTGATGCTGAGCTGGCTACTGATCCCGGTATTTTTATACAAACGTCACCAGTTAAAAAAGCGCATGCAGCAGGCTTTTTCCCAGCAGCAATGGCAATCGTCAACCGAGTCCAACGCAACGGGCAGGGTGATTGAAGGCGAAGTGATCGACCGCAAGGATTGATTGGCTTAGTTTTTTTTTCAGGGCGTTCAAAGCAGTTGCCGCGCTCTGATATACTCCGGCACATGCTGATGTCAGGTGTGCCTTATGATCCCGAAGCTCTCCACTGTTGAAAGTCTGGACGCCACAGTCCGGGCTTATCTAGAAGCCTTATCTGCTGCTGGCTTTGCCGGCGATATCGAAACCAGTTATGGCAGCCGCCTGGCGGTCTCTACCGATAACAGTGTTTATCAGCAGCTGCCTGCGGCTGTGGTGCTACCTAAGCATCAGGCGGACCTGGTGTTACTGACCAGCCTGGCGCAAAGCAGCAGCTTTCAATCACTGAAATTTACCCCAAGAGGTGGTGGCACCGGCACCAATGGCCAGGCGCTAACCTCGGCGATCGTTGTTGATTTATCGCGCCATATGCGCGGCATTCTGGAACTGAACCTGGAAGAACGTTGGGTGCGGGTGGAAGCGGGTGTGGTCAAAGACCAACTGAACGCATATTTAAAGCCGCATGGCTTCTTCTTTGCGCCGGATCTGTCCACCTCAAATCGCGCCACTATTGGCGGTATGATTAACACCGACGCATCAGGGCAAGGCTCCTTGGTGTATGGCAAAACCAGCGACCATGTGCTGGAGCTGCATTCGGTGCTGATTGATGGCACTGTGCTGCATACCAAGCCAATGCCAGTAGCCGAAGCCGAACAGCTTGCCGGGCAACAAAATCAGCTTGGTAGGGTGTACCGCCAGGTGCTGACCAGTTGCCGTGAACACCGCCAGTTGATCCTGCAGACCTTTCCGCGCCTGAACCGTTTTCTGACCGGTTATGATTTAGAACACGTCTTTAATGACGACTTAAGTCAGTTTGATTTATCCCGAATCCTTTGCGGTTCGGAAGGCTCGCTGGGCTTTGTCACTGAGGCTCGGTTAAATATTTCGCCTATCGCCAAATACAAATGCCTGGTGAATGTGAAATACGACAGCTTTGAGAGTGCGCTCAGAAATGCACCTTTGATGGTTGCAGCCCGCGCTACATCAGTGGAAACCGTAGACAGCAAAGTACTGAACCTGGCTCGTGCAGATATTATCTGGCATCAGGTGAAAGATTTTATTCAGGATGTGCCAGGTAAAGACATGCTGGGCCTGAATATGGTCGAATACAATGCCGAAGCGCCGGAAGACATGGCGGACAAAATCAGCCAGTTAGAGCAGCAACTGCAGCAGAGTATGGCGAAGGGTGATGCCGGCATTATTGGCTACCAGCTGACCTATGACAATGACGCCATTTCGCAAATTTATGCAATGCGGAAAAAGGCGGTCGGTTTATTAGGCAACGCCAAAGGCGTACGCAAACCTTTACCCTTTGCGGAAGACACCGCGGTTCCGCCCGAGAATCTGGCCGATTATATTCTTGAATTTCGTGCTTTGCTGGATAGCTATGGCCTGGCGTACGGCATGTTTGGTCATGTGGATGCCGGGGTTTTGCACGTACGCCCGGCACTGGACATGTGTGACCCCGAGCAGGAAAAGCTGCTGCGTACCATCTCCGATCAGGTGGTGGCACTGACGGCCAAATATGGCGGCCTGATGTGGGGTGAACACGGTAAGGGATACCGCAGTGAATATGGACCGGCGTTTTTCGGCCCGGTGTTATTTAACGAGTTGCGTAAAATTAAAGCGGCCTTTGACCCGGAAAACCGGGTCAATCCAGGCAAAATTTGTACTCCGTTCGACAGCAACGACCAGTTGGTTAGTGTAGATGACCAAAAACGGGGTTATTTCGACCGGCAAATCCCTGTCCAGGTAAAAGACAGCTTCGACAGCAGCCTGAACTGTAACGGCAATGGGCTGTGCTTTAACTACGAAGAACAGTCGCCGATGTGTCCTTCCAGCAAGGTCACCAAAGACCGCCGTCACAGCCCCAAAGGCCGGGCCGGCCTGATGCGTGAATGGTTACGCCTGATGCAACAGCAGGGTATTGATGTACTGCAGCAAGAACAGCAATTACTTAAAAAATCCTCTGGCTTCAAAGCCTCGTTACAAAAGCTGCGCAACTACAGAGCGAAACAGCAGGGCCAATACGACTTTTCGCACGAAGTAATGGACGCGATGGAAGGCTGCCTGGCTTGTAAAGCCTGTGCCGGTCAATGCCCGATTAAAGTCGATGTGCCGTCGTTTCGCAGTCGTTTTATTCAGTTGTATCACAGCAGATACCCCAGACCTCTGAAAGATTATCTGGTGGGAAATATTGAGCGCAGTGCGCCTTATCTGACCAAAGTGGCGCGGCCAGTGAACTGGCTGCTGCAACGCAGTTTTGTCGCCAAAGTGCTTGAAACCGTGGTGGGGTATGTCGATTCGCCGCAGTTATCCGTGCCATCACTTCAGCAGCGCATTGCCGGGAATTATCGCTTTGATTTGCCAACGCTGCAGGCGCTTAACGCAGAAGAGAAAGCCAAACTGGTGTTTTTGGTGCAAGACCCCTTTACCAGTTTTTATGAAGCAGAGCTGGTCGCTGATGCACTTAAATTGCTTGAAACCCTGGGTTTTTCTCCGGTGTTACTGCCATTTCAACCCAATGGTAAGCCTCAACACGTCAAAGGCTTCTTGCGTGAATTTGCGTCCACGGCAAAAACAGCATCGGAGTTTTTGCAGCAAATTGCCGGCTTTGGCGCGCCTATGTTGGGGCTGGATGCATCTTTGGTGCTGGTTTACCGGGACGAGTACGTCAAAGCTCTAGGTCAACAGCGCGGTGACTACCAGGTTCAGCTGATGCATGAGTGGTTGGTTGAGCAAGCTTTGCCACAACTACCACAAACACAGCAGTTTAAACTGCTGGCGCATTGTACAGAGAAAACGGCGTTACCGGCCACCGAAAAGGCCTGGCAGAAAATATACGCCAAGGCTGGGCTTGAGCTGTCAGCCGTCGCTGTGGGGTGCTGTGGTATGGCCGGAACTTACGGCCATGAAAAGCAAAACCAGCACAACAGCAAAGCCTTGTACCAGATGAGCTGGCAAACACCAGTGCAGCAAATTGGTGCGGCTCAGGTGCTGGTTACCGGCTTCTCCTGCCGCAGTCAGGTCAAACGGATGGAAGGGGTGAAACCTAAACACCCGTTGCAGCAACTGCTTCAGTTGCTGACTCAATCTGCTGCGAAAGCAAGCTGATCACGTCCTGCGCCTTTAGCCTGATACAAAGCCCTGTCTGCCCGGCGGAACAGGGCTGCATAATCCTCGCCCGGACGCCACTGGGCAATGCCGGCGCTTATCTGCAACAGCGGTAATTGGGCCAGCTGATATGTCTGCAACTGGTTGCGAATACGTTGGGTCACTTCGGCTGCTTGCGCCTCGGTGGTTGCCGGTAGCAACAACACAAATTCATCCCCACCAAACCGGCCGATCAGATCGGTCGGCCGCAAATGGCATTGCGCCACTTTGGTTAGCCGTTGCAGTGCTGAATCACCGGCCGCGTGTCCGAATTTGTCGTTGATTTGTTTGAAGTGGTCCAGATCAAAAATGACCAATGCCAATGGCTCGCCGTTGACCTCGGCCAGCCGGACCGCTGACTCGGCTTGCTGCCGCAAGCTTTCTCTGCTTGCAACCTGGGTCAGCGGGTCTATGTAAGCGGCTTGTCGAAGCAGCTGATTATCAGCCACTAATGCAGGGAGCGTCAGGCCAAACAAGGTGTTGGCTGCAATCACAATAATGGCAAACTGATACACCATCACCTGTTCCATCAAGTCAAACCAATGCACAGTAAATACCAGCATAAAACTGGTGAGCGCCAAGGTGGCGACATTGACTAAGGCCGATTCGGTGCAGGCCAGCCACATATGGGGGATCAGCAATAAAAAGATGGCAAAGGTGCTGTATGGAGAGTGACTCCAGTAGGTCAGCAACATGCAGAACGCGACTAAAAGCGCGATGGTGACGAGTTTAGTCGGGTACTGTTGGCTGACGTGCTGTTGGAACAGTAAGCTCATATCCGATAGCCGGAACAGTTTGCTGGGGCTTAACCGAATAAGCAGGCCAATAAACAGCGGGGCAATGACCATCACACCGGCCAAATCGCCAATCCAAAACGGCAACCAGGTTTCCACCAAAGCGCCAGCATCGAGCATCTGCGTCACCACCAGCGCAACCAATACCAGCACACTGGCAGCGAATGAGCTTAAAGCGGCAATCAGCAGAAACAGCAGCACACAAAGCCCAAGATGGCGCTGCATTGGACGAAGTAAGGTGTTTAGTACCCAAGCCCCAAGTGTATAGGGCAATAAGTGGGCTACGCTGAACCAGAGCGCTGCATTCAGGCTTTGAAACAGGGTAAGTGGCAATTGGTAAAACCAGATGGAATAGAAGGTCACCAGGCTTGCAGCTATTGCCAGTGCCGGCAGGGCTTGCAGTCCAAAAACCAATAATGCAGCAAAGCTTAAACCAGCTGCAGGAAACCAGACGCTGGCATGTTGGGTGTATTCCACCAGCCAGCCTAATTTGAAAACCAACAACCAAAGACACAACACTAAGGCTTGTTTGGCCCAAAAGGATGCAAAGTATGAATGAGTAGTGAGAGATAAACTGGACTTTGGTGATTCAAACTTGAATGCCGACAACACCCACTTCATACAGATTAAATCCCACAATTTGGCTGGTGTTTTATAGTGCCAGACAACAAGTGTGCACTGCAATCACATTACCCTTATCAGGTGCAGGGTTATTTTATTGAGTGAAGAGCGACCTTATTGCCTTCGCTGTCAATAAAATGCCCGATAAAACCATGCTCGCCAATGCCGGTTTTCACCAAAGCTACTTGTCCACCGGCGTTGACGACACGTGCCAGAGATTCAGATACGTCCTGACAGGCGAAATACACCAAGGCGCCTGTGATTGATGGATGATAACCAGGCTCTTTTACCAGTGCTCCGGCTGCTCCATTTGCCTGATGGTCAAACGGAAAGGTCGCCATATCACCTTCACCCATTTGCATGCGGCCCAATTGTATTGAGAACACCTGTTGATAAAACGCACAGGCTCTGTCTAAATCTGTTACTGGGATTTCAAACCATCCGACCGGGTTGACTAACGTCATGTTGCTTTCCTTTCCAATGTGGTGTGCAGGGAATCAACACTATAGCTGATGTGACAGGGAAACCGCGAAAGCAAACAGAGAAGGGATTAAAGACCTGGCTTGTCTAAGCAAACCAGATCTTGTAACCGGCATCAGAAACTGGACGTGTCCTGAAATAAACCAACTTTCAGCTCGTCAGCAGTGTAGATTTCACGACCATCGACACTGACAGTGCCTTCGGCAATGCCCATAAAGAGTTTGCGTTTAATCACACGTTTCATATCAATTTTGTAGGTCACTTTTTTCGCTGTTGGCAAAATCTGACCGGTGAATTTCACTTCACCCACACCTAAGGCGCGGCCTTTGCCCGGACCACCGGCCCAGCCCAAAAAGAAACCAACCAGCTGCCACATGGCGTCCAATCCTAAACAACCAGGCATGACCGGATCGCCTTTGAAGTGGCAGGCGAAAAACCATAAATCCGGATGAATATCGAATTCAGCGATGATTTCGCCTTTGCCGTACTTGCCGCCTTCTTCAGAAATATGCACGACACGGTCGATCATCAGCATATTGTCGACAGGCAACTGACTGTTACCAGCGCCAAAAAGTTCACCTTGGCCGCAAGCCACTAAATCTTGTTTTGTAAAGCTATTCTTTGTCATGTATGTTAGATCCATCATCAGGGCCGGGTCACTTTAGCGAACAGTTGTACGCTAAACAAGTCCGATTAGTCGGAGCCGGTACATCGTCAGCCTCAACGCCAATTGTTACGCTGTTATGACAGAACACGAAAAACGACCACTAACCAACGCAGAAAAACAACAACGTTACCGCGAGCGGCAAAAAGGCTCGGGAAAGAAAGAGTTACGCGGCTATCTGACGCCGGAAGCTCTGGCCTGTTATCAGGAGATCCAGGAAAAAACCGACTGGAACGACAGCACCTTACTCAGTAATGCTGTCCGTCTGATGTATGCCGCCCATAAGTTAGGCCAGATTGGCTTACTGAACGGCTGGTTGACCGAGCACAAAAAATAACTTTGGCTTAACCCGAACCAGGGCTTCGGGTATACTGGCCGCCGTTTTGCCACGCGGCGTCAGTTGAGACTTAGTGATGATTTTGTTTGTACGTGATTTAACAGTCATAGATTTTTCCTACCTTTGCCAGCAGCGCGGTTTGCTCGGCGAGAGTTATATCGTGGATGTTGAGCTGCACGGCGAACTGGATCAGATGTCGATGGTGCTGGATTTTGCCCGGGTGAAAAAAAGCATTAAAAAAGCCATAGACGAACTGGTAGACCACAAACTGGCCATTCCAGCCTTGTCTGACGCTACTGATTTAATTCAGGCTCAGCGCTCCGTGGTGAAGTTTCAGTCCGCTCGTGGCCTGATCCAGGTTGCGTCTCCGGCCGATGCCTTTGTGGCTATTCCGGCCGAGCACATCACTATGGAAAGCATCAGCGCTTACCTGACCGAACAAATAAAAGCCTTGTTACCGGACAATGTGTTGCAACTGGTGCTGACGCTGCGCACAGAGCAAGTCAGCGGTTTTAGTTACCACTACACCCATGGCCTGAAAAAACACGATGGCAACTGCCAGCGCATTGCGCACGGTCACCGTTCAACCATTCAAATTTATCAGGACCAGATGTTGTCACCACGGCTGAACAAAACCTGGTGTGAGCGCTGGGAAGATATTTATCTGGGCTCTGCTGAAGATCAATGTGACGCGGCCGCTTTGCGTTATTTGCAGGCCGATCCTCAAGCACTGAATTTCTGTTATGACGCTCCGCAAGGCTACTTTGAAATTTCGCTGCCGGCAGCCATCTGTGAAGTAGTGCCGTGCGACACCACCGTAGAATGCCTGGCCGATTTTATTGCCACTGAGCTGAAGCAGCAATCGCCGACACATCAATTCAAAGTGGTGGCCTACGAAGGGGTTGGCAAAGGCGCAATAGGTTTTTCCTAGAGCCAGCTGAACGGTAAAAAAGCCTGATTATCAAGCAGGCTTTTTTGTTTTCCAGCTCAAATGCCAGGCCATTGCGACAGAGGCAGCTCAGTCTGACTCCACATTCGTTGCCATAACCACGTCAGGCTCTGGCGGTTGAATGCAGGTCTTTGTGCTTGCTCAACCGCAACGATCTGCCATTGCCCTTGCTGAAGTTTTGCGACGACAAAGCGGAAGTTGTAGTAAGGCGCCATCCCCATGCGTAAATCGGTCAGCACCAGTTGCTGCTGCTGTTGTTCCAGTTGGTAAAAGCCGGCGCTGAACCAATCCAATTGTTTCACCGCAGTCAAAGTTGCAAACTGCGTGCGTAGCGCAGAGTCGCGCGCAAAGGCTTGCCATCGAATGGGGTTGTCGCCGTCAAACACAGAATAATAGCCTTCCAGGTACTGGTTCTCTTGCATCACCAGCACCCGCCACAGCGCCGTGTTAAATGGCGTGGCAGTGACCAGTACATGCGCCGATGGCTGCTGCTCTTTAGCAAGCTGCGCTGTGGCTTTTTCACTGACCAGCCATTGAGTGGCTAAACCAAGCAGCAGGTAAACACTACTGAGCGACAACCCATAGAGGTTCCCCCGACTTGCTGGCCTTGCGAGGCAGCTCCCAACACCAAGCAGTAACAACAGGGTGTAAAGCGGGTCAATCACAAACACACTGCCAGTGCCATAAGGTGTGTTGCTAAAAGGCAGCGCCAGCTGAGTGCCGTAAATAGTTAAACTGTCCAGTAGTGGATGGCTGATCAACACGGCGCCAACGGCCAGAGTGAAGCGAACCCACCAGTCAGGCCGACTCCAGTACCTGGCCAGTAACCAGCCAAGCAGCGGCGATAGCAACGCCAGGTAAAACAGCGCGTGCGTTTCTGTTCTGTGCCCCGTCATATTGCTTAACGGGTCGCCTCGCTCAATCAGCACGTCGAGGTCCGGTGCGGTACCGAGTACGGCCCCAAGCACTATGGCTTTGCGGATGCCGATTTGCTTGTGCAGCAACGCCACACTGACGCTGCTACCCAGTGCGATTTGGGTTAATGAATCCATTTACGCCGTGACTCCAAGCCAGTTGTGCACCAATTCGGCATTCTCGGCGTGCAGCATCATTAACGACTCCTTGGCCAGCAGAACGGGGAATTTCAGTTCCAGCAGCCGTTGTCGACGAAACAGATGCAGAGACAGCAGGCTACCTGGTTCAGCGTCTGCCAACACCTGCAACAGGGTCGTTTCATTCACCTTTTTGTGATTAGCTGCGATGATAAGATCCTGCGCCATCAAACCTGCTTGATGCGCTGCAGACCCCACTAACACCTGCTGCACAAGCACAGCGTCGGTCGCCGCGGCTGTCGCAGCGCCCCAATCCCGTGGCGGGTAACTCAGAGTGCCTGGACCTGACCAGTCTTTGCTATGTTGACGGGCACGAAAGGACGCAGCCAGACCAAGCAATGGCAGGCATTGCTTCAGTGGCAAAGGCGCCGTCTGATACACCCAGGCATCCAGCTCAGCAGCAATAGCAGTGCCGGCATAGTCTTGCGTCAGCTCGATAAACCCCTGTTCCTGACTGCCTTGGCCTGACACGCCAAAGGCTTGCCAGGCACGCTGCATCAGCGCTTCCAACGAAAGCCCACTGGCTTGCAGTCTGGCCTGCAGACAAAGGGCTATCAGGCTGCCTTTAAGGTAATAACTGGTCACTGCATTAGGGGCGTTTTCATCCTGCTTATAGTATTTGGTCCAGGCATTAAAACTGCTGTCTGCCACCGACTGCACCGCCTCGGCAGGGACAAGCTGCACTTTGTTGATGTTTTGTTCCAGCAGCCTGAGGTATTGAGGCAAGTCGATCTTTCCGCTGCGGATAAGCGCCAGGTCGTCAAAGTAGGAGGTGAAGCCTTCGTACAGCCACAGCTGAGCTGTGTATTGCTCGGCATGCAACTGATACGGAAAAAATTGCGCTGGTTTGGCCCGTTTGACCCACCAGGTATGGAAGTATTCATGGCTGCACAGGCCCAAAAAGGTCCTGTAAGCGTCAGTGCTTTCTTCTGGCCGCAACGGGTGTGGCAAATCCTGATGACTAAGCAAAAGCAGGGTAGAGTTCATATGCTCCAGGCCGCCATAGCCTTTGTCCGTCACCCAGCTTAAAAACCAGTACTCGGTTAAATCTGCCGGTAAACCGCCAAACACCTCAAGCTGGCGTTGGCACACATCCGTCAGATCCGTGCAAAGCCGAGGCAAGTCCGCCGTCGGTTCACCGGCAAGCACCATGTAGTGGGGGACACCGGCCACATCAAACTGCTGACATTGCAATTTACCCAGCAGCAAAGGGCTGTCGATGAGCTGCTGATAATGGTCCGCATGGTAAAAGCCCTGGCCTAAGAAGCCCGTTTCGGCATCACGGCGCAGTCCTGTAGCGACTTGCCAGTCGCAAAGCCCTGGCGCTGTAATTTCAAGCTCTAGTGAGCATTCAGTCTGGTCTGTCACCGCCAGACAAAGCGCACAAGGATTCAACGCCGCAAGTTGATCGTCCAGGTAATTACCCCGCACCGATAAGTCAAAGGCGTACACCAGATACTCAACCTGTACAGGTAAGCCCCGGTGAGCAAGCTGCCAGCGCTGTTTATCCAGTTGCTGTACCCTTAACGAGCCCTTGGCATCGGACGCAGACAACGGCTGCAGGTGCTTGGCGTAATCACGCACCATATAACTTCCCGGGATCCAGGCCGGCAAACTAAGTTCAGCGGGATCCGCCGATGCTGGGGTGAAGTCAAGCCGCACCCTGACCAGGTGGGCTACAGGGTCTATCAGCGCGATCTGGTAACGGACTTTGGTCATCCCTTATACTCCAAGGTGTTGATTTGGTTCTTTATCACTGGAGTATTGTATGGCCTCTGAAACTATTTTTTCCAAAATAATTCGTCGGGAGGTTCCGGCGACCATTTTGTACCAGGATGAATTGGTCACCGCGTTTAAGGATATTCATCCGAGAGCACCCACCCATATCCTGATTGTGCCCAATGTACTGATCCCGACGGTGAATGACGTGGAAACCGAACACGAAGCGGCTTTAGGCCGGATGTTCACTGTGGCAAGAAAACTCGCTGCTGAAGCGGGCATTGCAGAAAACGGCTACCGGTTGATTATGAACTGCAATCAGCACGGTGGTCAGGAGGTGTTCCATATCCATATGCATTTGGTTGGCGGCAAAGCATTAGGTGCAATGTTAAGCCGTTAATCTAGGCAAAATACTGAAAAATCACTACAATTTGCCTCCAAACCACGCCGGAGATTGTAATGACAGACCAAGCACAAGTTGCTAAACGCATTGAATACGCCCTGACCAGGGTGACAAAAACTGTATTTCCAGGACGCACCAACCACCACAATACCTTGTTCGGTGGCGAAGCTCTGGCTTGGATGGATGAAGTTGCTTTTATCGCCGCTACCCGTTTTTGTCGTAAACCGCTGGTCACCGTCTGTTCGGATCGGGTGGATTTTAAAGAATCTATTCCTGCCGGAACTATTGTTGAGTTGGTTGCCCGTATCGAACACGTTGGCCGCACCAGTATAAAAGTGAATGTCGATATTTTTGTCGAAGACATGTATCACGACGACCAGCACAAGGCCATCTCCGGCAGCTTTACCTTTGTGGCTTTAGGCCCGGATCGCAAACCAACGCCAGTGCTGAGTTAAGCAAGACTTGAGCTTTAGGGTGCCCGGCAGTAAAGTGGTCTGAGTTCCACAACAACAGGGCACCATAATAATGAAAACAGTGCAACAATGGTTCGCTGAATACGGCGAAAGCCATCAAAACCCCACCAATAAACTGATCCACTGGCTGGCCGTCCCGGTGATTTATTTCACTGTGTTTGGCATTTTATGGCAAATCCCAATGCCGTTTAGCCTGTTTGCCGAACAACAAATCACCTGGCCTTTGCTACTGGCAGTGCCGGCACTGGCGTTTTATTTCAGCCTGTCCTTTGCCATTGGTTTGGGCATGACGATTTTTACCACCTTAGTGGTCTGGTTGATCCGCTTGTACCAGGCCGAGGTCAGTCCGGACATTTGGGTACTGTCGGTCGCACTTTTCGTGATTGCCTGGGTGTTTCAGTTTATCGGCCACAAAATTGAAGGCAAAAAGCCATCATTTTTTAAAGACTTGCAGTTTTTGCTAATAGGCCCAGCCTGGTTGCTTGGCTTTATACTGCGTCGACTTGGCGTGCGGTATTAATAGCGTACAGAGCCGCTTGCGACTAACGGAGCTTCTGTCGGGATTAAAGCCCAGCGGAAGCCACTCAAGCACTTGCTGGCTCAGTTACAATAGCCTAGTGTTTTTCCGGACCTGAACTGCCTTGCAAAAATTTTTTGAAGATCGCCATCGTTTGTTCTGGCTTTTGCATTCGCTTGGCTGGGCAGGTTTTGCCTTTATCAGTTACCTGGGCTCTTTATTTCAGGAGCTGCGCTCCGCCTATTGGATAGTGGTCGCGCTGGATGCCTACGCTGGTTGGTTATTGACTATTCCACTGCGTTATCTGTTCCAGCGGATCTGGCATTGGGAGCCTTGGAAAATGCTGCTCAGCCTGCTGCTGTTTGCACTGGCTGTTGCTGCGATCTGGACAGTGTTTCGAAACTTCAACTACTGGGAAATTTACCGGCACGGTTTCAGACCGGACAGCTGGACTCAGTATTTCCGCCAGACCACAGTCGGTTTTTACGTTATTTTAAGCTGGAGTGGCTTGTACTTTGGTATCAAGTACTACCAGACATTGCAACAAGAGAAGCAGAAGTCACTGACCGCCAGCAATAAAGCGCATGAAGCGCAGTTGAAGATGCTGCGTTATCAGCTCAACCCGCACTTTTTGTTTAATACGCTCAATGCAATATCGACTTTGGTCTTATTAAACGAATCCGACACAGCGAATAAAATGTTAGTGCGCCTGAGTGACTTCCTGCGTTACTCACTGTACAAGGACCCGATTAAAAAGGTGCCGTTGCAACAGGAACTTTATGCAGCGAATTTGTATCTGGAAATCGAGAAGGTGCGGTTTTCAGAGCGACTGACCATCATTTATGACATTGACGAAGCGGCTGACGACGCTCTGGTGCCGAGTTTAATACTGCAACCTCTGGTCGAGAATGCGATTAAGTATGCGGTCGCAACTCAAACTGCTGGCGGCAAAATTATGATCGCCGCGCAAAAATTTGGCCATGATCTGCTGATTGAAGTGGCAGACGATGGTCCAGGCATGGTGCTGACGGACGGCTTGCCCAAAGGTGGGGCAGGTGGCGTAGGTTTAGTAAATACCAAAGAACGGCTGGCGGCCTTGTACGACCGTAACTTTTCTTTGGTGTTGACGCATAACCAGCCACGAGGCCTGAAGGTCAATATCCGAATCCCTTTTGAAGTAGAGACGACTGATGAAACAGAAGCTTAAGGTGATAGTAGTCGATGACGAGCCATTGGCTCGTCGTGGCATGCTGGTACGGCTGGCAGACTTCCCGGAACTGGACATCGTTGCTGAATGCGGCAATGGCGATGAAGCAGTACAGAAGATCCGTGACTTAGCACCGGATGCGGTGTTCCTCGACGTTGAAATGCCGGGCCTGGACGGCTTTGGTGTGCTCAAACAACTGCAGCAGATGCAAGTGACGTTGCCCTATGTGATTTTTGTCACTGCGTATGATCACTACGCGTTGAGCGCTTTTGAAGTACAGGCGCTGGATTATGTGCTGAAGCCTGTGGAAAAAGACCGCTTGTCCACCGCTGTCAATAAGCTACTGAAGAACTTTGATGCCCGTGACGATCAGCGCCACAAGGACCAGCTGGCCGCAGTGGTTGCACAACTGACAGGAGAGCAACGTGATCAGATCCTGCAGCGACTGGATAAAGCCGAACCTGTCATGAGCGACAAATACCCGGAAGCGATAAGCATCAAAGACAGTGGCGAAATTACCCGTGTTCCCGTAACAGCCATCGATTGGGTCGATGCTGCCGGTGACTACATGTGTATTCATACCAAAGATGGTCAAACCCATATTTTGCGCCGCACCATGAAAGAGCTGGAACAGGAACTGGACCCGAAATTGTTTGTGCGGGTGCACCGCAGTGCCATAGTCAATGTGAACACTATTGCTAAACTGCAAATGTTGGCCAATGGTGAACATCAGCTGATGCTGACTAATGGTCAGGCGGTTAAAGTCAGCCGCAGTTACAAAGACCGGGTGAAAATGGTATTTAATTCCTGATCTTTATGGAACGAAAAGGGCGCCACACTGGCTAATACCGATCAGATAAGCAGTTTTTATGCAAAAACTGCTTATCTATTCTCGAGTTGGTTCAGCTGCAGCGGAAAAGGCAAAGCCCACGCAGACCCGCCGTGGATATATCCCTATAGGCTCCTGTTCGGCATCCATGCCTCACAGGGTCTGCTTAGTTCTCTGCCTTTCCTCGCCCTGGACGGACTTATCCGCTTCACTGTCTTAGTGAAGGTAAATTCCGATACTGCACCATAAAAAATAATGCCAGTCAGCTTAACTGACTGGCATTAGCCACACTGGCGCCTTTTTTAATGCTCTGTCTGTAGCTAATACTGCGCAACCCGTTGTTGCCAAGCCAGCAAATAAGGGTCTACCTGTTTTTGTTTATCACCGGTTTTGGCCAGTGGATACAACACGGCTTCACCATTCACTTCGCCTGCCATTACCAGATGCGCACCTTGTAGCAGCTGTTCAACCGCATATGCAGCCAGCTTAGTCGCTAAAATACGATCGGCACCGACAGGACGGCCTCCTCGCTGTATATGCCCCAGCACCGACGCCCGGCAATCCACGCCCTGGCGTTCCAGCTCAGCCGCCAGCGCGCTGGCTCCCCCTGGGTACATGGTCTCCGCCACAACAATGATATAACTGCAGCGGCCACGGTACTGCTGTGCACTGCGGATATGCTGAAGAATTTTGTCGGTATCGAGCTCTGCTGCCAGCTCTGGGCAAATAATTTGCTCAGCACCTGCGGCTATTCCAGCGGCCACTGCAAGGTAACCTGTGTGCCGGCCCATCACCTCCACCAGAAAAATACGCTCAAAGGCATCCGCCGTGTCGCGAATTTTATCAATGGCATCCAATGCGGTGTCCAAAGCAGTATGAAAGCCGATGGTAAAATCTGTGCCATCAACATCATTGTCTATAGTGCCGGGTACACCGATTAACTTGCCCTGGTAGTACTGGCTAAGCGCCATTGCGCCACGAAAGGTGCCATCGCCACCAATCAAGACTAAGGCGTCGATAGCGAGCTCGTGGAGTACTGCTGCAATTTGCCTGACGCCGTCATCACTAAACATTGCCTGACAACGGGCGCTTTTAAGTAAAGTACCGCCATGTTGGATTAAATGATTGACGTGATGAGGTGTCAGACTGAAATATTGCTGCTCTAACACACCGTTAAAGCCATATTCAAAGCCGATCACCTCAAGTTCAGCCGCCGCTGCGGTCAACACTACAGCGCGGATAGCGGCATTCATTCCGGGAGCATCACCGCCGGAGGTCAGTACACCAATACGTTTCATCAGTTGTCCCTTTGTGGTTATTGACCCCATCATAGTGAAAGTGCAGAGCAATGCCATGACCTAACGCAAACAACAGTGGTAATTCACAGGCTTATTTACGCTGTTGGCCTGAACTATCACAGACAACTGGATACGGATCGCGGATAATAGCCGCCTTTGAAGCAGGAGCAGTTATGCATCAGTCATCAGGCCGCGTTTGGCTCGGTTTTAGTCTGGCCTTAGTGACCGCCGTCCTTTGGGGCATTTTACCCTTAGCGCTTAAATGGCTGCTTAGCGATCTGACACCCGCATCCGTCACCTGGATCCGCTTTCTGGTAGCGACCGTGCTGGTCAGCATGATGTTGCTGGCGAACAAGCAGCTGCGTTTCAGATTAACACCCAAAGGCTGGATCCTGCTGGCTATCGCAGCCGCAGGGCTGCTGCTGAATTACATTCTTTATTTGTCAGGATTAAGCTACCTGAGCGCAGAAACTGCCCAAGTGCTGATCCAGCTGGCACCATTTTTAATGATGCTTGGTGCCGTCGTTATTTTTAAAGAACCTTTGTTGTTATGGCAGAAGTTTGGTGCTGTGGTGTTGCTGGTAGGCTTGCTGTTGTTTTTTAATGACCGCCTGCTGACACTGTTGCTGGAAGCGTCTGAACAAAGCTTTGGCCTGTTGCTTGTTTTAGTGGCTGCATTCAGCTGGGCGGCTTATGCATTGGCACAAAAGCAATTGCTGATGCAGCTGAAATCGCAACAGGTGATGTGGCTGATTTACCTGGCCGGCGCCATCAGTTTTCTGCCGGCAACAGAATTCAGCGGCTTCAGCCAGTTAAACAGTTGGCAATGGGCGGTGTTGGCGTTTTGTTGTATGAATACAGTGATTGCGTATGGCGCCTTTGCCGAAGCCTTGCAACACTGGCAGGCATCCAATGTCAGTGCAGTGCTGGCCATCACGCCATTGCTGACTATTGCCTTTGCTCAGATCCTGTCGCTCTATACCCCAGCCATAGTGACGGAAGATTTAAATGCATGGGCCTGGCTTGGCGCCGTGTTGGTGGTACTGGGGTCGGCCATGACAGCGCTGGCTCCAATGCTGCGCCGCAGATAATCAAATGAACAATCAAGGAGTAAAATTGTGGCACTGACGGATGAACAATCGCAGCAACTGATGGACGCCATCATTGAAAAGTGTGAAGCCCTGGAACTGGGGCCAGAGGAAATTATCGACGGGTTGGGCAGGGCGCTGTTAAGTGCAACTATTGCCTTTGAAAAAGATTCCGCAGCTATTACGGTGGAAGGTGTCGGCTATTGTGATGTCTTTATTGAGCCTCAGTCAGACTGAGCTCCATCAGCAGACAAAATTCGGCAGACAAAAAAGCCAGTCAGTTGACTGGCTTTTTGCATTCTGCGGCCGTTATGGGATTTGTACAATCTTGCAGGTGTTGGATGCACCAACGGTTTCCATCACGTCACCGTAGGTCAGGATCACTAAATCACCTGATTTCAGCTGAGCAATTTTCTGCACGGCTTCCAGTGCCGCTGAAGACAACTTCTGGCCATGGTTCAGCGTGCTGTCAAAAAACACCGGGTAAACACCACGGTACAACGCCATTTTGTTCAATGTCTTTTCGTGACGGGACAAAGCATAAATGGACTGAGACGAGGTAATGCGGCTCATCAGCTTCGCGGTATAACCAGACTCTGTTAAAGCCACAATAGCTTTAATACCAGTCAGGTGATTGGCAGCGTACATGGCAGACAGCGCGATGGTCTCGCTGACTTCCGTAAACTCAACGTCCATCCGGTGCTTGGATATTTGCACACGAGGGTGCTTTTCTGCGCCGTCACACACCCGCGCCATGGCTTTCACCGTTTCAGTCGGGTATTTACCAGCGGCAGTTTCAGCCGACAACATCACAGCGTCAGTGCCGTCCAGCACAGCGTTGGCAACGTCCATCACCTCAGCACGGGTTGGCATCGGGCTTTCGATCATCGTTTCCATCATTTGGGTGGCGGTGATCACCACGCGGTTCAGCTGACGCGAACGGGCGATAATACGTTTTTGCTGACCAACCAGCTCGGCATCGCCAATTTCTACGCCTAAATCACCACGGGCAACCATCACGGCGTCAGATGCACGGATAATATCGTCCAGCGTTTCGTCGTCAGCAACGGCTTCAGCACGTTCGATTTTCGCCATAATCATGGCATCAGAACCCGCAGCTTTGGCCAGCTCACGTGCCTGACGTAAATCATCACCACTGCGAGGGAACGACACAGCCAGGTAATCCACATCAATGTAGGCGGCCAGCGAAATATCCGTTTTATCTTTTTCAGTTAACGCAGGAGCAGATAAACCACCACCTTGACGGTTGATACCTTTATTGTTGCTCAGCTTGCCGGCGACAGACACTTTAGTGTGAATGCGTTGACCAACCACGTGTTCAACAATTAACTGAATACGGCCATCGTCCAGCAACAGCACGTCGCCAGACTGCACGTCTGCTGGCAGTTCTTTGTAATCGATCCCGACCTGAGTTTCGTCACCTTCGCCTTTAGGTAAGTCAGCATCCAATACAAAGTGCTGGCCTTCTTCGAGCATCACAGGGCCGTTTTTAAAGGTAGACACCCGAATTTTCGGGCCTTGCAGATCACCCAAAATAGCAACGTGCGCACCGGTTTTTGCGGCGGCTGCGCGAACCATTTCAGCGCGTTGTTTGTGATCTTCAGCACTGCCGTGGGAAAAGTTGAAGCGAAAGACAGTGGCACCGCCGAGGATTAATTTTTCGATGGCAGCTTGTGAATTGGTAGCAGGACCCAGGGTGGCGACTATTTTAGTTCTTCTTGGCATTCTAAGGCTCCGATTGAATGGTCAGTAAACTGGTCGGTGTTAGTGTAATGTAATTTTATTACAGAATATAGCCAATTTTTGTGCTTTTGATGGCATCAGACCTGCTGATCCGATCTGTGAAATGGTAATTTGGCTACAGTTCGGCATAAAACTCGGTGTTCTACTTTAGCGCAGTGGTGGATAGGGGTTAAAAAAAGCCCCGACCAGCGGGGCTCTTTGTTTTAACTGTGAAAATCTTTTTTGTCGAAGCGGGAACCGCGCAGACTGTCTTTAACTTTTTTCAGATTCTCGCGGAATTTGGTGCCGCGGCGTAAAGTGAAGCCTGTCGCCAGAATATCAATCAGCACCAGTTGCGCAACACGGGACGCCATCGGCATATACATGTCCGTGTCTTCCGGCACATCCAACGACAACACCAGGGTGCATTCTTTGGCAAGCGGGCTGTCGTAAGCGGTGATGCCAATCACTGTGGCGTCGTTTTCGCGAGCGATGGCGGCAATGTCGCACAGGTTCTTTGTACGGCCGGTATGGCTGATACAAACCACCACATCACCTTCGCTGCTATTAATCGCACTCATGCGCTGCATAACAATGTCATCAAAGCAAACTACAGGGACGTTAAAACGGAAAAACTTGTTCTGCGCATCGTGCGCAACAGAGGCTGATGCGCCTAACCCAAAGAAGGAGATTTTTTTGGCTTGGGTTAACACATCGACTGCACGGTTCACCGTCAGAATATCGACATGCTGACGCGCGGTATCGAGCGCTGCCATGGTGGATTCGAAGATTTTCGCCGTGTAAGCTTCCGGGCCATCATCCTCTTCTACATGGCGGTTGACGTAAGGAGTGCCGTTGGCCAGGCTTTGCGCCAAATGCAATTTAAAATCCGGGAAGCCCTTGGTATCCAGACGACGACAAAACCTGTTTACTGTAGGTTCTGATACATCAGCCATTTTAGCCAGCGCCGCAATACTGCTGTGTATCGTCGTTTGAGGGTTGGCCAGGATCACGTCAGCGACTTTACGCTCTGACTTACTGAAGCTGTTGACGCTATTAATTATTTTTTCCAACACATTCATCGGATAGTCCTGACTTAATGAAACCTTGGTGTACAGCCAGTTGTAACCTTTTCTGTAAGGCAACCAGCGCGCCTTGCAAAGTAGTGATAAAGTTACAACAAAACAGCATATTCGTTGCCTAGGCTGCCTTATTATATGAGAATAGTCAAAACTTTAGCTTGCCTGTAATTTAATTACAACTTATTCGGTTTACATCTGGGCATTGCTCGGCTAGTATGCGGTCAAGTGTTGTAAAATTACATCTAATTAAGGGTCTTCCATGACAACCACAGCACCAACCAATAAAGCCTGCGATCTGATCCTCTTTGGCACCAAAGGCGATTTGGCGCGTCGTAAGTTAATTCCTGCACTTTATCAGTTAGAAAAATCCTCCTTATTAAATGCAGAAAGCAAAATCATCGGTGTTGCCCGCGATGCCATGTCGCTGGATGAATATAAAGAGCTGGTTCGCTTCAATCTCAGCAAATTTGTGAAAGAAGGGGTTGATGCTGATGTTTTGGCGCGACTGCAGGAGCGTTTGGTCTATGTGCAGGTCGACCTGTCAAAAGAAGACGACTATAAAGCACTGAAACAAGTGACAGACCCGAAGAAACGCATTCCGGTCAGCTATTTTGCCACTGCGCCTTCCTTATTCGGCCATATCTGTAAAGGTTTATCCTTGGCGGGTCTTTCTGGCGAGCCGGCTCGAGTGGTGCTGGAAAAGCCAATTGGGCACGACCTGGCCTCTTCCAAAGTGATCAATAATGAAGTCGCCAAGTACTTCAACGAATGTCAGATTTACCGTATCGACCATTATCTGGGTAAAGAAACAGTACTGAACTTATTGGCACTGCGTTTTGCCAACTCTATTTTTGCCGCCAACTGGGACCACAACGCCATTGATCACGTGCAGATCAGCGTGGCGGAGGAAGTTGGGGTTGAAGGGCGTTGGGGTTATTACGATGACGCCGGCCAAATGCGTGACATGGTGCAGAACCACCTGTTACAGGTGTTGTCACTGATCGCAATGGAGCCACCAGCCCGCCTGGATGCCGACAGTATCCGTGATGAAAAGCTGAAAGTATTAAAAGCGCTGCGTCCAATTAACCTGAGCAATGTGCAGGAAAAAACCGTACGCGGGCAGTATGCCTCTGGTTTTGTAGGTGGTCATTCAGTACCAGGTTACCTGGAAGAAGAAGATGCCCGCCCGAACAGCAAAACAGAGACTTTTGTCGCGATTAAAGTGGATATCGATAACTGGCGTTGGGCTGGTGTGCCATTCTACCTGAGAACAGGTAAACGCATGCCAAACAAGGTTAGTGAAGTAGTCATTTGCTTTAAGCCGCAGCCACACAATATTTTCTTCGAAACCTATAAGCAGTTGCCAGCCAATAAGCTGATTATCCGCCTGCAGCCAGACGAAGGTGTTGAAATTCAGATCATGAACAAAATTCCTGGTCTGGGTGAAACCATGCAGCTGCAACAATCCAAACTGGATTTGAGTTTCGATGAAACCTTCAAATCACAGCGTATTGCTGACGCTTATGAGCGTTTATTGCTCGAAGCCATGTTAGGCAACCAGTATCTGTTCGTCCGTCGCGACGAAGTGGAACAAGCCTGGAAGTGGGTGGACGGTATTCTGGATGCCTGGCGCACCACCAACGAGCCGCCAAAACCTTATCAGGCAGGTACCTGGGGCCCCGTCTCCGCTATTTCACTGTTGGCTCGTGATGACAGGAACTGGGACGAATAGTATGAAGATGCAACACTTTGACAGCAGTACGGCACTCAATGACGCCTTTGCCGCGGACATTGCAGCACGACTGCAGCAAGCGATCGAAACTCGCGGTCAGGCGGTGTTCGTCGTTTCGGGCGGCAAAACCCCATTACCATTATTTAAAGCATTGGCGCAGACCGATCTTGACTGGTCAAAAGTGGTTATTACCCTGGCCGACGACCGTTGGTTGCCAGAGCAGCATCCAGACAGCAATGAAGGTCTGGTAAAAGCCAATCTGCTGCAACACAAAGCGGCCGCAGCACACTTTGTCAGCTTATTTGATGCGACCCACCAGGACGACGCATTTGCGGGTTGTGCAGTTATTGCAGAACGTGTCAAAGGGCTTGCCACATTTGACGTGTTAATCCTGGGAATGGGTGAAGATGGCCATACTGCATCTTTGTTCCCGTGCAGCGAGCAAATTCAGGCAGGACTGGCCGACAACGCGCCAGATGTGCTGGCCGTTCAGCCAGCCACAGCGCCTTATCAGCGTATCAGTTTCAGTAAAAAGCGACTGCTGGACAGTCGTCAGATCTATATTCATTTGGTTGGTGAGAAAAAACTGACCGTGCTGCAACAGGCCGAGGCCGGACCGGATGCGTCAGAAATGCCGATCCGCGCCATACTGCAACAGCAGCTGGTACCGGTCACAGTCAATTTTGCGGCGAGTTAATTGAAAAGGCGAGGTTAGAAAATGCATTCGGTGATACAACAGGTGACAGAGAGAATCGCGGCCCGCAGTGAAAAAAGCCGTGCTCTGTATCTCGAACGGATGGAAAAAGCCCGTAGCAAAGGACCACATCGTGGGGCGCTAGCCTGTGGCAACCTGGCGCATGGCTTTGCGGCTTGTAATGCTCAGGAGAAAACCGATTTACGCAGCCTGACCAAAGCGAACATTGGTATTATTTCTTCCTACAACGACATGTTGTCGGCACACCAGCCCTACGAAACTTACCCAGCTTTAATCAAACAAGCGGTTGCTGAAGTTGGCAGCGTGGCACAGTTTGCCGGCGGTGTACCGGCCATGTGTGACGGCGTCACCCAGGGGCAACCGGGTATGGAGCTAAGCCTGCTCAGCCGCGACATTATTGCCATGTCTGCTGCAGTGGGCTTGTCGCACAATATGTTCGACGGTGCAATGATGCTCGGCATCTGTGACAAAATTGTGCCGGGCCTGATGATGGCGGCATTAAGTTTTGGTCACCTGCCATTCGTGTTTGTGCCAGCAGGCCCAATGCCTTCAGGGATCCCAAATAAAGAAAAAGCCCGGGTCCGCCAGCTCTATGCTGAAGGTAAAGTAGGGAAAGACGAGTTACTGGACTCTGAATCCGCGTCCTACCACAGCGCTGGTACCTGTACCTTCTATGGCACGGCCAACTCAAACCAGCTGGTGGTCGAGATTATGGGCCTGCATTTACCAGGTTCATCCTTCGTCAATCCAAATACACCGCTGCGTGATGAATTAACCAAAGCCGCTGCCCGTCAGGTGACCCGTTTGACCGACTTAGGCACTGAATACACGCCAATTTCGCAAATCGTTGATGTGAAAGCTGTGGTGAACGGTATCGTCGGCTTGTTAGCGACAGGTGGTTCGACCAACCACACCATGCACCTGATTGCGATGGCCCGTTCTGCAGGCTTTATCGTGAACTGGGACGATTTTAACGATTTATCCAACGTCACGCCGTTGATTGCCCGTATTTATCCGAACGGTCAGGCCGACATCAACCACTTCCAGCATGCTGGCGGTATGGCGTATCTGATCCGTGAATTGTTAGATGCCGGTTTATTGCACGAAGACGTGCACACAGTGGCAGGTTTCGGCCTGCGCCGTTACACCCAGACTCCAGTGCTGCAAGACGGCAAACTGCAGTGGGTGGATGGACCAACTGAATCAGGTGATGACACTGTACTGTCTACTGTTGCCAAAGCCTTTAAACCTACAGGTGGTGTCACTGTACTGTCAGGCAATATCGGCCGTGGCGTGATCAAAACCTCTGCGCTGCGCTCAGGTACCGAAGTAGTGCAGGCGCCAGCTGTGGTATTTTCCAGCCAACATGAGCTGGACCGCGCCTTTAAAGCCGGTGAGCTGAATAAAGACTGTGTTGTGGTGGTGCGTTTCCAGGGGCCAAAAGCCTGTGGTATGCCAGAACTGCACAAACTGACTCCACCTTTAGGTGTGCTGCAAGACCGCGGCTACCACGTCGCCTTAGTGACCGACGGTCGGATGTCTGGTGCATCAGGCAAGGTGCCAGCCGCTATCCACGTGACTCCTGAAGCCGTTGACGGCGGCGCTATTGCGCGCATCAAAGACGGCGACATGGTATTAGTCGACGGTATCAATGGCGTGCTGAAAGTGATGGTCTCTGATGAAGAACTGGCTGCACGTGAAGTGGCCACCCGCGATATGACAGATGCGCATTGGGGTATGGGGCGCGAGATGTTCGGCGGCCTGCGCACCGTGATTACCGGTGCAGAGCAGGGCGCCTGTAGTTTGTTTAATACCGAGGAGCAGTACCATGGCTAACATGGATGTCCCTTTTGCCATCGTTGCGGATATCGGCGGTACCAATGCCCGTTTTAGCCGGGTGGACCTGGCTAGCCTGCAATTGGATAAAGTTGCTGTTTATCCATGTGCTGATTTTCCGACTCTGGCTGAGGCGTTGCAATTTTACCGTGAACAGCAAGGTTTAACCGCAATTCGCCATGTGGCTATTGCAATTGCCTGTCCTGTCACAGGCGATCTGGTCAAGATGACCAATTTCAGCTGGCAGTTCTCCATTGAGCAAATGAAACAACAGCTGGATTTAGCCGAATTTATCGTGCTGAACGATTTCACTGCTGTTGCTATGAGCTTACCAGCTTTGACGGCCAAAGAGCTGGTGAAAGTAGGTGCTGGCGACGTGCAAAGCGGTAAACCTATGGCAGTGTTGGGTGCCGGCACTGGCTTGGGTGTTGCCCATCTGATCCCTACTCCTGCAGGTTTTATTCCTCTGCCGGGTGAAGGTGGTCACGTCGACTTTACGGCGCAAACTGAACAAGAGTGGTTTATCCAGAACTTCCTCGCTCAAAAATATGGTCATGTTTCTCCGGAGCGCTTGTTGTCTGGCCCTGGCCTGGAAGATTTATACCTGGCGATTGCCGCCTTTAAAGGTCAGCAGGTGGATGCATTGAACGCGGCACAAATTGCCGGCAAAGCGCTGGACAACAGCTGTGAGCTTTGTAGTGCAGTGGTTGCTCAGTTTTTTGCATCCCTGGGCGGTCTGGCCGGCGATCTGGCGTTAACACTGAGCACCTTCGGCGGCGTGTTTGTCGCTGGTGGTATTACTCCTAAGTTACTGGGCTTAATTGAGCACAGCGAATTCAGAAGTCGTTTTGAAGCGAAAGGTCGCTTTAAAGGCTTCAACAGTGGCATCGCCACTTTCGTCGTCACGGCAGAACAACCGGGTTTAACCGGCTGTGCCGTCTACTTAAAACAACATTTGGCGAGTTCACATCATGGCATTTGAAAACTGGCAACTCCAACCTGACGTTCTGTTCGCACAAGGCCCAGTGGTGCCGGTGATTGTGATTAAAGATTTGGCTGACGCTGTGCCTATGGCCAAAGCACTGGTTGCAGGCGGTATCCGGGTGCTGGAAGTGACGCTGCGCACTCCAGTCGCGCTGGAAGCGATTAAATTGCTGTCGCAAGAAGTACCAGATGCCATTGTTGGCGCAGGTACTGTGACGAATGCCAAACAACTGGCTGACGTGATTGCCGCAGGCGCACGTTTTGCAATTAGCCCTGGCTCCACCCGTGAATTACTGGAAGCAGGCAAGAGCAGTGTGATCCCGTTAATTCCAGGTATCGCCAGTATTTCTGAGCTGATGGAAGGCACGACTTTGGGTTATACCCACTTTAAGTTTTTCCCGGCAGAAGCGGCGGGTGGCGTAAAGACCTTAAAATCAATTCACGGTCCGTTTTCTGACATTAAATTCTGCCCAACCGGCGGCATTAATGAGAAAAACTTTAAGGACTACCTGGCACTGCCAAACGTACGTTGTGTAGGCGGCAGCTGGATTGTGCCGGACGACGCGATTAAAACTCAGGATTGGGGCAAGATCACCGACCTGTGCAAGAGTGCTGTGGCCGAAGCCAGCAGCAACTAATCAAAAAAGCCCGGCCATCGCCGGGTTTTTTAATACTGGCAAAGAGGTATCGTTCCACGCCAGGCCACACGCAGATCCTCTCAGCTTGTCACAACTACAGCAGCTAAAGGTTACTTACATCAGGCTTTCTGTCCGCACAGCGGTGTTACGCCATTTCACCAGCGCATATTTTCAGGTAAAGTAGTGCGCAATTCGAAGAGCCGTCCAGACGTCGATTTTATGAGCGGCCGCCGTCCACGTTTTTGCCATCTATTTTCAGTTGTTGCGAAGGAGCAAAGAATGACCACCTATAACTTTTGTGCCGGTCCGGCCATGTTGCCTGTCGAAGTGATGCAGCAAGCCCAGGACGAGTTTGTAAACTGGCACGGTCGTGGCTGCTCTATTATGGAAATGAGTCACAGAGGTAAAGACTTTATTAAAGTGGCGGCGCAAGCCGAGCAGGATCTGCGCGATTTATTGCAAGTGCCGGCCAATTACAAAGTGCTGTTTATGCACGGTGGTGGACGCGGGCAGTTTAGCGCTGTGCCGCTGAACCTGGCCAAACCAGGACTGAGCGCCGATTACATTGTGTCCGGTGCCTGGTCGAAAGCGGCCGCAGAAGAAGCAGCCAAATTCACCCAGTTACAGGTGCAGACCATCACTACCAAAACGGATGACCTGCGCTCGCTGATTGCCCCCTCCGACTGGCAGCTGAACCCGAACGCCAGCTTTGTGCATTTCTGTCCGAATGAGACAGTCGATGGTCTGGAATTTACGGACTTACCGCAAACATCCGCGTCTTTAGTGGCCGACTTGTCGTCCACCATACTGTCACGTCCTATTGATGTCAGCCGTTACGGTGTGATTTATGCCGGCGCCCAGAAAAACATTGGCCCTTCAGGACTGACCATCGCTTTGGTACGCGACGATTTATTGCCCGCCAAAGATGCCGCCATCCCTTGTGTGCTGGATTATCGCCTGTACGCTGAAAACGACAGCATGTTTAACACACCGCCTACCTATGCCTGGTATTTGGCTGGCCTGGTGTTCCAATGGCTGAAACGTACTGGTGGCGTCGAAGCAATGGCTCAGCGTAATCAGCTGAAGGCACAAACGCTGTATTCTTACATCGACCAGAGCGACTTCTACCGTAATGATGTCGCAACAGCCTACCGCTCCTGGATGAATGTGCCATTTTTCCTGGCAGACGAGCGCTTAAACGATCAGTTTGTCTCTGAAGCAGAGCAAAACGGATTGCTGGCGTTAAAAGGCCACCGCATGGTAGGCGGCATGCGCGCCAGTATTTACAATGCGATGCCGCTTGAAGGGGTGCAAACGCTGGTGAGCTTTATGAAAGAATTTGCGCGGGTGAATGGCTGATGAAAACCTTAACATTACAACCTGTGGCCCATGTCGAAGGCGTGGTGCATTTACCTGGCTCAAAAAGCATTTCCAACCGTGCTTTGCTGTTGGCTGCTTTGGCCAAAGGCACCACCCGGATCAGCAATTTGCTGGACAGCGACGACATTCGTCATATGCTGACGGCCTTAACGGCTTTAGGTGTGCAGTATCAGTTGTCTGACGACAAAACCCGCTGCGAAGTGCAAGGCCTTGGCGGCGTATTCCAGCATCCACAGCCATTGGAGCTTTTTTTAGGTAATGCCGGTACCGCGATGCGGCCACTCACAGCGGCACTGGCGGTTTCTAATGTCGATGTCACCTTAACGGGTGAACCACGGATGTATGAACGCCCGATCGGCCATTTGGTCGACGCGCTGGCACAGTGGCAAGCCGATATAGAATACCTGGGTGAAAAAGAGTATCCACCGCTGCGCATTCGTGGCAAAGCGCTGCAAGGTGGCGCGGTGAGCATCGATGGGTCCGTTTCCAGTCAGTTTTTAACCGCTGTGCTGATGACTGCGCCTTTATTGCAAGGGGACAGCAGCATTGAGATTACTGGTGAGCTAGTGTCCAAACCTTATATCGACATTACACTGGCTCTGATGGCGCGTTTTGGCGTGACTGTAGAAAACCAGAATTACCAACGTTTTGTCGTTAAAGGCAACCAACACTACCACAGCCCAGGAGATTTTCTGGTCGAAGGTGATGCTTCATCTGCATCATATTTTCTTGCTGCTGCGGCTATTAAAGGCGGCACCATCAAGGTCACAGGTATTGGTAAAAATGCAGTGCAGGGCGATATCCATTTCGCCGACGCCTTAGAAGCCATGGGCGCTACCGTGGAATGGGGGTTTGATTACATTTCAGTTACTCGTAACCATCTAAAGGGTATAGACCGCGACTACAACGCTATTCCAGATGCAGCCATGACCATTGCGACCACGGCTTTATTTGCCGAAGGACCAACGGCAATCCGCAACGTGTACAACTGGCGGGTGAAAGAAACCGACCGTCTGGCCGCCATGGCGACCGAGCTGCGTAAAGTGGGTGCTGAAGTGGAGGAAGGTTACGACTATATCCGCATTGTGCCGCCAGCACAGCTAAAGCATGCCAGTATTGCGACCTACAATGATCATCGCATGGCGATGTGCTTCTCCTTGGTCGCGTTAAGTGATACGGCGGTAACCATCGAAGACACGGACTGCACCAGAAAAACATTTCCTCAATACTTTGAAGTGTTTAACTCTTTAGTCAAAAACAACGCGTAACCAAGCCGGTTACGCGCTTTCTTCGAATACACCGCGCTTTTTGTCATCTGCTTCTGTATAATGTCGCCGCTTTATGTAGTTTCGACTAATTGATGGAGGCAGAATGCAACAAGCGCCGGTCATTACCATAGACGGTCCAGGTGGTTCAGGGAAAGGCACCATATGCCGTTTAGTAGCACAAAAACTGGGCTGGCACTTGCTGGACAGCGGAGCTATTTATCGCGTGCTGGCTCTGGCTGCCATTCATCACCATATTGACGCCAAAGATGAAGAAGCGCTGCAACCACTGGCTGCTCATCTGGATGTGCAGTTCAGCCCGGATGAAACTGGCGGCACCCGCATTACGCTGGAAGGTGAAAACGTCACTCATACTATCCGTACCGAAGAAGTTGGTTCTGTGGCATCTCAGATCGCGTCGTTACCACGGGTACGTGAAGCCTTGTTACGTCGTCAACGTGCCTTTCGGGAAGCGCCAGGTTTAGTGGCCGACGGCCGCGATATGGGCACCGTGGTATTCCCACAAGCAGAAGTAAAGATTTATTTAACAGCCGACGCGCAAGAGCGTGCCAACCGGCGTTATCTGGAGTTGAAACAAAAGGGCCATGATGTTAACATCGGCGACCTTTTGAGCGAAATCCAGGCTCGTGATGAGCGGGACATGAACCGCGCCGTTGCGCCGTTAAAACCGGCTGACGATGCATACATGCTGGATTCAACGCATAAAACCATTGAACAAGTGTTAGATGAGGTACTGAGCGTTTGTGAACAACGCTTGAACCAGGCCTAGTCGACACTTTGGACAACCAGCGGCAAGGATGTTGTTGGTGAACTTAGCAACCCCATGACACAGGACTGTGCGTGGAGCACTTAACTGAAAAAGTGATTATGACTGAAAATTTTGCACAATTATTTGAGGAAAGCCTCAAGTCTATCGAAACCCGTCCAGGTGCCATCGTTAAAGGTACTGTTGTTGCAGTACAAAAAGACGTAGTTCTGGTTGACGCTGGTCTGAAATCTGAAGCTGCTATCCCAGTAGAACAATTCAAAAACTCTGCTGGCGAAATCGAAGTGAACGTTGGTGATTTAATCGACGTAGCTCTGGACGCAGTAGAAGACGGTTTCGGTGAAACTCTGCTGTCTCGCGAAAAAGCCAAGCGCCATGAATCATGGGTTCGCCTGGAAAAAGCCTGTGAAGAAAAAGCCACTGTTATCGGTGTTATCACTGGTAAAGTGAAAGGCGGCTTCACTGTTGAAGTAGACGGTATCCGTGCATTCCTGCCTGGTTCATTAGTAGACGTTCGCCCGGTACGCGACACGCTGCACCTGGAACACAAAGAACTGGAATTCAAAGTAATCAAACTGGATCAGAAGCGTAACAACGTGGTTGTATCACGTCGTGCCGTGATCGAGTCTGAGAGCTCAGCTGAGCGTGACAGCCTGCTGCAAAACCTGGAAGAAGGTATGGAAGTCAAAGGTATCGTTAAGAACCTGACTGACTACGGTGCTTTCGTAGACCTGGGTGGCGTAGATGGCTTACTGCACATCACTGACATGGCTTGGAAACGCGTTAAGCACCCAAGCGAAATCGTTAATGTTGGCGATGAAATTCCAGTTAAAGTACTGAAATTCGACCGTGAGAAGCAACGTGTTTCTCTGGGTCTGAAGCAAATGGGTGAAGATCCATGGGCCGCTATCGCTTCTCGTTACCCAGAAGGTGCGAAAATCACTGGTCGCGTGACTAACCTGACTGACTACGGCTGCTTCGTTGAAATCGAAGAAGGCGTTGAAGGTCTGGTCCACGTTTCAGAGATGGACTGGACAAACAAAAACATCCACCCATCTAAAGTCGTTAACCTGGGCGACACCGTAGAAGTGATGGTTCTGGAAATCGACGAAGAACGTCGTCGTATTTCTCTGGGCCTGAAGCAGTGCAAAGCTAACCCATGGGAAGAGTTTGCTAAAGGCTTCAACAAAGGTGACCGCGTTTCCGGTAAGATCAAGTCAATCACTGACTTCGGTATCTTCATCGGCCTGGACGGCGGCATCGATGGTCTGGTTCACCTGTCAGACATCAGCTGGAATTCAACTGGCGAAGACGCAGTTCGTGAATTCAAGAAAGGCGACGAAGTGCACGCAGTTGTTCTGCAAGTTGACCCAGAGCGCGAGCGTATCTCTTTAGGTATCAAGCAATTAGACGAAGATCCGTTCAACGGCTACCTTGCTGATAACAAAAAAGGTGCTATCGTTAAAGGCAAAGTAACTGCAGTTGACGCGAAAGGCGCTACTGTTGAGCTGGAAGGCGGTGTAGAAGGTTACATCCGCGTATCTGACATCGCTCGTGAGCGTATCGAAGATGCCACTACTGTGCTGAAAGCAGGCGAAGAAGTTGAAGCTCGTCTGATGGGTGTTGACCGCAAAAACCGCGTAATCAGCCTGTCAATCAAAGCCAAGTTCGAAGCTGAAGAGAAAGAAGCGTTAGAATCGATCAAGCAAGATGATGCTGGTTTCGGTGGTAACGCAATGGCAGAAGCATTCAAAGCTGCTCAGAAATCTGAGTAATTAGATGCTTGTCAGGCCGCCCGGATCCCCGGGCGGCCGTTTTATCAGTTGGAGGGTTCATGACCAAATCAGAATTGATCGAAAAACTGGCAGCTGACTTTTCTCATATTCCAATCAAAGATGTGGAATCATCTGTAAAAGAGATCCTTGAGCAAATGGCAGGGTCTTTAGCCAACAACGAACGTATTGAGATTCGTGGCTTTGGCAGCTTTTCCTTGCATTACCGCGCACCTCGCGTGGGTCGCAATCCAAAAACCGGTGACAAAGTTGAACTGGACGGCAAATACGTTCCTCACTTTAAGCCAGGTAAAGAATTACGTGATCGGGTGAAAGAAAACACCTGATTAATCCTCAAGCCAGACATGGATTGACGCAGTTTTGACCAGAATTCTTTTTAGTATTGTCATTCTCGTATTGTTGCTGGCTGGCCTGATGTTAGCTTCTCTAAACCAACACAGCACTATTCTTAATTACGTCGTAGGGCAAACTGAACTTCGTGTCAGTGAACTTGCCGCGTTGTTTTTGTTACTTGGCTTTGTCCTCGGCCTAGTGCTGTCGTTGCTGTTTATTCTCACGCGCAGAACCCGTCGTTGGTTAAATAAATCTGCTGAGCAGCGCTGACCTCTATGCTGGAATGGTTATTTCTGTTACTGCCCGTTGCCGCCGCGTATGGCTGGTTTATGGGCAGCAACAGTGAACGGCAAAAAGCCTTGAAGGGCAAAGCCTCTGTCAGTAAAAACCTCGCTTCCGGTCTTAACTTCTTACTTACTGATCAAGAAGATAAAGCTATAGAGCAGCTGTTGCAGCTCTTGGATATCGAAGTCGCGACCATTGATACTTATCTGGCACTGGCGAACCTGTTCCGCCGACGCGGAGACTGGGACAAAGCGATTCGTATTCACGAAAAACTCTGCCAACAAAAACTTCCTAAACCTCAGGCGCAGAAGATCCGCTTTGAACTTGCTAAAGATTATTTTCATGCTGGCCTCTACGACAGAGCTGAGCCTTTATTGGCCGATTTGGTTCAGGCGGAAAGCATTCGTGAAGCCGTCATCAAACAGCTATTTCAGCTCTATCTGGCTACGCATGAATGGCATAAAGGTCTCGATTTCCGTGCTGTGGTGGAGCAAACCGACTCACGTTCGTTACGTATTGGGCTGGCAAATTTTCAATGTGAGGCCTGGCAGCAGCAACCGGATACCAACGCAGAGCAATTCCAGCAACTGGCCGAGCGGTACCCACAGGCATTAAGACCCAGATACGAAGCGGCCCGGCGTTATTTGGATCAAGGGCAGGGTAGCGCGGCCCGTCCTTTGCTGCTCAGCATTTTGCAGCAGCGTCCGCAATGGGCGGCAGAACTGCTGCCGTTAGTGGCGCAATCTCAGCCTGCAGCGTCAGACTGGCAGGCGTTATTAACCCAGCTCAGTCAAAAAAATAAGAACATCACGGCAACCTCCATGCTGGCCGAAGCGTATCTGCTCCAGCAGTTACCTGAACAGGCCGAGAAGTTACTGACTGACAAGCTTAAACAGCAGCCCAACATCCGGTTATTCCAAAAATTCATTCAGTTGCGTCTGCGCCAAAGTGAAGGTGAGGTTGCAGCGCAGCTCAGCCAAATAGAACAGATGGTGCAGGCTTATCTCGAAACCAAGGTCCTTTACCATTGCCGCAACTGCGGTTTTAAAACCAAGCAGCCGTATTGGCTTTGTCCATCCTGCAAACAATGGGAAACCGTTGAGCCTTTGCCCGGCATCGATGGCCGTTAAATTTAGAGAGTGTTATGAGTCAGCAAAAGAATACCGTGGTCGTCGCGCTTGATTTCGAACAACAGCAAGCCGCACTTAATCTGGTCAGTCAGTTAGACCCGGCATTATGCCGTCTGAAGGTGGGCAAGGAAATGTTCACGCATTTTGGTCCTGGTTTTGTCACACAACTGCACAAGCGGGGATTCGATGTATTTCTCGATCTGAAGTTCCACGACATCCCGAACACTGTCGCTAAAGCCGTCAAGGCCGCTGCCGACCTTGGTGTCTGGATGGTTAATGTGCACGCCAGTGGTGGAACACGCATGATGTCTGCTGCCAGAGAAATCCTGCAGCCCTATGGTGATAGCAAGCCTTTATTGATTGCGGTCACCGTGTTAACCAGCATGGAGCAAAGCGATTTGACCGAATTAGGCATTCAGCTGACTCCAGAACAACAGGTGTTAAAACTGGCGGGCCTGGCCCAAAAAGCCGGCCTGGATGGTGTGGTCTGTTCCGCTCAGGAAGCCGTGCTGCTGAAACAGCAATTTGGCCAGGATTTCTGCCTGGTGACGCCTGGTATTCGGCCAGCCAGCGCCAGCCAGGACGACCAAAAACGCGTGATGACCCCAGCTCAGGCCATCGCGGCCGGCGTTGATTATATGGTGATCGGGCGTCCTATCACCAAAGCTGCCGATCCGCTGCAAGCACTGCAAGCGATTTATCAGGAATTAGCAATCCGCTAAGGTTTCTTCACTTATTTTGGTGCATTTTTGCACCAAAATAAGTCCTAAAACTGATCGACCAGAAAAATCCAATCAATCTTTTCTTTGATATTCAATCACTTAATTTGTTGGCATTAATAATGCTTTGTTTGGCCAACGGTGTAATCCGTCCTCACAATCAGAGCTCAGACCTCAGGTCTGAAATGGCAACGAAGCCCGGTTTCTGACTGCAGTTTTGCAGTACAGACCGGGCTTTTTTATTTGCGGCATTTTAAAGCGCGCCTTTAAAACACCGCTAAGGATTGAACGATGAAGCAGGGGTTATCCATACTGGTAGTTGGCAACGGCATGGTCGGTCACCATTTCGTTGAACAACTCAAAGCAGCGCAGCCAGAGGCGTCAATCACCGTATTGTGCGGCGAATCACAACTGGCTTATGACCGGGTGCATTTATCCAGCGTGTTCGATGGTGGCAGTCCAGAGGCATTAATGCTGGCGTCTGAGAGCAGTTATCAGCAGCTTGGGATCAACTACCAGCTCAATTGTTGGGTCAGCCAGATTGATCGCCAGCACAAGCGGGTGGTGAGTAAAGATGGCCGGCAGTTCGGTTACGACAAATTGGTGCTGGCGACAGGGTCTTATGCATTTGTGCCACCTATTCCGGGTCGCGAGCAGCCCCATTGCCTGGTGTACCGTACGCTGGATGACCTCAGTCAGATAGCCGAAAGTGCGGCACAGAGCAAAGTCGGTGTGGTGATTGGCGGAGGTCTACTTGGATTGGAAGCCGCAAATGCGCTCCGGAAGTTGGGCCTGCAAACCCATGTGGTTGAATTTGCTCCACAGCTGATGGCCGTGCAGCTGGATGATGCTGGTGGCAAGATGCTGGCACAAAAAATCAGTCAGCTGGGCGTGACAGTGCATTGTGGCAAATCCACTGAACATATAGCTAAAGGCCAGCAATGCCGTTATCAACTGCAGTTTACCGACGGTGATGCACTGGAGACCGATTTGGTGCTGTTTTCCGCTGGGATCCGCCCTTACGACGAGCTGGCCAGACAATGCGGTCTGCAGCTTGGTGAGCGGGGAGGCATTGTGATCAATGACCAGTGCCAAACCAGCGATGCCGATATTTACGCTATTGGCGAATGTGCGCTGTGGCAACAGAGAATTTACGGACTGGTTGCGCCCGGTTACCAGATGGCCAGAGTTGTGGTCAGCCATTTATCCGCTGGCAACTTGCAGTTCAGCGGTGCCGACATGAGCACGAAACTCAAACTGCTGGGAGTTGAAGTCGGCTCTATCGGCGACGCCCATGGCCGCAGTCCCGGCGCACAAAGTTACATCTTTACCGATCCCCGCTTGCAGCTTTACAAAAAACTGGTGGTCAGCGCCGATGGCAAAAAGTTGCTCGGCGCCGTGTTGGTAGGCGACACCAGCCAATACGATCAGCTGTTGCACTACGCCTTAAATGAGCTCAGTTTGCCGAAAAATCCCGAAGCGCTGATCCTGCCGCACGCTGCTGACGCGCTGCCAAAACTGTCGCTGCCCGCAACCGCTACGCTGTGTTCTTGCCATAATGTGTCTAAAGGAGACGTGTTAGCGGCGATCGATCAAGGCTGCTGCGATCTCGCCAGCGTTAAACAATGCACCAAAGCAGCCACCGGCTGCGGCGGCTGTGCCGCTTTAGTCAAATCCACAGTGGACGATGAGCTCCGGGCGCGTGGCGTGGAGGTAAAAAATCACCTCTGCGAACATTTCGCCTATTCCCGCCAGGAACTGCTGCATCTGATACAAGTCGGCCAGATCAAAACCTTTGCGCAGCTGATTGCCTCACACGGAAAAGGATTTGGCTGCGAAATTTGTAAACCAGCAGTCGCATCAATCCTGGCGTCAAGCTGGAACGATTACGTACTTCAGCCCGTTCACGTAGGCTTGCAGGACACCAACGACGCCTTTTTGGCCAATATTCAGAAAGATGGTAGCTATTCTGTCGTACCCCGCATAGCAGGGGGGGAAATTACCCCAGATAAACTCTTGGTGATTGGCCAGGTAGCAAAGGACCTTCAGCTGTACTGCAAAATTACTGGTGGTCAGCGGATCGACTTGTTTGGAGCCCGACTGGAACAACTGCCACAGATCTGGCAACGCCTGGTCGATGCCGGCTTCGAAACCGGCCACGCCTATGGCAAATCATTACGTACAGTGAAATCCTGTGTCGGCAGTACCTGGTGCCGTTACGGCGTACAGGACAGTGTCGGCCAGGCCATTGCCATCGAAAACCGCTACAAAGGACTGCGGGCGCCACACAAAATCAAAATGGCGGTGTCGGGTTGCACCCGCGAATGTGCAGAAGCCCAAAGTAAAGATATCGGCGTGATTGCGACAGAAAACGGCTGGAACCTCTATGTCTGCGGCAATGGCGGTATGCGGCCACGCCATGCGGACCTGTTTGCCACCGATCTGGATACCGAAACGTTGGTGCGTTACATCGACCGCATTCTGATGCTGTATATCCGCACCGCCGACCGGCTGCAAAGAACCTCAGTCTGGATGGAAAAACTGGAAGGCGGTCTGGACTACCTGAAACAGGTGGTGATCCACGACAGCCTCGGCTTATGCCATGAACTGGAGCAGCAAATGAGCCTGTTGGTGGATACCTATGCCTGTGAATGGAAATCCACGCTGCAAGACCCAACCGCCTTGAAGCGTTTCCGTCAATTTGTGAACAGCCCTGAGGGGGACGGCAATATCGTCTTTGTGCAAGAGCGTGAGCAAATCCGGCCCGCCACCGCGGCGGAGAAAAAACAATGGCAACAACAAATTCCGGTGTTAGAACTGACGGAGGAGAACTAAAGATGGCCTGGACAACTGTATGTGCAAAAGAAGATTTGGTCGAAAACAGTGGGATCTGTGCGCTGGTTGCCGGGCAACAGGTCGCCATTTTCCTGCTGCTGATTGAGGGGCAGCAGCGGCTGTACGCCGTCGGCAACTATGACCCTATTGGCGGAGCCAACGTCATGTCCAGAGGTATTCCAGGTTCCGTGGGTGAACAATTGGTCTTGGCCTCACCTCTGTACAAGCAGCAGTTTGACCTGGCCACTGGTCAGTGCCTGCAACAGCCAGAGTACCGTCTGCCTTGTTATGCCATCGGGCTGGAACAAGGCATGGTATCGGTATTCAGCGAGCCACTTCGCATTGAAGAGCGGGCCAGTGCCGCCTGAGGAGCCAACCATGAGCTTACTGAGTTATTTACGTCAGCGACCCTGGCCAGGTCTGAACGGATTTTTTGATCTTTCCGCGTTCAAGAACCAAAGCAGCGCTGCCACTCATGGGGCCGCACCTGGGGTTTATCTGATTGGCACCGGGCCCGGCGATCCGGAGCTTATCACGGTGAAAGCCGATCGTTTGTTGCGTCAGGCCGATGTGGTGCTGTACGACGCCCTGATCCCAGCACAATTGCTTAGCCTGCTGCCACGGCGCTGCCAGCGCATCTATGTAGGAAAAAGAGCAGGGCAGCATGCACTGAAACAAACTGAAATCAACAAACTACTGGTGGAATACGGCCGCTCAGGCGGCGTTGTGCTGCGTTTAAAAGGCGGCGATCCGGCTATTTTTGGCCGGGTCGCCGAAGAAGCTCAGGCGCTGGAGCAGGCCGGTTTGCCTTTTGCCATTATCCCGGGCATTACCAGCGCCAGCGCAGCTTCAGCCTATTCAGGGATTCCGCTGACTTCTCGTGGCGTTGCTTGCTCTGTGCGTTATCTGACGGCGCAGTTTGCAGATCAGGCGCAGTCACCTGACTGGGCAGGCTATCGCTATCTGGCTGCAGGACAAAACCCAACGCTGGTGGTGTATATGGGGCTTGGCCGACTTGGCGAGCTTTGCAGAGGGCTGCGCTCTGTTGGTTGGCCAGCCGACACGGCCATCGCACTGCTGGATAAAGTCAGCACCGCAGAGCAACAACAACTCACCGGTTCACTGGCCGACATTGAACAACGCCTGCAGAAGAACCCATTGCACGGGCCAACGCTCATTGTGGTGGGTGAGGTGGTGAAGCAGCCGATGGCTGTCTCCGCCGCCTTGCTCAGCTGCCCGCCAGAGCAGACTTAAAACACCAAGCCGGAAGCAAATCCTCCGCCATTGCAGAGGATAGGGCCTGCTATTGCCAAAAAAACTGATAACCCCTCAACAGAAAGGAAATTTAACCATGATGCGCTACCCAATGGCCTGTGGCCTGCTACTGACGTTGCCTCCAGTCCAGGCAGAACTGGCCGCCCCAACCGTCAACTATCAGTTCCGTTACCGGCTTGAAAGCGTCGAGCAACACGCGATGACTGAGGACGCACTGGCCAACACCTTATTGTCCAGACTCAGTCTGAATCAAAGTTTCAGCCCGGCATGGTCTGCGGTGACAGAAGCGGATTACGTCACTGCATTGGGTCACTCCGGCTACAACGACAGCGTCAATGGTAAAAACAGCTACCCTCTGATTGCAGATCCTGACGGAGCCGACCTGAACCAGCTCTATGTACAGTATCAGCAAAACGGCCACAAAGTTATATTGGGCCGCCAGCGGATCAACCAGGCGAATGAGCGGTTTGTTGGTGGTTCGGCCTGGCGGCAGAATGAACAAACCTTTGACGCGCTACGCTACCAATGGCAGCTCACTAGCCATTTCAGTCTGGATTACAGCTACATAGGTAAAATCAACCGGGTATTTGGCAGCAAACACCCGCAAGGTGACTGGTCAGCAAATGCCCAGATCCTGCGCGCTGATTACCAGCCACTGGCCAATCATAAGTTCGGTGTTCAGCTGCTTGCACTGGATATACCCGATGCAGCCAGCCAGTCGACGCAGACGGTGCTGATTGATTACAGCTTTAACCACCCATGGTCCGAGCAGGTGCGTCTGCAATTGAACGCCAGCTATGCCAGTCAACAGGACACTGGCGACAATCCGTTAAACTACAGCGCGGACTACCGGGCCCTGGAAGCGTCACTTTTCTACCAGGACTGGATGATTGCGCTGGGTCAGGAACAGCTCGGCAGCGATCATGGCGTGGGTTTCAGCACTCCGTTGGCCACCTTGCATAAATTTCAGGGGTTTGCTGACAAGTTTCTGGCGACACCAGCGCTTGGTGTTCAAGACAGCTACGCCAGGCTTGGTTTTAAATGGCAGCAGCTAGACCTTCAGGCGCATTACCATCAGTTCAAAGCGGCAGAACAGGGCCAGCACTACGGCAATGAACTGGATCTGCAACTGGCCTATAGCCTGAACCCACAGCATCAACTGCTGGTTAAATACGCCGATTACCAGGCTAAAGCGCTGTTTACGGACACGCGTAAGGTTTGGTTGCAGTGGCTGGCGAAGTTTTGATGATATGCAAACACCGAAAGAGGGCTGTCTTTCGGTTTTTGTAACAGGGTTTTGTCGCCGGGCCCTGGCTGCGTTTGTAATGGGTTTACTGGATTAACAAGGCCAGGATCAGCAGCAGCTGGAATACACAAAGTGCCTGCCAGAACGCCAGTGGATGCTGCTGAATTAAACTCACCGGCGCCATAAACTCCGGGTTCGGCTGACGCAGATCATAGAGAAATTCGGACAATAACTGATAACGACTGGCCGGGGATGGCTGCACTGCTTTTTGCAGCGTCTGATCAAGCCACAGCGGCAATTCAGGCCGGTACAGCCGGGCAGACTGATACGACAGGCGGGATTGAGCTTTAGCTGTGGTACAACGCGCCATTGCGGTCCCATAAGGAAATTGGCCCGTCAGTAAGTGGTAGGTTAACACGGCTAACGAGTAGAGATCAGAGCCTTCGTTACCAGCCTCGCCCTGCATATACTCCGGAGCCCGGTACAGAGCCGTGCCTGGTACCTCGCAAGCTGTAGCCATGGTGTTGTCCAGTCCAGCCAGCTTTGCCGAGCCGTAATCAATCACCACCACCAGTCCCTGATGGTCAATCATCACATTTTCGGGGCGCAGATCCTGATGCAGGATTTCACTGCGGTGCAGACTTTGTAATGCGCGGCCCACTTGCTCAATCAGTTGACGGACCTGTTCAAGTGGCGCTTTGGGGTGGTCCTGCAGCCATTGGCGTAAACTCTGGCCCTCAATAAATTCAAACAGGCTGTAAAGCGCGGTGCGGCTATGACCACTGGGGGCCGCTTTCAGTAAATGCCGGCTTTGCACCCGTCGTGCTATCCATTCTTCCCGTAACAAACGCTCCAGTTGCTCAGGTTGTTCGCTATGCTCGGTTGATGGCGCTTTCAGCAAATAGCTGCGGCCATCCTGCTTGCAATACACCTGGTACACAAAGCTGCGAGAATTTTGCTGCACTACCTGCGTCACCTCGAAGCCATCCAGCTCATCACCGACCGCAAGTGCAGGAGGCAAGGGCAGGTGGTCATTCGGCTGATAAGGTTTACTGGCGCGGCGGTCTACTGCGTCCACGACCACCAGTTGCAGGCTAATGTTGTCTGTCGCTCCGTTATCCAGTGCGAGCTGAGCCAACTGGTGGGCAGACTCTGTCGGATCCAGCTGGGAGTCCGTTAAAGCACGAAGCAAATCGGCTGGGGTTAATGCATCAAAGAGTCCATCTGTGGCCAGCAATAACAGGTCGCCAGGTTGCAGCGTTAAGCTGTTTTGCTCCGGCTCGAGGCGCTGATCCAGGCCCAAAGCCTGACTCAGATAACTTGCCTGACCTTGCCATACCCGGTGGTCTCGGGTCAGCTGCTCCAACTGTCGGCCCCGCAACAGGTACATCCGGCTGTCACCAATGTGTAACCAATAGGCTTGGTCTCGCCTGAGCACCAGGCTGGTAAAGGTACAGAGGTAACCTTTTTCAGGTTCCAGGCTATAACCGGATTGCCGGTTCTGAGACACCAGCCATTGATGGCAGGCCTGCACTACTTGCCGGCAGCTATGCGGCACGGACCAAGCATCATTGGTACAGTAATAGTCTTGCAAAAAACTTTGAATGGCGGTCTCGCTGGCCACCTGGCTCACCCGGCTGCTGCTGACACCATCAGCCACAGCCAGCGCAATGCCTTTGGTCGCCAGCACGGTGCCCTGAGGCAATACTGCGCCATAACTGTCCTGATTCACCGCCTTACAGCCAGCAGTACTGTACTGGCCAAGGCGGATACTCAACGTCATTTCGCGTTAACCAGACCAGAGCCGGTAGGTGCGGTGTGGCTGGACAACTGGCGTTTGGGCGCTGTTTTGTAATGCGTGCTGTATAAAGTCAAGCCGGTAAATGCCAGGCCACCCACCAGGTTACCCAAAGCCGTCGGAATTTCATTCCAGAGCAAATAATCCATCACTGAAAAATCGCCGCCCATCATCATGCCAAATGGGAATAAAAACATATTGACGACAGAGTGCTCAAAACCCATAAAAAAGAACAGCATGACTGGCATCCACATGGCAATCACCTTGCCGCTGACATGGGTGGATACCATAGCGCCAACCACGCCCATAGACACCATCCAGTTACATAACATGCCACGCAGAAAAATGGTCATCCAGCCAGCTACACCATGTTCGGCATAACCTAAAGTACGTGCTTCACCCACACCGGCCAGCTTCTCGCCAACGGGCCCGGCTTCGGTATGAAACCCCATCGTAAGCACAAAGGCCATCATGGATGCGACTGTCAGCGCTCCGGCAAAATTACCGCAGAACACCAGACCCCAGTTTCTGAGTACACCTTGCACTGTCACTCCAGGACGGCGGTCCAGTAAGGCGAGGGGAGTTAACACAAAAACCCCTGTCAGCAAATCAAAGCCCATCAGGTACAACATAATAAAACCAACAGGAAAGAGTACTGAACCCAATAAGAAGGAGCCGGTTTGCACGGCAACTGTCACAGCAAACACGGCTGCCAGGGCTAGAATAGCGCCGGCCATATAAGCACGGATCAAGGTATCCCGTGTCGACATATAGATTTTACTTTCTCCGGAGTCGACCATTTTGGTGACAAACTCGGTTGGTATTAAGTACGCCATGTTCTGTTCCTCTTTGTTGCATCTCGGGTTGTCTGGCAATCAGGCAAAAAAAAACGTCCGGACTTGCCGTTGCCAGCAAATCTCGGACGCCTTTGTCCTGTAGCCAATTCTGTAGTGACCTCTGAATAGTCAGAGAACGGGCAGCAAAAATAAGGCCACAATAAATAAGCCACTGTTTTATTTATGTATTAACCAATTGCACACCCAATAACTGGATCTGTATTCACTGGGTTTGAGCCAGTTCTGTGCAGAATTGCACCAGAATTGACCGCTGCAATGCATTCAACAAACGCTTATTCGACGTTTACTCAATAATAATGCGGCCTGCTTGCCAGCTGAAAAAACTGGAACGGCCATTGCTTCGCGTCCAATAAGGGCATTTAGGGCAGGGCCGCATGATTAATTCGGACACTTTTCAGTTTTTGCTGGCTGCAAAACAGGCGGAAATAAAGGTTTTGCAACAGCTCGGTGCCAATTGCGAGCTGGTGAGTCTGGTCAGTGAACTGGTGCATCAGCTACAACGCGAACGGGGGATGAGTAATCTGTATCTGGCTTCAGGTTCAGCATTGTTCGGCAAGGAGCGGCAAGCCCAGTTGGTCGCTGTCACGCTGCAGGAGCAGAGCCTCAGGCAAAGGCTACAGCAACATTACCTGCATAAATCCGATGCCCGCAATAGCAGCAGGTTGCTTAGTTCAGTTTCGATGGCACTACTGGCGATGGATGATTTGGCAGCGCTTCGCGAGCAAATCAGCCTGCAAAAAATAAGTACTTTGGCTTCCACCCAAGCGTTCAGCCGCTTAATCCACAGCTGGCAGACTGTGGTATCTGAAGCGGCAGATATTGCCAGCGATGCTGAGATTTGCCGATTATTGGTGGTTCTGCAGCATTTAATGCGGTTAAAAGAACTGGCCGGACAAGAACGAGCCTGGGGCAGCATTGGCTTTGCCAAAGGCGATTTCAGCGCAGATTTACGGGAACGGCTAAGTGAGCTGGACACAGCGCAGCGCCAGACCACCGAGCAACTGCTGCAGTCAGCCACCGCTGAATTAGCACAGCAGTGGCACGCTCAGGAAGGCAGCCAAGGCAGTAAAGACCTGACGCAGCTGCGTTTAATGCTGCAACAATTTACCGACCAGAATTGCACTGTGCCGGCAATTGCAGATATTTGGTATCAACTGGCCACCGAACGTATGGACCAAATGCAGCTGTTGCAAAACGAAATTACCGGGCAATTACAGCGGCAGGCAGCAAGCAAACTTATCGAAGCAAAACAGCAGCTTGACCAGTATCAGCACAAATTAAACCTGCCAACACAGCATGACAAAACGCTGATCCACAGTGTGTTGTTTGACCCGGCAATGCCAGGCTTGTATGGCGATGCATCCATTGAACAGCACAGGCTAGAGCCAGCCGGCTTTTCATTCTTATATCAGCTACTCAACGAGCAAGCGTCCCATATCAACAGAATTCAGGCTGAGCTTGCCCAGGTGAAAACCAAAGCAGAAGAACACCGCGTCCAACAACGCGCAAAGATGTGGTTGATGCAGCACCAGAACATCACAGAACCCGCCGCACACAAATTACTGCAACAGCAAGCGATGAGCCAAAACTGCACAATGACAGATATCGCCAGGCAATTGCTGCAAACAAACTAATACGCAGTAGGGCTGGTATTTGGGTGTTGCCGATAAAACTGCAGCATCTAATTTAACATAATGGAAATTAGTTTAACGGTGATTCACTGGGAAAGCGCGTAAATACAGGGCATTAGCGGAAGTGGGGCGGTGACCGTTGAACAGTTTGATCCGGTGCAGGCCGCCCAAAAAAGCACCTTAAGCCACCATCTGAGACAGCACTTTCGTGTCCATCTGGCCGCTTTTTCTAACCTCTTCCCAAAAAATTACCATTGTTTCATTGCCGCGTTTTGATTCGCGCTCGATATGGGCGTCAGCCAGCACCGCTAAAGGGTTTTGGTCGAGTAGGTAGGCGATTTTTATGGCGAGGTCATCATCCATTACGCGGTCAGTTTTCCTGTATTGACTAATCCTAGCTGTGCTTTCACCAAGTTTTTTAGTCAGCTGGTAATCCGTAGCCAATAAATACGCGGCTTTCACCGCATCAAGATAATCAACGGTTTTCATTTTTCGTTCCCCCAAGAACAAATGTCACTGTGAATTCTAGGCTCATAGCTAACAGCCAGCAACTAACCAACAGCTGTTTAATTTTAAACGGCTGTTGGCTAACATCTGTTCGCGCTCCAGTTCTGCCGCCTGGCGTTCCCCCAAGAACAAAACCAAGCCCAAACTTCTGCGCAAATTCCCTACGGGCGGCCAGTTGGTTCCTAAGTTTCCGGCTGGCTTAGCCCGACCTACTGTAGGGGTAGGGCTGGGAGGTCAAACAACCTGAAATTTAGGAGCGTCCTATGACAGCGCCCATGTATGGATATACAGTACTTTCCGAAAATGAACCCAATCTGAAGGCTTCAATCCAGAACGCCTTAAACGCTTTGAATGAATTGGCCACCCAGGCCAGCAACAACCCAGAGGCGTTGTTAAGTATTCAAAACGCCATTACCAGCATTAAGGGCTGCGCCCTGCACAATGCAATAAGCCCCGAACAAGCCCAGCGCAACGCCACACACCTGGACCGAATTAAAGCCAAGTTTCGCAAACCTGCGCCTGTTGCAGTTACACCACGTTTGCCTAACCGTCTGATGGGGTTGCCGTTATGAGCCTGTCTGCATTTGAAAACAGCCTGAGCGCTGTACTGAAAGAATTGGCCGCCATGCCAAAACCAACCACCAAAAGCGTGTATTACCACTGCCTGCACGGCTTTGTACGTGGCTTTGTGTTTGCCCAAGCCTGGCACATGGGAAAAACCGATTGGTGGGATAACCAGCTAGAAAATTCAGATTTAACACGGCATGCCAGCCAAGCCGCTGCCGTGTACGTGGCCGAAATGGGCGTAGGGCAAGAGGCCGCCGACCATTTTATTGAAGGGTACACCACTGGCTATATGGAGGCTGTGGATTATGACGGCCCGTCGTCTGACATGGCCGGATTTATGACCTATGCGAAGAGTTTTAGCCAGGGTTACCAAGCCTACTGCACCCGTATGGGCCAGGGCGGTGCCGCATGAGAGCCATTCGCACCGTACAACCCACAGCCCAAACCATGTTATTTGTGCAGCGCCTGCTGCTGGCTGGCGTAGAAATGCTGCCGCCAGCGGCCAGGGCGCAGCAACTGCAAGCCGCCACAGTGCCAATGAAAGCCGCTTTTTTGGTGCGCCCGACCCATAAAGCGGTGTTCAGCCGCATTAGCGCCGAACGCATCAGCCACCTGCAACGCCTGATAGCAGGCCGGAGGTTACCCGCATGAGCAAACCCAGACACAATACACTGCAAGGCGGCGAAGTTTTTGGCCGGCTGACCGTTATTTCATACAGCCACACAACCAAGCGGCGTGATGGCACGGCGGGTGAGCGGGTAATGAACTGCCGTTGCAGCTGTGGCAACACCAAAAAAGTGCGGTCCAGCAACCTGCGCTGGGGCAATACCACCAGCTGCGGCTGTTTTCAGTCAGAACAGATCATTAAAAACAACCGCCAGCGCGAACGGAAAGTGCAGGGGGTGGCAGCATGACCGCCATCGAAAAGGTGAGGGAGTACAACGCCAAACTGGCAACAGTCATGTTGCAGCGGGCGCAGCAGTACCAGACAGGGGAGCTGACATTATGATTGGCTCTTTTAACGTGGAATGCCCAGGCTGCGGCGTGTTGCTGACCGAAGACAACGCTGGCGGTTACCGCTGCTACTGCGCCACCTGTGTGGATGCAATACCACAAATGCCACAAGCCCACGCTGGCACCGGGTTTCAGCTGGTCGGCCAGTACCCGCATTTTTCATGGCAGCCGGTTATTGAGCTGCCAGCAGCTAAGCGGGGGCAGGCATGAACAAACCATTCTTAAAATGGGCAGGCGGTAAGGCCAAACTGGCCGAGCGCATCAGCGCCACACTGCCAAAAGCCCGCGTATTGGTGGAGCCATTTGTAGGTGCCGGGTCGGTGTTTTTAAACACGGATTATGAACACTACATACTGAGTGACATTAATCCAGACCTGATCAACACCTTCACCCAGTTGCAACAGCAGCCAATGGCCTTTGTAAAAGACGCCTCAGCGCTGTTTGTTGCAGCTAACAACACGGATGCCGCGTTTCGGCAGTTAAAGCAGCGGTTTAACACCACCGCCGACCTGTACGAAAAAGCCATGCTGTTTGTGTACTTAAACCGCCACTGCTTTAACGGCCTGTGCCGTTACAACAAAAGCGGCCAATTCAACGTGGCCTTTGGCAAGTACAAAGCCCCGTATTTTCCAACCGCAGAACTGCTGTGTTTTGCCGACAAGCTAAGCCGTGCCGAGCTGCACTGCCGTGGCTTTGAAAAGGCATTCAGCAACCTGCCCAGTGACAGCGTTGTGTATTGCGATCCGCCTTATGTGCCAGTCAGTTCCACCGCCAACTTTACCGCCTATTCAGAGGAAGGCTTTGGCCTGGTAGAGCAGCGTTATCTGGCGCATTTGGCCCACAAATGCAAAGTGCCGGTGGTTATTAGCAACCACGACACCGGCTTAACCCGCGCTTTGTACCAAGGGGCTGAATTCCAGTCGTTTGAAGTGCAGCGCAGCATTTCGCAAGACACAGAGAACCGGGGCAAAGCCCTGGAATTACTCGCAGCGTTTCAGCCACAGGAGCAGGCAGCATGAGTTTCATTAATTACCGCGTAGCAGCAGGCCATGCCGTGGCCGTGCTGAAAAACCAGTTAGCCGCAATCATCGTCATTGCCCCCGTAGGCTATGCCGGCGGCGTAGTGCATGAGCGCATTGGCACCGTACAGCTGGGCCGCATCGACCCAGAGGCAGAAAGCGCTGCATTTCAGTTCCAGTGGCAAGACGAAGACGGCACCGCCGAAACCGTTGTAAACACCGACGAAGAAATAACCATGTGCCTGCGCCAAGACCAGCGCCACCTGCTGGAACAGTTCGCACCGCCAGTACAAACCACGTTTAAGCATGGGGGTAAAGCAGCATGATTACAGGCAGCACCATGACAGCCCAAGAGGCTGTAAACCTTCACACCGTGGCCGCCTTAGTGGGCCGTCAGTGCGTAGTGGTTGGGCAGGTATTAGGCAACGGTGAAGCCAAGCTGATATTTGGCGAAATTGTGGATCCAGAAGACTGCGTAATAGACGAACAGCAGGGGGAACTGCTTTGCGTGGAGTACCACGAGAACGACGACTGGCACTTAGAACTGCTACAGCCACAAGCCCCGTTGGTTTTGTTGGAGGTGGCACAATGAAACGAGCCGCCTTTTTCGCCGTCTGCCTGGTTGCAGGCGTTGCCGGTGCCGCCGCCAGTTCGGTGGTAGCACCAAACCACCACACTACCAGCGCAGAGTACTGCGCAGAAGAACTGGTATCACGCCGCGTAATTGACGGCCGCCTGCAAGAGCAGCGCAGCTGCAAAAGCTGGGTCGGCTGGCCTATAGAGCTGAGCGGCCAATAACCATGCACTTGAACCATTCCTTACAGCGTGATCAGGAACGCTTTGTTACCAACATGCTTCGGGGGTTGCCTCATTCGTTTACGGCGCCCCTGTTGCCGTTGGCCAATGCGGCCAGAAACGAACCAACCGTTGAAAACAACAAAGCCTTTCGCAAGGCAGCCACCAAAAAGCGGCAGCAGTACAGCCGCAAAATGGCCTACCTGCAAGGCTGGAAAATACCGGCCAAAGTGATCAACACCAAAGAGCGCACCCGCGAACTGGCCCAGCAACTGGCCAGCCAGTGTTATTCGGATATGTGCGAAGTGGCCGAAGAGTTCGAAAACGAAGATTTCGACGTGTCGCTGGTGGCCACCTATGACAGGGTGCGCGAACTCAGCCTGCTGCGTATGCCGCACATTCAGCCACCGCTGGCCGATTATCAGGTGCCAGAAACCATGGAATGCGCCTTGCTGCGCCTGAAGTGCGAAAAGTGGTGGACTCGCAAGCTGCTAAAGCTGCGCAAGCAGCACCTGGAAACGCTGGAAATACTGGTGGGAAAAGTAGGGCGGGAAACCAGCCCATACGCCAGCAGCAAAGCAGTTTCTGAGTTTGTCCGCGACAAAGAAGCCCAGCGCCGCTGGGCGGAATCGTTGTTGCTGATTAACGAAGCAGGCGACGAACTGGCACTGATTAACGCCATTGAAGCGTCCGTAGCCAACCCAGAAAACGCCAGGGCGGAACTGATGAAACGCATTCGCGGCATTGAGGAACACGCCGACGAACTGGGCTTTGTGCCGGTATTTTTAACCCTGACCGCGCCGTCACGGATGCACCCCAGCAGCCCGAAGTGGGACGGCAGCACACCACGCGACACCCAAAACTATTTGGTAGACGTATGGGCAAAGGCCCGCAGCACGTTAAACCGCTGCGGCTTTCATTATTTTGGTGTTCGGGTAGCAGAACCGCATAAAGACGGCGCGCCGCATTGGCACATGCTGCTGTTTACGCACCCGGCCGACATTCGCACCATGTGCCGGATCATCCGCCGATACTTTTGCCGTGAAGATTTAGACGAGCTAATGCTGCGGTTTAAAAACCGCAAAGCGCTGCGCAAAAAATGGCGCAAGGCGCGGCAGCGCTGGGGATTAGCCAAACACAACGGCTACAAAGTGGCCGAGCCACGCAAGTTCTACATGCCATTTCAGCCGCGCTTTGACGCGGAATTTATCGACCCAAGCCGCGGCAGCGCCGCTGCCTACATTGCCAAGTACATCAGTAAAAACATTAACGGCCACGAAGTGGCGGATCTTATCGACAAGGAAACCGGAAAAACACTGGGCCAGGGCGTGTGCAACGTGAAAACATGGTCCAGCGTGTGGTGCATTCGGCAGTTTCAGTTTCAGGGCTGCGACCCTATCACCGCCTACCGCGAAATCCGCCGGGTGCGCGAAGCCTTTGCCGACGAACACATGCACGAGGTTGAAAAGCTGCGGGCAGCGGCCGACAGCAACAACTTTATTGATTTTATCCGCGCCATGAAAACCATCAGAACGGATCTGCAGTATGAGTACACACCATATGGCAACGCCTACGGCGAAGCCACCAAGCGGGTGAAGGGGTTAGCGGTTTGCGGGATCACGGTTTGCACCCGGCCTCACAAGTGGGTCATGCGCCGAAAGGCGCAAAAAGTCGGCGCAGCCGACAAGTCTTGGACTTGTGGCATTAACTGTACGCCCCCAGCTTTCGGGCCATCCCACGGTCAAAACGGCCCGAATACCGGAAAAAATGGGGCAGCTACAGGTTTGCCGCACCCAACGCCGCCAGCCAAAGCCGATTTACACGGCATTGACGCCGAGGCCATGGCCCTTTTGAACCGTGGCTATACGGTGGTAATTAGCGGCCAGCGCTGGAAACTACGCCACGGCAGCCTGGAACAACTACCAGACCCGCCGCACCCAAGCGGCCGGGTCAATTACATTGTCAAAATGCGCGGCGGCAGCGCGTCGGGTAAACCCAGGGCGGCCCCATGAATTACCTGACGCAAGGCGGTGAAACCGCAGAACGGCTAAACCTGCTGCTGGCCCTCACCAAAATTACCAGCGACGACGTAAAAACCGCGCTGGCCGACTACCTGGTGACAGGGTTGTCAGACGCCACAGCCGCAAACCTGAACGGCCTGAGCCATTCCAACCTGAAGCGGGCGCTGGCCAAGCTGCAAGCCGTGGCCGCCACGGTGGAAAAAATAAAAGAGCTGGACTGGCGGCATTTAAAAAACGCCGGAAAAAATCAGTTAACTGAGTAGTTTTAACTGTTCAACTGGAAAAAATGAGGTCGTCGCCATGCGAATACTGTGTACCGTGTGCCATAAAAAAGCCGTCATCGGCAAAACAGACCGGATCACCGTAGGCGTGGCAAACCTGTATTGCAGCTGCACTGATCCTGAGTGTGGCCACACCTTTGTGGTGAATGTGTCATTTAGCCACACGCTGAGCCCGTCGGCCAAAAGCGCCACCGAAGTGGTGGCGGCTTTAGCCAGGGCATTATCGCCAACGCAGCGGGCGCAGTTGCAGCGCGAGCTCAATTTTTAGGCCACCCCTGACAACTCCATTAAAGGAAAATTGACATCACCACACCGCCCGGTCTATGCTCGTGTTGCTGGCCACATTGCCAGCCAGGCTGGACACCTGAAAAGACGAGAGAGCATAAACCGCGCTCAGCGGTTTTTTTGTTACTGCTATCTATTGCCCATTTTTAGACGGGCTAGATAGGGGCACCGCAAGGTGCGCCAGTTTGCTCTCGTGTACTGGTTGTCCAACCCTGTCTAGTCCGTCGCCTCAGCTTGGACACTGTCGCGGCGGGTATTCAACCCAAAGTGAGAGCTAAACCATGAACAATTCAACTATTGCCGAAGCCTTATTGCTCGACCCAAGCAGCGCCACACCACAACAGGCGGGCAGCGCCTTAGAACAAAGCCTTACCGCCATTGATATGCTGGGCACCTTACTGCAAGGCCGCGCCGAACCACTCACACCAGAACAGCTGGAAGTGGTAGGACAACTCATAAAAGAAACCGCCATGCTGGGCCTGTGCGCCTATATGCGACAGGGAAAAATATCTGTTTGAGCGCTTGCACAATAGGGTTGTTGTAACTACAATAACCCTATTGAAATAAACCAGCAGGAAGCAAAAGTGAAAGTAACCTACGACGAAGCAAAGAACGCCAAAAACATCAATGAGCGCCAGTTATCCTTTGCCAACGCCGTAGACTTTGAATTTTCAACCGCACTGATCAGTAAAGACGACCGTAAAAACTACGGTGAGGACCGTTATTCAGCGCTGGGCCTGTTGCATGGCCGTGTTCATGCACTGGTATTCACATTCACAGCTGATGGCATCCGAGTGATCAGCTTTCGCAAAGCGAACAAAAGAGAGGTGCAAAAGTATGGCAACAGCAAATAGACCACTGACCACCGAAGATGGTGAGTTACGTGAAGACCTGACCGACAAAGAATTAGACCAGTTCCGGCCAGCCGCCGAAGTGCTGCCAGCCCATTTGTTTGAACAGCTGAAACAACTGAATAAGGGCGGCCGCCCAGTGTCGGAAAACCCGAAAGTGTCTACCACTATCCGGTTTGATGCCGATGTAGTGAACGCCTTTAAGGCCACAGGCAAAGGCTGGCAAACCCGCATGAACAACGCCCTGAAAGAATGGCTGGCAACGCACTAAAGCTACGGCTTAATTAAATTAGGTGACTTATGTATTTTTCAGTGGGTATTGAGACACCAAACGACGACACAGAGGCCTATAGCCTGGTGGTGCCAGCGCTGTGCATAGGGTCGTACCGCTGCTACAGTGCCGCCGATACTGAAAACGACATTGCAGCCATGGCAACCGAAGCTATTCAGTTAATGCTGGAAACCATGAAGGAAGACGGATTTCCAGTGGCTGAGTTAAGGGATTCAGGCAAGCTAACTTACAGGCAGCTCGCCGATTACCAAGACTGTGACAACTGGCTGTTGTTGCATGTGGATGTTTCAGCGTTTATGAATTAAAACAAAGGCCGGAAATCCGGCCTTTTGCTTATGCGTTAAGCTGGCAGCTCCACGCATAACGCATTACTGAGGCTTCGCCTCACCCGTCGTTAAATCAAACACCAGTTTCAGGTGCTTTGACACCTCAGCGTCACGCGCCACTGCGTCCACCATAATGTTAATCAGCGGGCGGGTTTCGCTTTTAAAATACACCGTGTCGTATTTGGTCGGGTCGCCAAGGCCAGCGGTGTTCACCGGGATCATGCCGCCCAAACCAGCAGGGAACCGGTGGGCGTTAAAGACGTCCTGGGCGCTGACCGACTTCACGCTGGCAAACTCGTCTTTGCTTTCAAAGTTACCAACCGGAATAATTTGAATGCCTTTTTCTTTGCCGTTGGGAATATTCACAAACAGCGACCGGAAGTTGCCCACGCCTTTGCTGTCCTGAATTTTTTGTTTCAGTTCAGCCTCTGTTGTCGGGTCCAGATTCGGGTCGGTGGCGTACATGATAAAACCCATGTGGGCGCCATTAATGTAGTACTTGCGCCGGAACAGCGTAGCGTCTTCACTCAGCATGGCCGACTGCAGGCCGCCCAGGTAATCAGGGCAACCGTACACCTGCTGCACCGGGTCGTAAATTTGCAGCCAGATAATGTCCTTGGGCTTGTAGCGGCGGATCTGGTTGTCGCGCTCCAGCACCGCACAGCCACCGTCAGCGGTAACGCGGCACCGATACGCAGGCAGCGGGAACAGCCGCAGCACCTGGCCAAAGCCGTTGCGTATTTTCAACAGTGGCACGTCACCAAACTGGATCAGGTTCAAAAAGGCCGCGCCCACTTCTTGCGCACTCATGCCGCCCGACTGGTAACGGGCCGCCGCCATATTGGCGCGGCTTTGCAAAATACCACCGTGCTGGGCGTTTTTGCGCGGCAGGTTGGCCAGCAGCTGCCGGTCAATAGGTGGTTCCCAGTACTCGTGGTACTCGTTGAAATACAACGAGTCGTAATCGGTCAGCCAGGTTTTGGGCATCACGGCTTCAGGCAGGCTGAATACAACAGTGCTGGCAGTGGCTTTAGTGCCGGCTGTTTCTTCGGTGGTGGTTAGTGCTGGATGGCCCATGATGATTTTCTCTGGTGTTGATGGGTTAAAGGTTCGTTGATCACGGCGTGAGCCGTGGCAAAAAATACGTCGGCATGGCCGGTAGTTTGGTCGCGGCTGGCTTTAAAGGTCATGGCACCGCCGCTGTCGGTCATGGTGCGGCGAATCGCCAGGCAGCTCATGGCAATGTCTTTGTGGCTGGCGTCCCACTCAATGCGGCCGCCCTCGATCACCTCCACCATTTTTAACACCAGCCTGGTTTTACTGCCCACGCTGTAATGAATGGCGGTCGCCTCGCGGGGGTAAAGCGTGGTCAGGGAGTCGAACACCCCAGCGCCAATGCCGGTGGTGTCCACGCCAATGTAGGTAACGCGATACTTTGCATAAATTTTCTGAATTTCGGCCACATGGTGGCTAAAGTTCAGGCCGCGCCAGTAGTGTTTCTCCAGAATACGGAATTTCTCGCCGCTGTTGGCGGGCGGTGCCACCACCACCAGCGTGGCGTTGTCGCGGGTACGGCTGGGGTCGTAGCCCAGCCACACCTCGCGGTTACCAAAGGGCCGGGGCGCTGCTGGTTTGTGGTCCTGCCAGTGGGCAGAATCCACCATGCAGCGCTCCAGGTCGGTGAATTTGAATATGCTGAGCGCATCATCCACAAATACGCACATAAACAGGTTGGCAAAATCGTCGGCGTTGTATTCGTCGCGCAGCTCGTCCAGGTCGAACAGTTCACAGCCGCCTGCTATGGCGTCTTCAATGGTCACCACAAAGCGCCATTGCTTATCCGGGCATAAACGGCCGCCGTCGCGCAGTGCGTCAAAACTGGGGAACTCTATGTTTTCCCGCTCTGGTTTGCCCTGGCGCCAGTGGTCGCCGGTCCAGAACGAATACGCCGGGTGTGCCTTGGTGCTGGGGGTTGAAAAGTAGGTTTTCCGCCATTTTTTGTGGGTAGCCATGGCACTGGCCAGCTTGTTCAGCTCGTCAAACTTACCTATCCAGAAATACTCGTCAATGTACACATGGCCGTGGTAACTCTGCGCCGTTTTGCTGTTGGTACTTAAAAACCTCAGTTCAGCGTCACCATGCGCGGTGTGCAGCACAATTGGGTTGCCGGACAGCTCAATTTCAAAAAACTGCTGAGCAATGGCAATAATGTAGCTGCGGAATACTTCGGCCTGGCTGCGGCTGGCGGAAAGGAATATCTGCGGGTCGCCGGTCAGTGTGGCCTGTTCAAAGGCTTCACCGGCAAAATAATAGGTGGCACCAATTTGGCGGCTTTTGAGTATGTCGCGTATGCGTTGGTGCAAATTCGCGTGCATGGTTTTCTGGTAGCCAAACAGCGTGTCGTGCCACACGGCAAAATCTTCTGCGGTCAAGTGGCTAACATCGTTTTTCTTTTTCCGGCCTTTGCGTGGCTTGCCGTCTTTATCGTCTGCTGCATGGCCAGCGGCGGAACGTTTGCCGGCGGGCTGGGTATCGCCGCCACCAGCGGCCGCAATGGCTTCGCGGTGCATGGCTTCAATGCGCTGTTTTTTCAGCTGAACGTGCTTGCCGATCAGCATGTCAAGTTCTTTAATCTGGTTCTGGGATTTGTCCGGTATGTCGGTTAACAGCACAATGCGCCGGGCAATGGCTTCGTCTATTTCTTCTTCCCGCAGCAGGTCACGCCAGCCGTATTTGTCGGCCCAGTGGTAAATAATACGGGCGTTGGGCAGGGCCAGGTCGTCGCGGATCTCGTCTGGGGTCCAGCGTTTTAAATACAGACGTTTTGCCGCTTCTCGAAGCTCTGGGGAGTAGGCCATAAATACAGAAAATTGCCGGAAGGTTGATTACACTGGCCCCAGTGTATGGCCTGCACAAATGGCATAAACAAAGATATTTTCCAAACTATTCCGAATATCAAAAAATCGGAACTCACCAGAAATTCACGCCGTGATAACCCGTTGCCATGGGCTTAAGCTGTTCGCAAATCGGCAGTTTTAAGACAGAGCGGGTACATGCCAAAGCAAACAGGTTGGGTCATTGTGGCCACAGAAGGCGCCACCATCGACAAGCGCATTATTTCAAAGCAGTGGATCCAGGATATGGCCGACACCTATTCGGCATCTGAATACACGGCGCTGATCTGGCCTGAGCATTTCCGCAGCACCTGGGGGCCGTTTGAAGGCAAAAACTGGGGCACGGTAGACGAACTAAAAGCCGCCGTGGTAGATGGCGCGTTACGGCTGTTCGCCAAACTCACCGGCAACGATTACCTGCTGGCTGCCAACAAAGACGGCCAAAAGCTGTTTATGTCCATTGAGCCAGACCCAGACTACAAAGGCACAGGCAAAGCCTATTTAACTGGCCTGGCTGTCACCGATTCACCAGCATCCACTGGCACCACACGGCTGAAGTTCAGCGTGGGTGAGCGTAGCCATGACGTTGAAGTCAGCCAACTGGAAGCGCTGTTAAGCACCGATTTCATCAAAGAAGAAACCACCGAAGGACAAGCCAAGGAAAACGGCCTGTTTGCCGCTCTGCAGAACCTTTTAAACAAATTCAAAACGCCAGAACCGGCAACCGACAAACCCGAGGTAAACCCCATGGATAAAGAACAGTTCGCGGCCCTGATGGGCAAAATTGACGGCATTGACAAAAAAGTCGGTGAGCTGGAAGGCAAAGTAAATGAATTCAGCAAAAAGCCTGAAGCCGTCGCCAGTACAGGTGCCGACACAGGCGCAGATACTGGCAAAGAAAAGCCAGCCGACAAGCCAGAAGAAAAACAGGCCGCCATTACCGCTGAGCAGTTCAGCCAGCTGACGCAATCCATCACCAGCCTGACTGCCAAAGTGGATGGCATGGACACGCAGTTTAAAAAGCTGGCCGGTGAAACCGCAGGCCAGGAACCGGACAAGGCAGGCCAGGGCCAAGCCTACGCCGTCGTTTAATCGCTGCCAGTCAGCTTAAACCACCGTCAAAAATTAGCAGCGAGAACAACACATGAACCTGACGAAATTAGCCACAGCATGTATTAAGGCGTACAGCGCACAACTGGCAAAAGCCTATGAAGTAGAAAACACCAGTGAACAGTTTGCTGTCACAGGCCCGATGGAAACCCGCCTGAAAGCCGCCTTGCTGGATTCATCCGAGTTTTTACGCATGATCACCACGCTGGACGTGGACCAAATTAAAGGCCAGGTGGTCAGCGTCGGGAATACCGGCATTGCCACAGGCCGTAAAGCCGGTGCCCGTTTTACCAGCGGCCAGGGCGTGGACGGTAACCAATACGAGTTACGCGAAACCGATTCCTGTGCCTATGTAGACTGGGGCACGCTGGCCGTATGGGCCAATGCGGGCACCGAACAGCAGTTTATGAAGCTTATGAGCGAAAACGCGACGCAGCGTTTTGCCCTGGACATTCTGCGCGTTGGTTTTAACGGCACCTCAGCCGCTGCCAACACCGACCCAGACGCCAACCCGTTAGGTCAGGACGTGAATATCGGCTGGCACCAGTTGGTCACCACCAACGCGCCGGATCAGATCATGACCGACGACATTTACTTTAACCCGGACGCTACTGGCGAGCTGGCCGACGGTGAATACAAAACGCTGGATGCCATTGTGACTGAGCTGCGCTTAACGCTTATTCCAGAGCAGCTGCGCAACGACCCGCGCTTAGTGGTGCTGGTGGGTAGCGACCTGGTAGCCGCAGCACAAATCAAGCTGATGAACCAAGCCGACAAACCCACAGAGCGCGTGGCAGCCTCGCAAATGGATAAATCCATTGGCGGCCTGCGGGCGTATACGCCGCCGTTTTTCCCAGGTAAACGCCTGGTGGTAACACTGCTGTCAAACCTGCACTGCTACACGCAAAAAGGCACCCGTTCGCGCAAATCAGAAAACGTGGAAGACCGCAAACGCTGGGAAGACAAATACTGGCGTTATGAAGGCTACGCAGTGGAAGACTACGAAGCCTATGCAGCGGTGGACGAATCGGCCATGAACATTGGTCCGGCTCCAGCGCCATAACCAAAAAAGATTGAACGCCGGGTGTGAAAGCACCCGGTAAGCCAGAGCAAAAAGAAGGAATGCCCATGGGTGCCATTGCCAACTTTAAAAAACGCCGTGACGCTGAGCGCCGCGAAAAGGCGCAGCCACAGCAACCCGCTGAACAGGCCAGCACTGAACTGCAGCAAGCCGCTGCTGAGGTGGAAGGCGCAGCCGATCAGGTGAATGATGCAGCTGGTCAAGTGGCAGGTGCAGCGGACGAACTGGCTGACACAGCGCAGGCTATTGGTGATGCCACGGCCGAGCTGAAGGAAGCCACTGCAGAGTTAAAAAAGCCGTCGGCGGGGCAAAAATCCTCGCCTGGCGCGAAAGCAGGCAAGCAGAACGTCAACTCGAAAAAGTAAGGCAGACCGGCAGCGCTGAGTATGCACCCAGCCTGCACCTGCAACTGATTGAGCTGGACAACGATTTAAAGCGCCTGAAAGACCTGGACAGGCGCAGCGACAAAATAGCCCACAAACGGGACGTGTTACTGCCCAAGTGGTTGCCGATAGTGGACGACTACCTGAAGGCTGCCAGCCAGCCAAAAGGCAGGCTGAACGACCACCCGATTTTCGCCTGGTGCGTAGTGTGGCTGTTTGATGTGGGCGAACTGGGAAAAGGCATTGATATGGCCTTTAAAGCCATAGAGCTGGGCCAGCCAATGGCTGGGGCCATTAAGCGTAAATGGCCAGGCTTTGTGGCAGACACCGTGTTTGATTGGGCTGAACAGCAGGCCGAACTGGGCCACAGCGTAGAGCCGTATTTCAGCAGGGTGTTTAACCAAGTAAAGGCACAGTGGAAGCTGCCAGAACCGGTTAGCAGCAAGTTTTACAAATTCGCCGGGCTGCAGCTGATTCGCAGCGCGACCGGTGAAGTAACACCAAGCCATGTGGGTGACGTAGAGCGGCTAAAAGAAGCCGATCGGCTGCTGGAAAAGGCTGCCGAGCTTTACCAACACGCACAGGTAAAAACAGTCCGAGCCAAAATTGCCATGCGTTTAAGGGCGATAGAGGCGGGGACAGGTTAAAGGCTCCAACCCTCCAGTGCGCTAACCGAGCGGCTAACAGGCGACTGTTAAAACCGCAGTGACGTTAACCGCACTGAACCTATTAACGAGTGAGTGAGGCAGTGCAATGAGCGGTTTTGGTTTTGAGTCACCAGCACAGGCAAGCGTTGTTATCGACGCCGCCAGCGGCTGGCCAGAACTGTCTACCGGCGAATTTCGCCAGCACCGCCGCATTCCTGAATTTTTTGAAGAGGCGGTAATTGCCGACTCACTCAACCGCAGCGTAGCGGAAATACAGCTGCAGATTACCGAGTTTTTGAAACTGGCAAGCGCTGACAAGGACGTCACTTTTACCCTGGGTGCAAACCTCGCTCCTGAATTCAGTGAGCAGCAAATCAGTATTTACCGGGGCGCGGTGTATGCCCGTTCCCATGCCGATTTGCTGGGGTATTTTTCTGCCGTGGACCAAAAGGAAGCCGGCAACAACAAAGCGCAGGACAGCGCACAGCAGGACGCCATTTTAGCCCAATCTAACCGCGCAATCCGTCTGCAGTTAGGCCAAGGCCGTGCCGGAGTGCATACCCTATGAGCCAGACCAAAACCCAGCTGCAGCAAGTCACCGAATTTTTACTGGCAGGCTTAACCCCTTTTGTGAAAGCCAACCAAATTGACGCCTGGCAAGAGAACGGCCAACTGATCATCAGCTCTGAAGATTTAGGCGACGGCGGCTATCGCATTGCTAAGTGGAAACACAACGCGGTGATTGCCTTTGAGAAGTTCCCACACAAAAAAGTGAATCCGTACAACCTGCTGGCCATGCTGGCAGCGTTTTTACACGACAGCGGATGGCCGCGTGACCAATTCGGCCTGAGCGATCCCACGCTGGATATTGACCCGAACAGCGCAGACAGCGTGTTGGTGTTGGTTGAAATTGAACTGTTGGACGACGTGGATTTAATACCAGACGCCAGCGGCCCCGTGTTGTTTATGGGCAACCGCTACCGCGTGGCACTGGTGCCAGTGAACGTGGCCGAAACGGTGGACGTGCAGGTGCAAACAGGCGGTGACGCATGAGCGCCCCGCAACTGGTCATTACCCCGAACAAAGAGCAGGCACTCAGCCTGAAAATGCAACTGACGTTACTGGCCCTGCCAAAAAACAAACGGACCCGCATTTTCAAAACGCTGGGCCGCTATGAAAAACGCCTGGCCGTGCAGCGCATTCGCACCCAAACCGATGTGAGCGGTGCGCCATTTGCTGAACGTAAAAAGCCTAAGAAAGGCAAAAAAAACCGACTATTGCAGCGCATGGCTAAAACGCTGGAACCCTTTGTAAAAAACGGCGACAGGTTAGAACTGAAACACAAATCGCCTGCTGTAGGCCGCGTGGCGGCCCTGCATCAGGAAGGCGGCAACGAAACCATGACCGCCGGCCACATGGTGCGAATTCACCGTAAATCGACCAATTACGATGCGCCATGCAGCCGGGGCGCTGCCAAAGCGCTGGTGGCTGCCGGGTTTAAGGTGCGAAAAGCCAAAAGCAAGCGCTACCGCAAAGCCACAGTGAATGAAACCCAAGGCCTGATGAACCAAGACCAGGCCAGTTTGATCCTGCGCAAGCTGCGCGGTAAAGACCCAAAACAAAGCTGGGAAATTCCAGTACCGGCCCGCTCATTTTTGGGCGATTCGGCAGACAACGTGCAGCAGCAGCTGCTGAGCATTATTGAACAAATTAACAAAGGCAAAAGGGGCTGAAAATGTCACTAGGTAAGGTAACAGTTAACAATTTGAATCAGGGCCAGGGTGATGTTGCAGCCATTGAGCGTCATTTTCTGTTTGTCGGTTTAGCAGGTGCAGAAGGCGAAGAAAGCCAGCTGTTTAGCGTGAATGCGCAAACGGATCTGGAAGACCTGTTAGCCGCAAGCCCATTGCGCACACAGTTAATTGCAGCACAGCTGAACGCTGGCCAGAACTGGACAGCAGCAGTTTACCCACTGGCTGACGATGAAGACGTGTTTGACGCCATCACCGCCGCAAACGAAGTGCAGAGCTTTGAAGCGGTGGTGTTCTGTGACGATAGCACCGATGGCGCCGCACTGAACGCGAAGCACGACTATCTGGAAAGCCTGAAAGCCAGCCACGGCCGCTTTGTGTTTGGTATTGCTGCCACTCCAGGCATTGCCGCATTACAAACTTGGACACAATACGAAACGGCTGCCGTCGCAATTCAGGCGGGTATTGCAGCGCACCTGATCATGGCAGTGCCGCAACTGCATGGCAACAACGTAGGTGTTTTAGCCGGCCGTTTATGCAATCGCTCAGTCAGCATTGCCGATAGCCCAATGCGTGTGGCCACAGGTGCCGTGCTGGGCCTGGGCGCAGCGCCGGTAGACAGTGCAGAGAAACCGCTGGCACTGGCCACGCTGAACACGCTGGCCGAAGCACGTTTAAGTGTGCCGCAGTGGTACCCGGATTTAGAAGGCATTTACTGGGCAGACGGCACCACGCTGGACGCCGCAGGCGGCGACTACCAATACATTGAACACCTGCGCCCGGTGCATAAAGCCAGCCGCGAAGTGCGTATTTTGGCGATCCGCCGCGTTGCCGACCGCCAGCTGAACTCAACGCCAACCAGCATTGCACTGAACACGGCCTATTTTATGAAGCCGCTGCGCGCCATGAGTAAGGCCAGCCAGATTGGCAACACCTTGTTCCCAGGTGACATTCAGCCACCGCAGGATGGCGACATCAGCATTGCCTGGACCACCAATAAAGCGGTGACCATTTACATGAAGGTGCGGCCTTACAACTCACCAAAAGAAATTACCGTGAACCTGATGCTGGACCTGAGCAGCCAATAGGCCGCCAGGACCAGCCTGCTGTAACCGGAACCGAATAACCAGCCAATTGAGGGCAAAACCATGCGTTTATCTGGAATGAATTTTAACGTGCACATGGGCGACACGATGATCCATGTGGACACCGCCACCCTGACCATTACCGACAACAGCGCTGTGGTGCAAACCGCCGGGGTGCCGGATGGTGCCGTAGACGGTGACGTGTCAGCCAGCGGCGAACTGAACGTGAACGCCAGCCAGTTTGCGCTGATTTCAGCACAGGCGAAAAAGGCCGGTGCATGGCGGGCCATGGGCACCTTCGACATTATGTTTTACGGAAAAACCGCCCAGGACGAAACTAAAGTGGAAGCCTTTGGCTGCCGCATCAAACTGAGCGACATTCTGGACCTTGACCGCAAAGGCGGCCAGGCACAGCTGTTCAAACTACCGTTTGACGTAACCAGCCCAGACTTTGTGCATATCGACGGTGTGCCGTACCTGCGCCCGGACGAAATTGAAAACATTAAGCAGTAAGGGCGGCAGGTAACCATGACAAAGGTGAATTTTGATTTTATCGCAGAAATGGAAGGTGGCCCCGTGTTGCGTGGCTACGTGCCAGACCCTGAGTATTCAAAATCAGGCGTCACCATTGCCACGGGTTTTGATTTGGGGCAGTGCTCAGAAGACGATTTAATCAGGCTGCTACCCAAAGGCTGCGAGCTGGTAAACACGCTGGCCCCGTATTGCCTGCTGAAAAAAAACAAAGCGGTGGCAGCCTTGCAGGCTGCGCCGCTTCGGATCACGTCTGACGACGCCCACACCATTGACCAGTGCGTGAAACAGCAAAAGCTGGCGCAGCTGGTCGAGCGATATAACCGGGCTTCAGAACTGTTTTTTGAACAGCTGCCAGAGCCGGTGCAAACCGTTGTTGCCTCTGTGGCCTTTCAATACGGCGATTTAGCTAAACGCTGCCCGTTGTTTTGGAAAGCGGCCATTGCGGGAAACACACAGGCAATGGTGGCCGAACTGAATAACTTTGGTGATCGCTACCCGTCGCGCCGCCGCCGTGAAGCCAGGTATTTAGCGGGGACCGTATGAACTGGAAAGACATTGCAGGGGTAGTGGGTGACGTGGCGGGTTCCGTTGCGCCCTTGCTGGGCGGGCCTTTGGGTTTAGCAGTCAGCATTGGCAGCCAGATTGCTGGCGCCATTGGTACACCGAATAAACCGGATGCCGTCGCCGCAGCGCTGAAAAACGACCCGGGCGCTGCACTGAAACTGCAGGAGTGGGCCACGCAAGAGCGGGAGCAAATCCGCCAGGCGAATATTGAGCTGCAGCGCATTGCACTGGATGAACATAAAGCCATTCTGGCCGACCGCCAGAACGCCAGGCTGATGCACAAAGACCACTGGATGCCGTCAGCCATCACTTTATTACTTTTGTTCGTGATGTTTGGCGAATTAGTCATGTTGTTTTTCCTGAAAATTCCGCCGGAAAACAGAGACCTGATTGTGAGCATTTCGAGCAACTACCTGCCATTTGTTGCAGGTGCCGTTTACTACTGGGTCAGCAGCACCAAAGAAGCCAACGACCGAGAAAAGCAGCAGAACGGCCAGCCACAGGAGAGAAAAACATGGAATTAATCAACTGGCTGATGGTGATCATTGGTTTTCTGAGCCTGGTTGTTGCGGTCATGGTGCCGTTGATTTCTCACCTGTATGGCGTGGTGCATACCACCAGCAGTGAGCTGAGCAAACACCAGACCCATGTGGCCGAAAACTACTCCACCAAAATCGAAGTAGAAAAGCTGGCCTACCGCATAGAACGCCAGATGCGAGACGGCTTTGACAACCTAAAAGACTTATTAACAAACAGAAGAGAGAAGGACGCAGCATGAAACAAGCCATCACTTTAACCATTGCCGGCACGGATTTTACCTTTAACGTCACGGCACAGGACCACAGCAACTTTGTGGATGCTACCGCACGGCGCGAGTCGATTTCGGCCGCTGCCCATAACTTTGTGGTGCGTACCATTGCCCAGGAGCAAAAGGACGAGCTGAAAGCGTTGCTGGACAAATCCCCTGGTGCAGCGGTGCAAATCACCTCGTTACTGGGTGAGGAATTCAGCCCTGTACTGGAAATTGCCGTAAAAAAATAACGGATCTGGCTGACGCTTTAGAGCGCAACCAGATAGAGCAATTACTCACCCTGCGCCGCCACTGGTTGCCGGGTGAGGACGACAGCGAACAGTCATTGGCCAGGGCGCTGTGGTTACACAAAAACCAAGCGCAGTCGTTAGAGGCCATTGTGGCCAATGGCGTCAACCGTGCCTTTGGTGGCAAGTAGTCAAAGAAAACAGCTGCAGTGCAGTCAGCAATGGCTGCACTGGCCATAGCCTAAAGCCAGTAAAAAGGGCATCAGTAAAAGGGCCGCAAATGAGCTTACCAAAACCGCTAATGTTCACAGTGGGCCTGATTGACCAAATCACCAAGCCTATTGCGAAAATTACCCATGGCCTCGGCAAACTGACCGACGGTTACCAGCAAGGCACCATGAAAATGGCGGCGGGTGTCGGTGGCGTGGCGGCCAGTGGTTTTGCCCTGCAAAATGCCTTAATGCCAGCCATTGAAATGGGCCGTGCATTAGGCGAGGTTCAGTCTCTTGGGGTGCAGCAAAGTGCCCTGAAAATGCTGGCCGACACGTCTTACGACTACGCCTTAAAGTATGGCGAAAGCTCTACCGAATTTGTCCGCTCTGCCTACGACATTCAATCTGCCATTGCCGGGCTGAACGACACCGACCTGTCACGCTTTACCATGGCATCCAATGTGCTGGCCAAAGGCACCAAAGCCGATGCGGCCACCATCACCAGCTACATGGGCACCATGTACGGCATTTTTAAAAATGATGCCAAAGCCATGGGCGAGGGTGCCTGGGTTGAACGCTTAACCGGCATGACGGCGCTGGCGGTTCAAGCCTTTAAAACCGACGGTAAAAAAATGGCCGATGCCTTTGGCGCTTTGGGCGCTTCGGCTGGCCTTGCACCACTGCAAGAGCAAATGGCCATCATGGGCACCCTGCAATCCACCATGCAAGGCAGCGAAGCCGCCACCAAATACAAGGCGTTTTTGGCAGGGGTGGGTAAGGCCCAGGAAAAGCTAAACCTCAAGTTCACCGATACCCAGGGCAACATGCTGCCCATGGTCGACATACTGAACAAAATTAAAGGCAAATACGGCGATGTGATAAGTGTTGCCGAAGGTGACGCGCTGGCGGCAGCCTTTGGTTCGCAAGAGGCAACATCACTGATTGGCCTGCTGCTCAAAGACGTCAACGGTCTGGCGGGTTCTATCGACCAGTTGGGCAAAGTGAACGGTATGGAGCAGGCAGAAAAAATGGCCGCCGCCATGACCGACCAAAGCCAGCGCCTAAGCCAAAGCTGGTATGTTATTCGGGCCGCATTTGGCTCAGCCGTGTTGCCAGCGTTTAATGAATTTGTCGGCAAGCTGGCAGATATGAGCCGTTCAGTTATCGACTTTACCAGCAAATTTCCCAATATCACCCGCTGGCTGGGGTACTTTGCAATAGGACTGCTATCCATCGTTGCGATAGGTGGCTTAATCACCATTGCAATGGGTGCGTTGAAAATGGCCATGGTGACAGGGGGAGTTGTCACTGAAGCCTACAGTTGGATAAACACAAAAGCAGCGGCCACCTTGAAGTGGCTGCGCGGGGCAATACTAGCCGCAAACATGACCATGAACATGTGGAGCATCAGCACCGCTGTCGCTACCGCAAAAACATGGCTATATGGCGCAGCCAACAAAGCAGCAGCGGCCACCGTGTGGCTGTTTGAGGTGGCGCTGAAAGCGGGGAGGCTGGCGATGATGGGCCTGAATTTAGTCATGACCGCCAACCCAATAGGCCTGCTGGTAGTAGGCATTGGTTTAGCCATCGCCGCAGTGGGGGCCATGATTTACTACTGGGACGACCTACGGGCCAGCATGAGCGAATGGGGCTGGCTGCAAGCGCTGGGCGAATTTGTTGGCACTATCTGGCAAGGCATGAAAGACGGTTTTATCAGTGCGTTTAACTGGATAGCCGAAAAGCTCAATATGCTTGGGTTTGATATTCCAATCACGCCTGTCGTTGCACAGTTAGACACGCCAAAAATGCAGAGCATGGCCAACCAGGCTGATTTTGTGCAAAACGCTATGCCTGAGTGGATGCAGCGAAATGCCGCCAACGACTCTGCGAACTACGTCTATTCACCGGAAGCATTAAGCCCACTTAAAACAGCAGCGCTGAAACAATCCATTGATGTACAGCGTAATCTGCCAGCGACGTACACCCCGCCGGCACTGAAACAGCCGTTGCAGGTACAGCGGATCATGCCACCCGAGCAAACACCTGCGGCACTGACGCAACAGCTCAACGTACAGCGCAACCTGCCTGCGGCCTACGCACCGGACGCTATGCAACAGTCGTTGCAGGTACAGCGGATCATGCCACCCGAGCAAACACCTGCGGCACTGACGCAACAGCTCAACGTACAGCGTAACCTGCCGCCAGCCTACGCGCCGGACGCTATGCAACAGTCGTTGCAGGTACAGCGGATCATGCCAGCGGCTTATGCACCTGAATCGCTAAAACAGGTCATTGAAGTACAGCGCAAGCTACCGAAATCACTGGCACTGGACGACCTGACACAAACCGTCGCCATGCAACCTGCCGCCAATGAAACGTTGGCCAGCATCATTACGCCAAAAGTGGACCAACAAGCAGCTGCGACCGCCAACGCCAAACGCAGCAGCCAGAGCAACGCCATACCGTCTAAATCATTAAGTTTTGGCGATGTGATCATCAAGAACCCGCCGAAGGGGTTCAGCCTGGCAGAAATTGCCGAGCAGCAAGAGCTGTTGGCGGGGTAAGGCATGGAAAAGTACAGCGATTTATTTATTGAAGGCGGCGGCCTCGCTATGAACAGCATCAGCCAGCCGGATTTAATTCACAGCAGGGCCAGCATAGCGCAGGACGTCAAACACCGGCTGTTAGAGTCGGGATTAGTCACCAAGCTGTTGGCACAGCGCAGCAGCGCCTTGCGTAACGACGTATTTACCGAAATGGAACTGTTGATTGAAACCGACACCCGATTAAGGCCTGGCACCATTGAAATTACCGAGCAGGCCAGCGGCAGGGTGCTGATCACGGCAGAAACCTATGAATTTGGCAGCATCAGTACAGAGGTTATCACCAATGCGACCAACAGTTGATTTTGAAAGCATATTAAAAGACCAGGGTGTGCCGGTGACCAGTGACGAAGTGATAGCCATGGTGAATACCGACGTGACAGCGGCCAACTCCATCATATCCAACAACAGCGCCTTAAGCCCGTTCTGGCGGCTGTTCACTGCTTGCATAGTCAGCCCAGTGCTGTGGCTGATTAAAACACTGCTGGCCAGACATGTATTGCCGGCCATGTACGCCGCCACCGCGACAAAAACGTATTTGGAGTTAAAAGCCTGGGACGTGGGCATCAGCCGCAAAGCAGCGGTGAAAACCAAGGGATATATCGTCTTTACCAAAACCGATGTGAATGCAGCCATTGCCATACCGGCCGGTACGTTGATCCAGACAGACAGCACTTTAGGCGCTGTCTACAAAATGCGGGTGTTAACAGCCACGGTGATCCCAGTCGGCACATTAAGCCAAGCCATTTTATGCGAAGCCGAAAACACAGGTGCCGGTTACAACCTGCCAGCGGGTTATTACAACGTGCTACCGGTGCCGGTCGCAGGTATTGAGTCGGCCAGCAATGGCGCGAACTGGATTGAAACCGCAGGCGCTGACAAAGAAAGCGAGGACGCCCTGGCGCTACGTATACGCGATAAATTCGCCAGTGTGGGCAACTACCACATAGACGCCGTGTACCGTGCGGCCATTGCCACATTTGCCGGAATTCGTTCCGACCTGTTGTTTTTTGAACACGACGCACCACGTGGCCCAGGAACAGCCAACTGCTATGTGATGATGCCAGTTGGCGAAACACCGGCCAGCCTGATAGACGAAATAAACGACTATATCAGTGTGCAGGGCTACCACGGCCACGGCGACGATTTACTGGCCATTGCCATTCCGCCAGCACCCACGGCGCTGAGCTTAGAGTTTTGGCACAAAGACAACCTGAGCAGCGACGAAATTACCGTGCTTGAGGCCGCTATTGAAGCACGGGTAAGGGCTGCTTTTCGGGAATCAGACTTATACCAGGAATTAACCAGAACGCTGCCGCGCAGTGTGTTTGCCTTCTCGCGGCTGGGGCAGGAACTGCATAACGCGTTACCAAATTTAAAGAGTATTCGCTTTTTAAATGACGATTTAGAAAGCGGTTTAGAGCTACCGCGGATCAGCAGCTTAACCATCAGTAACGAGGGGCCAGCCCAGTGAGCGACGCACCAAAACTAACCAGCCTAAAACTGCCGTTTTGGATGGACGGTAAAACCCTGACTGAAAACGGCACCGAGCAAGAACCCGCCATGCTGAGAAACGGTGTGCAGAGCTTTTGGCAGCGTATGCGCGACTGGTTTTTGTGGCCACTGACACAGACGGACCCGCTGAGCTGCAACCTGGAATTACTCGATTTGCTGGCCTGGGAGCGTGGCATTACCCGCTTTAGCAATGAACCACTGTGGCTGTATCGCAAGCGCGTAGCCTTTGCTTTTGTAAACGCTGAGGATGCAGGCAGCACTCAGGGGTTTATCAACATCATGAGCCGCTTAGGGGTGCCGGTACTGGCAATTAGTGAACGCCAGGTTGGAATGGATTGGGACATTGTTTCAATTGAACTGGATGACAGCATTGTTTCTAGCGCCGCCTTGCTGGGCACCATTATTCAGGACTATGGCCGCACCTGCCGCCGTTATGAATACGTCTCAAACAAAGCCACTGCTTGCTATGTGGCAGCCACCGAATGCAATAACGATTACCAAACATTAACTGCGAGGGCCAGCTGATGGCGCGTTTAACCACCACAGGCCAAAACCTAGTGGCTGCAGCTGTGGCCAGTGGACCACAGCTGGAAATTACCAAATTTGTATTTGCCAATATTCCGGGGCTGGTTCACACCACGCCGGAACCGGCTGACGAGCCGATGCCAAACCCAGCATATGTGGTATTTGAAAGGGCACCAACTCGCCAAGGGATCATTGACGAAAACAGAGTGACCTATAGCCAAATGATGATGACCGATGTAGGTAACTTTTCATTTAACTGGATAGGTTTGGTGTACACAGACCCAGTTGAAGGCGATCAATTGGTAATGTTTGCGTATGTACCTCTGACACAAAAAATTAAAACCGAGGGTACGACTGCAGGCAATGTCCTGACTCGAAATTTAGTCATAGAGCACCTTGGCATTGCTAACGCCACGCCAATTGAAGTATCGGCTGAAAGCTGGATGTTCGACTTTGTCGGGGAAATTAACGCAGTTAGAAACAAAGCAGTAAATAAATTTGAGTACAACCCAGCAAGCCATGTGTGTAAAGGGATAGCTCAACGAGAAATCATCGTATTCGATGAGGGTCAAAATGAAACCGTCACTCTGGATGCAGCAGTACTTGTTGCAGGTGATGTTGTTGAAATTCAGAAGCTGAACACGTCAGGACGTATCGATATTGTGGGATCTGTAGAAATTACATTGCCGAATGGTATTAGTGAGATAAATCATTGGCTGCCGGACGGAAAGGTCGGAACCTTAATTTTTGAATGTGTCGCTGAAAACGAATTGCGGTACGCAGGAGGGTATTGATGGATTTAAGTGCATTAGGCGGGGGTGGGATTAAATCAGTTCAACGCGGTGTGACATCAATCGCAGCTCCGGCAGCCGTAATCAATGTCACTATTTCACCAGTAAATTTGTCAAAGGCCGTTGTCATTTCAAATTACGTTGCAGGGGGAAACTCGGGCGGCTCAGTGACATTCTCGGGCAGTGGTGCGGCAAGGCTAACGTCAGCAAGCAATCTTAGTGTACAGGGCGCACGGACAGGTGCAGATGGAAACATATCAATTCAGGTGTTTTGGCAAGTTTTGGAGTACTTCTGATGGTTTCATATGCACACGTAATCGGGGAAACTGTAGTCGGAATCTATCAGTTAACGAAAGCCGTCCAAAATGAAAACTACATTTTGTTACCTGCAAACGTAGATATTGATGTTGGTTGGCAATATCTAGATGGCGAATTTTCACCTCCAGCAACAGAGCAGATGTGATGCCTTGGGTAAATGCATCAGCCACATGGCCAGCTTCAGCGCTGGCCATTGCCGACAGTGCCGACGGCGTACTAAGCAACGTCGAATCTGCCATGGGCGAGGCGGTCGGGCGGGTGGAATCAGCCGGCGGCAAAGCCAGCTACACAAAGCACGATTTAAGCGCCGATGCAGCAGGGCTGCTGAGCCTGCGCAACGACCTGAAAGATTTACTGGTAACAGCAAAAATACTAACCGTTACGCCTGCCACCTATGGCCTGAGCAACCAGCCGGGTTATCTGTCTACTCAGGAAGCAGTCAACGCCTTAGCAGCCAAGCTGAACGACAACGCCGACCCACACAAACCAGCCAATCAGGCCCATGCCTTGGTGCTGTTGTTTAGTGACCAGTCACAGGGCCAGTTGCTGAACCAAATGACGCCCATAGCAAACCTACTGGCGTTGCCGTCGTTGCTGGCCTGTCAGCGCAGCCTGCAAAAGCTGGTGGCACTGGACACCGACAAAATGCAGCAGCCAAAAGCTGCATTAACACCACGTTGGAAAGCCAAAGGCCAGTTAAACTGCCAGCCACTGCGTACCGCATCAAACCTGATGGGCGCCCAAATAGCGCAGTTAGAATCTCTGGCGGCCGATGCACAAACCCCAGCGCAAAAGCTGAGCGCACTGGCCGACAAACGCAGCGCCATGCTGACACAACTGCAGTCAGATTTAACTGCACTGCAGAGCGTAACCGGCAGCGTATGGAAAATGACATTTGAAGGCTCAGCAGCACAATTGGCGGTGGAATTACAAACCACCGAACCACCAGTAAAAGCGCCGTTCAGTGCGGCGGTGGTGGTGAGCAGCAGCCAGCCACTGACATTTTTGCAAGAACTATTACCGTAAGGCTAAAGCAGTTACAACCTTGAGGACGCACTTACAATGGCCCAAATAGCGTTAGACGGCGAACTGATCAACCTAAAAAGCTGCCGCGTGGAACTGTCGATGCAGCTGGCGGATCAGGACCAGTCCGGCCAAACGTCTGGCACTGGCAGCACAGAGCAGGGCGACAAAGCCAAAGAGCTGAAAATTACCGGCCTTATTCCATTTACCGACCAAACCCAGCTCGCCCGTTTATTTGAGCTGGCAAGCGCCAGGGATGATGCAGGCAACCGGGTTATTCGCCGCATTGGCGCTGGTATTGCCCGTACTGCCAAAATTCGGCAGGTCAAGTTTTGCGGCAGTGTCACAGCGCCGGAACACGGCACCTTGCTGGCGTGGAATGTCAGTTTTAACCTGCGGGAACATTTAAGCGTGCCAGAGGTGACCGAGCAGCGCCAGGCACAAGCGACCGCAAGCACAGCACAAACCAGCGACCAAACTGCCAGCGCCATACCAACCACAGCAGCCACCGACGCGCCGCCAGCGGTTGAGCTTTCCTCAATGGAAAAATTCTTAAAAAGCATAGACGACGCCATTGGTGCGCCGTCCACAGGTGAAACCAATGAAACTGCTTAAACGCCTGACCATTGGCAGTGAAGTACGCGAACTGGTAGACCACCAGGTTATTCTGGAGCTTTCAAGCGGCGGCAGGGGCATTGTCACCGTCAAAGGCGACGCCACCAAAGGCCAGTTAATCAGCCTTGATTTAGGTTACAACAACCAGCCTGTGCGCTGGTTTACCGGCTATATCACCAAAGTAACACCAGCAGGCAACGGCACCAACCGCCTGGTGGTACGCGAACTGGCAGGCATATTGGCTGAAAACTGGCCGCTGTCTATTCAGCACCCCACGTTAAAACAGGTAATCACCCAACTGGCCACCGACACCGGCCTTGGTTTTGTGCTGCCAGAACAGGCCGACTACACCAATAAACCCATAGCCAACTTTACCAGCCAGGGCACCGGCTACCAGCTGCTGGCCAACCTGTTCAAAGCGTTCAATGTGCCGGATGGCGTGTGGTATCAGCAGCAAGACGGCCAGATATTTGTAGGCAGCTACCAGCACAGCCGCTGGGCCAGCAAACCGGTAGAAATACCCAAAGAATTAAGCCAACAGCAAACCAACAACAGTTGGAAGCTGCTGGCCATGCCCGCCATGCGCCCGGGTGCGCTGGTCAACGGCAACAAGGTCAACCAGATTGAGCTGCAAGGCGACAGCATGACGTTAACCTGGCTAACCAGCCAGCAAGACAACAGCCAGTTGCAGCGCCAGATAAAAACCGCCTTTCCGGAAATTGCCGGCGGCTACCATGTACCACGCTTCGCCGTGGTAACGGCCATCAGCGACAAAGCCAGCGCAGGCGATAGCAACAACCCATTTCGCCCACGCTACGCGGTAGACATTCAGCTGCAAAACGAATTCGGCCAGCCAGACGCCACAGTGCCAATTTACAAAGCCATTCCACTGCCGGTGATGTTTGCCGGAACAGAGCAGGGGCTTTTACAGTTTCCGCTCGAAGGCACAATAGTTGAAGTCGGCTTTGCCTACGGTCGACCAGATAAACCATTTATTCGTACCATCCTTGGTGCTGGCTGGTCGTTACCAACCATAGAGCCAGGCGAACAGCTGCAACAGCAACGCGCCGAAGTATTCAGCCGCACCGACACCGCAGGCAACCAACACCAGGCCACAGACCAAACCCAAACCAGCACCGCCTGGCAAAAAACAATTCAGGCCGACAGCTACCTGGCCGAACTGGGCCACAGCGAAACCCACGTACAGCAGCATTCACTGGAAACCATTGGCGGCAAAAAGCTAATTGAAGCGCTGGGCGCTATCGACCTGCTGGCCGGTGACGACATAACCCTGGGCAGCCTGGGCAATATGCACATAGCCACCGCAGGCGAACTGATAGAAACCGTGGGCAAACTGCGCCACTCAGTGGCTGAAGAACTGCAAAAAATTCAGGCACCCAAACACTGGGCCGGTGACGATGCCACCAACATTTACGACCTGCTAAAACAGCTGATGGACTGCGTTTCACAACTGGCTGACCACTGCGCAAACCACAAACACCTGGTAGGCACCACCATGTCACAAGCGCCAGACATAGCCAGCAGCATGACCAGCCGAAAATCACAGGCCAACGGCCTCAAAGACACCCTGACCCCGCTACTCGGATAAATCCAACGATTAAATAATTCAACCAAAAAGGTTGAATTCATAAATTAATCTGGTATTGTTATGGTGCGCTTATGGACTAAGCGCGCCAAAAACATAATTTATATTCACGACAGCATTTCATGAAATTGGAGAAAGAAACATGGCACTTACAGAGTTTGGTAAAGAGGTAAGAAAAGCCAGGATTGATGCAAATGAAACCTTAGTAACTATGGCAAAAGCGTTAGATACCACTCCGGCTTTTTTGAGCGCAATGGAGACTGGCAGCAAAAAAATTGCCGACAAATGGGTAACTGCAATCACAGATTTCTTTGAAAAAAGAGGTATCGCATTAACAACATTGAAAGAACTGGCAGCATCAGCCAATGAAGTTGTTTCTGTAGAGGGGTTAACTCACCAACAGAAAATGCTCGTTGCTGGCTTAGCAAAGTCACCGTTTAATCCAGCGCAGCTAAAGCAGTTTGCTGAATTACTGGAACAATTAAATAACCAACAAGAAGGAATTGAAGATGTATCAACTAAGAGGCCAAAGAGTAGAAGCCCTGTCTGAGGAACATATCCGACGAACAGCAATGTCGTTCTGCAACTTCTTCGGTATGAAACCAACGAAGGGCCGGAACAAAAGGTACGACAAGAGCCTGGAAAAATTAAGTAGTTACGGTATCACAATAAACCCTGTTGATGATGCCGAATGGTCTGCAGCACTTCACGGTCTGATCTCAGGCCATTACGATCCACAATCTGCAACAATTAGTGTCCCAGAACATATCTATCTGGAAGCTTGTGCAGGTGACAGAATTGCACTGTCGGTTGTCTTGCATGAGATTGGACATATGGTGTTGGGCCACCAGCCGCTAATGCACTTTTCATCGGTGCCAGCGACAGAAAACGAAGACGCTGAGTGGCAGGCAGATGCCTTTGCTGAACACGCACTTAAATTTTTGGGGTACGACTCAATGCAGTTATCATTCGAATTTTATTAAAAAAGCCCTATTGGCTAGGGCTTTCGGGGGCGGTAAATGTTGACGCATTCACCGTGTGTTATGGAGGAAACCCAACCACGACACTTGTTAATTGGCGTTCGCAAGTTTAGTGGTTCTCCCAACAATTCGCAAATATTTGTGGGTTCAGTGTTTGCGTACATCGTAGGAGAAGCCTCATGAAGACATGTATTTGTCCAAAGTGCGGTGAAGCTTGCGAGGTGATCTTCCGACGTTACATCGTGAAGAACGGTAAGACTATCTACCCAAAAAGTGGCAACGTCTTTCCAATCCCTCTGTGCAGCTGTAGTAAAACAGAGTAGTTTCTAAGCAATCCAAAAAAGCTGCCTCTCGGCGGCTTTTTTACATCTGCAGTAAAGCCAGTCTGACTACACCACCAGGTCACAAAGCCGCCGCTAACTACGCTGGACATAACGTTGTCCACCACAGTCAATTCCAACTACACATTCCGGCACTAGTAGCCAGCAATGGCTACGCTATCGACCAATCCATGAAAATGGGTTAGCGTGTGTATTCCTTGGGGGAACAAAAGGTAATTAAGGATGACTAAACGCAGAGACCTAGCTCAGGCAGAGTATGAAAAAGCATTGAATTCATTGTTAGGCATCATAGAAGGGATCACCATTGATAGCCTGATAAACAATGACGAAATCCAGTTTTTAGAGAACTGGATGAACGACCACCGCATAAACGAAAACCAGCCGCCATACAACGAATTGCTGCCGACTATCGCTGAGGTTCTATCTGATGGAGTTCTGACCCATGAGGAACTACAGTTGATTAAGCGGCTATGCAACGAATTGGCTACACATGAGTACTACAACCAAATAACCGCGGATATACAAAGGCTGCATACATTGCTGGCAGGAATTGCGGCAGACGCTGTTATATCACCAGCGGAGCTAACAGGCCTGTCCGAGTGGTTAGACGAACACGACCACCTAAAGAATGAATACCCATATAGTGAAGTGAAAAATAAGATAACCAAAGTTCTAGCAGACAAAAAGATAGACAGTGCAGAACATGAATCCATGATGAAACTGTTTAGTGAGTTTGTCTCTATGTATGACGACAAAACAATAACGAATCCAACCATTAACGATAACAACCTATGTGATACCAACCCGGTCATTAACTTTGGTGGACTGTTCTGTTTCACAGGAAAGTCGTCACGATATAGCAGACCAGAATTCAAGAAAGTAATCATCGAATTGGGTGGTCAATTCACAGACGATGTAACGACCAGAATCGACTATCTGGTGATAGGTGACAAAGGCCAGCCGCAATGGAAGTTCGGCAGCTATGGCGACAAAATAGATAAGGCCATTAAGCTACGTAAGAACGGCCATTCGCTCCTGATCATCCATGAAAAAGAAATACACAAAGCCATAGACGCTTTGAAACAGTAGTTACCACCACCAATAAAAACGGCCGCCGCAAAAAGCGGCCGTTTTTATTTCACCAGGACCAACTACGGCAGCCATCATCACGGTGGCTGTACTACCCAAACCGAAACCACCAGCTGTAACGCACCACAACGCCACCAATCCGCCAGCATGAAAACCGAAAGAGCAGGGCGCTGATCACCTGCCAGCGGCCCAACCACGCGCACAGGGGCGACATTCACCCCGCACCACGGAAACCGCCAGCCACTGAAACCACGCCACGGAAAGCGCGCTCTTCCACGCCCTCCTGCGCGCTCTTTTTGGTGCATTTTTTTCAGTTTTTTGGTGCTGCAAATCATAGGTCCAGACCGCGCCATTTCTAAAGGCTTGCGAGGATCGAGGATCTGAAAAAATTGCTCTTTTTTTCAGTTTTTTGAAATTTTGCCGCCTGAAATTTGACGGACTGAATTTTGTAAGTGGCTGAATATAAATAAGAAGTGCTGGTTTCCGTGGGGTTTTACGTGAAAGGGTGGTTTTTGGAGAAATCAATAACGCATTGAAAATAAACAAAAAACGCGAAAATAAAACTGAAATAAAAAACGCAGTAAAAGGATCTGAATAAAAGCGGCGCACAAAACGCACAATTGAAAAAGGCACCAAATTGACGTACATTAAGCAAATATGAGTAAGCAACGGAGGCAAACAAAATGAGTGCCATGTTAGACATGAAACAAGACCGGATTAATTTACGGTTAAAGCCAAGCGCAAAACGCGATTTAGAACGTGCTGCCAGCTTCGAAGGTAAAACTGTCAGCAGTTTTATTCTCAGCAGCGCTTTGGCACATGCAGAAAAAACGATCCACGAACACGAAACCATGCGCCTGAACAAACAAGACTCAGAGGCATTCTTCAACGCGCTGGCAAAACCAGTGCAGTTTAACAATGCACTGACTGCGGCATTTGCAGAACATGAAAAACGTGTGACCACTAAATGACTGAACAGCAAAACCTAATCATAAGGCCATTGGACGGCCAGCACGACAAAGCAGCATTTAGCTGTGGCACACAATCACTGGACCACTACATACAAAAGCAAGCCAGTCAGGATGAAAGACGGCGCATCAGCCGGGTGTTTATCGCCAGTACCGAGCTGAAGCCAGACAAAATAGTGGGGTACTACACACTATCCACGCTATCCATAGAGTTAAACCATTTACCGCCTGAACAAGCTAAAAAACTACCGCGCCACCCAGTGCCGGCCGCATTGCTTGGGCGTTTGGCCGTCAGCAAAGAAGCGCAGGGAACGGGTGTAGGTAAAATGCTGTTGGTCGATGCCATAAAGCGCACATTAGCTATCAGTAGCGAAATAGCCATTTACAGCCTGGTAGTGGATGCCATAGACGAAAACGCCCAAAAATTCTACGAAAAGTACGGTTTCACCCGCTTAAACACACAAAGCAACCGCTTGTGTCTAACGCTTCAAAACATCTAAATCAAAGGGCACTCTACGTGCCCAAATCAACTGCCAGTCAACTCCATCAGCAACTGGTTCAGGCTGGCCGCCGTACTTAAAAGCTGCTGCATTTTTTCCGTAGACTGCATTTCGCGGATCTGCGCCTTCGCCGCCTGCAAAGAACGGTTCGCCGCCGCGCCAGACCACTTATAGCGCCACAGCATGGCAATATCACCACTGGTACAACTGCCAAACGGCGTGTGCAAAACACCGTCTGCATCTATGCGGTACTGCGACCATGCACCGTTAGCAAAAGGCAAATAACCAGCGTGATGCACCTGCAGCAGTCGGTGAGCGGTGACGAGCGGCGTCTCGTCATACCAGGCTTTGCAGGTATCCGCCGGAACGCCAAAAAACTCAGCAGCTCGTTCATGCTTTTGGTCATCCATGCCAAAGGCATCACGGTACATCACACAAAAATCACCCAGCTTTTCTTTAATTTTCCGCTTCGGTTTGGCTGGCTTAGCCTCAGTATTGGCAGCAGAGTCGGCAGTAGTAGTTAAATTTTCCTCAGAATTTATAGATTTAATTTGAATGACCATAGCGTTACTTATTCCATGTAGTTATCAAAAACGAGAATTTCCCGCTAAAAGGTAACTGCATAAAACACGCCTTATCCTATGCGTTTTAACTAAAGTCGTAGAATCCCTGATTAACCTGAATTGATCATAATATTTGCGAAAATGGGGCTGTTCGCAAAATAGGCAATTAAAACAGTAACTTGAGATTTAACATAATGGAAATTAAGCGCACTTATTATTTCATAGCTCTCAGGCATATCCTTCTACAGGATTTGCCTTGGGATCTGCGTTTATTGGCCCTTTACAGCGTATATACACCACAATGGATTTGACTGTGTTTTTCGTCCAGAACCTGGATGTTGTCGTAATCCAGGCCAGGTTCGTTGGCTTTGATATGGCCGGTAAAACGATCTGCAGCCTGGCCAATTTTTTCGCCTTGTTCCGTTAACTGGTCGATATTGGGCTGGTATTGAGCAACCAGTTTTTCGATGTCGCTGGCGATCAGTTGTTGCTGGGCGATTTTGCTTTGGTCGATCACTATTTTGCCGTCTTTGTGTTCCACCACGGGTTCACCCAATTGCTTCATGGCGAGCTCATGCTTTTTCATTGCCAGCTCAAAGTCTTTCATGGGTAACTCAAAGTTTTTCATTTGAGTGCTCATGGCTTCTAACTGTTGGTGCGCAGCCAATTCGTCTTTGGTCATGGCACGTTGTTTTACAATTTTGCAGTCTTTCATAAATGCCAGTTGACTGGTCTGGCTGTTGTTCTCTGCATTGGCGCTGCTGCAAGCTGTGATGGCGGCAACTGAACTTAACGCCAGCATCAGGAACAATGGGTACTTTTTCATAACAGGCTCCGGTATCGTGCTTTAGATACTGTTAAGTCGGTACTCTGCGTCAAATAGTTGGAAGCCCAATAAAAAAAGCCGGAAAAATCCGGCTTCTTATTGATTTCTATTGAAAATTAATTAACGGCTGATGCGCTTATAGCTGCGGTATTCTGGTTTCCAGAAGTTCTTTTCAATACGTTGTTTCAGCTCGTCGTCGCTGATTTCCAGCGCCAATCCCTGCGCCATCGCTATTTTTGCGACTTCAAAAGCAATTTGCTTCGACAAACCGGACAAGTCTGACAGTGGCGGCAGCAGGCCGCCCTGCCCTGTATTGGCCAGCGGCGACGCCGCAGCCAGTGTTTCGCTGGCGGCTCGCAGCATTTCATCGCTGATTAAACGGGCTTTTACAGCAATCACACCTAAGCCAATACCAGGGAAGATATAGCTGTTGTTACACTGGGCAATTGGGTAGCTTTTGCCTTTGTACGTTACAGGTTTAAACGGGCTGCCGGTGGCAATAATTACTTTGCCTTCGGTCCATTTAATCACCTGCTCAGGTGTGGCTTCGACCTGACGTGACGGGTTGCTTAATGGGAAAATAATAGGCAATTCGCAGTGCTTTTTCATTGCGCTGATCACGGCTTCGGTAAATAAACCGGGGACACCGGACACACCAATCAGAATATCTGGTTTGGCACAGTTCATCACATCACGCAGTGACGCGTAGTCGCCGCTGTAGCTCCAATCAGAAACAGCCGATTTTTTCTGCACTAAAGCGTCCTGGAAGTCACGCAGGTCCGGCATGCCTTCGGTCAGTAAACCAAAGCGATCCACCATATAAATCTGGCTACGTGCAGTTGCTTCATCCAGGCCTTCGACCACCATTTGCTGGATCACCTGCTCGGCAATACCGCAACCGGCAGAACCCGCGCCGACAAATACTACTTTTTGGCTGGACAGCGCCACGCCTTTGCTGCGACAGGCGGCCAGCAGAGAGCCCACTGTGACAGACGCAGTGCCCTGAATGTCGTCATTGAAGCAGCAGTAGGTGTCGCGGTAGCGTTTTAAAATAGGCATGGCATTTGGCTGAGCGAAATCTTCAAACTGCACCATAGCTTCCGGCCAGCGGCGTTTGACGGCTTTCATAAAAGCGTCAATGAATTGTTCGTATTCTTCGCCGGTGATCCGCTTGTGCTTCGAGCCCATGTACACAGGGTCATTCAGCAGTTTCTCGTTGTTGGTGCCCACATCCAGCGTTACTGGCAAGGTGTAAGCCGGGCTGATGCCACCACAGGCGGTGTACAGCGACAACTTACCGATGGAAATACCCATACCGCCGACGCCCTGGTCGCCCAGGCCTAATACGCGCTCACCGTCGGTGACGACAATCACTTTCACTTTAGATTTGGTAACACTACGCAGAATATCGTCAATGTATTCGCGTTCGTTGTAGGACACAAAAATGCCGCGGGCGCTGCGGTAAATCGCAGAAAACTTCTCACAGGCATCGCCCACTGTCGGGGTGTAAATAATCGGCAGCATTTCTTCCAGGTGTTGCTGCACCAGGCGGTAAAACAGCGTTTCGTTTTTGTCCTGAATATTGCGCAGGTAAATGTGTTTGTTAATCGGCTCGCCGAAGCTTGAATACTGCATATAAGCGCGTTCCATCTGCTGTTCGATGGTTTCATAACGCGGAGGTAACAACCCAATCAGGTTAAAGGCGATACGTTCTTCTTTGGTGAAGGCACTGCCTTTATTCAGTAACGGCGTTTCTAATAAAGCCGGACCAGCATAATAGGTATACAAAGAGGGCTTGTTGCTCATGTTCACTACTCGTTATGGCGCAGTGCTGACTGCGGACGGAAATTGGCGGCGATCATAACAGCTCAGCCAGCCTGAGCAAGCTGATGCCAGATAAAGTGTGGTTATTTGACGACTTTTTGCTGCTGGTCAGAGCTGTTCGGTGCCTCAAAATCAGCCTCAGCGCTTAAATTTGGTTTCCAGGATCACCGCCGAGTCGGTGCGCTCTACCCCTTCCAGATTGCCAATATCATCCAGCAACTGGCTAAGCTGAGCGGTGTTTTGCGCCTGCAACACCGCAATCAGGTCGTATTCACCGCTAATGGCGTAAAGTTCCGAAATTTGCGGTATTTGTTTTAGCTCCACATTGGTTTTGGTGGTCAGCTTCTGCTTCACTTTGATGGACACATGGGCCGACACCAAAGAACTTAAATAGCCACTGCCATACTGCAGCACATAGCCTTGGATAACGCCGTTCTGCTCCAGCCTTTGCATCCGGTTTTGCACTGTGCTGCGTGACAAATTCAGCACCCGCGCCAGGTCCGAGATGCTGGCGCGGGCATTGCTACGTAAGATAGAAAGTAAGCGTTCGTCTTCATCAGTGATCATTTTGATAATTAATTCCGTCAATTTGATAAGTTTGCAGCACAAATATGCCAAGAATGATACTGCACTCTGGTAAGTTCGGCCAATATAATGAAAGGAACTGGTAGAAATGCGGCCCCTGCCGCCTGTACTTAAGGACTACGAAATGCAAGTCAGCAGAAGTTTATTTGATGAAGTGATGGTACCCAACTACGCTCCGGCGCCCATGATCCCGGTCAAAGGTCAGGGGTCTCGTTTATGGGACCAGTCCGGTCGTGAATACATCGACTTTGCCGGTGGTATCGCGGTGAACTGTCTTGGCCATTGCCATCCTGCTCTGGTGTCTGCATTAAAAGAACAAGCTGACAAGCTGTGGCACTTATCCAACACCATGACCAACGAACCGGCTTTACAGCTGGCCAAAGCACTGGTCGACGCGACTTTTGCTGAAAAAGTGTATTTCGCCAACTCAGGCGCTGAAGCCAACGAAGCCGCACTGAAACTGGCGCGCCGCTGGGCCAAAAATGAATTTGGCGAACAAAAGAGCCAAATCATTGCATTCAAACAAGGCTTCCATGGCCGTACTTTCTTTACGGTGACCGTCGGTGGTCAAGCTGCTTACTCAGACGGCTTTGGTCCAAAACCTGCGGACATCGTGCACGCGGAATACAATAACCTTGACAGCGTCAAAGCGCTGATCAACGACAATACCTGTGCTGTGATGCTGGAGCCTCTGCAAGGCGAAGGCGGCATTATCACACCAACCGCTGAATTTATTCAGGGCGTACGTGCGCTCTGTGACCAGCACAACGCACTGCTGATTTTTGACGAAGTGCAGTCTGGTGTGGGTCGTACTGGTGAGCTGTATGCCTATATGGGCCTGGGCGTCACCCCGGATATCCTGACCACAGCCAAAGCGCTGGGCGGCGGTTTCCCGATCGGCGCTATGCTGACCACTACGGCTATTGCCAAGCACCTGGTGGTGGGCACCCATGGTTCCACTTATGGCGGTAACCCGCTGGCCTGTGCCGTCGGTCTGGCTGCTTTCAATACAGTTAATAGCCCTGCGGTACTGCAAGGTGTGAAAGAGCGTGAGGCGGTGTTCCGTGAACACCTGCAGGCGCTGAACGCCAAATACAACATTTTCACTGAAATCCGCGGTCAGGGTTTGCTGCTTGGTTTTGCGCTGAATGAACAGTACCAGGGCAAAGCCCGTGACTTTATGCTGGCAGCGGCCGACGAAGGTCTGCTGATGCTGGTGGCTGGGCCTAACGTGGTGCGGATGGCGCCATCGCTGGTGATCCCACTGGACGATATCCATCAGGGCATGGCGCTGCTGGATAAAGCCGTTGCCAAACTGGTCGCCAAGGCCTGATTTTATTTTGACAACAAGGCGGCAACAGCCGCCTTTGCAGGAACCCTAAGCGCTTATGTTAGTGATCCGCCCTATCCGACAATCGGATTATCCTGTGCTGATGCAGATTGCCGAAGAATCTGGCGCAGGTTTTACCTCATTGCCGGTCAATGAGCAGAAACTGAAAGCAAAAATTAGCCGGTCGGAGCAAAGCTTTGCGGCTGCCATCGACAGCCCCGGCGACCAGGGTTACCTCTTTGTGCTGGAAGACACCAGCACAGGTGAAATTGTCGGTACCTCCGGCATAGAAGCCTCGGTCGGTCTGCAAACCCCGCTGTACCATTTCCACAAAAGTACTGTGGTGCATCACTCGAATGAGCTGAATGTGTTTAAACAGGTGGAAATTCTGACCATGTGTAACGACTACACAGGTGTCAGTGAAATTTGCACCTTGTACCTGCGCGACCATTACCGCCAGGGCTTAAATGGCCGCTTTCTGTCGAAAGTCCGGTTTTTATTTATGGCCGAGCATATGCAGCGTTTCTCCAAACTGGTGATCGCCGAAATGCGCGGTGTGGCGGATGAAACCGGCCTGCCCCCCTTCTGGAAATGGCTGCAGTCGTATTTCTTCAGCATTGATTTTCCAACAGCGGATTACCTGATTGGCGTCGGTAACAAAGGTTTTATTGCCGACTTAATGCCACGCCACCCTATTTATGTCAGCTTACTGCCGGAAACGGCGCAGCAAGTGATAGGTGAAGTGCACCAGCACACTAAACCCGCGTTAAAACTGCTGGAAAACGAAGGTTTTTTCCACCGTGGTTATGTGGATTTATTTGATGCCGGCCCGACAGTGGAATGCCAGTTACGCCAGGTTCAGTCGGTCCAGCAAAGCAAACAGGCCCAAGTGCGGGTACAGCAGGTATCTGCCGAGCAGACGCTGGCGATTTGTAATAGCAGCACCGAAAACTTCCGCGCTGTGTTTAGTAAAAATGCGGCGATGAACGAGGCGCAGGAACTGCTGGTAAGCCCCGAACTGGCAGAAGCACTGCAGGTGCAGACCGGCGATATGGTCCGGTTTCTGCCGCTTGATAAGGTCACAGACTAAGGTAACAGACTCATGACAGCACCCATTCAATACATCGCTGGCCAATGGCTGGCTGGCGAAGGTCAGGCCTTCCACTCTCTTAACCCGGCCACAGATAAGGTCATTTGGCAAGGCCAGGCCGCCTCTGAGGTGCAGGTTGACCAGGCACTGACCGCCGCCCGTCAGGCGTTTTACCTGTGGTCAGCCCAGTCGCTGGAACAACGTCTCGCCATCGTCGAGCGTTTTGCAGCGTTGCTGCAGGACAACACCGAACGCATGGCGCGTGCTATTGCCGAAGAAACCGGTAAAGCCCTGTGGGAAAGCCGCACCGAAGTAGCGGCAATGATTGGTAAAATCGCCATCTCCAAACGCGCGCACAGCGAACGCACCGGCACGGTAGAAAACCCGATGCCAGGCGCCAAAGCCTTTATCCGCCACAAACCTCATGGTGTGGTCGCCGTATTCGGCCCGTACAACTTTCCGGGTCATTTACCTAATGGTCATATAGTACCAGCGCTGATTGCCGGCAACGTGGTGGTATTTAAACCCTCGGAACTGACCCCTATGGTGGCAGAACTGACGGTGAAACTGTGGGAACAGGCCGGCATTCCGGCTGGTGTCATCAGCCTGTTGCAAGGCGAAGTGGCGACTGGCAAAGCGCTGGCCGCCCATGCGCAGCTCGACGGTCTGTTTTTCACTGGCAGCTCAAATACAGGCCATTTCCTGCATCAGCAGTTTGCTGGTCAGCCTGGGAAGATTCTGGCGCTGGAAATGGGTGGCAATAACCCGCTGCTGGTCAATGAAGTCGCCAATACCAAAGCCGCGGTGCACGACATTATTCAGTCGGCGTTTTTAAGCTCGGGTCAGCGCTGTACTTGTGCCCGTAAACTGTTTTTACCGAACAGCGCCAACGGCGACCAGATCCTGGCCGAACTGATTAGCGCAACCCAAGCTATTGTGGTGGGCGATCCGCTGGCAGAGCAACAACCCTTTTACGGCAGCATGATTTCTGCAAAAGCCGCGGCCGCTATGGTGAAGGCTCAGCAGCAACTGGTAGAACTTGGCGGTAAAGTGCTGGTGGAGTTAAGCGCTGATGGTGCCTTTGTCCGTCCAGGTATTGTCGATGTGACTGGTGTGACTGGTATCCCGGATGAAGAAAATTTCGGTCCTTTGTTAAAGGTATACCGCTACGACGATTTTGACGCTGCCATCGAGCTGGCCAACGCCACCAAATACGGCTTGTCTGCCGGTTTGCTGGCGGATTCTGCAGAGCACTATCAGCACTTCTTCAGCCGTATTCGCGCCGGTATTGTCAACTGGAACAAACCTATCACAGGCGCGTCCAGCGCAGCGCCTTTTGGCGGCATTGGCGCCAGCGGCAATCACAGAGCCAGCGCTTATTACGCGGCTGACTACTGTGCCTACCCTGTGGCTTCGGTCGAGGCCGAGTCTGTAGCATTACCGGCCAGTTTAAACCCTGGTTTATCGCTGTAATTTTGGATTTGGATCAATAAAACGCGCCAGCAGTTAAGTAACACTGCTGGCGACAAAAACAACCATCTTACCCGGACCACAACTATGCATACCAACGTAAAAGACCTGTTTGACAACCTGTGGCAGAACTACCTCGAAGTGACACCATCGGCGAAGAAAATCCATCAAATTCTGGGCTCAACGCAACAAGACGATGTGATTAATGACCACATTGCGCTACGCACCTTTAACATCGAAAAAGTGGGCCTGGACAAACTGGCGGCTCATTTACTGGCGCTGGGCTATACCGAAGGCGGTGAATACCACTTTGAAGCGAAAAAGCTGTATGCCAAGCATTTTGAGCACACAGACCCAAGCTTGCCTAAAGTCTTTATCTCTGAGCTGCTGCTGGAAAAATGTTCCGAGCAGTTGCAAAGCATAGTGCGCAAGCTGGTTGAGCAGATCCCAGCAGACGCTGTGACTGCAGATAACTTTTTGTATTCAGGCCGCCACTGGCAGATTGACCAGACAAGTTATGAAACCTTATTGCAAGAAAGCGAATACGCCGCCTGGATGTCAGTGTGGGGTTACCGCGCTAACCATTTCACGGTTAGCGTCAATGCGCTTGCCAATTATGAAACGCTGGAATCCGTCAATCAGGCTCTGAAAGACGCCGGTTTTGCGCTCAACACTTCAGGCGGTGAAATCAAAGGCACGCCGGAAGTTTTACTGGAGCAGTCGTCGACACTGGCCGACGAAGCACCGGTGCAATTCACCGATGGCAGCCGCAATATTCCAAGCTGCTTCTACGAATTTGCCCGCCGTTACCCAATGGCCAATGGCCAGCTGTACGGTGGTTTTGTCGCTGCTTCTGCCGACAAAATTTTTGAAAGTACCAACGTGCGTTAATCGCCTCTTTTAGCAAAAAGCCCCGCAAATAAGCGGGGCTTTTTTATTTGGCTGAGTCTGACAGCCAGCGCCTGACCTCAGACCAAAAATGCTGTGCTGCATCCGCCTGGTAATTTGGCGATAACGGGTTCACAAAACCATGGGGCTGCGGCGTGCTTTGTATGGTCAGCCAAGCTTTGCCTTTAAGCTGTTCAAGCAATTGTGGCATCGAGAAATGCTGCTCCTGCTGACAAAACAGTAAGGTTACCGGGCACGCAGGCTGTAAGTCGCTGTAGTCGCGGATTTGCCCGCCATAGAGCCCAAACACCTTATTCAGCTTGAGCCTTTTGTCTGCCGCACAAACCCAGGCTGCGCTGGCACCGGCACTAAAGCCAAGCAGGCTGACCGGCTCCGTCGCATCAGCAAGCTGCTGTTGCAGTTTGTCGATGTAAGCTGTCATGCCGCCTGCGGCCAGAAAGGCATGGTAGGCGGCGTCCTCAGTCTGAAAGGCGGGCATTTGCTGCTGGTAGGGTTGCACCAGATGGTAATCAGCGCCCAGCGTCGCCAGTTGCTGACGCAGCGGCGGCTGATCACCGAAAATATCGGTGACAACCCATAAACTCATAGCAGGTTTACCGGTAGCTTCAGGTACACCTTGCCGTCTTCTGCCGGTGGAAACTGCCCTGCTCTCATATTGACCTGCACAGACGGCAACATCAGTTTGGGCATACTCAGGGTTTTATCACGGCTTTGGCGCATCGCGACAAACTGCTGCTCTGTGGTACCAAGCTTTAAATGAATATTCTCTGCCTGCTGAGCGGCCACTGTGGTTTCATAGCTAAATTCGGCACGCCCGGGCGCTTTGTAGTCATGGCACATAAACATCCGGGTCGACGCTGGCAACGCAAACAGACGCTGCACCGACTGATACAAGGTGGCGGCGTCGCCGCCCGGGAAGTCACAACGTGCAGAGCCGTAATCAGGCATAAAGAGCGTGTCACCTACAAAGACAGCGTCTTCGACCAGATAGCTGACACAGGCTGGCGTATGACCTGGTGTAAACAACACCTGGATGGACAAGTCTCCCAAAGGCAATTGCTGGTTATCGTCCAGTAACAGGTCAAAACAGCGGCCGTCCGGGACCACGTCAGTGGCCTGAAAGATCGGCACAAAAATCTGCTGCACTTCACTGATGCGTTTGCCAATGGCGATACGACCACCCAGCTGGGACTTCAAATAAGGCGACGCGGACAAATGATCGGCATGCACATGGGTTTCCAGCAACCATTGCAGATGAAGCCCGTGCGCCTGCACCCGTTCAATCCAGTGATCCGCCATCTGGTGTGCAGTGCGGCCTGAAGGCGCGTCAAATTCCAGCACAGGGTCAATAATAGCGGCCTGTCGGCTGCTACTGTCCCAAATCAGGTAGCTGTAGGTATTGCTGTCCGGGTCAAAGGCATGTTCGAGCATCAACATCTGCGTTGTCCTCCACTCTGTTTTACTCAGAGTAACAAAATCCGAATATTCCCGAAAGATATAAGGTTATTCTTTTCGGCTATTTATAAACTTCTAAACGCCATCGTTATGTCATAAAAATTTAACGGTATGACTCCAAAATGCGGTCGCCTTTCCAAAAACTGTGCCGGAGTAGTATGAATATCGCACGTAAATTAACCCTTGGGGCTGGGGTATTGGTGGTGTCGGCTGTCATGGTGTCGGCCACATTAAGTGGGGTTCTGGCATTATCAGAAAGCTCCACAGCACTGAAAAAAGCAACAGAACAACAGTTTCTTGCCTTAACTTCAGGCCGCCACAGTTTATTGACACAGGAATTGGACAGCCAGAAGCAATTGCTCAGTGCAATGGCCAACAACAGACTCACTCAGGATGCGCTGTACGCATTTAAAAACCCTTTTGTGTCTTACCGTTATGAAGTACAAGCCCCTTCACTTGATGTGCTGAAGCAACAGGTTGGCCACTGGTATCAACAGAACTTTCAACCTTATTATCAACAACAGACACAAGGACAACCCTTTCCGCTTGACAACTATCTGGCGCAAAGCAAGCTGGAAAGCCTGTTACTGCAACAGTATTACGTGGTCAGCAATGACAAACCTCTGGCCCAACAGTATTTATTGGATGACCGCAGCGATGGTTCGGTGTACGGTCAGCAGCACCGCAAGTACCACCACAGTTTTCTGGAAATTCTGCAACGATACGGCTATCAGGATTTAATGCTTGTGGATGCCGCCAATCTCAATGTGATTTATAACGTCTCGAAAGGGCCACTGTTTGCCAGCAATTTACAACAAGGACCTTTTGCCAAAACAGAGCTGGCATCACTACTCAGCCGTATGCAAAAAACACCCAAAGCAGGCCTGCAGATCTCGGCCATTTCTGCCTACCCAGGATCGTTGCTGCAGCAGGTACTGTGGTTGGCAGTGCCGGTGATGGCGCCCGGCAGCCAGGAGCTGTTGTCCGGTTTTTTGGTGGCACAATACCCGGTCAGCCGTTTTACTCAACTGATGACAGCTGGCCAGAAGTGGGGCGAGCTGGGTTTAGGCCAAAGCGGTGATCTGTATTTAATCAATGACGAGCGTAAACTGGTCACCGAGCTGCGGCCTTATCTGGAAAACCCAACCGAATTTTTGCAACAAAATCCGCAGTTTCAGGCCGGACCTTATGGTCTGGGCGGCATCAACAGGCTGGATTCGGCCGAAGCTGAACTGGCATTGCAAGGCCAGTCTGGCATTGCCGAGGTGACAGATCATCGAGGTAACGCGGTACTGAAAAGCTGGACTCCCCTGCAGATTGGCACCCATCAGTACGCCTTGCTGGTGCAGCAGGACAGTGACGAAAGTTATGCGCCTGTGTCAGATATCCGCTGGTCCTTGATCCTCAGCAGTACCCTGGCGGTATTGGTGTTGGGGGTAGTCGTGATGTGGTTGGTGTACGTGGCGGCCCGTCGTTTTGCCAGCCCACTGCAGCGGCTAAATCAGCAAATTGACGATGCAGCACAGCAGCATGATTTAACAGTGCAGTTTGCCCACCGATCTGGCGATGAAATTGGCGCCATCAGCAGCGCCATGACCAGCCTGTTCCGCTCGTTCCGCGATTTAATCAGCCGGATCAGCAGTGCCACCGAACAAACAGCGTCTGCCGCCAGCCAGAACCTGCAAATCAGCCAGCTGTGCCGCGACGCCGCAGAGCGGCAAGGTGCAGATATGCAGTTGCTGGAGCAACAAAGTGAACTACTGGACCGTCAGTTGCAGCAGTCTGCTGAAGTGCTGCGTCGGTCCGCTCAGCAAGCCAGCCGTGCCGCAGAACAGGCTGAACAAGGTTACGAAGACATTGAACAAGTGGCACTGAACATTCGCCAGCTGTCGGGTCAGGTCAGCAATTCCAGTCAGAGTATGTCGGCGTTGCGTGACGCAGCGACAGCCATTGTGTCGGTACTGGACACCATCAAAGGCATTTCAGAGCAAACCAACCTGCTGGCATTAAACGCCGCCATTGAAGCGGCACGCGCCGGTGAGCATGGCCGCGGCTTTGCTGTGGTGGCCGACGAGGTACGGCATTTATCCGGCAGCACTCAGAATGCCACTGCAGAAATTCAGCAGATGCTGCGCCGCCTGATGAGTACAGTGGACGAAACTGCATTGGATTTAGCCAAGGAACGTGAAAGCGCAGAGCAGTGCCTGCAAGGCTCAGAACAGGCGCTGAATGCCTTATCCTCTATTCGCAGCCTGATTGGCACCATAGGCCAACATAGCGCCGAAGTCGCAACTAATGGTGAAGCTCAGTATCAGGCCAACCAGCGTCTTCGTGCCAAGCTGACAGCAGTGAAACAAGCCGCAGAGCATACGGTAGCCTCGATGAATGAGTTGTACCACACGGCCAGCTCGCAGGAGCGTCTGGCCATTCAGATGCTTGAAAGCAGTCGGGCTTTTAAGGTCTGATCCTGGCAGGGTCCTGTGCACCAGCAACACGGATAACAAGGGCCGACACTGCGGCCCTTCCGTTCCTTAAAAAGGCTTTAGCCTAACAGGCTGCGCAACATCCAGGCGTTTTTTTCATGCACTTGCATACGCTGCGTCAGTAAGTCCAGCGTCGGCTCATCCGAGGCTTTATCAGCCACCGGCACAATGGCACGGGCGGTTTTCGCCAATGCTTCCTGGCCCTGCACTAAATCTTTAATCATATCGACCGCGCTTGGAATACCTTCGGCTTCTTTAATACTGGTCAGTTTGGCGAACTCTTTGTAAGAACCCGGAGCAAACTCGCCTAAAGCGCGGATACGTTCAGCAATCAGGTCCACCGCCGCAGAGAGCTCAGTGTACTGAGTTTCAAACAATAAATGCAGGGTCTGGAACATCGGGCCTGTCACGTTCCAGTGGTAATTGTGGGTTTTCAGATACAGGGTGTAGGTATCTGCCAGTAAAGTCGCCAGCCCATGCGCAATAGCTTTGCGATCGTTTTCTTCAATACCAATATTGATATTCATCCTTTGACTCCTTGCGGTTCTGATCCGGTATTACAGTACCATATGGGGCTTTGGCTTCTCAAACCAAAGCCTTGTTGTAAAACAAAAAAGCCCGGAATAATCCGTAATGCCGATCAGATAAGCAGTTTTTATTCAAAAACTGCTTATCTATTCACGAGTTGGTTCAGTTGCAGCGGAAAAGGCAAAGCCCACGCAGACACGCCGTGAATACGTTCCCTGTAGGCTCGGCTTTGGCATCCATGCCAAAGACGGTCTGCTTAGTTTTTTACCTTTCCTCGCTTTGGATAGATTCAGTTCGTTTACTGTTTTAGTTCAGGTGAATTCTGATACTGTGCGGTAAAAAATAATGCCAGTCAGTTTAACTGACTGGCATTAGGAATAATCCGAGCTTTTTTTATCAGAACACCAACGCTAAGATTAACGGCCTTGTTGCAGCGCGTCCTGCTGCGCCAGGTAATCGTCGTAGCTACCCACGAAGTTACGCACGTCTTTATCAGTGATTTCGACAATGCGGCTGGCCAGTGAGGACACAAATTCACGGTCGTGGCTGACAAACAGCAAAGTGCCTTTGAACATATCCAGCGCCATATTCAGCGACTCGATAGATTCCATATCCAGGTGGTTGGTCGGTTCATCCATGATCAGAATGTTTGGTCGTTGCAGCATTAACTTACCAAACAGCATGCGGCCTTTTTCACCACCAGACAGCACCTTGACCGACTTTTTGATGTCGTCTTGCGAAAACAGCAGACGACCCAGAATGCCACGAATCGCCTGTTCGTCGTCCGACGGTTGTTTCCACTGGCTCATCCAGTCAAACAGGCTCATATCCGCTTCAAACTCATGGGCATGGTCCTGCGCGTAGTAACCGATATTGACGTTTTCAGACCACTTCACAGTACCGCCGCTGACGGCTTCGTCACCCACCAGACATTTTAGTAAGGTGGTTTTACCAATACCGTTGGTACCAAGGATGGCAACCTTTTCGCCGACTTCAATCATCAGGTTGAGGTTTTTCAGCACCTGATGCTCGTCATAGTTTTTCGAAAGATCAGTGACTTCAAGTGCCAGGCGGTACAGCTGCTTTTGCTGCTCAAAGCGGATAAATGGGTTCACCCGGCTGGAGGCTTTTACTTCGTCCAGTTTGATCTTATCAATTTGCTTGGCACGTGAGGTGGCCTGACGTGCCTTAGACGCGTTGGCCGAGAAACGGGCCACGAAGGTTTGCAGCTCAGCAATCTGGGCTTTTTTCTTGGCGTTGTCCGACAACAGACGTTCACGGGCCTGAGTGGCCGCCAGCATGTATTCGTCGTAGTTACCCGGGTAGACACGCAGCTCGCCATAATCCAGGTCAGCCATGTGGGTACAGACTGAATTTAAGAAGTGACGGTCGTGCGAAATAATGATCATGGTGCTGTTACGTTCCGCCAGCACGTTTTCTAACCAGCGAATGGTCAGAATGTCCAGGTTGTTGGTCGGTTCGTCCAGCAGCATGATATCCGGATCGGCAAACAGCACCTGCGCCAGTAACACCCGCAGTTTCCAGCCCGGTGCCACTGCCGACATAGGGCCGTAATGCTGTTCCAGTGGAATACCGACGCCCAGCAGCAGCTCACCGGCACGGGACTCGGCGCTGTAACCGTCCATTTCGCCATAAGCGACTTCTAAATCCGCCACACGCAGACCATCCTCTTCGCTCATATCCGGTTTAGCATAAATGGCGTCACGCTCAGCTTTGACCGCCCATAATTCGGCATGGCCCATAATCACGGTGTCAATCACGCTGAACTCTTCAAAGGCGAACTGATCCTGATGCAGCTTGGCGACGCGGAAATTCGGTTCGACCGACACATTACCACCGCTTGGGTCCAGCTCGCGGCTCAGAATTTTCATAAAGGTGGACTTGCCACAACCGTTGGCGCCAATCAGGCCGTAACGGTTGCCACCACCAAACTTCACAGAAATATTTTCAAACAGTGGCTTAGCGCCAAATTGCATGGTGATATTAGCGGTGGAAATCACGGTCGGCCTCACTCTGGTTAAACGCCGGCTCAGCCCGGCAAAAAGCGCGCTACTATACGCGTTTTTTGCGCGTCAGACCAGTAAAAAAGCCGTCTGAAACGGGCCAGCTGTCAGGCGAAACGCCGGCCAAGCGCGATACAGCCCACCACAGCACCAGCCAGCATCAGTTGCGCAGCAGACACAGTTTCATGCAGTGCTACTGCCGCTAAAAACAGCGCCACAAAAGGCGTTAACAGCTGCAGTTGACTGACCTCGGCAATGCCCCCCATGGCCAGACCTTTGTACCAGGCAAAAAAACCAAGAAACATACTGAAAATGGACAAATACGCCAGCCCCAGCCAGCCGCTGCGGCTGACGGCGCTCAACTCCTGCGGAAAATACCACCAGACCAGAGGCAACAGCAGCGGTATGCCCATCACCAGTGCCCAGCAGATCACCTGCCAGCTGCCAAGTTCTTTGGCAAGTACAGCGCCTTGCGCATAGCTGTAACCGCAAAGCAGGCAGGCCAGCAGCAAATACAAGTCGGCCAGATGTAAACGGCCATCGCCACTGTACAGGGCGTAACCAGTCACCAGCGCAGTCCCGGTCAGCGCACAACACCAAAAGCCCAGACGTGGCCAGCGCCGCGTCAGCCAGGCACCGAATACTGCGGTAAATAATGGCATCACACTGCTGACCAAAGTGCCATGGTTGGCGCCCATTTGTTGCAATGCCAGTGCTGATAGCAATGGATAGCCCATCACAGCACCAGCCAACACCCCGGTCAGCCCTTTCCATTGCACCCGGTTTGGAATGGGCTGACGGGTCAGCCACAACAGGGCCAGCGCCAGAGCGGCCGCTATCAGTGCCCTGGCCGCGCCCACAAAGACCGGGTCCAGGCTCAGCACGGCCGCCCTGGTGGCTGGAATTCCCCCGGAAAACATCAGCATACCGGCCAGACCATAACACCAGCCTTTCATTTTTTCTCTGGACACAACCTGGGGTTGGGCTTGCACACTCATCACTCTCTCCTTGCGCCTGGCGGACTGGACTTTCGCTTTCTTCTGGCACTATAGTGAATCTTTTGCCATGACAATCAGGACAGTTATGCAAAGATGCAGTCAAACTGTACAGGTGGTAAACCCATGACAATTACCTTATTGCAATGGCAACTGGACAAAAGCGCCCGTCAAAGCTTTGTCGAGCAGTTGTTTGTGCAGGCCAAAACCGCGATAGAAACCGGACGCTGGGCCGCCGGTGAACGCTTGCCTTCTATTCGCAGCCTGGCGACTGAACTCGGTGTCAGTAAATTTACTGTGTCTGATCTGTACGACCGGCTGGGAGCGGCCGGACTGGTGCAGGCCCAGGTCGGCCGCGGCGTCTATGTGCGGGCGCCGCGCCTGATCTCGCTGCAACTGGAAGCCGAACACCAGCAGAGTGAACATGCCTCAGACGTGCTGCTGATGCGCCAGACCCTGCAGCGTGAGTCCGACTGGCTGAAAGTGTCGGCCGGCTGGCTGGGCCCGGACTGGCTGCCGGATACCTTGATCCGCCAGGGCCTGCGGGAGCTCGCCCGGCAAGGTCAGACGCTGACCGACTACGGCCCGGCTCAGGGCTATTTCCCGCTGCGCCAGCAACTCACTGACCGGCTAAAAGCCTTTGGTATGGAACTGAGCCCTGCCCAGCTGCTATTGACCCACAGCGCCTCGCATGCGCTGGATTTATTGTTACGCCAACTACTGCGACCAGGCGATGCGGTGCTGGTGGACGACCCCGGCTTTTACAACTTTTTTGCGCTACTGAAGCTGCATCAGGCGGTGGTATTGCCAGTGCCCCGTACGCAGGATGGGCCGGACCTTTCTGTACTGGAGCAGCAGCTGCAGCAATTCAGGCCCAGGCTTTATTTAACCAATTCAATGTTGTCGAACCCCAGCGGCGCCAGTGTAAAAAGCCACAGAGCCTATCAGGTGCTGCAACTGTTGAAACAGCATCAGGTGCTGCTGATTGAAGATGATATTTACGCCGATTTTGAAAGCACGCCCGGACCACGTTACGCCAGCCTGACTGGCCTGGTGGACAGTGTGTACCTTGGCAGTTTGTCGAAAACCCTGTCGGCTGATTTACGGGTGGGCTTTATAGCAGCAGCACCGTCGCTGATCGCCAGCCTGACGGACTTAAAACTGATCACCGGCATGTCAACCTCGGCCGGTATCGAGCGCCTGATGTATCTGGCATTGACAGGCGGCGGTTACAAGCGTCATCTGGAGCAGCTGAGGCGGCGCTTGTCAGAAGCCCGCGCTAAAGTCCAACACGAACTGCTGGCGCTTGGCTGCAGCCTGCCGCTGCAACCCGATGGTGGTTTTTTAATTTGGGTGCGGCTGCCCACAGGTATCAGCAGCGCCTTGCTGGCCGAACGGCTGGCGATGCATCAGGTGATACTGGCGCCTGGACGGCAGTTCAGTAGCCAGCCTGACGCCGACCAGTTTACCCGGCTGAATGTAACTCAGTGCCTGAACAGTGAGTTTTGGGCCTTACTGGGCAAGGAATTGCGGCGCCTTGCGCTGGATCAGCAGAACGCGCACGAAAACCGACTATAGTCGCACAGACAAAACTGCGGCGACTCCGTAGTGTGAGGATATATGGCAAAAAAGACCAACTCCCTGCCCTGGCAGGATTTATTACAATCAGGCAACCGGATCTTTATTGGCTCCCATGCGGCAGCGCCGCAAGCGCTGCTGGCCGATCTGATGGCACACGCCAAAAATTTGCACGATATTGAACTGGTGCAGATGATGGTGCTGGGCGACAACCCCTGGGTCGAACCCGGTCTGAATGATTTGTTTAAGGTCAACGCGCTCTTTATTGGTGGGGATCAAGTACGCCAGGCCGTGGCAGAGGGCCGGGCTGACTACACGCCCTGCTTTATGTCCGAAATTCCGTCGTTATTTAAACAGGAAGTGTTACCCCTTGATGCCGCGCTGGTGATGGTCAGCCCGCCAGATGAGCTGGGCTATTGTTCATTAGGGGTATCGGTCGACGTGGTGTCAGCCGCGGTGCGCTCGGCGAAAAAGGTCATAGCGCAAATTAACCCGCTGATGCCCCGTACCAGTGGTTACACCTTTATCCATCAAAGCCAAATTCATGCTTTTATCGAAGCCAAACAGGCGCTGCCGCAACTGGACGCACCTAAACTGGACGCTGTCACAGAGCGGATCGGCCAGTACGTGTCGATGCTGGTCGAAGATGGCGCCACTTTACAGCTGGGCATTGGTAAAATTCCGGAAGCGGTGCTGCGCTACCTGGGCAACCATAAAGACCTCGGCATTCACAGCGAAGTGATTTCTGACGGCGTGATGGAGCTGGTGCGCAAAGGCGTGATTAACAACAGCAAAAAAAGCTTCCATCCGGGCAAAACTGTTACCAGCTTCTGCATGGGTAGCCAGGCGATATACGACTTTGTGCACAACAACCAGCACGTCGAGTTTTACCCCAGCGAATACGTCAATTCGCCCACCAACATTGCCCGTAACGACCAGATGGTGGCCATTAACAGCGCCATTGAAGTCGACCTGACCGGCCAGGTGGTGTCTGACTCCATTGGCCATAAGTTTTACAGCGGTATTGGTGGTCAGGTGGATTTCAGCCGCGGCGCCTCGATGAGCAAAGGCGGCAAACCTATTATTGCACTGCCCTCCACCGCCAAAGACGGCTCGGTGTCGCGTATTGTGCCGCAGATCAGCGAAGGCGCAGGTGTCGTCACCTCCCGCGGCCATGTGCATTATGTGGTCACTGAGTTTGGTGTGGCGTCACTGCGCGGTAAGAGCATTCGCGAACGTGCGCTGGAGCTTATTCGGGTGGCACACCCGAAATTTCGCAAAGCGCTGTTGGAGCAGGTACGCCAGCATTATTGGGTGCCGCATTATCAGAAAGATTATCCGAAAGACGTGCCTGAGCTGGGTAATCTTGGGGTGAAAACCTTAAAAATAGCCGGCGAAGAATTTGATTTACGGCCGCTTAACCCAGCCGATGAACGCCGTTTGCAGGAGTTTTTCTATTCGCATACCAAAGAAACCCTGCTACTGCGCTATAACCACCACCCTAAACAAATGAGCCGGGAGAAATCCTGTACCCTGGTCAGTGTCGATCAGTCGCGTGACCTTGCGCTTTGTATCGTTAAACAAAAAGGCTCCATCCTGGAAATTCAGGCCGTTGGCCGTTATTACCTGAATGACGCCGATCAAAGCTGTGAGGTGGCCTTTGTCACCCGGGAAAAGCACCAGGGCAAAGGTATGGCCAAACGCTTGTTGCTGGAAATGATTGAGATTGCCCGGGTGCGCCAGCTTCACCGTATGCTGGCCTATGTACGGGCCGACAATAAACCTATGCAAAAAGTCTTTGAAAAAGCCGGATTTAAACGCCTGCGCAGTGGCGATCCGGACGAAGTTTTCCTTGAGCTGCTGCTACAGCCTGTTGAGAAACAACCCCAATGAGTATTTGTATCTTCAGTCATGGCCGCTGCCTGCAGTACGACGTCGGCCATGACCACCCCGAATCTGCATCACGCTTGCACGCAGTGCAGGACCAGCTGCTCAGTTCCGGCCTGGCCTATGTGGTGGAACAACGGGATAGCCAAGAAGCCAGCCGCGATGAGCTGGCATTGGCGCATGACCCCGCCTATGTCAACTCCTTATTTGAACGGGTGCCATCACAAGGCCATATCTGGCTGGATGACGACACTCAGTTGAACGCAAAAATGCTGCGGGCCGCGCTCTATTCGGCCGGTTGTGGGATCAGCGCCATTGACTACCTGATGCAAGGGGTCGAGCGCAAAGCCTTTTGCCTGGTACGCCCGCCGGGCCACCACGCCGAGCGCGCTGCCGCCAAAGGCTTTTGCTTGTTTAATAACATCGCGATAGCGGCGGCTTATGCGCTGCAGCACTATGGCATCCAGCGTATTCTGATTGTTGATTTTGATGTGCACCATGGCAACGGTACTGAAGATATCTTCCAGCATGAGCCCAGAGTGCGGTTTTTTTCATCCTTTCAGCACCCCTATTACCCCTACACAGACCCGGTCAGCACCAGCGCCTCTGTGGTGAAAATGCCACTGGACGCCGGTACCACGGGCGCCCAGTACCGCCAGCGCTGGCTGGACGAATGGTTACCGCTGATGCAGCAGTTTCAACCTGAACTGGTGCTGGTCTCCGCTGGCTTTGACGCTCATATGGACGATGAAATGGGCCAGATGAAACTGACCGATCTGGATTACTTCTGGCTCGGTCAGCAGCTGGCGCAGTTAGCGGCCCAGTACAGTCAGGGCCGGGTGCTGTCGATGCTCGAAGGCGGTTATGAGCACAGCCCGCTGGCCCGCTCTGTGGTGCAGTATTTAAAGGGCCAGCTTTAATCGCAAAGCGGGCTCCAATCTTTATACAATCTTTACAGCAAAGGTCGGTCAGATTTTATAAGCTATTCTCAGCATTCAATTTTCTGTTGGGCCATTTAGAGCTTTTATGTCTGTCCCCTCGTTGACGCTTGCATCCCCGCTCAAGGGCACAGGCTATCAGATGATTTGTAAAGTGCTTGGGCATTTGCTGCTGATCTTGTCCTGCGTGCAGCTGGCGGCCACTGCCGTCGCCGTGATTTTCCGCGAACCTGTGTTTTGGGTCTTCCTGGGCTGCGCTTTTTTTACCTTGTGTTGTGGCTACCTGCTTAAATACAAAGGGCGTAACGCCCACCAAATTAAAAACCGCCAGCTGTTTCTATTGACCACCTTAAGCTGGCTGTCACTTTGTCTGTTTTCGGCTTTGCCACTTTACCTGCTGGTGCCAGGCTGCACTCTGACCGATGCAGTATTTGAAACAGTCTCTGCCGTCACAACCACCGGCTCTACCGTGTTTTCCGGCCTGGATACTATGCCCAAAGCCGTTTTGTTCTGGCGGGCAGTGCTGAACTGGATGGGTGGCATTGGGATTATCGTGATGGCCATTGCCATTTTACCGGCGTTAAAAATTGGCGGTATGCGGCTGTTTAAAACCGAAAACTCCGACACCTCAGATAAAATACTGCCACGCAGCTCCTCCTTGTCCGCCGCCATCGGCCTGGTCTACCTGTTTTTGACGGTGCTGACCGGCAGCAGCTATTACCTGGCGGGCATGGCGGGCTTTGATGCACTGACCCACGCCATGACCACAGTCGCCACCGGCGGTTTCGCCAATTACGATGCCTCCTTTGGGGTCTACAAAGACAAACCTCTGGTGCTTTGGCTTAGCAGTCTGTTTATGCTGCTGGCGGCACTGCCCTTTGTGCTCTTTGTCAGCTGGTTTAAAGGTGACCGTCATGCCATTTGGCGTGACCCTCAGGTGCGGGTGTTTTTGCTGCTGGTGTTCAGCTGCGCTTTGGTCCTGACCTGTTACCAGGTCTGGCATAACCAGCGCGGCTGGTTTGAAGCCGCTACCCACAGTGTATTTAACGTGGTGTCAGTGATCACGACCTGTGGCTATGCGTCGGAGGACTACACGCTGTGGGGCAATATGGCCATCATGCTGTTTTTTTACCTGACCTTTGCCGGTGCCTGCTCTGGCTCTACCTCGGGGGGCCTGAAAATTTTCCGTATTCAGCTCTGTGCGCTGCTGCTGTTTAAACAGCTGAAACTGCTGGTGCACCCCAAAGCCGTCTGGCACCCGACCTATGGAGGCCGTCGCATCGACGATCAGTTACTGGGCAATGTGTTGTCGTTTTGTTTTGTTTATTTCGCCACTATAGGCTTTATTGCGATGATGCTGGCCTTTTCGGAGCTGGACCTGGTGACCGCAGTCACAGGCGCTGCCACGGCGGTGGCCAATGTCGGCCCAGGGCTAGGCAACATCATTGGCCCGGCCGGTAACTTCTCCAGCCTGCCGGATGCAGCCAAATGGTGGTTAAGTCTTGGCATGTTATTAGGACGACTGGAAATTATGACCCTGCTTATTCTGTTTACCCCTGCGTACTGGCGGTACTGATGCGTTTTGCTTTCTGGATCTGGACGCTTGCGCTCTGCTGCCCTGTGCTGATTGGCGCGGTGCTAATGCCGTTTCGTTCGTCCATCAGCCCGACCGACGTCGCCATGTTGCAGCTGCTGTGGCTGGTGTATCTGGCGCAGCGCAGCGGCTACAAACCGGCGCTGCTCAGCACCCTGATGGCGGTACTGGTGGTGAACTGGTGTTTTGTGCCGCCCTATTACACGCTGGCGGTGCATGACGCCAGTTTTGTCATCAGTTTTTTTGTGATGGCATTTTTTGGTGTGATGGTGAGCTATTGGGCCGATCAGGCCAAAGCCCGGCGACAACGGGTGCGACATCTGCGCCGGCAGGCACAAAAAGCCTCAGTGCAGGCACGTTTGGAGCAGCAAAAGGCTATGCTGCTGCGATCCTTGTCGCACGATTTACGCACCCCGCTCGCCACCATTATGGGCGCCTCCAGTATGCTGGCTGACGATGAACTGCCATTAAGCCCACAGCAGCGTCAGCAGCAGGCGCAAAATATTTATCAGCAAAGTCTCTTACTCAGCCAACACTTCGAGAAAGTATTAGAGCTGTCGAAAACCCAGCTGACCGGCTCGCTTTCGGTAAGCAGTTTCAGCTCGGACGATTTAGTGGCGGCAGCCCTGGCCCGCCGCGGCGAGGACTTAACCGCGCTAGCGGCTCAGCTGCAGCTCTCTGGTGTGCTGGAGCTGACGGGGGATATGGAGCTTTTGGAGATCTTGCTGGCGAATTTGCTGGAAAACGCCTGGAAGTACGGACAAACGCCCTTTGTATTGCAGTTCCAGTTGCTGAACCAAAGTTATCAGCTGACGCTTAGCAATGCCGTCGCCGTCAGAACGCAGCAAGCCGATAGCGGCTATAACTTGGGGCTGGCCATTTGTCAGAGTATTGCACGCCTGCACAAAGGGCAGTTTGAGTTTCAGCTGGACGGTGAGCAGGCTGTAGCTCAGCTGGAGTGGCCACGATGAACACACAAATCCTGCTGCTGGAAGATGACAGCGCCTTACAAAGTTTTTTACAGACGCTGCTGGAAAGCCAGGGTTATCAGGTCGAAGTGCAGGCCTATGGCCAGAAGGGTTTGCAGTGGCTGGGCCAGCATCACTGCGATTTATTGCTGCTGGACTTAGGGCTGGCCGACATGGATGGCATTGCGGTATTGCAGCAATTGCGCAGTTGGTCTGATCTGCCGGTCATCGTCATTTCCGCGCGAGGCAAAGAGCAGGATAAAGTCAAAGCGCTGGATTTAGGTGCCAATGACTACGTGACCAAACCCTTTAGTTCCGCCGAGTTACTGGCGCGTATTCGCGCTTCGCTGCGGGTGCCGAGGGGCCAGAGTCAGCAGTTTCAGTTTGGAGACATAGTACTGGACCCGGTGCAGCATCAGGTCAGCAGAGCCGGTACGGCCGTGCATCTGACCAAAACCGAATACGAGCTGCTGCTGATGCTGTGCCGTCATGCCAATCAGGCGCTGACCCATAACCAGATCCTGAAACATGTCTGGGGGGAAACCTATCAGGACAGGCCCGAGTATGTGCGGGTGCATATGGCGCAGCTGCGGCAAAAACTGGAACAGCAACCGGCCACACCACGTTTCCTGCGAACCGAAGCCGGTGTCGGTTACCGGCTTTGTATTGACTAGCTCACGCGCTCTGCTGCAAGCCACAGAAAACTCAGATCATCCAAACACACACCGCAGAAAATAAAAAACCGGAGTAAAACTCCGGCTCTTTTATCGGGCTGAGTCGATATTACTCGTCGTCAGCTGGCACGTCATCTGCGTCTGACTCCGCATCAGCCGCATCATCGGCATCGACCACCAGCGCTGCAGCTTCTGCGCGCGCTTCGGCTTCCGCGGCTTCCAGCTCTTCCTGATCCTGAATTTCGTCAATGCGCTGTACGCCCACGACTTTTTCACCTTCGATGGTACGGATCAAGATAACACCAGCGGTGTTACGGCCAACCAGAGACACTTCTTTCACCCTGGTACGTACCAGCGTGCCTTTGTCTGAAATCAGCATGATTTCATCCAGCGCACTCACCTGCACAGCGCCAACGACGGCGCCGTTCCGCTCAGAGACTTTGATCGACACCACACCTTGGGTGGCGCGGCTCTTCTGCGGGTACTGGTCCAGCGGCGTGCGTTTACCATAACCGTTTTCGGTAACGGTCAGAATGGCACCTTCGGCTTTAGGCACAATCAGGGAGACCACTGAACCACCTTCGCGCAGACGGATACCACGCACACCTGTGGCGGTGCGGCCCATACCACGCACTTGTTCTTCGTGGAAACGCACCACTTTACCGTCGTCCGAGAACAGCATGATCTGGCTGTTGCCGTCGGTGATATCCACACCAATCAGCTGGTCGCCTTCGTTCAGGTTCACCGCAATAATGCCGTTTGAACGTGGACGCGAGTATTCAGTCAGGGCGGTTTTCTTCACGGTACCGTTGGCGGTTGCCATAAACACATACTTGCCTTCTTCGTATTCACGAACTGGCAGAATAGCGGTAATACGCTCGTTTTCTTCCAGCGGCAGCAGGTTCACAATAGGCTTACCACGGGCCTGACGCGATGCCAGCGGCAGCTGGTACACCTTCAGCCAGTACAGACGGCCACGGTCAGAGAAACACAGAATGGTGTCATGAGTGGACGCAATCAGCAGCTGATCAACGAAATCTTCGTCTTTCACTGTCGTCGCGGCTTTACCACGGCCACCACGGCGCTGCGCTTCATAGTCAGACAACGCCTGGTACTTGGCATAACCCAAGTGAGACAAGGTCACCACCACGTCTTCTTCGGCAATCAAGTCTTCCATATTGATATCCAGCGCATCGGCCTGAATATCAGTGCGGCGGGCATCGCCGTATTGAGCTTTCGCCGCTTCCAGCTCTTCGCAGATCACTTCCATCAGACGCTCAGCGCTTGACAGGATATGCAGTAACTCTGCAATCAAGGCCAGCAGCTCTTTGTACTCGTCGAGGATTTTTTCGTGCTCAAGACCGGTCAGTTTGTGTAGACGTAAATCCAGAATGGCCTGGGCCTGCTGTTCGGTCAGGTAGTAATAGCCATCACGAATACCAAAGTGCTCTTCCAGCCACTCTGGGCGGGCCGCGCTCTCACCGGCACGTTCCAGCATTTCCTGCACATTGCCCAGCACCCAACCGCGGGCGACTAAGCCTGCTTTGGCGTCAGCCGGACTGGCTGAAGTTTTGATCAGCTCAATAATCTCGTCGATATTCGACAGCGCAATCGCCAGACCTTCCAGGATATGGGCACGGTCACGGGCTTTACGCAGGTCGTACACTGTGCGACGTGTCACCACTTCACGGCGGTGCAGTACGAAACATTCCAGAATTTCTTTTAAGCCCAGCAGCTTCGGCTGGCCCTGGTCCAGCGCCACCATATTGATACCAAACACGGTTTGCATTTGGGTATTGGTATACAAATGGTTCAGCAGTACATCGCTGGATTCGCCACGTTTGACTTCAATGACGATACGCATACCGTCTTTGTCCGACTCGTCCCGCAGTGCACTGATACCTTCAATGCGTTTTTCTTTCACCAGCTCGGCGATTTTTTCAATCAGACGGGCTTTGTTTACCTGGTACGGAATTTCGGTGACGATAATAGACTCACGGCCGGTTTTGTCATCGGTTTCAACGTGAGTTTTGGCACGGATATACACCTTGCCACGACCAGTCCGGTAGGCTTCTTCAATACCACGGCGGCCATTGATAATAGCGGCGGTCGGGAAATCCGGCCCCGGAATGTGTTCCATCAGCTCGGGAATGGTGATGTCCGGGTTGGCGATAATCGCCAGACAGGCATTGATGACTTCCGTAATGTTGTGTGGCGGAATATTGGTCGCCATACCGACGGCAATACCGCTGGAACCGTTGATCAGTAAGTTCGGGATCTTGGTCGGCAGTACCGCAGGAATTTGTTCGGTGCCGTCGTAGTTCGGTACGAAATCAACGGTTTCTTTATCCAAATCAGCCAGCAATTCCTGGGTGATCTTGGCCATCCGCACTTCGGTATAACGCATGGCTGCTGCGGAGTCACCGTCCACCGAACCGAAGTTACCCTGACCATCCACCAGCATATACCGCAGTGAAAACGGCTGAGCCATCCGGACTATGGTGTCATACACGGCGCTGTCGCCATGCGGGTGGTATTTACCTATGACGTCACCAACCACACGGGCCGATTTTTTATAGGCTTTGTTCCAGTCGTTACCCAGCTCCTTCATCGCGAACAACACGCGACGGTGCACCGGCTTTAAGCCATCACGCACATCAGGCAAGGCCCGCCCTACGATTACGCTCATCGCGTAGTCGAGGTAAGAATTCTTTAATTCCTCTTCAATATTAATGGGAACAATTTCTTTGGCCAAGTTAGTCATAAACAGCTTTTTTCCCTTAAATCAATAAGATAACCTGCGTTTTTTACTGTCATAGGTCGCAGGACAAAGGCGGATTCTACCACCAGAACGAGCACCTTGCCATGGCGAACCGCTTTTGTACAGCGCGACTGACGATTGCTCAAACAGCTACAGGCTTTATAATGCCGAAAACTTTTTTCAGGACTGGTTATGACTTCTGCATCTAACGTCGACTCCACCGAAATTGCCAAATTCAATGACATCGCTTCCCGTTGGTGGGACCCTCAGGGTGAGTTCAAACCACTGCATCAACTAAACCCCACCCGCCTGAGTTATATCTCTGATCAGGTGCAAGGCTTATTTGGTAAGAAAACCATTGATGTCGGCTGTGGCGGCGGCATTCTGGCCGAGTCGATGGCGCGGGCCGGTGCTGAGGTCACAGGTATTGATATGGCGGATGAAGCTTTAACTGTGGCCCGCCTGCATGCACTGGAAGCTCAGATTACCATCAGTTATCAGCAAAGTACCGCCGAAGCTTTTGCCGAAGCGCAGCCGGCGTCTTTTGATTTGGTCACCTGCATGGAAATGCTGGAACACGTACCAGACCCAGAATCGGTGATCCGTGCTTGTGCCGCGCTGGCCAAGCCAGGCGCCACCCTGGTGTTTTCCACCTTAAATAAAACCTGGAAAGCCTATGCGCTGGCCATAGTGGCAGCGGAGCGGCTGTTAAAGCTGGTGCCACAGGGCACGCATGAATTTAACAAATTTATCCGCCCGTCTGATTTAATGCGCGCCATCGAAAACGCCGGGCTGGAACTGGTCGATGCGACCGGCTTGCATTACAACCCAATCAACCAAAGCTTTAAAACCGGTCCTGGCCTGGATGTGAACTACTTTGTGGTGGCGCGCAAGCCATGTTAAAGACGAACCAGGCGGTGCTGTTCGACCTGGATGGCACCTTAGTAGATACAGCACGCGATCTTGGTGCAGCGTTAAACCATGTGCTCCAGCTGCATGGCCAACCTGTCACTCATTATGAGCAGTACCGGCCGGTCGCCTCCCATGGCGTGCGTGGTTTGCTGCAGCTGGGCTTTGGTCATTCGCTGCCGGATTACCCCTATGAGTTGCTGCGCACGCAGTTTCTGGATCACTACCAACTGCACAACGGCGACACCAGCCTGTTATTTCCAGGCGGTGCTGAACTACTGACGTATTTACGTGAGCAGCAGATCCCCTGGGGCATTGTCACCAACAAACCCTACCGTTTTGCTGCGCAAATCTGCCGGGCATTGCAACTGAGCGACTGCCGTATTCTGATTGGCGGCGATTCACTGCCAGTGCGAAAACCTGATCCGATCCCACTTTGGGTGGCTGCCCATCAGCTGGGCATAGCACCAGCGGCATGCTGGTATCTGGGCGATGCAGAACGCGATATAGAAGCAGGCCGGCGGGCTGGCATGCGAACTGTATTGGCAGGCTTTGGTTATCTGGCAGACAGCGACCAACCGGAGTTATGGCAGGCCGATTGCCGAATAGACAGTTTGCTGCAACTGACAGATTTCCTTCACAAATCTGTTTGATTTTTCAGCAAAATGGCCAGTGTCTAGACACTGGCTTTTTTTCAGCCAGGTAAAAAATCGTCGATCAAATTCTGAAGTTTTTTTCTTAAGATCCCTTGCATCCTGAAGGTGGGTTTTGGTTACGCATTTTCGGCGTTAGCAACCACTAACATGCTGCTTTTTTCGCCGCCGTAAAGGGCTTGCAATCAGGGTTCAACCCCTCTATCTTGTGATCCGTTCACCTGTAAACCCTAGATATTGTGTCCCGCCGTGCGCTATCACCCCAGGACACACATTGGGTTGAATTGATCGTTCTTTTCTTCAGAAAAAAGCGGTAGAAAAAAAGATAACAATACAGAAGGAATCTTGGCGGAAATGACTCAACCATTATACGTAACCAAAAGAGACGGTCAGCGTGAAGCGCTGGACCTAGACAAAATCCATCGTGTCATCGACTGGGCGGCAGAAGGTTTATCGAACGTCTCAGTGTCTCAGGTTGAGTTAAGGTCACATATCCAGTTTTACGACGGCATTAAAACCTCGGACATTCACGAAACCATTATTAAAGCGGCTGCTGACCTGATTTCTAAAGAAACGCCGGATTACCAATACATGGCCGCCCGTCTGGCCATTTTCCATTTACGTAAAAAAGCCTATGGCCAGTTTGAACCACCAAAGCTGTATGACCATGTGGTCAAAATGGTGGAATCCAAACGCTACGACGCACACATTCTGGCCGACTACACGCCAGAAGAGCTGGCACAGCTGGATGGTTTTATTCATCATGAGCGGGATATGGATTTCAGCTATGCGGCAGTCAAGCAGCTGGAAGGCAAATACCTGGTGCAAAACCGCGTCACCGGCGAAATTTACGAAAGCGCCCAGTTTCTGTATATCCTGGTTGCCGCCTGTTTGTTTGCCAATTACCCGAAAGCGACCCGGCTGGACTTTATCCGCCGTTTCTACGACGCGGTGTCCACCTTTAAGATTTCTCTGCCTACGCCCATTATGTCCGGCGTACGCACCCCAACCCGTCAATTCAGCTCTTGTGTACTGATTGAATGTGGTGACAGTCTGGATTCGATTAACGCCACCAGTAGCGCCATTGTGAAATACGTGTCTCAGCGCGCTGGTATTGGTATTAACGCCGGTCGTATCCGTGCCTTAGGCAGCCCAATCCGTAACGGCGAAGCTTTCCACACAGGTTGTATTCCGTTTTACAAGCATTTTCAGACTGCAGTAAAAAGCTGTTCGCAAGGCGGCGTGCGTGGCGGTGCAGCCACCCTGTTCTACCCACTGTGGCACCTGGAAGTCGAATCTTTACTGGTACTGAAAAACAACCGTGGCGTTGAAGAGAACCGTGTGCGTCACCTGGACTACGGCGTGCAGTTTAACCGCCTGATGTACACCCGGATGATCAAAGACGACATGATCACCCTGTTCAGCCCATCCGATGTACCAGGCCTGTACGACGCCTTCTTTGAAGATCAGGAAAAATTTGAAGCGCTGTATGTGCAATACGAAAACGACAGCAGCATCCGTAAGAAACGCATCAAGGCGCTGGAACTGTTCACGCTCTTTATGCAGGAGCGCGCCAGCACAGGCCGTATTTACCTGCAGAACGTGGACCACTGCAACACGCACAGCCCGTTCAATCCAAAATACGCACCGGTACGCCAGAGTAACCTCTGCCTGGAAATTGCCCTGCCGACCAAACCATTGGAAGATGTGAACGATCCAAATGGTGAAATTGCACTTTGTACCCTGTCGGCTTTTAACTTAGGCGCCATTTCAAACCTGGATGAGCTGGAAGAATTAGCTGAACTGGCGGTACGTGCGCTGGATAGCCTGCTGGATTACCAGGACTACCCAATTCCGGCCGCTTACCACGCCAGCATGGGCCGCCGCACTTTAGGTATTGGTGTGATTAACTACGCCTATTACCTGGCCAAAAACGGTGTGAAGTATTCAGACGGTTCGGCCAATGGTTTGACTCACCGTACCTTTGAAGCCATTCAGTACTACCTGATGAAAGCGTCGAACAAGCTGGCCCGTGAGTTTGGTGCCTGCCCGAAATTTAATGAAACCACCTACGCCGAAGGTATCCTGCCAATCGATACCTACAAAAAGGACCTGGACAAAGTCTGCGCTGAACCACTGCAGTATGACTGGGAACAGCTGCGTAAAGACGTGGTGCAATATGGCCTGCGTAACTCCACACTGTCTGCGCTGATGCCGTCGGAGACCTCGTCTCAGATCTCAAATGCCACCAATGGTATTGAACCGCCACGTGGTCATATCAGCATCAAAGCCAGTAAAGACGGTATTCTGAAGCAAGTGGTGCCCGAATATGAACGTCTGAAAGACAGCTACGAGCTGCTGTGGGATATGCCAGGCAACGACGGTTACCTGAGCCTGGTGGCTATTATGCAGAAGTTTATCGATCAGACCATTTCTGCCAACACCAACTATGACCCGGGCAAGTTTGACGGTGGCAAAGTGCCAATGAAGCTGTTATTAAAAGATTTGCTGACCGCTTATAAACTGGGTGTGAAAACCATGTACTACCACAACACCCGGGACGGCGCGTCCGATGTGCAGGAAGACTTAAAACCTGCGGTGGAAGACGATGGCTGCGCCGGTGGCGCTTGCAAGATCTAATGTGTAACCGGGGCCTGTACAGGCCCCGCTGTTGTTTCAGTAGTGGCACGAATAATAAGAGAATCGCGTAAATGACTTACACCACCTTTAACCGGACCAATAACGACCAGTTAAAAGAACCGATGTTTTTTGGTAACCCTGTCAATGTGTCGCGTTACGACCAGCAAAAGTACGGCATTTTTGAAAAACTGATCGAAAAGCAGCTGAGTTTTTTCTGGCGTCCGGAAGAAGTGGATGTCAGTAAAGACCGGATCGACTTTCAGCATTTGCCAGAACATGAAAAACATATTTTTATCAGCAACCTGAAATACCAGACCCTGCTGGACTCTGTGCAAGGCCGTTCACCAAACGTCGCGCTGTTACCTATCGTCTCCTTGCCTGAGCTGGAAACCTGGATTGAAACCTGGGCCTTTAGTGAAACCATCCACAGCCGCAGCTACACCCACATTGTGCGCAATATCACCAATGAACCTCACAAGGTGTTTGATGATATTCTGGAAAACGAACGCATTATCGAACGCGCTGACGAAGTCACCAAGTACTACGACGATCTGATTGAAGCCATCAATGTGTATCACCTGCATGGTATCGGCACGCACCAGATTGACGGCAAAACCCACAGCGTCACCCTGCGCGAGTTAAAGCGTAAGCTTTACCTTTGTGTGATGTCAGTGAACGTGCTGGAAGCCATTCGTTTTTACGTCAGCTTTGCCTGTAGTTTTGCCTTTGCCGAGCGTGAGCTGATGGAAGGCAACGCCAAAATCATCAAACTGATTGCCCGCGACGAAGCATTACACCTGACCGGCACCCAGCACATGCTGAATATTATGGCGGGGGGTGAAGATGACCCTGAAATGGCCGAAGTGGCCAAAGAATGCGAAGAGCAAGCCTATGCCATTTTCCGCCGCGCCGCCGAGCAGGAAAAACAGTGGGCTGAATTTTTGTTTAAAGACGGTTCGATGATCGGTTTGAACAAAGACATTTTGTGCCAGTACGTCGAGTACATCACCAATATCCGGATGGCGGCTATTGGTATGAAACCTGTGTTTCCGACCACCCAAAACCCTATCCCGTGGATCAATGCCTGGTTGGTGTCTGACAACGTTCAGGTGGCACCGCAGGAATCCGAAATCAGCTCTTATCTGGTAGGCCAGATCGACAACGAAGTCGACAGCTCCGACTTCGGCGATTTCGACCTCTGATATGCCCAAGGTACTGGTGAATGGCCAGCTCTGTGTTGTATTCAGCGCGGAGCAAGGCAGCCTGCTCGACGCATTAGAAGCCGGTCAGCAGCAGGTCAATTACCAGTGCCGCGAAGGCTACTGTGGTGCTTGCCGCTGTAAATTGCTCAGCGGTAGCGTCAGCTACCTGAATGAACCTCTCGCTTTCGTCCGCAAAGGCGAATTCCTGCCGTGCTGCAGCATCCCTGTGACCGATATTGAAATAGAAGTACCTTAAACCTCGCCTATCAGCTTTTTGTTAAGAACCATCAAAAAAGTCAAAAAATTTATTGATGATTTATTGACCATTTCCATTTCTACAAATACGCTCTGTAAGCGCTTTCAAATGACGCAGGCAGTTTCACTCATCCGGGGTAACTGACCATATAACGAAATAACAACAGGGCAAGAATTATGAATAGACGGACCATTTTGGTTGATGCGTTCTGCATCAGCCTATTGTCGCTTGGTATCTTTGGGTGTGGCGGCGGCGCCGAAACCCAGACAATACCTGACAAAGTAGACCCAACAGAACCCGTATCTTCCTGGACTTTAGTCTGGAGTGACGAATTTAGTGGCAGTGCTATTGATGCCAATAAATGGAACTTCGAGGTCAATTGTGCCGGCGGCGGCAATAACGAAAAACAGTGCTACACCGCAGAAAAAGAAAACGCTTTCATCAGCGATGGCATGTTAAATATTGTTGCTAAACCTGCAGCAACCGGGGCGGAAAAACCTTATACCTCAGCCCGACTGACCACCAAAAATAAAGCAGATTTCAAATACGGCCGCTTTGAAATGCGCGCCAAACTGCCATTCGGTCAGGGCTCCTGGCCAGCCTTCTGGATGATGCCTGCCGATTCTGTTTACGGCGATTGGCCACGTTCAGGTGAAATTGACATTATGGAAGCCGTCAACCTGAAGGTGACCGACAGCACAGGCCAGGCCGAGGCCAATGTGCATGGCACTCTGCACTATGGCAAACCCTGGCCAGCGAACCAAAGCTCCGGCAAAAACTATGCGCTGCCCAATGGCGCCAGTCCGGCCGATGACTTTCACAATTACGCGCTGGAATGGCAACAAGGTGAGCTGCGCTGGTACGTAGACAACTATCTGTTTGCCACCCAGCGTCAGTCCGAGGTGCGCTTCAACAGCAAAGGCCAGGCGGTTGGGCTGAAACACAAAGGCTGGTTCACTGAGTACTTTGATCAAACCGACGGCACCCTGAAGACGTTCTGGAGCAGCGCGCCTTTTGATCAGGATTTTTTCCTGATCCTGAACCTGGCGGTTGGTGGCAACTGGCCGGAAAACGTCAACAACAAAGGCATAGACGCCAGCGCCTTTACCAATGGCCAAAAATTTATTGTCGATTATGTCCGGGTTTACCAATGTGCAGCCAATCCGGATACAGGCAAAGGCTGTGAAACCATCAGGCCGGGGTACGATAAACCGGAAGACGGCCTGGTTGAAGGCAAAGCCCCGGTTCCAGTGCCTCCTTCGGATGGTGTGGCGAGAAACCTGACCATTTTTGATGGTACGCCAAATCCAAACTGGGCGGCCTGGGATTGTTGTGGTGGTACTACCCCATCCGTTGTCACCGACACGCAACAAGGCCAAGTGATGGAATTCAGTGTTGCCGCAGCACCTACCGTGAATGGCTTTACCACCAGAGCAGAATTTATTACCGACCCGGCCGGTGTGCCCTCGCCTTTTGATGCCTCTCCATTACTGGAAACCGGCAGTTTAAGTTTTATGATGCAAATGGTGTCGGCCCCTAACAATCAGGCTGCGGCCTGGAAACTCAAAGTAGAAAGCAATAATGCCGCAAGTGCTGTGGAGCTGGATTTATCCGCCAGCAGCGAAGGCATGGCTCCGGCGACCGGCGTCTGGCAACGCTACACTTTTCCGCTCAAACAGCTGGCAGCCGCTGGGCTGGACTTATCTGCCATCGACGTGGTGATGATTTTCCCGGCATGGGGCAGTGGTGAAGGTGCAGTCTATCGCATCGACGATCTGACTATTGCAGGCCCTGCCACCACCAAACCTAAGCTGGTGCTGTTTACCGATCAGGAAAACCCGGATTGGCCAATGTGGGATTGCTGTGGTGGCTCAGATCCAACCGAACAAATGGACGACAACAGCCACGGCATGACCGCCGAGTTTCGCATTGGTACCACACCGACCGTGATGGGTTTCATCACCCGTTCGGCCAACGGCGGTTCAGACAAACCTTTTGACGCCACCGCATTACTGGACGGCGGCATGCTGCGCTTTGAGATGAAAGTGGTGAATGCGCCTTCAACAGCCGGGGCTGCCTGGATAGTGAAACTTGAATCGAACAACGCAGCTGAAGCCGTGGATTTTAATTTAAGCGAAAGTACCGAAGGTCAGGCACCTGTCACAGGCCAGTGGCAAACCTACAGCTTTCCCGTGGCCAAACTGGCCGAAAAAGGCCTGGACATCAGTGCCATTGACGTGGTGATGATTTTCCCTGCCTGGGGTGCAGGCGAAGGTGCGGTCTACCGGGTCGATAACGCCCAAATTTACGACCCGACGGCTGACGCAGAACCAGGCCTGACGTTATTCGCCGATCAGGTCGCCGAGCAATGGAGCATCTGGGATTGTTGTGGCGGCTCAACCCCGACAGTCGAGCAAGACGACACTGACCATGGAGCCACAGCGCAATTTATCATCGGCGCCGCACCAACAGTCATGGGTCTGTTGGCGGATGACGATGTGTATTACGACGCCAGCGCCCTGCTCTCTGGCGGTATGGTCAGTTTCGATATGAAAGTGATCTCAATGCCGAATGATTCCTCGGCCCAGTGGCTGTTCAAAATTGAAGGATTTGATGCCGCTTCGGCTGTTGAGCTCAAACTCAGTGACAGCCTGGAAGGCAAAAACCCGACACCTGGTCAGTGGCAGACTTACAGCTACCGGCTACAGGATTTAGCAGACAAGGGCCTCGACGTCAGTGCGATAGACGTGCTGATGGTTTTTCCGGCCTGGGGCGCTGGCAATGGTGCCGTGTATCGCCTCGACAACGTCAAAATAAGCCAACAATAACAATGAATAACATCCGCACAGAGGCGCTGAAGCGACGCGTCTTTGCTGCGAACAAGCAACAGGTTTAATTATGAAAATCAAACAATTTACGTTGAGCCAGACGGCAGTTGCTGTCGCCATGGTCCTGGCAACGGCGCCTCTCCCCGCAGTACATGCCCAAGAGCAAGCGACGGTAGAATCGAAAGAAAAAAATGTTGAAGTGATTCAGATCAAAGGGATCCGTGGCAGCCTGATCCGCTCCATGGATATGAAACGGGAATCCAATGGCGTGGTGGATGCAATTTCGGCCGAAGAAATGGGTAAATTCCCGGACACTAACCTGGCCGAATCCTTACAGCGGATCACCGGTGTCTCGGTCAGCCGATCCAATGGCGAAGGCAGTCAAATTACCGTGCGTGGATTCGGACCGGATTTTAACCTTATTACATTAAACGGCCGCCAGATGCCGGGTACCGGCTATACCCGCTCCTTTAACCTGGAGAACCTGTCGTCCGAAGGGGTTAGCGCGCTGGAGATCCAAAAAACCGCCCGGGCGGAGAACCCTAGCGGTGGCTTAGGAGCGACAGTCAACATCGTTACCACTAAACCGCTGTCCAATCCGGGCCAGCACGGTTCAGTGTCTGCCAAAGGATTGTATGACAGCTCCAATGTCGCCGGCGAAGACGTCACGCCAGAGTTTGCAGCTGTATACAGCAACACCTTTGACGATGAGCGCTACGGCATCGCGTTTTCGTTCTCCCATCAACAACGCGATTTTCAAAAGCAACAAGCCAATATCCAGGGCTGGCAGGCTAATGTGGCCCTACCCGACCTGGACCCTGAGTTTGTGGTCGACCGCAGAGCCACAGGCGCAGATGGCGAGAAGCTGGGGAATTACTATTTCCCTAAAGATATGAACTACGGCATTGAAGATATTGAACGTGAGCGTACCAATGGCCAGCTGACCCTGCAGTTTGCTCCCACCGACAATTTTGTCGCGACGCTGGATTACACTGCCAGCAATGCAGTGACTGGCGTCGAAAGTATTGGCTGGGGCGTCTGGAACGAATTTGGTGGCAATATCAATGCCTATGAGCTGGATGAAAACGGCACGGCTGTGTATGCCGACATAGGCGGTAATGACGGCTCCTTCACGGCCAACCGTGGCACCACAGAAATTAAAGCCGAATCTGTTGGGGTGAACTTTAACTGGACTGCCAATGCCGACTGGCAGTTTGAGCTGGACTACCACGATTCCAACAACAAAGCCGACAATGGAGCCGACAAAGGCCTGGGCAGTCAGGGCCAAATCATTTTAGGTTCCGATCAGCTGATCACTAAATACTACGATTACCGCACCGGCGATGTACCGCAAGCCTGGATCCTGTGGAAAAACGGCACCAATGAACTGGCAGCAGGAGAAATTGACTCCAACTTCAGTCAGTTTACCCATTCTCCCGGCGAAACCAGCATTGAACAGCTGCAGCTGAACGGGCAATGGACCAACAATGATTTCCAAATCCCATTGGTGAATGTCAAATTCGGCGCCGCCCGCACTGAACAAACCATGGGAGGCCATTCAGGCTGGAGTGGACTGCGTGGTGGACCTGGCTTTAACCCGGCTTACCCACAAATTTTTCCGGATCAGATGTTTATCCGGCATAGCACGGACGGCTTCCTTGATAGCTTTAACATGGGCAGCCTCAATCCGCATTACTACTACAGCTACGACTTTGACGAAGCACTGGCACGTCAACTGGCCTTTCTGACCGAAGATGTGATGGGCGCTGACGTTTATTCCATCGATCCTTATTTCGACGGCATTGACAGCGAAAGTTATGTCGAAGAAGTGACCAATAGCCTGTTCCTGCAATCGCAGTGGGATACCGAAGTTGCCGCCATTCCGCTGCAATTTAACATTGGCGTGCGTTACGAAGAAACCGACGTCACCAGTACAGTGCGTCAACGGGTAGAAACTCAGGTCAACTGGGAAAGCCCTTCGGAGTGGATCACCCAGTACGAGCAAGGTGGCACAGACAACTTCCTGGAGCAACAAGGCAAACATGATGTCTTGCTGCCGATGTTTGATTTGAAAGCAGATCTGACCGACGAGCTGGTGGCACGTTTTTCCTGGGGCAAAACCATTTCCAGAGCGCCACTGGGCTTTTTAGCAGGCGGGCGTTCCTTGAGTGGCAGTCCGAAACCGGGCTCTCGTAGCGGCAGCCAGGGCAATACCAACCTGCTGCCGTTTGAATCCACCAACCTGGATTTCACGCTGGAATACTACTATGCCGAAGGCAGTTATGCCGCCATCGGCTATTTCCGCAAAGACGTCGACAACTTTATTCAAACCACCATTACAGAAACCACCATCGAAGGCTTGCACGACATTCTGAATGGCCCACGCTACCAGCAGGCAGTGCGGGACATTGAGGCGCGTGGCGAACAGGCCACCAGTACCGCCATCTTTGAACAGATGTTGGCCAATGGCAACGGCAATGCGGACGGCAAAATAGAACCCGATGCGGCCGATCCATTGATAGTCTGGCAAATCAGTCAGCCAGCCAATACCGATGCAAAGTCGGTCGACGGTTTTGAAGTGGCAGTGCAACACTTGTTTGGCGAGTCTGGCTTTGGCTTTGGCGCCAATGCCACCTTTGTCGATGGCGATGTGAAATTTGACGTCAACAGCCTGCAACAACAGGCTCCACTCACCGGCTTAAGCGATTCAGCCAACGCTCAACTGTTCTACGAGCGTGACGGCTTATCGGTCAAATTAACCTACGCCTGGCGGGATGAATACCTGATTGGTGTGGGTCAGTCACAAGGCTCCGCCGATGCGCCGCCGCAATTTGCCGAAAATTATGGCCAGTGGGACTTCAGCGTCAATTATGAGCTGACGGATGAACTGACCGTTTTTGCCGAAGGCATCAACCTGACGGATGAAACGGAACGCGGTTATGGCCGCTTTAAAGAACAGTTCCTGTTTGCCCGTCAATACGGTCCCAGGTACACATTAGGCGCTCGCTACCGCTTCTGAACGCTCGTTTAAGCGATAGAATAAAGCCCCATTTCGGGGCTTTATTCTATCGTGCTCTTACTTACGTACGCCTTCAACCACCAGATCCAGATAGATGCTTTCTGAGGCTGGGCCTAAGATGTTTTTAATACCAAAGTCTGTCAGTTTGATTTCTGTAGTGCCTTGGAAACCAGCACGGTAGCCACCCCAAGGGTCTTTGCCTTCACCGGTTTTGCTGGCGGCGATAGTGATTTCTTTGGTCACACCGTGGAAGGTGAAGTTACCAACTACATCAAACTTACCGTCTGCTTTAGGCACGATTTTGGTGCTGCTGAAGCTGGCTTTTGGGAAGTTGTCGACGTGCAGGAAATCTGCGCTGCGTAAGTGCTTATCACGCTCGGCATGGTTTGAATCCACACTGGCGGTGTCAATTTCCAGCTGGATTTTTGCGTCAGCCAGCTTGGCTTCGTCATAGCTGAAAGTACCTTTGAAGGTATTGAAACGGCCATGCAACCAGCTGTAGCCCAAGTGGCTGACTTTGAAATTAACAAAGGCGTGAGCACCGCTGGTGTCAATGTCATAATCAGCTGCATGTAAAGCTGGAGCAGCCATAGCTGCAGACAACAGAGTTGCCAGAATTAATTTTTTCATTACTTTGTTTCCTCGTTTAAGTTTGAGCTAAGCATACGTTTTAACGTCAGGTCTTTATCTACAAAATGGTGTTTCAGCGCCGCCAGACCATGGACAACCGCAAATCCAATTAGGCTGTAAGCCGCAAATTGGTGTACTAAGCCAGCTCGGTCGGACTGCTGATCAAATAACTGCCCAAGCGCTGGCACTTCAAACCAGCCAAAAACATCGATACCACGGCCGTCAGCCGTCGAAATCAGGTAACCACTGCTGACAATCACCACCAACAACAAATACAACAGCGCATGTGCCAGATGGCTACTTTGGGTGACCAGCTTGCTATGGCCAGGCACAGGGTCAACAGCGCCCTTTTTCAGCCGTAGCAGCAGACGCCAGACGACCAGCGCAGCCAACACGACCCCGACACTTTTGTGCCAGAATGGCGCTGTCTTGTACCAAGGGCTGTAATAGGTCAGTTCAACCATCCAGAAGCCTGAAGCGAACAAGCCCACTACGACCAGTGCAACTATCCAGTGCAGGCTGATTTGCAGCCGGCTATAGCTTTTCATTCGGTACTATCCTCTTCTGTCAGATGATTCAGCTTATCTTTTCGTTTTATTGTTTTAAATCGCTAAATTTAGCTTATTTAGTTCTAATTTATAGAATAAATGTGCCAATTTGTTTTCCTCTAAAAACTTAAGACAAAAAAAAGGAGCCCAAGGGCTCCTTATTCATCTGTTGTAGCGACTTAGAACTCTACTTTCCCGTCGCGGATATGCTGCTCGCCACGACCTTTGGCCAGCTCAATTTGTTTTTGACGCTCGGTAAAAGAGGCACGCTGTTCATCACTGATTTTGTCATGACAATGCGGGCAACTTAACCCTTTCACGTAAAGCGATGATTGCATGTCGTCTACAGACAATGGCATCCGGCAGGCATAACACTGATCGTAGCTGCCTTGCTCAAGACCATGTTTCACCGCAACGCGTTGGTCAAACACAAAACATTCACCTTGCCATAAACTGTTTTCTTCCGGCATTTCTTCCAGATACTTCAGAATACCGCCATCCAGGTGATAAACGTTTTCAAAGCCCTGCTCTTTTAAATAAGCCGTCGACTTTTCGCAGCGAATGCCGCCCGTACAAAACATGGCTACTTTTTTATGTTTGGTTTTGTCCAGATTGTCGGCCGCCCACTGAGGGAATTCTCGGAAACTGGTGGTGTTTGGGTTCACTGCATTTTTAAAGGTGCCAATCGCCACTTCATAGTCGTTACGGGTATCGACCAAAATGGTGTCCGGGTCTGAAATCAACTGGTTCCATTCGTCACCTTTCACATAGGTGCCGACAATATGAGCCGGATCAACGCCTTCCACACCCATAGTGACGATTTCTTTTTTCAGTTTGACCTTGGTACGGTAAAACGCCTGAGTTTCCGCAAAGGATTCTTTGTAAGACATGCCGGCAAAGCGGCTGTCCTTAGCAAACCAGTCCTGCATGGCATTAATACCTTCACGCGGACCGCAGATGGTGCCATTGATCCCTTCCTCGGCCAATAATAAGGTCCCTTTGACCTTATTCAGCACCAGGTGTTGATACAAGGCATCACGCAACTCTTCGTAATCGGGTAAACGGACAAACTTATATAAAGCGGCTACAACAAACATCAGATTTTCCTTCTGCAAAAGCCGGATCGCAAATCCGGGGCAAAAAAGCGGCCGTTATTATAACCAAGCACGTTTTAGACGCAAGCCAGAGCCTGGTTTGCCACGCCATTAATGCAACAGCGTCGGAGCAAATGTCAGCTCCAGGCTATGCTGACCGTCGGTGATCAGCAGCTGGTCGCCATCCCGCCACACATCAAGCTGCATATGGCCTTGCAACATCTCACAGAAGCTCAGCAGTGACTCATGTGTCAGTAAGGTACAGATCAGGTTGGGGAAGTGTCGGCGATAACTGCCTTTGCTTTTGCGATAATCCAGCTCGTCCACCAGCAGCAAAACCTGCTCAGCCTGGTGACTGGCGCGCTGCATCAGTTTTTCATCCAGCACATCGACAGCGCACCACAGCCGCAACTGGCTGTATTGATCTTCAATATACAAATCCGGACTTTTGCCCCGGCCGTCCTGCCGGGCTATTGCAGGAGAGTGTTCAAACAACGACAGATACGCCAGGATGCGACGGGCAAAATGCTCTGCGCTTTCTTCTTTAAAAGGCGCCAGATAGGTGGTGGTCTTGCGGTAATAATGGCTTTGCTCTGAACTGTAATTCAGATCAAGTCGAATTACTTTACTCGCCAGTTGCATACAACCTCCGCTCTGGCTCCAAGTCAGTTTGAGTGTAGTTCAGAACGCCAGATTGCGGAAATCTCGGCATTGCCTGTGCCAAACACAGCAAATTATCTAGTCGCTAAAACGACGAAGACCCTGCGTTGCAGGGCCTTCGTTTCCTTTAATCCGGTGAATTATTGGCCTTTAGCAAAAAGACCTACTGATTTATCTTCCATCGCTTCGCGATAGCCGCCGAGCCATTGGCATCGGGCGTCGAGGTTTTGGTAAGGGCAATTGTCTTTGGAGCGACCAGTGACAGCAGCGCGATAACCCTGGGCGTGGGCTCTTTCTAAACGATCTCTTTTCTGTCTTTTCATAATGGAGTATTCCTCGATCTGATCTGATACAAGCAACTGGCGTTGCTTATTTATAGATAGTCGAGCACAGAAAAAGGTTCCAGCGGATTAATTCCACAGTCAGGCTTGACAATAGCTAACAACCTGAACTGCATTACAATTTGATGGCAAATTTTTTAAAAATTTTTTATTGAAGGATATAAAAAAAGAGGCGGATTGTTATCCGCCTCTTTTCTGCTTAAAAATAACGACGTCGCATCCAAGCCAGCGGCACCAGCAGTACCATCAGCCAGGAAGAGCTACCACTCTTGCGCTCATAGGTTTCACCGTCATCGCTGCCAGAACTGCAATCATCCACTGTGCCATTGGCAACAGGCTTTAATAACACAGTGCGGGCCACACTTTCCATCACCGGGTTACCGGCGCTGTCACGTACCACTTCACCTAATGAATCGCGGCCTTCGACCGACTTCACAACAGTGGCGACAATTTCATTGTTCTCATTGATATCGCGGGCATCAACAACATTGTAAGTACTGTTGCATGGCAGCAAGGTGTTCAAATCTGTAAAGGTGTCTGCAGCAATGTCATACAGAAAGGCCACCTGGCGTCGTGTGGCAGAATCGGACAGAAACACTTCGCCAGCACCAACCACCATACCATGGTCATTGACAGCTGTTGGCATAGTACCTGAGCTGACAAAGAAACCTGTAGGGTATTTCACTGTATTGGTGTTGTAGTCAAAGACAAACATCTTGCTGCGAGTGGTGCCATTAATGTTCTTATAGGCGGTTCCAACGACAATATTTTCGTTGTTAATATCAACAGCCGAACTGCTGATCCATTCTAGCGGGTCCACGACAGGTGACACTTCGCCCTCATGGAATACAGTCGCATGCACCTGGTTATAAATGTCCCGGGATTTGTCGGTGTAAGAAGAGTAACCGACAGCAACACCATTATTATTGACCGATAATGCACGGCTGAGGTAGGTCAGGCTGATGCCTTCTTCGTTAATTTCAGGACCCAAGAAGCCGTACTCAACAGGAGCACCAATCTGACCAGAACTGTTCAGTTGCCAGACCAAAGCCCGTTCAGTATAACTGCCGGCGTAGTTTGCCTGACAAATAGCAATTGGTGCGCTGTCGCCTGTACAGTTGGTCTCAATCTGCTCGACCACAGTATCCGACATCCCCACACTGCCTGAACCAGCAATGTAATTGTTGCCACTGATTTTCTGCGCCACGGAAAAACCGCCGCCGTTTTCAGCATAAGGAATAGGCAAAGCCTGGCGGCTGCCACCATTGAGTAAATAGGCTTGTTGATACGGGTTTTGTGGTACCCATAAGGTGACAGTTTCCGGAGATGGATCATCGTCTGTCGCTGCAGGCGTAAAATCTTGTTTCTGATACACAGGCGTCGCCATACCTATCGCGTTGCCAAGATTATTGATGTCGTATAAGTATTCACGACTGGTTGGCACTTCACCTTGATCGCGAATTTTGACCTGTTCGCCAGTATCAAAGTCAAACGCCTGCACGTCGCCAACCCGCTGCACTTCATAACTGGTTGGGTTCATAAAGAAACTCAATAGCTTTGAGTTTAATGCCGCATTGATATTACCAATTTTGATGTTTTCAATTTCTTCTGTGGTAAAGGCGGCTGTCACCACAGTGGATTCAAGATCCAACGCATCCAGGTCAAATGGCTGGTTATAGACATAATTTGCTGAACCAACGATGTCGCCGTTATCATTTAATGCATTACCAAACTGGGAGCGGACCGTGGTGATCTCAGGCAATTCCTGCACCTGGTAAACGGCCGCATTGGCTGAAACGGCACAGGCCGAAAGTACAGCTAAAACTACGGGTGATAATCTCATTCGGGTCCCCTGACTACGAATTCATGGCTTCTAATTGTTCCCAACGCTCATAAGCGTGCGCGAGCTTCGACTCAGCCTCGTGCAATTGGTTCAATGTCGCCTGGGTACTGATGGCATCTTGCCGGAAAAACTCAGGATCGTTCACTTGCTGCTGTAAGCTGGTAATTTGCGCATCCAGCTCTTCAATCAAGGCAGGTAACTGCTCGAGTTCGCGTTTTTCTTTGTATGATAACTTCTTAGCTGCTACGGATGAAGTCTGATTTGGTTTTTCTTCCTGCTGTTTTGTTAACTTCTGTGGCGTTTCCGTCAATTTTTGTTGATTCGCCTGGCGCTGCTGGTAGGCCAGCACGTCTTCGTAATCGCCAGCGATATCGACAATACGGCCCTGACCAGCAAAATACAGCGAACTGGTCACTGTGTTATTAACGAATTCCCGATCGTGACTGACTAACAGCACAGTGCCCTGGTATTGCTGCAGAATATCTTCCAGCAGCTCCAGTGTTTCCACATCCAAATCGTTGGTCGGTTCATCGAGAATAAGCAGATTGCTTGGCCGGGCAAATAAGCGGGCGAGCAACAGACGGTTTTTCTCGCCACCCGACAGTGCCCGTACCGGTGTGCGGGCACGTTCAGGCGCAAATAAGAAGTCTTGCAGGTAGCTCAGTACGTGGCGGGTATGGCCATTCTGATTGATTTCCTGTTTGCCGTCGGCGACATTGTCCTGGACTGTGGCATCCAGGTTCAACTGCATGCGGTGCTGGTCAAAATAAGCCACTTCCAGGTTGGTGCCCCGTTTGATTTCTCCACTGCTGGCCTGATAGTCACCCAACAGGGTTTTAATAAGGGTCGATTTACCCACGCCGTTCGGCCCCACCAGTGCAACCCGATCGCCGCGCATAATCAGCAGGTTGAGATCTTTAATCACCGCCTCACCATCAAAGCTGACGGTAACGCCTTGGGTCTCGAATACAAGCTTGCCGGATTTTTGCGCCTGCTCGATGGCAAACTCTACTTTGCCTTGCTGTTCGACACGGGCCGCACGTTGCTTGCGTAACTCTTTCAGCGCCCTCACCCGGCCTTCGTTGCGGGTGCGACGGGCTTTAATGCCCTGGCGGATCCAGACTTCTTCTTCCGCCAGCTTTTTGTCGAACAGCGCATTGTGCTGCTGCTCCACGTCCAGTGCTTTTTGTTTACGCTCCAGATATTCAGCGTAATTGCCTGGGTGCGAGGTCAGCATACCCCGGTCCAAATCAATAATGCGGGTAGCAAGCGCGCGGATAAAAGCCCGGTCGTGCGAAATAAAGATGATGGCGCCCTTAAATTGTTTCAGGAACTGCTCCAGCCACTGAATAGCCGCGACGTCCAGGTGGTTGGTGGGCTCGTCCAGCAGCAGCACATTCGGCTCCGCCACTAAGGCCTTGGCCAGTGCCGCCTTACGTAACCAGCCACCAGATAAACTGGCCAGCGTGGCCTCCGGGTCCAGTTCAAACTGCAAACATAAATCCTGAATGCGGCCTTCCAAAGCCCAGGCACTGCGAGCATCCAATTCATGCTGCAAGGTGCCAAACTCACGCTGTTCGGCGTCCGACGCGTCCGCCAGGTGGTCAGCCAGATGGTAAAAACGCTGCAGTTTCTCAGGCAGATCACCGGCGCCTTCACGGATAAAATCAGCCACTTTGACATCAATACGAGCCGGCGGGTCCTGCTCCAGACGCGCCACCAGCACATTGCTTTGCCGAACTATCTGTCCATCATCCAGATTTTGATGTCCGGTCAGCAATTTCAGAAAGGACGATTTACCGGCACCGTTGCGACCAACCAGACAAACCCTTTCTTCGGTGAACAGACTGAAATCGACGTGGTCGAGAATAGGATGGGTACCAAAAGCCAGACTGGCCTGCTGAAAACGTATCAGTTCCATAACACTCTACTTGGTTTGCTGACCGAAATGCTGCACATCGATCAGATTAAATGGCCAAAATAACTCACGCTCACCGTCGACCAACACGGGAATATGCACGCGGTAGCGCTCAAATAATTCTGGATGGTCCACAATGTCCAGCACCTGGCAGTACTGCAGCAAGCCGGCCTGCTGCAGCAGCAACTGAGCGTCTTCGCACAAGTGACAACCCCAGGTGCTCATCAACTGCATTAATCATCCGCCTTGGTCAGTTCGAAGCACACATGAATCGTCGGATTACGCTTGAAATCTTCCGGCAAGCTAGCAGCACTGATGTCCTTATAGGACCAGCCCGCTTCACGAAGCGCTTCGGCATCCAGCTTAAACTTCCGTTTGTTGTTGGAAAAAATCACTTTGGCACCAGGCGCCAGCACCCGACCAATCAACGTGAGCAACTTTAAATGGTCGCGTTGTACGTCCCAGGTGTCTTCCATCCGCTTGGAGTTGGAAAAGGTTGGCGGGTCAACAAACACCAGGTCAAACTGATTTTTGCACCCTTTCAGCCAATCCAGCACGTTGTCCTGCACAAACTGATACTGCTTACCAATCAGGTTGTTGAGCTCAAAATTACGTTTGGCCCAGTCCAGATAGGTATTGGACATATCGACGGTAGTCACTGTTTTGGCACCGCCAAGCGCGGCATGCACGGACGCAGAGCCGGTGTAAGCAAACAGGTTCAGCACACGCTTACCTGCCGACTGGCGCTGAATGGACAATCGTGTGGTGCGGTGGTCTAAAAACAGGCCAGTATCCAGATAATCGCGCAGGTTCACGTAGAACTTGGCGTTGTATTCTGACACTATTTTATGCTGACCCGTCCGGCTCAGCGCCTGGTACTGGTCTTTACCTTTTTGCTTTTCACGTACTTTCAGGATCAGTTTATCGCTTGGGATCTCCAGAATACGCGGCGTCAGATTCACCACATCAAACAAGCGTTTTTGCGCAATTTGTTCGTCAACATTGGCTGGAGCTGCGTACTCGTGAACTACCACCTCGCCGTCGTACCAGTCAACAGCCACGTTGTATTCAGGAATATCTGCATCATAGAGTCGGTAACAGCTGACGCCTTCGCGTTTAGCCCATTTATCCAGCTGCTTCAGGTTCTTCTTCAGGCGGTTACCAAACGACTCACTTTCGGCAAAGAACAACGCCGGCGCCGAGCTGCTGCTTTGCACCTGCTTTTCCGTCAGGTCAAATAAGGTGAATTCACAGTCCAGCGGACCATTGCTGAATTTGTATGTCTTCAGACGGGATAATTTTAGTGCCCGCAATAAATCCGGGCTCGAGGTAATAATTGCCAAGCGCCAGCCCTGGTAAAATTTCTTCAGACCTAAGGCAAAATCTGCGTACACCGGGATCAGCGCCGGCATATCGCTTAAACGCTCCCCATAAGGCGGGTTGGTCAGCACCACACCCGCTTGTTCAGCCACCACTTCGCTCAGCTGAGTGGCGTCTGCCACCCGAAACTCAATAAAATCGGCCACGCCGGCTGCTTCGGCATTCTTGCGCGCTTTTTGTAAGGTGCGCTCGTCGTTGTCACTGCCAATAAACTGGCAGCCATCCGCAATCGCTTTGCGGGCGCCAAAGGCTTCGGCACGCACTTGCTGCCATAAGGTTTCCTGATCGCCTGGCCAGCGCTCAAAAGCAAATTCAATCCGCTTTAAGCCAGGTGCAATCTGCCGCGCCATCAACACGGCTTCAATCAATAAGGTGCCGCTACCACAGAACGGATCATACAACGGCTGGTCGAAATTCCAGCCTGAGCGTTTGATCAAGGCTGCCGCCAGGTGCTCTTTTAACGGCGCCTGGCCCTGCTCTTTACGATAACCACGCTGATGCAATGACGGACCGGAAAAATCCTGCAGAAAATGGAAGTACTGTTTTTCCAACCGCACCTGAAAACGCAAGTCCGGGTCAACCCGATCCACGTCCGGGCGTTTTTCATACTGCTGGCGGAACTGGTCAACAATCACGTCTTTGACGCGCTGCGCGCCATACTGGGTATTGTCGATCGTTGGGTGTTTACCGACACATTCCACCGCAAAGCTTTGACTCAGACGCATCTGACTTGGCCAGTTTAAATGGCTGGCAACCTGATACAGATCTGCATCTGCAGTGACGGGCTCTGACGCTAAATGCCGCAAAATCCGGGTGGCGAGGCGGGACCACAAACACAGCTGATAGGCTGTTTTCAGCTCAGCATTAAAACGGACCACACCTATGCCCAGTTTAATGACTTCACCGCCCCATTGACGGACTTCGTCCGCCAACAACTCTTCGACCCCTTTGGAGGTTAACGCCCAGAATTCCAACATAAAATCTGCCTGTATCAAAAACGGCGCACAGTATAGCAGAAGCCGTTGGAACAGAGTCTGCTGTTTTCTGGTAGATCTTAGCTTTCCAGCTTTTTCTTCAGCGGGCCTGCCAGGCGGATCCCAAGCAACATACAGAGAATAAATATCGCCGCATCGCTAAAACCCGCGCCAAGCAGCACCAGCGCCGGCCCGGGACATATTCCGGCCAGGCCCCAGCCAATGCCAAATAAGACACTGCCAACCAATAAAGCGGGTGAAATCTGACTGGCTTGCGGCCAGTGAAAATCATCCTCCAACGCCGGTTGTTGTCGTGATTTGCTCCACCAAAAGGCCAGCATGGCAACAGGAATGGCCGCCGTCATCACCAACGCCAAAGATGGATCCCAATCCCCTGTTACATGAAGAAACGCCAGCACCTTGGCCGGATTGGCCATCCCCGCCAGAATTAAGCCGAAGCCAAACACCAGACCCGCGGCAAATGCTGAAATAGCTGAACTGATGCGCTGTTTCATCATACGCCCCCCAGGTTAGCCATAACAAAGACCGTCAGCATGGCCATGCCCATAAAGATCAGTGTTGCCACAATGGAGCGCTTCGACAAACGGGCTATACCGCAGACGCCGTGCCCGCTGGTACAACCCGAGCCTAACTGCACGCCCATGCCAACCACTAACCCAGCCACGGCTAACATCACGGGCGATGCCTGCATGCGGATGTCTGGCAAAGGCGCCAGCAACTGCCAACAGGCAGGCGCCGCCACCAGGCCCACAACAAAAGCCAGTCGCCACCATTGCACCTGCGACAAGTTGGTTACCAAACCGCCACAAATACCGGAAATACCTGCAATCCGGCCATTCACAAGCCAAAGTAAGGCCGCAGCGCCCCCTATCAACACGCCTCCCGCCAGGGAGGTCCAAGGGGTAAAGGAGCTCCAATCGATCATTTGCATCACCTCATATTTAATTATGGAATAAGCATATTCACAAATGGAATATAAAGCAAGTTTGTGTCGTTAGATACCGCTCAGTCTGAATCGGGTTTGATCAAAAAATCCAACTCGCTCCTGGAATTGAAGCTAAAACATACCAGCTTAATATGGTTAGGTACCTGGACGGACGAATTTCAGACACAAAAAAACCAGCATAAAGCTGGTTGATTTGTTGGTTGCGGGAGCCGGATTTGAACCGACGACCTTCGCCCGGGGTTATCAATAGGAGCCCGACGGACGGCACGAGTGAGCCATGTCCATATCGTAAAGTGGCAATCACAAATTTCAGAGACAAAAAAACCAGCATAAAGCTGGTTGATTTGTTGGTTGCGGGAGCCGGATTTGAACCGACAACCTTCGCCCGGGGTTATCAAGAGGAGCCCAACGAGCAACCAGGCTGCTCCATCCGACATCTACGCCACGTTCGCGTTTCAACAAATTTCAGACACAAAAAAACCAGCATAAAGCTGGTTGATTTGTTGGTTGCGGGAGCCGGATTTGAACCGACGACCTTCGGGTTATGAGCCCGACGAGCTACCAGGCTGCTCCATCCCGCGTCCGTGGTGTTTGCAAACTTCGTACGATGTTAATTGGTTGCGGGAGCCAGTTTTTACCAGCGCCCTTCGCTTCGGGGTTATAAAGAGGAGCCCGTTGAGCTTTCTACTTTAGAACTCAGTTGCGAATTGGTTGCGGGAGCCGGATTTGAACCGACGACCTTCGGGTTATGAGCCCGACGAGCTACCAGGCTGCTCCATCCCGCGTCCGTGTTTGCGGGGCGCATAGTAGAGCTTTCATTTCATTCGTGCAAGGCTTAATTTCTAAAGTCGCACTGACTGCCGAATAATTAAACTATCTGCCTGTTGTTGCAGCAGATTTGCAGCCCTTTCAGGCTAACTCTGCTGCAACAGACTTTCCAGGCAGTGTTCTTTGATGCCATAGAAAGACTTAATTTGCTGAATTTGCTCAAGAACCAACCCTGATGCTTTGGTGCCCTGATTTTTCACCGCCAGGATCATTTTGTTTTTGCTGGTGTGTTCCAGCGAGATAAATTCAAACACCTGGGTATCGTAACCATTGGCTTCCAGCAGCAAGGCCCGCAAGCTGTCGGTCAGCATCTCAGCCTGCTCACCCGCATGAATGCCATGTTTTAACATAGGGGCCAATACCGCAGGGCTTTTTAACTGAGGCCGGATTTGTTTATGGCAACAAGGCGAACACAGGATGACAGAAGCTCCAGCCCGAATGCCCATGTGGATAGCGTAATCGGTGGCAGTATCGCAGGCATGCAAGGCAATCATCACATCCAGCCCGGTCTGCTGATAGTGCTTTACATCGCCCTGCTCAAAGCGAATACCGGCTAACTGCAGTTGTTGTGCGGTCTGATTACATAAATCCACCAACTCCTGGCGCAGCTCCACACCTATGACGTCGACATTGGCATTTAACTGTTCCGTCAGGTAATGGTGTAAGGCGAACGTCAGATAGGCTTTGCCTGAGCCGAAATCAGCTACCTGCAACGGGGAGCGTTTAAGCAACTCTGTCTGCTTCAAGGCCGCAGCAAAGACTTCAATAAACTTATTGATTTGCTTCCACTTACGCGACATGGCCGGGATCACCTGATGCCTGGCATCTGTGACCCCCAGCTTTTGCAGGAAGGCCGCATGTTGGTTGATATAGCGCAGCTTTTCTTTGTTATGGCTGACCAGGTCTGCTTTGCCGCTCTGGTCGGTCTTTTTATGTTCAGACAGCAGAATTTTGCCTTTTTTACTGATCCCTAACTGAACATCAGCAGCAACGCTGCTGAAATGAGCCGCTTTAAAATCAGCGCTTAATAAGGTCGAGACTAGTGCCAGACCTTCGTCATAACTGTAATTTTTGGTGATATCGCGGGTTTGATAGCGGTATAAAAAACTCAGCACTGGGCTTTTTAACTGCACAGGCCGCACTTCAACGCGCTGCAAGGCGGCGTCATCGCCCTGGTATTTACTCAGCACCAGCTTTTGCCATTGCTGCGCCTGTAACGCCTGGTGTAACCGGTCTGTGAAGTCGTTTAATTGAAAATCCGCCACAACTGCCCCCTGCTTTCAAAGCGCGCCAGTATAAAGATCTGTCCGGCCTTACTCCAGCCTGTCTGCCAGCTTTGGGTCTATCTCCAGTTCCAGCTCGGCTTTCTCGGTAAAATATTCCGGTAATTCCGCCTGAATGGCCGGCGTCAACAACTTAAACTCATTGACCTGTTTGACCAGGTTCGCTTTGCCGTTGACCAGCTGCCCTTCGGCCGCTTCATAAGCGTCCTGCGCGCGTTGCAGGTTTTCCCGAATTTTGACAAAGCTCTGTAAAAAAGTGCGTAGCTTGTTAAACAAATTGTCCGCACGTTTGGCCAGTTCAGCGCTGTGTTTGTGCTGCTCTTCAAAGCGCCATAACTGCCGCACAATATTCAGGCTGGTTAATAAGGTGGTCGGTGTGGCCACCAGAATATTCTGGTTCAGCGCTTGCTGGAAAATTCGTTCGTCCGAGCGCAGCGCATCAACAAAGGCTGATTCAACCGGCACAAACATAAACACCAGGTCGGGCGAATTGAAGCCCGGCAGTTTGCTGTAATTTCGTTCTGCCAATTCTTGGATACGTGCCGAAATGGCGGCAATATGTTGCTTCAGTGCCACAGCACGCTCAGCGTCATCCTCGGAATTGATATAGGTCGTGTAAGCGTTGAGCGAGACTTTGGCGTCAATAATCAAATGTTTATTCTGTGGAAGGAACACCACGACATCGGGGCGCTGGCGATCGCCTTCCTGGTTTTGCCGGCTGACTTCCCGCTGATAATCGACACCTGCACGCAAGCCTGAACGCTCCAGTACATTCTCCAGCACCAGCTCGCCCCAGTTACCCTGAGCTTTTTTCTGTCCCTTCAGTGCAGTAGCCAATTGATGGGCCTCCAGCGTCATTTGCTGATTCAGCTGTTTCAACTGCCCCAGTTCATGCTGCAACAAGGTTTGCTGTTGGCTTTCCTTCAGATGGATATCTTCGACTTTCGTTTTAAAGGCATCCAGTTGTTGCTGGAAAGGTGTCAGCAGCTGGCCGAGCAGTTGCTGCTGCTGCCCCTGAAAACTCTGCTGTTTCTCGTCAAAAATCCGCTGTGCCAGCTGGGAAAACTCAAGACTCAGTTGCTGCTTGTTCGACTGCAATAACGCCTGCTGCTCAGCAAAGCTTTGTTGTTTCTCGCGCAAGCTGGTAGCCAAGGCGCTATGGTCCTGTAACAATTGCTGGTAGTTTTGCTGCTGCAGTGCGCTTTGTTGCTTTAGCTCCTGCCAGAGTTGCTGCAGTTGTTGGTATTGGCTTTGTACCCGGCTGAATTCAGTGTCTTTGTGCTGTAACTGCTGGCGCAGTGTTTTATGTTCCTGCTCAATCAGCAGCAACTGATGCAGCTGTTGCTGCTGCAAGGCCAACTGCTGGCGTTGTTGCAATAGCCTCCACGCCAATAGCAATGTGGCCAGAAATAAAACGGCGGCGACAACGGCCACCGCCCACAGATTATCCGTCATAACTAGGGCTCCGGCTGATCAGCGGACATCCCCCTGATCGAACACACATTGAGACTGCTGACAACTGGCCATAGGTGCCATCAGCATTTGACAGGTCGATACCAGTCCCAACTTATCATTTTGTTTACGTTTTAACTGCTGATAGCGCTCCGCCGTGTACTGCAGCATTTTTTCGTCGGTTTGCCCTGTGGAATACAGCATATAGACCTCAGGACCACCGCAAGGACGCGCTCCCACCGGGATCACCTTGCATTGATTGTCATGGCTGCAGCTTTTGTCTTCGGTCAGCTTGTCCAACCGTAACTGCAGTTGTCGGGTATCCAGCTGCAGCTGCGCCAGAGGACCGTCCAGTTGAGTTTTTAAAACATTGGAATTTTCCGGCACAGTGGCGCAGGCAGATAACCCCATTAACATCGCAATCAGTGCGGCTTTATACATAAACTACGTCCTTCTTTGCCAGTATTTTTTGCTTTGTTATCAGTGGGATCAGACTGACATAAAGTTGCATTGGCTGAAAAGAAATATTTTGTAAACAAATGATGTACTTAATGTTCCTGCTATTCCGGCATACCGTACGTCCTGTACATAAAAAAGGCCGGGAGTTCCGGCCTTTTCTGATTTAGAGTTTCGCTTCGAGCTCTGGGAGCGCCGTAAAGAGGTCAGCCACCAGACCATAATCAGCCACCTGGAAAATCGGTGCTTCCGGATCTTTGTTGATGGCGACTATCACTTTAGAATCTTTCATACCGGCTAGATGCTGAATAGCGCCGGAAATACCGACAGCAATATACAACTCTGGCGCCACAATCTTACCAGTCTGACCAACCTGCATATCATTAGGCACAAAACCGGCATCTACAGCGGCACGTGACGCGCCAATAGCGGCACTGAGTTTGTCGGCAATACCGTCCAGTAACTTGAAGTTCTCGCCGTTTTGCATGCCACGGCCGCCCGAAATAATCACCCGTGCAGCAGTCAGCTCAGGACGTTCAGATTTAGTCAGCTCTTCGCTGATAAAGCTGGAAACGCCTGCATCCTTCACCGCAGTAACTGGCTCAACAGGCGCGCTATTGCCTTCAGCCACCGCATCAAAGGCCGCAGAACGCACTGTCATTACTTTAATCGCATCGGCACTTTGCACTGTGGCAAGGGCATTACCGGCATAAATTGGACGGACAAAAGTGTCGGCACTTTCTACCGCAATAATGTCGGAGATCTGTGCCACATCCAGTAAAGCGGCCACCCGAGGCAGGAAGTTTTTGCCCGTGGTGGTAGCACTTGCAAGAATATGGCTGTAGTTCGCGCCAAGCTCAGCCACCAGCAGACTGACATTTTCGGCCAGCTGATGCTGATAACAAGGCTGGTCTGCCACCAACACTTTGCTGACGCTTTGCAACGAGGCAGCTTGTTGAGCTACAGCATCACAGCCCTGGCCTGCAACCAGCACATGAACATCACCGCCAATCTGCGTGGCTGCACTGATCGCTTTGGCCGTATCGGCTTTTAACTGCTGATTGTTATGTTCTGCAATTACTAAAATAGCCATCAGATCACCTTCGCTTCTTGTTTTAATTTCGCTACTAACTCGTCGACTGAGCTCACCATCACTCCGGCACTGCGGCTTTGAGGCGCTGTCACCTTTAAGGTGCTGACCTTACTGGTCAGCGCCACGCCAAAACTGTCAGCGGCTTTCACGTCCAGCGGCTTTTTCTTGGCTTTCATAATATTTGGCAGTGACGCGTAACGTGGTTCATTCAAACGCAGGTCTGTCGATACCACTGCTGGCAACGTCAGTTCAACCTGTTGCAGGCCGCCGTCGATTTCGCGGGTGACCTTGACCTTCCCGTTTTCTACCTGAACTTTTGACGCAAAAGTACCCTGACCCATGCCAGTTAATGCAGCCAACATCTGGCCAGTCTGGTTATTGTCGGAGTCAATCGCCTGTTTACCTAAAATCACCAGCGAAGGTTGTTCATCCTGCACTACTTTGGCCAGCAGTTTCGCCACTTGCAGCGAATCCAGCTGTAATTCAGTGTCAAGCTGGATAGCCCGATCAGCGCCCAGCGCCAGAGCAGTGCGCAGTTGTTCCTGCACAGCAGCAGGGCCAATCGACACCACCACCACTTCCGTGGCAACGCCCGCTTCTTTTAAGCGCACCGCTTCTTCCACCGCAATTTCACAAAACGGATTCAGTGCCATTTTGACATTGGCTAAATCCACTCCGCTCTGATCGGCCTTTACCCGCACTTTTACGTTGTAATCAATGACCCGTTTTACCGGAACTAAAATTTTCATATAAACCTCATTGGCCGCAGCGTCAGAACGTCAGGTTGACGTGAAGGTAAAGCTCTACCCTTTTTCGACGCCCAATCTACTTACTGTTGACGTTAACGTCAACCTGAAATACCCTTAAGCAAAGAATTCTTCCAATACAAGAACAACAGTATTTTCCAGTGCCTGTGCAGAGGCCTGTTAACTCAGGGGTGGGTCGTGATCGAACGTGAATCAATGGACGTAGATGTAGTCATTGTGGGCGCCGGCCCTGCTGGATTAAGTTGTGCTATACGCCTGATGCAACAAGCAAAAGCAGCCGGCACTGACTTACAAATAGTCGTTGTAGAAAAAGGCTCAGAAGTTGGCGCTCATATTTTATCTGGCGCCGTATTAGAAACGCGCGCCTTAAATGAACTGCTTCCTGACTGGCAAAGTATGGGTGCCCCCATTACTGCCGCTGTCAGTACTGACCATATCTATTTGCTGAATAACGCCGAGAAAGCCACCCGCATGCCGAACTGGTTGGTGCCTAAGACCATGCACAATGAAGGCAATTACATTGTTTCGATGGGCAATGTCTGTCGTTGGCTGGCACAACAAGCCGAATCTCTTGGAGTAGAAGTTTTCCCTGGTTTTCCAGCGGCTGAACTGATTATTGAAGACCATGTCGTTAAAGGCATTGTGACCGGCGATATGGGTATTGGCGCCGACGGTCAGCCTAAAGACAGCTTTACACCGGGGATGGAGTTACGCGCTCGCTATACGGTATTCGCAGAAGGCTGCCGTGGCCATTTAGGTAAGCAGCTTATTCAGCAATTCCAGTTGGATGAAGGGAAAACTCCACAGCATTACGCACTGGGCTTTAAAGAAATTTGGGATATTCCAGCCGAACAGCATCAGCCGGGTCTGGTGGTGCATAGTGCGGGCTGGCCACTGGATATCAACACTGGCGGTGGCGGCTATTTGTACCATGCTGAAAACCAGCAAGTGGTGGTGGGTCTGATTATCGATTTGAACTACAGCAATCCGCACCTGAGCCCATTCGAAGAATTCCAGCGCTACAAACAACACCCTGCACTGAAGCAGTATTTGCAAGGTGGTAAACGGGTTAGCTATGGTGCCCGCGCCATTGCCAAAGGCGGATACAACAGCCTGCCCAAGATGAGCTTCCCTGGTGGACTGTTAGTAGGTTGTGACGCTGGCACCCTCAACTTTGCAAAAATTAAAGGCAACCATACGGCGATGAAGTCCGGTATGTTAGCAGCTGAATCTCTGTTCAGCGCCTTGCAAGCAGGTCGCGGTGCCGATGATGTCACCGAATTTGCCAGTCACTTCGAACAAAGCTGGCTCTTTGACGAGTTATTCCGCAGCCGGAATTTTGGCCCGGCCCTGCATAAATTCGGCACCTTGATGGGTGGTGCATTTAACGTGCTGGACCAAAACCTGTTCGGCGGTAAACTGCCACTTACCATCAAAGATTGGGGTAAAGATCACCAGAGTCTTAAACTGGCCAGCGAATCTGACCCCATCCAGTACGCCAAGCCTGACGGTATTCTGAGCTTTGATCGGCTGTCTTCTGTGTATTTGTCTAACACCAACCATGAAGAAGATCAGCCTTGCCATCTGAAGCTCTCTGACAGTTCTATTCCGGTTCAGGTCAACCTGGCCCTGTACGACGAACCGGCGCAGCGCTATTGCCCTGCCGGAGTGTATGAAATTGTTGGCCAGGACAGTGGCGAAGCACGATTGCAGATCAATGCGCAGAACTGCATTCACTGCAAAACCTGCGACATTAAGGACCCGAAACAAAACATCCAATGGGTCACGCCGGAAGGCGCAGGCGGCCCCAACTACCCGAATATGTAAGTCACGGTCAGGGAAACGGGATCAGAAGTCAGAAGGCCTAACAAAAAACTCACTTCTGATCCCGCTCTATTTACATGCTTGCCTGCCAGTTCCGTTACCTTACTGAAAGTTCGATAAAAACTTCGGTTTCCTGCTGAGATTTTTCTGTACTGTCTATCTCTCCAATTGTAATAATAGCCGCACAAGACTATGGTTAATTCAGTGCGCGTTCATACTAAAAGTTAAGCCCGGAAGGTTCTGCATGAGTACAAAAGTTATAAAAAGCAACGCAGGTAAAGATGATGTCAGTGTCGCAATCCGGCCCTTTGTTTCCTCGGAGACTGAAGCAGACTTAAACTTTGGTTCTGGTCGCTACATGTATTTTACCGAACGCGACATTAATAAGATCCTCGCCAACCTGGATGCGTTGCGTAACAGCGTTTTCCCGGTTCAAAACCAGGAAATTGAAGGGGTTAGTCGTAAGCAGCAATTCCCCTCTGTCTGTTTAATTGGCCTCGGCCGCTGCGGTTCTAATATCGCGCTTGAAGTCGCGTCGCTGGTGTACAACGCCCGCACCTTCTATATGAGTGAGTTCAGTCAGGAAGAGAAAGCGCAGAAAGAGCAGGAATACCGCCCCGTACGCTGGATTAAAAAAGGCCTGAACCTGGATAAATCGCATCAGGTAAAACCTGTTTTCTTAATTGAACCTCTGGTGATGCTGGGCGATTTGGACAAAGACATTGAGGGCCGTATCCGCTTCTCTAACCGCGGCGAAAAATCGACCTTCCTGCAGGATTACAACAAAATGAAAATCATGGACTTGTCAGAAGTCCATGCCGGTGGTGCCGGTAACGCACCAATTCTGGGTCAGTACCTGGCGAAAATTATCCTGAACAAAGACACCCATAAGTTCTCCAACGCGGATTGGAAATTTATCCATTCTTACCTGATTGATTCCTGTGGCATTAAAGCCAACCAATCCCGGCTGTATTTTTATATCTTCTCCGCAGGCGGAGGTACAGGTTCTGGTATGGCATCTGAATTTGGCCTGGCTCAGCAATACGCCTATATGGCCAAAACGTTCGACACCAGACCCGAGCTGGAAAACGAAGCGAATTCAGGCCACTCCTTTGTGTTTGAGCCTATTTTCACCAGCGGGATCTGTATTCTGCCGAACATTACCGACCACGGTGTTGAGATGTCTGAAGCACTGCATATCAACTCTGGGCGTCTGCTGTGTAAATACCTGTCGGAAGAATGGGACTTCTCCTACAACCTGGAGAATGAAGACAGTAATGAATCCAGCGTGATGCAGCGTATCCGTCCATGGAACGCCATGATGCTGATCTCCAACGACATCATGCGTTACGCTGAAGAAACCGATGACGGTGAAATTCAGCACATTGATGTTAACGCGATGGAGAAATATGCCAACCAGTATATTTCCCAGCAGATTTTCAACATTCTGACCGCCCAGGCGGTGACCACCGACTACGATGAGAATTACTTCCGTCGTGCCGGTATCGATATTGGTGAAACTATTCGCCTGGACGCCAACGACCTCTTTATGAGCCTGGCCGGTCCGGTTGCCGTGGCCTATGCAGAATCTGTGGTGCCCACCCAGCCTGCCTCAGTCGATAAGCTGAAGCTGTTTGATAAAGCGAACAGTGGCCTGAATATTGACGACCTGTTCTTCCGCTCCATTGACCTGCCACATTTTAATAAAGTAACGCAGGCCATTGAAGGCATCAGCTTACTGCCGATCGAATCAGGCCGTTACCGCGAGGCGTTGGCCTCCTATGTGAAAAATGGCTATGACCCTAAAGATTTAAAAGACCTGCATTTCTTTAAAAACTGCTCGTCCGTGGTCTCCATTATTTCGCTGCCAAAAGACTACAAATTGTCCTATATGGACCTGAACCGGTTGAAGAGCCATCTGAACGCGCTGTTCCCGAACACCACGTTAAAACGCTATGCGCTGGTGATTGGAGCATCCGCCAATATCTCGCTGACGACGCTGATTGTGAAAAGCCCTTGTCTGAGCGACGATTTCCTGACTCTGATTGTGTCCTTTATTAAACGCTGTTTCGCTAAAGACGATTACCGCTTTGACGACTCGCTGGACAAAGCCATGCTGGACTTTATCCGCTCTGATGAGTTCGATGAAGAACGTTTGGACAATATGCTGTTCGAATACGAAAACCCGGCCAAGATCCTGGACACTAACTGGTATGCAATCAAACCTATGTACGAGAAGAAGTACCGGGAGCTGATCCGCGATAAGAACAAGTTTGTTTCCATCAACGACATTCGGCTGTCCCGCGACAGTGTGAAGAAAGCCATTCACTACCTTCGCGAAATTTACCGGCATAAGATCAGTAAGACCAAGGTGATTTCTCTGAATGGTCCGGCAAAACCAGCCGAATAAAGCCAAACAGCCATGCATACAAAAAAGCCTGCTAACGCAGGCTTTTCTTATGGTGCGGAGTTTAAGGTAAAGCGTGGCCTCTGGCGGCCACATATAGCGCATACCAATGCTCACGGGTTAACTGCAACCCAACGGCCTCGCGGCAAGCGCGGATCCGCTGCGGCGACGTAGTCCCGATCACGGGCTGAATGCCTGCCGGGTGTCGCATTAAAAACGCCAGCACTATGGCTTCAGGGCTGCATTGATAACTGGCCGCCAGCTGCTGCACCAAAGTTGCAGTCGCCTGATCTGCCGCGGACGTCAGTTCACCACTTCCGCTGTACAGGCCCTGCGCCAGACTGCCCCAGGATTGCACCTGTACTTTGTGTTGTTGGCAGTATTCCAAGGTTCCATAGGAGAAGAAATTGGACGCGCCTTCCGCCATACCGGTCAGCACGTTTTGTTCCAGCCACTGGTGCTGTTTCAGGCTCATCTGCAACTGATTCACCACAAGCGGCATCAGGCAGGCGCTTTGTAATAACTGCAACTGCGGCCAGCCAAAATTGGACACGCCAAAGTGCTTCACTTTGCCCTGCTCTTTCAGCCGTTGCAGTACAGACGCCACTTCATCCACCTGCATCAATGGATCGGGTCTGTGCAACAGTAGCAAGTCCAGGTAGTCCGTTTGCAGTCGGCGTAATGAGCCTTCGACCGATTGGCGAATATAATCGGCACTAAAGTCATAACGGCCTACAGAGGCTTCATCTGCAAAACGGATGGCGCATTTGGACTGCAGGAGAAGGTTGTCGCGCAGTCCGGCATGATGTTGTAAATAGTCGCCAAACACCTGCTCTGCTTTGCCTTTGGTGTAAATATCGGCGTGATCAAAAAAGCGGTAACCTGACTCCAGTGCCGCGTCGAGAGCCTGATAGTCTTTTTGCCGCTGCTCAGCGCTGGTAGAGCTTGCATCCCAGCTGCCGCCTAAACCCATACACCCAAAAACCAAAGTATCTGCCGAAGGAAAATAAGTTGAGATCGGCTGCATTATGTTGTCCTTTGATCAATAAAAACCGCAGCATAGCATGAGTGGGCGGCAAAGAAAGCCACCACAACTGACTCGCCTTTCTGCTGATCTGACTTGTCGCGTCTCCCGCAGCGCCCTACACTAGCCGCACTTTTACCGATCCCGGAGCTCAGGTGCCACGCGTACGCCGCCCTATCCCGCTACTATTGGCCTTGTATCTGCTGATGCTGGTGCTTTGCGCCATGCTGACACAAAGCTGGTTGCTGCATAGCGTCGAACAAAAAGCCAGCGAGCAACGGGCCATGATCGCTGCCTTTATTCGCTACGAAATTGGCCGCTACGCCAGTTTGCCGCAAGAATTGACGGGCTCGGTGCTACTGCAACAATTAGCGCGCACGCCTGGGGCTGAATTAAATGATTACCTGAAACAGCTGCAGCGTAGCGCCAACATCGCCGATTTATACCTGGTGGACAGTTCCGGACTGGTCTTTGCCAGCAGCAATACCGATCAGCCCCATTCCTATTTAGGCAAAGACTTTGGCTTTCGCCCTTATGTGCAACGCGCGTTGTTGGGCCAGACGGGGTATTACTATGCGCTGGGGCACACCAGCGGCCGCCGTGGCGTCTACTACAGCGCCCCACTGCTCAACAACAAAGCAGTGTCGGCCGTATTGGTCGCCAAGCTAGATCTTGAACCTATTGAAAACCACCAGCAGGAAGTAGCAGGCCTGTCCAACCACCACTTTATGGTGACAGGCCCTAGCCAGGATATCTTTTTATCTGACGTCGAAGCCTGGCGTCTGACCCGACTGACTGACGCCTCACCGTCCATCCAGGAGCAACAGCGTTATCTGACCGGTCAACTGGCGCCCGTCGGGCTGGAACAGCGTCGTTCCTGGTTACAACCCTGGCAACAATATTGGGTGCTGCCTTACCGTGGCAAGCCACAATCATTTATTACAGTGCAGCAGGAATTGCCTGAGTTTGGCTGGGTGCTGACTGTGCTGACGCCCGCGCACAGCACAGTGCCAAACCTGCTCTGGGCGTTATTGGCTTTTTCTTTGCTCTACCTCAGTGCCGTCTTGCTGTTTGGCTTACGACGGGAGCGTCGAAAACGACACCAGCAATTGCTCGCCCATAACCAACAACTGGAACAACGGGTTATTGCCCGGACCAAAGATTTGGCCGACAGCAACCGACAACTTATCCGTCAGATTGAACGGCGCGAACAGACAGAATCGGAACTGGCACAAACACAGCAGGAACTGATCCAGGCCGAACGCCTGGCCACCATTGGCGCGTTGTCGGCGTCATTAAACCATGAATTGAATCAGCCACTGACTGCATTAAACAGTTACGCGCAGACCACCGAAAAAATGCTGGATAAATCCATGTGGCAAGATGCCCGGCAAAATCTGAAAGCCATGCAGCAGCTGGTGCAGCGGTTATCCGCTATCGTGGCGCAGTTTAAGGATTTCAGCCGCAAATCTGCCAGCAAGAGTGAGCCGCTGCCGGTCAATAAGTTAGTGATGGATGCGCTTGGCATCGTGCATCCGCAGTGTCAGCAGGCTCAGGTCCGCTTGCGTCTGCAACTGCCAGAACAAAGTCCTGTGGTGCTGGCCGATGCGATACAGCTGGAGCAGGTGCTGGTCAATATCCTCACCAATGGTATTCAGGCAATGGCGGCGTCTGCGGATAAAGAACTGACAGTGACGGTCCGGCAACAGCCTGATGCAGTGCAAATTCTGATCCGGGACCAGGGGCCTGGCATTGAACCGCACCATCTGGAAAAAGTCTTTGAAGCCTTTTTTTCCACCAAACAACGCGATGGTCTTGGCCTTGGGCTGGCGATATCCCGACGGATCGTTCACTCACTGCACGGTACACTGCAAGTGTGCAACCATCCCAAAGGCGGTGCTGAGTTTGTGATCAGCCTGCCTGTTCAACCGACCGGATTGACCTTATGACTGCACAAGTAATTTTTATTGACGATGAACAGGACATTGGCCTGGCGGTCAGCCAACTGTTCCGCCTGGAGTCCATTGATTGCCAGCACAGTACCAACCCAGGAGCTGTGCTGAAACAGCTGAGCCCCAGCTGGCCTGGCATTCTTATCACCGACATTCATATGCCCGCCATCAACGGTCTGGAGCTGATGGAGAAAATCCATCAAATTGACGCTGAAATTCCAGTGGTGGTATTAACCGGTTATGGCGCTGTGTCACTGGCGGTCAAAGCCATGCGTCAGGGCGCGTACGACTTTCTGGAAAAGCCGTTCGATAATGACCATTTGTTGGAAGTGGCACAGCGGGCCATGGAAAAACGCCGGCTGGTGCTGGAGAACCGCGAGCTGAAGGCTCAGGTGGCACGACAACAGCAGCCTGGTTTACGAATTCTGGGGCAAAGCAAAGTAATGCAGCAGCTGCGTCGTACGCTGGATGCTGTGGTGGACGCGCCTGCGGATGTGCTGATTTTTGGTGAAACCGGTTGTGGTAAGGAGCTGGTCGCCCGTTACCTGCATGAACAATCCTGCCGGCGCGAGCATAACTTTGTCGCGATTAACTGTGGCGCCATTCCAGAGCACCTGATTGAAAGCGAATTATTTGGCACCGAAGCTGGCGCTTTTACCGGTGCTGACAAAAAACGCATCGGTAAATTTGAGTTTGCCAATGGTGGCACCCTGTTTTTGGATGAAATTGAAAGCACGCCATTGTCGCTGCAAGTCAAACTGCTGCGGGTACTGGAGGAGCGTAAAGTCACCCGTCTCGGCTCCAATCAGACCATTGATCTGGATATTCGCGTAGTTGCCGCGACTAAAACCGACCTGCGACAGTTAAGCGAGCATGGCCAGTTCCGTGCGGATTTGTATTACCGCCTTAGCCTGGTGGAGCTCAGTCTGCCACCACTGCGACAACGACCGGACGATCTGATGATACTGTTCAGCCACTTCGCTCAGGTGGCGGCAGCCCGTTTTCACAAAGAGTACCAACCGTTGTCCATTCAGCAAATTCAGCAGCTGCAACAGCACCAGTGGCCAGGCAATGTGCGTGAACTGCGCAATATGGCGGAGCGTTACGTGTTGTTAGGCCCAGCTATCGTATTTAACGAACAACCGGCGGCAGCAGAGCAAGGTCTGGCGGGTTCAATGAGCCTGCAGCAACGGTTGGAGTCTTACGAAAAAGCCTTGCTGGAAGATGCGCTCAGCCAACACAGAGGCGCCATTAAAGCCGTTATGGCAGAGCTTGGCCTGCCCCGCAAAACGTTGTATGACAAAATGGCACGCTACCAGTTAACCCGTCGCGACTTCCTCGGTACCGACGACAGTGCGGATTAAGTGACAGCCTTTTACCCAAGTTGTGCGAAAATCCGCACAACTTAGAACTCTCCTTGTTAAATATAAACGTATCCATCTGTTTTATATAGATTAATTAAATTCACCCACGTTGGCCTGCCGCTTGCTCTTTCAGGTTCTTCACGTCCAAAACCATAAGAGACAACACGATGAAACAAGCAACAGGTCGGCTGTTTTCCAGCCTTTATGTACAAGTACTGCTCGCCATTAGCGTGGGTATTCTGCTCGGCCACTTCTATCCGGAACTTGGTGCTGCAATGCAGCCACTGGGGACCGCCTTTATCAAACTGGTCAAGATGCTGATCGCTCCCATCATTTTCTGTACCGTGGTGATAGGTATCGCCGGCATGGAAGATATGAAAAAGGTCGGTAAAACCGGTGGTTACGCCCTGCTTTACTTTGAAATTGTGTCGACCATCGCGCTGATTATCGGCCTGGTGGTGATTAATCTGGTGAAGCCCGGTGAAGGTATGCATATCGATCCTGCCAGTCTGGATCAGGCCTCGATCAGTAAATACACAGCGCCTGGGCAAATGCAAAGCACAACAGATTTTCTGATGAATGTGATCCCCAGCAGTGTATTTGACGCCTTTGCGCGTGGCGAGATTTTACAGGTGCTGTTCTTCTCCGTGTTGTTTGGTTTTGCCTTGCAACGCCTGGGTGGCCGCAGCAATATTTTGTTTCAGTACGTAGAAAAAAGCTCTGAACTGCTGTTCTCCATCGTGCATATGATTATGAAAGTGGCACCCATTGGGGCTTTTGGCGCCATGGCCTTCACCATAGGCAAATACGGGATCGATACACTCTGGTCGTTGGCCGGTCTGATGGCGACCTTCTATTTAACCTGCCTGCTGTTTATTTTCCTGGTACTCGGCGCTATCTGTCGCTACCACGGCTTTTCGGTGAGGCGTTTTATCCGTTATATCCGCGAAGAATTATTGATTGTGCTTGGCACCTCATCGTCTGAAACTGTATTGCCCCGCATGATGGCCAAACTGGAAAAATTGGGTGCCAGCAAGTCCACCGTGGGTCTGGTGATCCCTACAGGCTATTCATTTAATCTCGATGGAACAGCCATCTACCTGACCATGGCCGCTGTCTTTATTGCTCAGGCGACGGATACGCCGATGGATCTGACCCAGCAGCTGACCTTGCTGGCCGTGCTGTTGGTGACGTCTAAAGGCGCGGCTGGCGTGACAGGCTCAGGCTTTATTGTACTCGCTGCCACCTTAGCCTCAGTTGGCTCGGTCCCTGTTGCCGGTATAGCCTTGATCCTGGGTATTGACCGCTTTATGTCAGAAGCTCGTGCGTTAACCAACCTGATCGGCAACGGTGTTGCCACGCTGGTGGTGTCGAAGTGGTGCGGTGACTTAGACGAAACCCAGCTGCAGCTGGAGTTGGCAAAAGGATCTAGTCCCGCAGCAGCAGCGGAGCTGCAAACTGCGGAGGTTCGTCATGGTTAAGCTGTCTGCTAAGGCCACAGCACTGAGTCTGCTGGTGAGCGCGATAACCCCATGCAATCCCGCAGCTGCCTTTGACTGGGATTATTACGGCAAGCTGGAGTTGCAGGGGCTGTACACGGATCAGGATTTGTTTCGTTACGTCGATGAAGGCTGGCAAATTGAGGCGCCATTTTCCCGGCTTGGATTGAAGGGTAGCCAGCAGCTGACAGAGTCCGTGGCGCTGATTGCCGTCTACGAATGGCAAGTGAACGGCCTGGATCAGGCCAATAAAGACCATCGGCTCGGCAGCCGAAACACTTATCTTGGTTTCAGCACCGCTTGGGGTGAACTGGTGTTTGGCAAAAATGACACCCGTTTCAAAAAATCCGAAGGCAAACTCGATCTGTTTAATGAAACCCTGGCGGATATGGCACAGCTGACGCCAGGCCAAGACCGAATGGAAAACACAATCAGCTACACAAGCCCGGTGCTACAAGGCTGGCAATGGTCTGCGACTTATCAGACAGGCGCCAGCGATGAGCAAGCCGGTGGCTATGATTGGGTCATGAGCTATGGCGATGCCAGCTTTAAACAACAGCCTTATTATCTGGCTTATGGCCAAACCAGCGAATTGAATGGCCTGGACGCGGAGCGGCTATTGGCCCATGCCAAACTGGCTGACTATGCTGGCAGCGTTTTTTCGGCCGGTCTGATGTGGCAATACAGTGATTCAGGTTGCCCGGCAGCGCTCTGGCCATGCCTTGCTGACTCAAGTAGCCTGGAACTATCAGAACTGGCAGACCAAGCTGCAATGGCAACGAGACAACAGTCGCACACGCCATAATGAAAACGCCCGCATCACCAGAATCGGCCTGGATTATGATTGGCAAAAACAGTTGACGCTTTATACGCTGCTGTCCAGACTAGACTTAGGATCCGCACAGGACAATGCCGCTGCTGTTGGCGTCAAATACCTGTTTTAAACCCGACCACAAAGGACAATTATGACTTTTCGCCAAAAGGTTCTGCTCTGTGCAGGACCTGTTTTATTGCTACTGACCCTGCTGCTGCCAGCCCCTTCCAGCGAAATGAGCCAGGCGGCCTGGTCGACCTGTGGCCTGATGGCCTGGATGGTGCTCTGGTGGATCAGTGAAGTGGTGCCAATCCCTGTCACGTCGTTACTGCCGATGATCTTTATCCCACTACTAAGTATCGACTCGATGTCGGCCGCCACTTCACCTTATGCTAACCCAATTATCTACCTGTTCTTTGGTGGATTTTTCTTGTCCATTGCGATGGAAAAAACCGGCTTGCACCGCCGGATTGCGCTGTCAGCCCTGTCGCTTGTCGGCGCTCAGCCAAGCAGACAGATCGCCGCATTGATGGCCGTAACCGCATTTTTATCCATGTGGATGTCAAATACCGCTACTGCCGTGATGATGCTGCCAATTGGCTTATCCATTATCGCCATGGCGGGTGTCAGTGACCAAAGTAAGTTTGCCAAAGCTATTTTGCTGGGGATCGCCTACAGCGCCAGTATCGGCGGAGTCGCTACACTGATTGGCACTCCACCCAACGCATTGTTGGCGGCCTATCTGCAGAAAACCTATCAAATGCAAATCAGTTTTGCCGACTGGATGCTGATAGGGGTGCCTATTGCGAGTCTGATGCTTGTCATTTGTTGGCTTTGGCTTACCCAATTTCATTTCAAACTGCCAGCCAGCACGAACAGCAGTGCAACTCAGTTTAAGCAACAACTGGCCGGTGAAGGACCACTTCCTTCTGAACAAAAATGGGTATTGCTGGTGTTTGTTTTAGCGGCCTTTTGCTGGGTATTTCAGCAGTGGCTTGCCAGCACGACAGGGCTCGCCATCAGTGATACCCTGATCGCACTGGGCGCAGCGACCTTACTGTTTTTATTACCAGGGAAAGCAGGAAAAACCTTACTGGAATGGCAGGATGCACAACAAGTTCCTTGGGGCGTGTTGCTGCTGTTTGGTGCCGGCTTGTCGATGGCGGACCAGATACAGAAAACCGGCGTGGCACAATTGCTCGCGCAGCAGCTGCAAATGCTGCAAGGTGTTGAGCCTGTGTTGCTGCTGTTGGCAGTGACTTCGTTGATTATATTTTTAACTGAAGTGACCAGCAATACGGCGACAGCTGCGGCCTTTTTACCTTTGCTTGGCCCTGTGGCCGTTTCAATGGAGTTGTCACCGCTTTATCTGGCGTTGCCAGCTGCATTAGCTGCCAGCTTCGCCTTTATGCTGCCGGTCGCAACACCGCCAAATGCTATCGTCTTTGCCAGTGGGAAACTGGAAATCAAGGATATGGCAAGAGCTGGACTGGTGCTAAATGTACTGGGGATCCTGGTCATAGCCCTGTTTAGCCATTACCTGGCACCCCACCTATTCGTGTGAGTCAGTGCAGGCCGGGGCTTTAACTCCGGCCTGAGTACCAAAGTCAGAATTGCAGAAATAAAAAAACAGCCATATGGCTGCTCTGAATTGATCTGATTTTTCTAAGTTCATTAGAACTTGGAGCGGGCAACGAGGCTCGAACTCGTGACCTCGACCTTGGCAAGGTCGCGCTCTACCAACTGAGCTATGCCCGCATTTTTTATTCTATTTCAGCAACTTGGTATTTCACTGAAATGGTGCCCGGGGCCGGACTTGAACCGGCACGGGGTTTCCCCCGAGGGATTTTAAATCCCTTGTGTCTACCGATTTCACCACCCGGGCAGACAACTTTTTTAACGCTACATGGAGGCGGGTCCCGGAGTCGAACCGAGGTGGACGGATTTGCAATCCGCTGCATGGCCACTCTGCCAACCCGCCATCAGGCGTAAATTTGGAGCGGGCAACGAGGCTCGAACTCGTGACCTCGACCTTGGCAAGGTCGCGCTCTACCAACTGAGCTATGCCCGCTTTGCTATGGCCAATCGCCGTAACACGAGACGCATTCTACTGGTTTCTGATAAGGCGTCAACAACAAATTCCTGCTTTCAAAACCGTTTGCTCAAAAAGTAGCAAATCCGCTTAAAATCAGTGCTTTTGCGGTTTATTTTGTCAGCGCAGGCCAGGCTGCGCGCAAATAAGCCAGCATGGACCAGACCGTCAGCAGCGTCGCCGCATACAGCAAGACAAGACCTAAATCAGTGATCCAGCCTACCGGCTGCCAAATTAAACCGATTAATGCCAACATCTGTGCGGCCGTTTTGTATTTACCCACTTCCGACACTGCGACTTGGCCACGTTGGCCGACTTCCGCCATCCATTCACGCAAGGCTGAAATCAGAATTTCGCGGCTAATCATAATAAAAGCCGGAATAGTGACCCACAGTGTTTGCATATCGACTGCTATCAGCACTAAAGCCGCCGCCACCATTAATTTGTCCGCAACAGGGTCAAGAAAGGCGCCAAAAGGCGTCATTAATTGCATCTTACGCGCCAGGTAACCGTCCAGCATATCGGTAATAGCCGCCAGCCAGAAACAGAAGGCCGCAAAAAAGCGGGCATAAGGGATGTCCGCATAAAAGCAGGCTAAACAAATCGGGATCAGGCACAAACGAAACACCGTCAATAAGTTGGGAATATTCCACATGCTGCGTTACTTCTCGTTCTAATTTTGATGACAGGCCTGGTAAATCTTTTCGGCTTGTTGCCTTGAAATTCCCGGTACAGTAGCCAGTTCGTCCACCGACGCTTTTAATACGCCCTGCAAACCACCGAGGTATTGTAACAAAGCTTGCCGGCGTTTCTCACCCACTCCATCGATATTTTCCAGCGGGCTCTTCAACAGATTTTTTCCACGTTTATTCCGATGTCCGGTTATAGCAAACCGGTGCGCTTCATCACGAATTTGTTGCATCAGATGCAGCGCCGGTGATTCAGCAGGTAACGCAAAACCAGTTGGGTTATCCGGCAGTATTAATGTTTCCAGACCCGGCTTGCGACTGGTGCCTTTGGCCACGCCAACCAACAAAGGTTTGTGAGCAAAGGTCCAGCCAGAAAAAAACTCGACTGCCTGGTTCAGCTGACCTAAACCACCGTCTATCAGGATCAAATCTGGAATTTTACTTTCGTCCTGCAATTTGCCGTAGCGTTTTTCCAGTGCAAAGGCCATAGCCGCATAATCATCGCCAGGGGTAACCCCTTCGACATTAAAACGACGGTACTCCGATTTATTCGGCCCCTGACCATCAAAAACTACACAGGAGGCGATGGTCTGTTGCCCCATGGTGTGGCTGATATCAAAACACTCCATCCGCTCAAGCTGCACCAGACCGAGCAATTCCCGCAGTTCCCGATAGCGCACCGCCACCTGGTCTTTCACCGACAGCCGGGTTGCCGCCGCCACGGCAGCATTTTTTTGCGCCAGCGCCAGGTAACGGGCTTTTTCGCCCCGCTTGGCCAACGTCAGACTGACTTTCCGTTGCGCCATTTCAGAAATAGCCTGAGCCAATTCGGTTTCATCTTCAATGCTTTGACTGAGGACGATTTCTTTAGGCACCATCTGGCCGCCAGCGCCACTTAAGTAAAACTGAGCCAAAAAGGATGGAAGAATTTCAGTGGGCTCGGCATCTGCCGGCACCTTCGGAAAAAAATTCTTACTGCCAAGCACTTTATGGTCGCGAATAAACAGCACATGCACGCACGCGACGCCATGAGACCACTCGAGCGCGACCACATCCATTTCTTCCTGATCGCCGCTGACGTATTGCTGCTCCTGCACCTTACGCAGCGCAATAATCTGATCGCGAATGCCTGCTGCTTTCTCAAAAGCCAGCTCATTACTGGCCTGTTCCATAGTACCCACCAGTTGTTCAATCAACTGATGGCTTTTGCCCGATAAAAAAAGACTGGTGTTGCGCACCTGCTCCGCATAATCCTCGTCAGAAATTTTACCGACACAAGGCGCAGAACATAGTTTCAGCTGATACTGCAGACAAGGTCGGGTGCGGGCCCGGTAAAAGCCATCTTCACACTGGCGGATAGGAAACACTTTTTGCAACAGCTTCAGGCTCTCCCATACAGCACCTGCACTGGGGTAAGGGCCAAAATACTGACCTTCTACTTTACGGGGCCCACGATGCGCACTGATGCGAGGATGCTTATGGCCGGAGATCAGAATAAAAGGATACGACTTGTCGTCCCGTAGCAGCACATTGTATTTGGGTAAAAACTGCTTGATCAGGTTGTTTTCCAGGATCAAGGCTTCAGTTTCACTTTGGGTGACAGTAAATTCGACCTGACGGATATGGCTGACCAAAGCACGGGTTTTCACCCCAGCGACGTTTTGTCGGAAATAACTCGATAAACGCTTTTTCAGCTGCTTGGCTTTGCCTACATAAATGACGGTATCTTTTTGATCCAACATCCGGTAAACACCCGGTAAGTCAGGCACTGTCTTAAGAAAGGTTTTGGCATCAAACATCTGCGTTAAAACTTGGCAATATCAATCATACCGTGACGTAAAGCCAGGTGGGTCAGCTCTACGTCGCCGCTGATATCCAGTTTTTCAAACATGCGGTAGCGGTAGGAATTCACCGTTTTGGCGCTGACATTCAGCTGTTCGGCAATATCATTGACCTTTTCGCCCCTGGTGATCATCAGCATAATCTGCATTTCACGGTCGGACAGCTCGTCGAACGGGTTGTTGCTGCTACTGGTGACTTTACTCATCGCCATCTTTTGCGCCACTTCAGCACTGATGTAACGCTCACCTTGATGGACCCGGCGAATGGCTTGTACCACTTCGGGCGGCGCCGCATTTTTTGATAAAAACCCGGCTGCGCCTAATTGCATCACTTTAGTCGGGACAGGTTCTTCACAGGACACCGACAAGGCCAGTACTTTAATATCGGGGCAATAATGCAAAATACGTTTGGTGGCTGTCATGCCTCCCATACCCGGCATATTCATATCCATCAACACCACATCTGGGGTGTTTTGCCGGCAGAATTGCAAGGCAGTTTCACCTGAACAGGCTTCGCCGATGACTTTAATGCCCCGCTCGTCCATTAGTATACGACTGATGCCGGTACGAACCAGCTCATGATCATCCACTAACAATACTTTTATCACCAGAATTTCTCCGTGTTCAGAGGGGACAGCAAACAATACTGAGCATAAGCAATGGCAACCCAAAGCTCAAGCGCCGTGACGGATTTTGTGGTGCAGGATTCGTTCGAAAATACTATGAAAAACAAAAAGATGCAGAAACAAAAAAACCAGCATTAAGCTGGTTTTAAAGTGGCGGAGGGAGAGAGATTTGAACTCTCGGAAGGCTATTAACCTTCGCCGGTTTTCAAGACCGGTGCATTAAGCCGCTCTGCCATCCCTCCGCGATAGGACGGCATGTTAGACAGGTCGCATTTCTTTGTAAAGTGCTTTTCTGCGTGTGCAATACTGTTTGCTCATCAATTGTTCAACCTGCTGAAAAATTGCCTGTTTCATCTGACACTAGTGCACTTGCGGCAGTACAATAAAGAAAAAACGGATACGACGCATGAACAAGAAACGCATTTATGTCGCCTACACAGGCGGTACTATCGGTATGCAGCAATCCAGCAATGGTTTTGTGCCTGTACCTGGGTTTTTATCGGACACAGTCCGTGCCATGCCCGAGTTTTATCGCGGTGAAATGCCTGAGTTTGATATTCACGAATACAACCCGGTGATTGATTCTTCCGACATGACACCAGCCCACTGGTCAGAAATAGCAGCGGACATTAAAGCAAACTACGCTGACTACGATGGTTTCGTGGTACTGCACGGCACGGATACCATGGCATACACCGCGTCTGCCTTGTCCTTTATGCTGGAAGATCTGGCTAAACCCGTGATTGTGACCGGCTCGCAAATTCCGCTTGCGCAATTACGCTCCGACGGCCAGGTGAATTTATTAAATGCCTTGTACCTCGCCGCTTATTACCCTATCGCCGAAGTCGCGTTATTTTTTAACAATAAGTTGTTCCGTGGTAATCGGGCGACCAAAGCCGATGCCGATGGGTTTGATGCGTTTGCTTCTCCGAACTTTCCCCCGCTTATTGAGGCCGGTATCCATATCAATCTGATCGCAGGCCATCTGACCACAACGGCAGTCCCGAAAGCACTAAAAGTAGCAGAGATCATCCCTCAGCCAATCAGTGTAGTCACTCTGTATCCGGGCATCAGCGCTGACGTGATCCGTAATATGGCTGCAGCACCGGTGAAAGCATTGATTATCAAGTCTTATGGGGTTGGCAACGCCCCCCAACAGCCCGCATTACTGGAAGCACTGACGGAAGCCTCAGACCGTGGCACTATTATTGTCAATTGCACTCAGTGCTTTAAAGGCAAGGTCAATATGGGCGGTTATGCCACCGGAAATGCGCTGCGCTCCTGCGGCGTGATCAGTGGCTATGATATGACGCTTGAAGCTGCGTTAACCAAACTGCACTACCTGCTCAGTCAACCTATCAGCACAGAACAGGTGCGACTCTTTATGCAGCAAAGTTTGCGTGGTGAACTGACGCTCTGATTTTGCCTGTAAAGCCGCACTCCCTGCGCCAAGCCTGGTAATTTACCAAAAAGAAAGCCGGTCAGTACCGGCTTTTTTATCAGACTAAGGCCAGGCGTAGTTGCTGCACCAGCCCCAGCTCTTCTGCTGTTGGCATCCCTAAGCTGAGCCAACGCAACAGCAGCGCCTGGGCAGATAACTCCTGAGCCTGATTGTGTTTTTCAGACAACAGCATTAACTGCACCTGAGCGCGCTCTGACTCTGAACAGGCAGGTGTTTTGCCCTGCACCACTGCAATAGCCCAGGTCAGTTGGGCACGGCTGAACACCGACTCTCGTGTCTTGGTTAATTGCTCCCGGTACAGTGCAGGTAACAATTCAGCCTGTTGCTGTTCCAGGGCGCTTAGCAGCTGTTCCAGTCCGGCATTGGCCTGCTGGTTCTGTAACTGCTCAAGACGTAGCACAATGGCCTGACGTAGCTGATGTTTTTTACTGGCCGTTTCTGACTTCGCTGGCGCATTGACCGCTGACAGCTGAGTCAGCAACTGCTGGAGTTGCGCTGTGGTCTGCTCGGTTTGCCACAGGGCTTCCAGTTCAGCAATTTGCTGATCTGCAAGTTCCAGTTCCTGCAATGCCTGCTGAGCCCGAACTTCCCGCTCTGCCGTCAATGCCGCAAAAATTTTGTCGCATTCAGCACGAAACTCCTGCCACAACGACTGATCCGCTTTTCCGGCAAAGCCTTGTGTTTTCCACTGCTGTTGTAAGGCTTTCACCAGTGAAACCGCCTGACCTGAACCAAGTTCCAGCGCCGCTTTGGCTTGAAGGATCAGTGCTTTTTTCGCATCTGCATTGGCCTGTTGCCAGTGACTTAGCCGCTGCTTTAACTCAGCACTTATTTCTTTATAGTCGGCTGACAACGTTTTATGCACAGCAGCATCGACAGGCCCCACTGAGCGCCATTGCTGTTGCAGTTTAGCCAGCTGAGTATCCAGTTCTTTACCTGCCGGCAGTTCCAGCAAGCCCTTAAGCTGCGCCAACAGTTGCTGTTTCAGTGCTGCATTAGCGGTTCGCTCTTCATCCAGCTTAGCGAAATATTCACGGCAGGGTGCAAAGGCCTGTTCACAGGCCAGGTTGAACGCTTGGTTCAGCCCTTCTTCCAGCCCGGCATCGGCTTTACCCAGGCTCAACCAGTTGGCTCTGGACTGTTTCACCAAAGCCGCACGCTGCGTAACATCTGTTGCTGGTTCTGCAGCCAACTGCTGCATCTGAGCGACCAGTTCCTGCTTACGTGGCGTCGCAATATAACTTTGCAGCTCAGTCAGCTCAGCAATCACCGCCCTGGCCTGCTGCAGATCTTTCTCCAGCAAGGCTTGCATGGGTGTCGGCCATTGTTGGTAGCTCTGCTCTATGCCTTTGAGTAAGCCAAACAGCACATTAAACCGACCGGCGCTGTGCAAGCGTCTGAACTCCGCCAGTTTGGCTTTCAGCTGCTTCTGCTCGCGTTCCAGATTGGCAGCAAAGTCCTGCATCGGTTGCTGCCACTGACTCAGTAATTGCTGCTGTGCCCGCTGTAAATGGTCTGGCAGCAAGGCCCCTAAGGAATAGGCAGCCTGTTTCCATTGCTTTTGCCACAGCTGGTAGCTTGCACGGTGCTGCAGGTACTGTTCAACATCTGCCGGAACTGCAGTGGCAGACCACTCGGCAATCAATCGGGTCAGCAGCGCCAGCTGCTCCGCCTGATGCGGCAGTTGCTGCAGCTGTTTACTGAGCTGCTGCAGTTGGCTGTTTAGTTCAGCACTTGCGGCTGAAGATAAGCCCAGGCTGCTTAGTCGTGCTGAAAATGCCTGCAGCGACGGTGACAACTCCATCGCCTGTGTCAATTCACCTTGTTGCAACAGTGACTGCACCTGCAAACGAATTTGTTGCAATTCAGCGGACAATTCGGCTTGCAGTGTTTGTTGCGCTTGGTGCGCAGCCAGAGCGGCCTGCTGTTCAGCCTGTTGAGCCAACATCGGCTTCCAGCTTTGCTCAGTCTGGTGCTTAATTTTCTGGAATTTGTCAGTCAGCTCAACAGCGTCCGGTAATAACGCGAGATCACTGCTGCACTCTTGCCATTCGCGCTCGAACTGCGCCCATTTCTGCTGCATCTGCTCAAGCGAACCTTTTTCGCGCACACTGTTCAGCTTGGCCAGTACCAGGTTCACCTGCTTACGCAACAAAATAGGTTTTTCCCGTGCCTGCGCTTCGTGCTGCAATTGCAGTTTCAGCTCGCTCGCCAGAGGTTCTGTCAGCTGACGGCTGAGTTTCTCCAACAGTTTCGGCTCGTCGACCTGCTGGAGCAAACTGCGCTTTTGCTCGAGGCTCAGTAAATTCTGCTGCAGGTTCAGCGCAATCAGCTCGGATTTATTCAGCCGTTGCAACACAAAGAAACGTAAATCAGCATCAGGTTCAGACAACGCCAGTTTTTCCAGTACAGAACTGCGGTGGCATTGTTCAACAAATTGGTGTTTTAAATGGCCAGATATCCGATTATCCAGCACCATCTGGATCAGTTGTTGCTCGGCGTATTGCTTAAGACGCTCAGCGTTATCCTGCTTACTCGCCTGCCACCACAAGGAAAACTCATTGAGTTTATCCAGTGCGGCCCGACGCACTGCTTCATGACCGTCGTTAAACGCCAGTTCATGCAGAATTTGCTTGTGTTCGTTTGTGACGGACAGTTCGGCGATTGCCTGTTGCCGCACCGCAGCATCCTTGTGCTGCCACTTCGGCGCGAACCAACGTTTAAATATCATCATGCGTAAACCTGGCAATGGAATCTGGAGAAAGTTCTTTTTTCATCTGCGCTTTGGACTTCACCACCATCTGGCCATCCGGACCTATGGTGTAAGGCTCATCCGACTTCAATACATAGGCCTGGTAGGCCATCACCAGCTGATGGGTCTGATCTTTTTGCGCCTCGGTAAGCGCAACCCCATCCGCCCAGCGCCCGGTGGCAATAGCATCGAGCAACGACTGGTAAGCGTCAGGTGAAAGTGAACTGACTATTGCTTTGAAATCCATAATTAATTCTTACGTTTCAGATAAATAACCATCGCTCTTGCAGCGATATACCAGAGAAAACCAACAGCGATAGCCGCTTCACTGGCCAGCAGTTGCCAGCTTTCCGGCTCGGATTGCCAGAAATACAGCACGCAGAAACCAGCCAGAAACACCACTAACGCCAGCATTGACTGGTTAATGTAACTTTGCAGCCGGTCAATACGTTTACGGCTGTTGAGCTCGTCAATCCTGTCTGAGGTCATGCCCGTCAGAGATAGCTGACAATGCGGACACGACTGGCTTTTATCAGAAATTTTTTTACCACATTGTGGGCAGGCAATAATGGCCATGAATACCTTTCCATAGTTGAGTTGGCAGCACTATAAAGTAACAGGCAGACTTTGCAAACAGAGCTGGCCGTCCATCAAGGACGGCCAGTCTGTTCTGGGGTGCTGTTAACGCAGTTGTTTGACGACGGCCAATACCGCTACCAGCGTATCGGCACCAAACTTCATGGAACGAACGTCCGACCACCCATAAGCCGCATCAGGCAAATTGGCATTGTCTTTAAATGGCATTTCAACTGTGTACGACAAACATTTAAATTGCTCTGCCACCCAGGTAGACGCAATGGTCAGGTTAGCTTGGCCAGGTGCATCCAGTTCATAGCCAAATTCGGTCTGAAACTCCGGAGTGACCGCCAGCAGCGCCTGTTTGAAGCTTTGCTCCAGTTGTTGCATACGTGCATCGTACGAAGGCACGCCTTCAGCGCCAGCGACAAAATTGTATGGCAGGTTTTCATCGCCATGGATGTCCAGGAACATGTCGACGCCAATCTCCAGCATCTTCTGGCGCACCAGATAGACTTCCGGGCTTTGAGCCATTGACGGCGTCTGCCACTCGCGGTTCAGGTTAACACCGGCCGCATTGGTACGCAGGTGACCACGGACTGAGCCGTCCGGGTTCATGTTTGGCACAATGTAGAACACCGCTTCTTCTAACAAGCGACGTGCGACAGCATCGTCTTCATCCAACAGTCGGTCTAACAAGCCTTCGACAAACCACTCTGCCATACTTTCGCCTGGGTGTTGACGGGCGGTGATCCAAATCTTTTTCTTGGTAGCGGACGGCTCACCGACCACCAGCAAGGACATATCCCGTCCGTCCAGCGTCTCACCAAGCTCCAGTAACTGAGCTAAACCACTTGCTTGAGTCTGGTGCAACAAATCCATGTGGCGCTCATAGCTGTAGGGGGCAAAATAAGCGAAATAAACAGACTCAGCTTCCGGATAATGGGTAATGACCAGCTCGTCATTAATGTAGTGGGTGTCAACACGGAACCAATGCTCACGGTCATACGACGCCACAGCCTGGTAATCCTGCCAGCCACCCGGATAGGCAGACTCTTTCACGTTGGTAATACGAAGTGTGTGCGGCTCAGGACTGCTGGAATTCAGCCGAAAGTGAAACCACTGGTAAAAATCTGAGTTGTTGTCTTTACGGATGGCCAGCTGAATGTCAGCGGGCGAATCTGCTTTAATGACATCGATATTGCCACTGTCAAAATTGCAGGTAATTTTCATTGGAATGTCCACCTGGTTGTTAAATAGGCCTCTGCAGGCCAGAAGCTGCCTGAATCATACTCTTTTTGACCCGGGCTTTGTAGTGTTAGCTTAGGATGTCGCTGCATCACTCAGAAAGTTGCCGATAAAAAAAGGCGCCTGATGCAGCGCCCTTCGAAGGTATTATCTGTTGACCGGCAAGGTCGGATAATTAATGCCGGCCATTTCGTTCATCACCCGGATCACCTGGGTGCTGTAACCAAATTCGTTATCGTACCAAACGTACAAGACACAGCGGTCACCGTCGACTATGGTAGCTTGCGAATCAACGACCCCGGCGTAACGTGAACCGACCAGGTCGCTGGAAACAATTTCCGTAGAGCTGGTGAAATCAATTTGGTCCTGTAATTCAGAGAACAACGAGGTTTTCTGCAAAAAGGCATTCAGCTCGTCCCTGCTGGTTTCTTTATGCAGGTTCAACGACAAAATCGCCATCGACACATTCGGTGTCGGCACCCGGATTGCGTTGCCCGTCAACTTGCCTTTTAATTCCGGCAGCGCTTTGGCGACCGCGCTGGCAGCACCTGTCGAGGTGATCACCATGTTCAGTGGTGCCGCACGGCCACGACGCTCGGCTTTGTGGTAGTTGTCGATCAGGTTTTGATCGTTGGTGTACGAATGCACAGTTTCCACGTGACCGTTGCGGATGCCGTACTCGTCCTGCAACGCCTTTAATACTGGCGTAATGGCATTGGTGGTGCAGCTGGCGGCAGAAACAATATGGTCTTCTGCGCTGATCATCCGATGGTTGACACCGTACACCACGTTTTTTACATCGCCTTTGGCCGGTGCTGTTAACAGCACTTTGGCTGCGCCTTTGGCTTTGAAGTGAATCGATAATTCTTTGTCATCTTTCCAAATGCCGGTGTTATCGACCACCAGTGCGTTGTTGATGCCGTATTGGGTGTAATCCACCAACTCAGGTGAATCGGCGTAAATCACTTTAATAAAGGTCCCGTTGGCCTTAATGCCGCCGTTTTCTTCGTCCACAGTGATGCTGCCGTTAAATGGGCCATGAATGGAGTCACGACGCAATAAGCTGGCGCGTTTTTCCAGATCGCCCTTGCGACCACCCCGCACCACCACAGCGCGCAAGCGCAGCTTGCTGCTTGGGCCTGAGCGTTCCAGCATCAGACGGGCTAACAAACGACCGATACGACCGAAACCATAAAGCACCACGTCGACCGGTTTGATTTCATCAGCATGGTTGAGAATATCGGTCAGTTCACGTTCAAGGTATTGTTGCAGGCTTACACCTTCAGCCGCGTTTTTGTACAGGTAGGCAAAGGCCAGCTTACCGATGTCGACCCGGGCCGGGGCTAAATTCATCTGGCTGATGGCTTCCAGTACAGGAAAACTTTCTCGTAACCGCAGCTTCGTGTGCTCAAAACGTTCGACCGTCTTGTGCGCTTTGATGATATCAATGGTGGTCGCATTGACCAGTGGGCGGCCGTAAACCACCACTTCAATACCTTTGTTCCGGTACAAACGGCCAATAATTGGCTGCATATTTTCGGCATATTCCTGGCGTTCCTGCCAGCTGCGTTGGTACTGTTCTTCGTGGGATAAGGTCATGTTTTTGCCTTTTACGTCATCTAGGGTCAGAGGTAAGCCTGTGGTCGTGCGCCACTTGATGGCCGGCGCATTGTAATTTAAACCGTAACCCTACAACAACAATTACAAAAAGATTTTTTGTTTAAACTTCGTTATGCTAGCTACAGCTAATTTTTGCCGGATCCCTTATGAAACTTTTACTCCCGCTGTCTTTGGTCATCGCGCTCAGCGCCTGCTCTGAAGCTGACTTAAATGTGCGCACTGTCTGTGAAAAAGACTCAGGGCTTTGCATTGATTTAAATGAAGATTCGCATTGCAACGTGCAGCGCCGCGATGTGATCCTGAGTCGCTACGAAGAAAAACGTCTGCCATCGGACAATCACAAGTATTTATTGTTGAATGCCTTTGAAAAGTACTCGAAATGTATAGAGCTGGCCGCCGGCATTGAACACATCAAGCTGAAAGAAAAGACGACCTCACGTATGCAGGGTTATATTACGAGTATCAATGAAATCAAGCGCTTAAGTGATGAGACTGTGTCATCAGAAGACCCACGGCTGCTGTACTACCACTGGTCACGCAATAAAAGTGAAAGTCATCTGGAAAAGTTTTTATTGGCAGAACAACAAGGCCAGACCGAAACACCTGAGCTACAGCTGGCACTGGTCAGCTACTACAGCAAAAGAGATATCAATAAGAGCATTCGTTTACTGCACCATGCATTGGAACTTTATCCGGCCAATGCGGCTATTGACCCGGAGATCTATGCGTCTTTAGCCACCATCTATTACAAGAAAAGAAATTATGCAGCCTCCTACCACTGGGCTTATCTGGCACAGCAAAGTGGCGCCTTTAATGTCGAACTGCAGGAACTGAAAATTCAACTGGAACAAGCCAAACTGAATCACGAACAAATTCAGCAGCAGGCAGAACAGACCCTGCAGCAGTTACAACAGGGTCAGTACAAGGAAAGAGAGATTAAGGCTTAGGCTCGAAGCTGAGCGACACAGAGTTTACGCAATAACGTTGGCCCGTTGGCGCCGGGCCATCGTCAAATACATGACCCAAATGGGCGTCACACTGGGCACAGAGAATTTCTGTTCTGTCCATACCATGCGTCAAATCCCGTTCATAACGTACCCGCCCGGCAATGGCGTCGCTGAATGACGGCCAGCCGCATCCCGAATCAAACTTAGTTTCTGAACTGAATAACTCACTCTGGCAGCAAATGCAGAGATAGCTGCCGGTGCTTTTATTGTGCAACAAGGCGCCGGTAAACGGATATTCAGTGCCCTTTTGCCGGGTCACCCTGAACTGCTCAGCAGTCAGTTGCTGTTGCCATTCCTGTTCAGTTTTTTTCATGCGGACAACCCCTGTGTAATGATGAGTCAGGTATACCTGAGCCCGATAAAAACCACGATAAAAAAAGGCCCAACAGGGCCTTTTTTCGGTTATTTTACTTTTTGCATTGGCCTGTCGCTATGACTCCAGTCAACGTGGAAAGTTTTTCCTTTGGCTTTGTCTGTGCGCTCAAAGGTATGAGCACCAAAGTAATCCCGCTGACCTTGCAGCAAGTTTGCTGGCAAGACCGCCGTGCGGTAGGAATCGTAATAGCTAAGCGCTGAGCTTAGGGCAGCAACAGGAATACCTGTCATGGTGGCTTCTGCTACGGCACGGCGCCAGTTGGACTGGTTTAACGAAATTTGTTTGGCAAAAAACGGGTCCAGTAACAGGTTAGCCAGATGATCATCACGCTCATAGGCTTGAGTAATGGACTGCAGGAAGACGGCTCGGATGATACAGCCAGCCCGCCAGATTTTTGCTATTTCTGCGAAATTCAGCTGCCAGCCGTGTTCAGCGGCAGCGGTTTTCATCAAGTCAAACCCTTGGGCATAGACACAGATTTTTGCGCAGTACAAAGCGTCATGCAGCTGTTTAATCAACTGCTCTGCCGTTTGACTGGTGCAATGTTCACGAACCGGGCCTGCCAATAAGGTTGAGGCCAGCACACGCTGATCTTTTAAGGTGGAAATAGAACGGGCGTACACGGCTTCAGCAATAGTCGGTGCCGGACACCCCAGTTCCAGACTACTGACCGCTGTCCACAAACCAGTGCCTTTCTGACCGGCTTTATCCAGGATCACGTCCACCAGTGGTAAACCGGTTTCCGAGTCTTTGGTCGCCAACACTTCGGCGCTGATTTCCATCAGGTAGCTGCCCAGTGGGCCTTTGCTCCAGTCTTTAAACACCGCACTGATCTGCTCTGCGCTCATACCCAGGGCGTCACGCATCACCTGGTACACTTCGCAGATCAATTGCATATCGGCGTATTCAATGCCGTTATGCACCATTTTGACATAGTGACCAGAACCACCAGGACCAATATAAGTCGCACAAGGTTCGCCTTCAGTCACCGGGTTGCCTGGCTCATAGCGTTCAATAGCACGACCGGTGTCCGGGTCAACTTTAGCCGCAATGGCGCGCCAGACAGGTTCAATCCGGGTCCAGGCATAGGGGTCGCCGCTTGGCATTAAAGATGGACCAAATCGGGCCCCTACTTCACCGCCGGATACTGCGGTGCTGAAGAAAATAAACTTGCCTTCAAAGTGTTTTTCCCGCCGCACCGTGTCAGTCCACAGGCTATTGCCTGTGTCGACAATAATGTCGTCCGCTTCAATACCCGCATCAATCAGTTTCAGACAAACGTCATCCACTGGTTTCCCTGCAGGTACAGACAACACAATTAAATGCGGGGCTTTGAGTTTACTGAGTAATTCGGTATAAGAGCTGCAGGCCAGAACCCGTGCTGGCTGGCTGCCACGTTCGGCTTCATCCTGTGTCAGTACCCCTTCCAGTTTTTTATGGTCTAAATCAAAAGCTGCGACCTTGTAGCCATGGTCTGCCAGGTTCAGGATCAGGTTTTTCCCCATGACACCGGCACCAACAAAACCGATATCGCATAACATGGAGCTCTCAGACATTTGATTTTCCTTTTAAAATCAGGCACTGCAAAAGTGGCCGGCATTATACTGGAAAATGTGGGATAAAGAAAAAGCTCTATTCGCCGTTCAGGGTCCAGATGGACAAAGAACGGCCAGCTTGCTGGTAGGTCTGGCTGATGATCGCTTCAGCCGGCTCGCCTGTGACCAGGCTGGTATCCAGCAACAAACGCCAGGGATGTTCGGGCAATTCCAAAGCTAGCTCCTGTTCAGCCGGGTTCATCACCACCAGCAATTCTTTGTGGCTTGGCAGCTGTTCTATCACCAGGATCAGGGATTGTTCACTGGCATCAGACCAATCCTGATCCTGCATCAGTTCAGCATCCGGTTTGTACCAACTGACTTTGTGTTTGGCTCCATGCAACTGGTACTGATCATCCAATAACGACAGTTGCTGCAGGCAACTGAATTCCTGCCGAAGTTTGATTAAACGGCAAACAAAGCCATAAAACTGGGTGGCGTGATAATCCATCGACCAGTGTAACCAGCTGATGTCATTGTCCTGGCAATAGGCATTGTTGTTTCCTTGCTGGCTGCGGCTTAACTCATCGCCAGCCAGCCAGTGGATCAGGCCCTGACTCAACAATAAAGTCGCCACCAGATTCCGTTTATGCTGGTACCTGGCCTGCAGAATAGCAGCGTCTGGACTCGGACCTTCCACGCCATAATTCAGACTGAGGTTATGGTTATGGCCATCGCGGTTTTGTTCTGCGTTTAGCCAGTTGTGCTTGTCCTGGTAACACACCAGATCATGCAAAGTAAACCCATCGTGATAAGTCAGGCAATTCAGGCTACAGACCGCCGGTTTACGGTGTTTCTGAAAAATGTCACGTGAGCCCATCAGCCGGGTGGCAAATTCTGCACGACCGCCCTGATGGGGTAACCAGTAGGCACGGAAGCTGTCTCGGCTTTTGTCGTTAATTTCACTCCAGTGCGCCGGAAACTGACCAAGCTGGTAACCATAAGGTCCGACATCCCAAGGCTCAGCAATCAATTTGACCTGGCTTAACACAGGGTCCTGCGCCACCACTTGCAAAAAGGCGGCATGGGGTTCGAAGCGTTTATTTTCTCGCGCCAGGGTGACCGCTAAATCAAAGCGAAAACCGTCCACCTGCATCTCAGTTGCCCAGTAGCGCAACGCATCCAGCACCATGCGCTGCATCATTGGATCGGCCACATTTAAGGTATTGCCACAACCGCTGAAATTGCTGTTATTGCGGTAGTCCGTCATGTTGGCGTGGCTTTCATACAGGTAGTACTGCCGGTTGGCCAGGCCACGGAAACTCAGCAGATAGTCGTCGCCTTCTGCGCTGTGGTTAAACACCAGGTCAAGGATCACTTCAATATCGTGCTGATGAAGCGTGCGGACCATGGTTTTAAATTCTGTTACCGGGTCCGTCTCTGCGTAGCGGGCGTCAGGCGCAAAAAAATTCACCGGGTTGTAACCCCAGTAATTCGATAATTTCAGCTTTTCCAGCCGGGGTTCAGACATGAAACTGGTCACTGGTAACAACTGAATACTGGTGATCCCCAGTTTTTTGTAATGCTCCAGCATCACCGGGTGACACACCCCCAGATAACGCCCTTGCTGCTCAGCCGGAATATCCGGGTGTAATTTGGTCAGCCCTTTGACATGGGCTTCATAAATAATGGTTTTTTCCCGGGCAATGGCCGGTTTTTGAACACCCTGCCAGTCGAAGTGTTGTTGCGACAACACGGCTTTTGGCACCATGTAATGACTGGCGCTTTGGTACAGGCGTTCGTTCCAGACCAAAGCCCGGTTCAATTGCCTGGCGTAAGGGTCGATCAACAGCCGCTGTGGACTGAAAAGTAAGCCCTCTTCCGGTCGCAAAGCGCCATCAGTTTTCAGGCCATACAGGCTGCCGTCCGCAATACCCCGGACTTGTAGATGCCAGATATCACCGGTACGCCCGATAAAAGGCAATTGCTGCTGCAATTCTTCCGTATCAGGGCAATACACGCAAAGCCAGACCTGGCTGGCTTCAGGCGCATAAACCGCGAAATTCCAGCATAACGACGCCTGTCTGCTGGCTCCCAACGGATAAGCCCGCCCATAGTCCGACTGCAGCTGCATCTGTTACTCCGGCTTGCGTCTGAGGTATAAGGTCGACAATGGAGGTAAATCCAGCCGAAGTTGGTAAGGTGCAGTCGCGCCCGTACCCTGCAAATTATCCAGCCGCACTATGACCGGGTAATTACTGCCCCAATAATAAGCACTGTCGGTATTCAGGATCACTTCGTACTCACCTGCTTCGGTCACCGGCAACACATGACCTTCCCTTGGCACCGGGGTAAAGTTCGCGACCACATAGAGCCTCTGTTGCTCAGAATCCTGACGGATAAAACTCAGGGTGCTGTGTTCACTGTCCTGGTAGTTCAACCAGCGAAAGCCCGCCGCTTCGTGGTCCAGCTCATGCAGTGCCGCCACTTTGCGGTAGGTCAGATTCAGGTCCCGCACCAATTGCTGGATCCCTTTGTGTTTATCAAATTCCAGCAGGAACCATGGCAACTGCTGGTTATGGTTCCACTCAGTGCCCTGACCAAACTCATTGCCCATAAAATTCAGCTTTTTGCCGGGATGTGCGTACATAAAGGCATAATAAGCTCGCAGATTTGCCGCTTGCTGCCACTCATCGCCCGGCATTTTGCCAAGGATACTGCCTTTGCCATGCACCACTTCGTCATGGGATAACGGCAGGATAAAGTTTTCGTGGTAGGCGTACACCATCGAAAACGTCAGGTCATTATGGTGGTACTTACGGTACGCCGGGTCTTTGCTGATATAACGCAGGCTGTCATTCATCCAGCCCATATTCCATTTATAACCAAAACCCAAACCACCGGCATCCACCGGACGACTGACCCCAGCAAAGGAGGTCGACTCTTCGGCAATCATCATGCCATTGGGAAAGCGGCTGTAAACTTCGGAATTCAACCATTTTAATAAGCTGATGGCTTCATAATTGTGGTTGCCCCCGTCAATATTCGGGATCCACTCGCCTGCACGGCGGGAGTAATCCAGATACAACATAGAAGCCACGGCATCCACCCGCAAACCGTCGACGTGGAAGTGATCAAACCAATACAGGGCGCTGGCGACCAAAAACTGCCGGACATAGTCTTTGCCATAGTCGTAAATGCAGGAATTCCAGTCAGGATGCCAGCCTTTGCGCGGGTCTTCGTATTCATACAAACAGCTGCCGTCAAACCGTGCTAAGCCATGGCCGTCTTCCGGGAAATGTGCTGGCACCCAATCGAGGATCACGCCAATACCGGCCTGGTGACAAGCGTCGACAAAAGCTTTGAACTGGTCTGGGCTGCCGTAACGCGAGGTGGCGGCAAATAAGCCTAATGGCTGGTAACCCCATGAGCCGGTATACGGATGTTCCATCACCGGCAGCAATTCGATATGGGTATACCCCATATCCAGCACGTAAGGGATCAACTGGTCAATTAACTGCAGATAAGTCAGCGGTTCATTTTTGCTATTGTACTTCCAGGAACCCAAGTGCACTTCATAAATGCTCATCGGCTGGTGGTAGCCGTCCATCTTACGGGTTTGCCAGCGCTGATCCCGCCATTGGTAGCTGCTGTGGTCGTACACCAGGGAGGCATGTGACGGGTATTGTTCCGCAGCAAAGGCCAGTGGGTCCGACTTATGCGGTAACAAGGTGCCAGTGCTGTCTTTAATTTCATATTTGTACCGCACGCCAGCCGCAATATCCGGCATAAATAACACCCAATGCCCACATTCGGTGCGCTGCATTGGATGACGCCGGCCATCCCAGTGGTTCATGTCACCAATCAGGCTGACGCTGGAGGCATTCGGTGCATAGACGGAAAACCTGGTGCCTTTGATCAGGTGTTTGTCCTGTTCAAATTCCACCAACTGGGCCCCCAGCTGCATATAAAGGTTTTCAGGCAGAGAATTGACATAATGCACTGCGTAATAGGCCTGCTCTCTGAACTGATAAGGGTCAGTCAGCACATAGCAATGGCCTGAGCCGAGGGTCACTTTTAGCTGATAAAGACAAGTTTTGCGCTTTCGCGGCAATTCCAGTTCAAATAGGCCGTGCAATTCCTTGCATGCCACAAACAGTCCTAATGACTTGGCTGTCCCCAGCTCCAAAGCTTCGACTTGCAAAGCATCAGGCAGGTAACAGCGCAATAGCAGCCCCTTGGTTTCACCACTTTGCCAGGACAACAACGAAAAAGGGTCAGCACACTGGACCGCAGCGAGTCGGGCAACAGACATAAAAATTCCTTGTAAATCAGCTAAAAAGACTGGCTTTTATCGGGTTCTAAACACAAGAGTCTTGTTTAAGATACCAAATCAAAACAAAACTGCCATCCTGAGATGGCAGTTGTTTGGGTATTTTTATCAGGCGTGACGTAATGAAGTCAGTTGTTGCAGCAGCACCGTAATGTCATCCCGACCAGCCAGCTGTTCCAGCGTCATGGTTAATTTGCGCCGCCAGTTCGGGTACTCATCACTGGTGCCCGGAATATTGACCGGCTGGGTCATCTCCATCCAGTCTTCCAGTTGCAGACAAAGCAACTGGCTGGCCCCTTTGGCAACGTGGCGCTGAATAGCGTGACTCAGCTCAGTGCTCATACCCACCTGCTCAACCGACGAAGGGAAATCAGGCCGCAGCATAGCGTGGCCGTGCAACGAGTCCAGAATACGCTGTTTATCCTGGTGGCGGGATGCAAATAAAGCAGGCAATTGATCATCACGGTACAAGCCAACTTTTTTACCCAATTCCAGATCGCCACAATGCCAATAACCAATCAGGGTCGGCATATCATGGGTAGTCAGGGTCGCCATCGCTTGCACCGGGTAATGTGCAGGCGAAATGTAGCCGCCGTCTTCCGCCTGTTCAAAAAAGAACACCCGGTAAGAATACATGCCGTATTCAGCCAGTATTTCGCGGATACCGTCCGGCACAGTCCCAAGGTCTTCGCCAATCACCACCACCTGGTGGCGCTGTGATTCCAGCGCCAGAATGCCCAACAAATCCTGGATAGGGTAATAGATGTAGGCGCCTTCGCCGGCACTTTCCGCTCCTTTGGGCACCCACCACAAACGTAGCAAAGCCATCACGTGGTCAATACGCAGTGCACCGCTGTTTTGCATATTGGCGCGGAAAAGTTCAATCATCGGCCGATAGGCCTGACGGAACATCTGATAAGGAAGCATAGGTGGCAACCCCCAATTCTGGCCCTTCGGTCCGAGAATATCGGGAGGTGCGCCCACACTGGCGTCCCGGCAATACAGGTCAGGGTTGCCCCAGATTTCTGTAGAGGCTTCACTGACCCCCACCGCCAGGTCGCGATACAGGCCTATTAACATGCCTTTGTCTTTTGCCAGCGCCTGCACTTCAGCCAACTGCTCGCGGGCCATAAACTGCAGGTAACAATAGAAATCCAGCTCGTCGGCATGGGTTTTGGCAAAGGCCTGCACTTCATCACTGTCTGGACGCTGATACTGTTCGGGCCAAACAGGCCAACCCCAGGCGTGTTGGTCCTGGCTGATTAAATGAGCATGGATAGCATCATAAAGCGCCAACTGTAATAAACTTTCACCGCCCTGTTGTTTAAATACAGAAAATGACTGTGCAAGCTCAGCATGTTTCGCCTGATGCTCACTAAACCAGTGGTACAGCGCCTTTAATACCGGCAACTTCAGCGCAGTCACATTTTTATAATCGACCCACTCGGTCGCCCGCACTGCCTCTAACTCCTGAATAAACCCTGGTGCTGAGGTCAGCTGTTTAACCTGTTGACACTGGGCGTAGCCTGGCATTGAAGCCACGGACAAATAAATCACATTCAGCCAACGCCGTGACGAAGGGCTGTATGGGCTGGCCGACTCCGGCATCGCCGGGTACAAGGCATGAATAGGGTTCAAGCCAATAAAATCAGCCCCCTGGGCGGATAAATGAGTGACAAGCTGTTTTAAATCAGCAAAGTCTCCGATACCCCAGTTTTGTTCAGAGCGGACACAATATAGCTGAACTGACACGCCCCACTGTTTCGCGCTTTTAAATTGGGCCGGTTGATAGCAGGCGGCTGGAGCAATAATCAGGCTTTGGCTAAAGCTCTGCTGCTCCACAGTTAAATCCAACTGGTGATAACCCAGTTCCAGCTGTAATGGCAGCGTCCACTGGTACTGCTGAAATTCTTCATCGTCCAGCAACATCACATGGTTCAGCTCAGCATCTTCAGTGGCGACCAACTGGAATTGATGCTGTTGCCCCTGTTCAGTGGTTAACGTCAGCTGCAGAGGCTGATTGGCCTGACTGATCGCCAACTTCAACAGAATTTGAATATCCTGCCCTGACTTCTGCACAGACACCGGGTCCAACACCTGTTGCCAGATCTCCAGCTGACGCTCCAACAATTGTTCTTTGGCTAAATCGTCGTTATCAATCGCAAAGCCTTGGGCGGCCAATAAGGTCAGCAGGTTTTTTTCCTGCACTTCGGCTTCATTTCCCCAGGCATCAGTAAACCGCGTCTCAATTCCGCAAAATGCGATCAGATCAGCCAGCAAAGTTTTATCCATAAAGGCTCCAGCAGTATGACTATATTCAGTCTGGTAAAGGATGTGGGCAACACTAACTACCACAGTCTACTGTAGATGCAAGAGCCTCAGGCAGAAAATACGAATGCATAGATTTATTTGGCTTGAAAAACACTAGAAAAAATGTAATTTTATTACAGAATTAAATTACATCCTGGGGTGAGTGATGACTATTCGTGTAGCAATCAACGGTTTCGGCCGTATCGGACGCAACGTTTTACGTGCTTTGTATGAATCAAGCAAAAACTACGACATCAAAGTTGTGGCTATAAATGACCTGGGCGACGCAGCTATTAACGCCCATCTGCTAAAGTACGATACGGCACACGGTATCTTCTCTGCCGACGTCAGCCATGACGACAAAGCAATTTATGTAAACAAAGACGAAATCCGCACACTGAGCGAGCGCAATCCAGCCAACCTGCCGTGGAAAGAGCTGCAGGTTGACGTGGTACTGGAATGTACAGGTTTGTTCACAGACCGCAAAACAGCTGGTGCCCACTTAGAAGCTGGCGCGAAAAAAGTGATCATCTCGGCTCCGGCTAAAGACGTCGACGCGACCGTGGTTTATGGTGTGAACCATGACGTGATCACCAAAGATATGACCATTATCTCTAACGCGTCATGCACCACCAACTGTTTATCACCAGTCGCCAAGCCGCTGTATGAGGCGCTGGGTATTGAATCTGGCCTGATGACCACTATTCACGCCTACACCAACGACCAGCGTCTGAGCGATGTCTATCACACCGACGTACGCCGTGCCCGTGCTGCGGCTATGTCGATGATCCCAACCAAAACAGGTGCCGCAGCGGCAGTAGGTTTGGTGGTTCCGGCTTTGAAAGGCAAGTTCGATGGGTTAGCGGTACGTGTGCCAACCCTGAACGTGTCTCTGGTGGATTTAACCTTTATTGCTGGCCGTGAAACCACGGTTGAAGAAGTGAACGACATCATCCGTAAAGCAGCTGCCGCAGCACCGATGAATCAGGTACTGGCCGTGAACGATTTACCTCTGGTTTCGGTCGATTTCAACCATAACCCAATGTCATCTATTTTTGACGCCACCGAAACCCGCGTGTTAGGTCGTTTAGTTAAAGTGATGGCCTGGTATGACAACGAGTGGGGTTTCAGTAACCGTATGCTGGACAACACTGTTGAATTGATGAAATTCGATCGTTAAGCTTAAAGTCTGTTCAGTAAAAAGGCGGCTCAGGCCGCCTTTTTTACCCTCTGTTCCCCGCATTTATCTGATTTGGAGCACCACGTGGCCGCAACAATCGAAGCTGTATCGGGTTTTGCCCATCTAACCGATTTACCTTGTCTGCGTTTGGTCTACGGCCAGGCGACTGCTGTGATTAGTTTGTACGGAGCTCACGTCTTGTCTTACCAACCCGATGGCAATACCGAAGTACTTTACCTTTCGCCGCAAGCTCGATGGAAAGATAACACTCCGATACGTGGCGGAGTTCCGGTCTGTTGGCCCTGGTTCGGCCCTGCGGCGGCCGAGTTCCAACAACCGGGCATCACACGACCCAGCCACGGCCTGGTGCGTAATCAACTCTGGCAACTAAAAGGACAACTGACGGATCACAGCAACACTCAAGTCCGCCTTGGTATTGACTTACCAGCCCCGGCAGGTTTCCCATCCCCCCTCAACGCCGAACTGGAATTGACGTTGTCTGCTGACGGTCTGCAAATCGCTCTTTTTGCACCTGCGTCATTGCAACAGGCCGCACTTCACAGCTATTTTTGCGTACAACAACTCGAGCAAGTCGAAGTTAGTCCGCTCGCAGGAGTCTATCGGGATAAAGTGAAAAACGAGAATGCTCGGCAGCAGCAGTCCAGCCTGACCTTTACCGAGGAAATTGATCGTGTGTACGTGGAAACCGCTGAGCAGCTCTCAGTCAGCACAGGCCAGCATCAGTTAACTATCACGCAGCAAGGCCATGACGCCAGCGTGTTATGGAACCCATGGCAAGACAAAGCGGCCAAACTGACCGATTTGCCGGATCAAGGCTATTTGGACTTTGTCTGTGTCGAAACGGCCCGGTTGAGTTTAAACAACCAAAACCCACTGCACCTAGTGCAGCACATTCGTTATTTGGGCCAACTGGTATAAAACGGCACGTCGAGCCGCAGGGGCATCCCTGCTGCGTCTATCAATGATAACTGCAACTGCCACTGCATATGGGGGTCAGCACAGGCCCCCAATACAAATTCACTTTGATAGCTTCGATTTCTGGCTTCAATCCGTAATGGGATGAGCCCCATAGCCATCGACAAGCCAACAATCTCTGCCTTCTTAAGGCTGGCACCAGCAGGCAACTGAACATCCAACTGAAGGACTTGCTCAACAAGTAGTGGTTCGGGGCCAACCCTGACCGTGATACCGTCGTGCTGATACAAAACAACCTGCCTGACAGATTGTTTTTCGGCCGGGCCACAAGCCGCCAACACCATGACCGATACAAAAACGAAGATGGCTTTCATTGAATGGGTCTCACTAAGCAGAAGCTATAGTGTATAAAAAATGCAGGTATCGATGCAAAAGCTTGTTGTGATTGGTCATTTTACAACCAGCACTATTGTTCTACATCATAAAAGCGGCGCATTTGCCTATCTTTTTCAGGTCAAAACTTTTATTATTCAGGCCCAAAATGACCTAGGCTTTGTCAGGGCGGTGGCTTGTTCATCCCTTGTAAAACCGAAGTCAACAATAAGAAGGGTCACCCTCGGGTGAATTTTTAACCAAACGCAATAAACTGCAGCGGAACTCAACATGAGCCAGACCAAATCGTTAAATGTTGACTACAACTACACCGTTGTCCGCCTCTTCGCCGTCACCACAGTTCTGTGGGGTATTGTCGGTATGGGGTTGGGTGTCTTTATTGCAGCCCAGTTATTCTGGCCTGCATTAAACTTCGATACGGAGTGGTTGACTTACAGTCGTCTTCGTCCTCTTCACACTAACGCAGTCATCTTCGCTTTCGGCACCAGTGCCCTGTTTGCTACCTCCTACTATGTAGTGCAGCGTACCTGTCAGGTCAGATTGTTTGCTGAAAAGCTGGCGATGTTTACCTTTCTTGGCTGGCAGGCCGTCATTATTGCAGCCATTATCACTCTGCCGCAGGGCATTGGCCAAAGCAGTAAAGAGTACGCAGAACTGGAATGGCCTATAGACATTCTGATCGCGGTAGTCTGGATTTCTTACGCTATCGTGTTTTTTGGCACCTTAATCAAACGTAAAACCAGTCATATTTATGTCGCTAACTGGTTTTATGGTGGATTTATTATCACGGTAGCCGCCTTGCATATCGTCAATAGCATGGCAATCCCAGTGTCGATGACCAAGTCTTACTCCATTTATGCTGGCGCTGTCGATGCTATGGTGCAGTGGTGGTACGGTCACAATGCTGTAGGCTTCCTGTTAACCGCCGGCTTCCTCGGCATGATGTACTACTTTGTACCCAAACAAGCGGGTCGCCCTGTCTATTCTTACCGTCTGTCTGTCGTGCATTTCTGGGCCCTGATTGCTCTGTATATTTGGGCGGGTTCTCACCACTTACACTACACTGCCCTGCCTGACTGGACTCAGTCTGTCGGTATGGTGATGTCGGTAATTTTGTTCGTTCCAAGCTGGGGTGGCATGATCAACGGTATCATGACGCTGTCAGGAGCCTGGCACAAACTGAAAACTGATCCTATCCTGCGCTTCCTGATTGTCTCGCTGTCCTTCTACGGCATGTCGACCTTCGAAGGTCCAATGATGGCTATCAAATCAGTAAACGCATTGTCGCATTACACGGACTGGACAGTTGGCCACGTTCACTCTGGTGCTTTAGGTTGGGTCGCCATGGTGTCTATCGGTGCGATTTACCATGTGATACCAAACGTATTTAACCAAGGCCGGATGTACAGCATCAAGCTGATTAACACCCACTTCTGGCTGCACACTGTCGGTGTGGTTCTGTATGTCGTGGCCATGTGGATCAGCGGTATTATGCAAGGCATGATGTGGCGTGCAGTGAATACAGACGGTACCTTGACCTACAGTTTTGTTCAGGGCCTGGAAGCGTCGTATCCGTTCTACCTGATGCGCTTTATCGGTGGTTGTTTTGTTGTTATCGGTATGCTGGTAATGGCCTACAACGTGGTGAAAACCATCAGAGCCAAAGACGGTGCTCTGGAACCCGTTGCTGAAGCTGCTTAAGGAGCCCTATCGTGTCTAAGAACCATCACGAAAGATTTGAAAAAAGCGCCGGTCTGTTGGCTATCGGTACTGTTGTGGCAATCAGCTTCGGTACTTTAGTGGAAATCACCCCACTGATTTTCTTAAAAGAAACCACAGAGCCAGTAGACGGGCTAAAACCTTACACTGCACTGCAAATGGAAGGCCGTGATATTTTTATCCGTGAAGGTTGTGTCAACTGTCACAGCCAGATGATCCGCCCATTCCGGCATGAAGTAGAGCGTTACGGCCACTACTCAGTTGCAGGAGAAAGCGTGTGGGAACACCCATTCCTGTGGGGTTCCAAACGAACAGGTCCAGATCTGGCCCGTGTTGGTGGTCGCTATAGCGATGACTGGCACCATGCTCACCTGATGGATCCACGTTCTGTTGTGCCTCAATCCAATATGCCAGGCTACCCATGGTTAGACCGCAACGTACTGGATGGCAAGTTAACAGCGAAGAAGATGGAAGTCTTTAACCTGTTAACCAAAGGCAAAATGCCCCCGAACGATGAAGATGGCGTGATGTACTCCGCTGACGACATCGCTGGCGCAGAAGAAGCAGTGAAGGGCAAAACTGAAATGCAAGCCCTGATCTCTTACCTGCAGTCACTGGGCACGGCGTTGAAGTAATCCTATGGATTTCGCAACTCTACACAGCATTTTTACAGTGGTCGTGTTTGTAGGCTTTATTGGCCTCGTTGTCTGGCTGTTCTTGTTAAAGCGCAGACCAGACTTCGATGAGCAGGCTAACCTGCCTTTTGCCGATGACAAGCCACAACAACAACAGAAACAGGAATCGGATCATGAGTAGCTTTTGGAGCATTTGGATCATCGTTTTAACGCTTGCCGTTATAGTATTGTGCTTCGTGCTGCTGACCTGGAACCTCAAGAACTATGTTGGGGTGAAAGAAGGCGAATCGACTGGCCATGAATTTGATGGCATAGAAGAAATTAACAACCCGCTGCCGAAATGGTGGACTTACATGTTCTACGCATGTATTGCCTGGTCTGTCTATTACTTCGCAGCTTATCCAGGTCTGGGCCAATGGAAAGGTTTATTGCAATGGACCAGCTCTAATCAGGGCATAAAAAGCCTGGCAGAGTCTAAAGCGGCTATTGAATCAGCCAAAGCCGAAGGCCGCAATGTGCAGTTGGACCGTGAATACGAAGCGGCTAACGAGACTTATGGTAAAGAATTTGCCAAGTACACCAGTCGCGACATTATGGACCTGGCATACGACCCTGCCGCACTGAAAATTGGTCAGCGCCTGTTTTTACAAAACTGCGCTCAGTGCCATGGGTCAGATGCCCGCGGTCAGCGAGGCTTCCCTAACCTGACGGATGACGACTGGTTATATGGTGGCACGCCGGATAAAATCGTCGAGACTATTACCCATGGCCGTAAAGCCGCCATGCCTGCCTGGGGTGAAGCTTTGGGTGAGCAGGGTGTGAAAGAAATGACGGCCTATGTGCTAGGTTTGTCTGGTCGTAAGGTGAACGATAAAGACGCCGAAGCCGGTAAAGCCAAGTTTGGTATGTGTGCAGCCTGTCACGGCGCTGACGGTAAAGGCAGCCTTGCCCATAACCTGCCCTTTGGTGCACCTAACCTGACTGACAACATCTGGTTGTATGGCGGTTCAGCTGGCACTGTCGCTGAAACCATCAACCACGGTCGCAATGGACAGATGCCCACGTTTAAAGACACACTGGGCAATGATAAGATCCATATTATCGCTGCCTATGTCTACCGGTTATCCCGTCCGGAAGAGTCCACCAAATAACCCGGTGGTTTGACTAAACTAAGCCCCACCTGTGGGGCTTAGTGCTATCTAAAGTGAGAGAATTTGATGTCAACTGTGCAAAAAGCTTGGTACAAGCAAGTCTGGCCCTGGGTATTACTGGCTTTTCCTTTAGTATCCTTTATCAAAGCTGGCCATACCATCTATGTGATGCAAGGCGCCAATCCAGATTTGGTTGTCGATGATTATTACAAAGAAGGCCGGGCTATTAATATGAACCTGGCACTGTACCGCGAAGCCGCGCTTAGAAATTTGCATGCAACCACGCTGATTGCCGGTAATCAGGTGATTGTGCGCTTCCAGGAAAATAAAACCCTGGGCCAACATCTGAAAGTCGAATTCTTCCACAATACTATTGCAGCCAAAGATTTCGTGGTGACGGCAGAGCGCAGCGGGGAAAACCTCTATGTAGCAACCCTACCCTCCACCTTAAGCGGCAAATGGAACCTGATCGTGTCTGATGAGCACAAAGACTGGAAATTAAGAGCCACTGCAATGCTGCCCGTGCAGCAAGAAATTCCGTTGGGTTATTAATCAGGAGCTGTTGTTGTGTTGTGTTTTCATTGCCATGAACCTGTTCCTGACGGCAGTCAGTTTCTGCTGACCATCGAAGGCCAAGCCCAGCCATTTTGTTGCCCTGGCTGCCAGGCGGTGGCGCAGACCATAGTCGAACAGGGACTGACGGACTATTACAAATTCCGCACCGCTCCGGCCAGCAAAGCTGGCCTGGTGCCTGATGAGCTGAAACTGCAAAACTACGATAGTGCCGACGTACTCACGGATATTACCCAACACACTGCCGCTGGCACTCAAATCGAACTGTCGTTATCCGGCATGAGCTGTGCGGCTTGCGCCTGGTTGATTGAAAAGCAACTTAGTGCTGAGTCTGCTATTCATAAGGCTTCCGTCAACTCGTCAACTGCCCGCCTGCAGCTGGTTTGGGATGCTGACCGATTAAAACTGAGCGCCATACTGAAAAAAATCCAGGCGCTGGGTTATCAGGCCAACCCTTTTATCGCTGACAATGAAGAGCAACAGGAACAGGCAGAGCTACGCCAGTTTCTGAAACGTCTGGCCGTATCAGGCATTATGAGCATGCAAGTCATGATGCTGGCGGTTGGGCTCTATTTCGGCGAATACACCGGAATTGAAGCGCAGTTTGAAGGTTTTCTGCGCTGGATTTGTTTATTGCTCGCCACGCCTGTGGTGTTTTATGCCGGCAAACCCTTTACCCAAAGTGCCTGGCGCGCCGTAAAAGCTGGCCAGCTCAATATGGATGTGCCAGTCACACTGGCGGTGTTCTATACTTTTTTCGCTTCTGTGTATGCCACCGTATTTAAAACAGGTGAAGTGTATTTCGAATCTGTCACCATGTTTATCTTTTTGCTGCAGCTGGGCAAGTTTTTTGAATTTCGCGCCCGCGCCCGCGCCAGAGCAGCCACAGGCAACCTGCTGAAAGTGATGCCAGTGTCGGCCCGCTTGCTTGGTGGCGGCGAACCGCAGATCGTCTCGGCAAAACGTTTACAGCCGGGCGATCGCATTCTGGTGCAAGCCGGAGAGACCATAGCGGCAGACGGCCTGGTGCGTTCAGGCATCAGCTCAGCCGATGAATCCATGATGACCGGTGAATACAAAGCGGTCGCCAAACGGCCGGGCGATACCGTACTGGCTGGCAGTTTGAACCACGATGGTCTGTTGGAGATTGAAGTGTCGCAGGCGTTGCCTAGTTCGCGACTTGGCCAAATCATTGCGCTGCAGCAGCAAACACTGAACCAAAAACCACAAATTATTGAAAAAACTACCCGCCTCGCGCAGTTTTTTATCCAGCGCTTACTCATTATTGCGACCCTGACCTTTATCGTCTGGTACTTCTGGATTGACCAGGAACGTGCCTTCTGGGTGACCTTATCTGTGCTGGTCGCAACCTGCCCTTGCGCACTGACCCTGGCCACCCCAACAGCCATCACCTGTGCCTTAGCCCGGTTGAATCGCCAGGGCATTTTGATTAAGAACCAGCAAGTGCTCGAAGCGCTGCCCAAACTGACCACCTTGTTTCTCGACAAAACCGGCACCCTGACCCAAGGCCGCTTTAGCATCGCGCGCAAGGTCAGCTTTTCAGACCAATGGTCGGAAACAGAACTGCTGGCTCTGATTGCCCGGCTTGAGACCTATTCAGAGCACCCTATAGCCAGCGCATTTGCCCCCTACCTGACTCCAGGCGACCCACTAAGTCAGGTACAGCTGCATGTGGGTGAAGGTCTGTCCGCACTCTGGACAAGCCCCGATGGTCAGCAGCGTCAGCTTCAGGTTGGTAGTGCAGCATTTTGCCGTTGCACGACCGTTGAGGCAGCGCAAGTTTACTGCTCTATCGACGGCAAACTTCAACTGGCTGTGGAGCTGGACGATAAACTGCGCCCGGAAACTGCTGCCACTCTGGTTGCACTGCATCAACAACAGCTGAAACTGGTCTTATTGACCGGTGACAGTTCTTCTCAGGTTGAACAACTGGCCAGTCAGCTGCCATTTGACCGGGTCGAAAAAAGCTGTAGCCCGGAACGCAAAGTCGAACTGGTGCAACAGGCTGTGCAGCAAGGCGAACATGTGCTGATGTTGGGAGACGGTATCAATGACAGCCCTTCATTCCACGCCGCGCATGTGTCCGTTGCGCTCGACAGCGGGACGGATTTGTCGAAAAACCAGGCTGACGTTGTGCTGCTGCACAGTGATCTGCGCCAGTTGCCTCAGCTGCTCAGCGGTGCAGTGCTGGCGCAGCGCGTTATTAAGCAGAATCTGTGGTGGGCTATGGGCTACAATCTGCTGATTGTGCCGCTGGCCGTCTGTGGTTTTGTCTCACCGCTGGTCGCGGTGATTGGGATGTCCTTCAGCTCTGTGCTGGTGGTGTCCAATTCATTGAGGTTACTCAAAGCATGAGTATTATTTATGTGCTGATCCCTATCGCCATTCTGTTTGTCTGTCTGGGGCTGGCCATTTTTTTCTGGGCCGTTCGTAGTAAGCAGTTCGAAGATTTGAATAAAGAAGGCTACAGCATTTTATTCGACGACAAACCCCAGAAACCCGAATCGCACGATGACTGAATTTGGCTTGCAACTGCTGAGCTTATTCAGCATTGGCCTGCTTGGCAGCGGGCATTGCCTGGTGATGTGCGGAGGCATGGCTGCCGCGCTGCAGCTTGGCATGACCGATCAAAGCCCTTCACAGCGCACCGCATTACAACTCTGGCTAAGTCTAGGCCGCCTGACCACGTACAGCCTGCTTGGTGCGCTGGTGGCCAGCTTTGGCGCCTTGTTGCTGGCAAGCCTGGGGCTTGCGCTGTTCTGGCTCAAACTACTGAGCGGGCTGCTGTTGCTGGCGATGGCGCTGTATCTGACCCGCCTCTGGTTTGGTCTGAATCAACTGGAACGCGCCGGGGCCGTGCTTTGGCGGCAGATACAGCCCGTTGCCAAAAAGCTATTGCCGCTGAACAGTCGCCGCAAAGCACTGGGCTATGGGTTGTGTTGGGGGTTTTTGCCCTGTGGTTTAGTGTACAGCGCCTTAGGCTGGAGCCTGGCCAGTGGCCACGTCTGGCAAGGCGGCACCATGATGTTCGCTTTTGGTATGGGCACCCTGCCGGCCATTCTGCTGTCCGGCTCGGCAGCCGCCGCGTTGATCCGCCTTAAAAGCCAATTATGGGTGCGTGTATTAACAGGCTTGTTATTAGGCATTTACGCCATTTATCTAATTTGGCTTGCTCTGGCGCCACGCATTTTTTAAGCTGGATTAGTTTTTTATTCAGGGTGGAATTCCACAGGAAGGTTTTATGTCGCACTCCAATCTCAATTGCCAGCACTGTGGCTTTAGTCAGCTTTGTTTGCCTTTTACCCTGAGCACTACCGAGCTGGACACGTTGGATGAGATTATTGAGCGCAAAAAGCCGTACCACAAAAGCGATTATCTGTTTGAGTCTGGAAAAAAGCTGACTGCACTCTATGCGGTACGTAGTGGATCCTTTAAAACCTACACCCTGACCGAATCTGGTGAGGAACAAATCACCGGTTTCCATCTGCCAGGCGATGTGATTGGCTTTGACGCCATTGGTGAACAGCAGCACCCAAGCTATGCGCAGGCGCTGGAAACCGCCATGGTCTGCGAAATTCCCTTTTCACAAATTGACCAGCTGATGGACCAGCTACCTAAGTTACGTCAGCAATTGATGCGGCTGATGAGTCAGGACATCAGCGGCGATCAGCAGATGCTGCTCCTGCTCAACCGGAAAAATGCCGAAGAAAAACTGGCAGCGTTTTTAGCTAATCTGGCTAACCGCTTTGGCAACCGCGGTTTCTCGCGTAAAGAGTTCCGGCTCAGCATGACCCGCGGCGAAATTGGCAATTATTTAGGCCTGACCGTTGAAACTATTAGCCGCTTATTGGGTCGATTCCATAAGGATGAGCTGATCCTGGTCGATGGCAAACTCATTACCATTGTCGATCCTGACGCCCTGCAGCAGTTAGCCGGACAGTCAGTGATTGCCCGCTAAATCCGGGCAAAATTGCCCAGACTCTTGATTTAAAACAAGGTCTGGGCGGGACGATCAGCTTATCTTGGCTACACTTAACTCAAGCGAACGCCAAGCAGGAGATCGACCATGACATCATATGCCAACATTCTGGTGGTGCTCGACCCTTCAGTGGTTGAGCAAAAGGCGCTGGGCAGAGCGATCGAACTGGCCAGATTGCAGGACTGCCAACTCACCGCGTTTTTATCTATTTACGATTTTTCCTACGAAATGACCACCATGCTGTCCGGCGAAGAACGCGAGTCCATGCGCCAGGCCGTTATTGCAGACCGTGAACTCTGGATCCGCGAACTGGTGGCAGATTACCAAGCCGCCGGCCTGCGGATTGATATCCAGGTGGTCTGGCACAACAGACCGTTCGAAGCGATAGTACAGGCCGTACTTGAGCAGCAATTCGACCTGGTGATCAAAGGTACCCACGATCATGACGTACTGAAGTCGATGATTTTTACCCCGACCGACTGGCACGTACTACGCAAATGCCCCTGCCCGGTGTTACTGGTCAAAGACCATGACTGGCCTGAACAAGGCAATATCATCGCGGCAGTGAATGCCGGCAGCGAGCAGACGCATCACAGCTCACTGAATCAGCGTATTTTGCAGCAGGCCAACGCATTGGCCACTTTGCTGCACAGTAAAGTACAACTGGTGAATGCCTACCCGGGCACACCGGTCAATATTGCCATCGAAATTCCTGAATTTAACCCGCAGGATTACAACCAGAACATGAAACAACATCACCAGCTGGCCGTACAGAAGCTGGCGGCCGAATTTGGCATTCCGCAGGAGCAGACTCACGTCGCGGAAGGTATGCCGGAAGATGTGTTGCCCCGGCTGGCGTCTGAGCTGGACGCGGAAATGGTGGTGATTGGCACCATTGGACGCACCGGTTTGTCTGCCGCTATTATCGGCAATACCGCAGAACACGTGATTGACCGGCTCGACTGTGACGTGCTCGCGGTTAAACCGGCGAATTTTGTCTGTCCGCTCAGTAAAAACTAACGCTGCCAGATGACGGGACTTGTGGCGCACAGTATAATGTGCGCCTTTTTTCGTCGGGGTTTTAGTCCATGTCACATTCAGTTCAAGCCAAAGCACAATACAATCTGAACAAACTGCACAAACGTCTGCGCCGCCACGTGGGTCAGGCCATCGCAGATTTCGACATGATTGAAGCTGGCGACAAAGTGATGGTGTGTTTGTCAGGCGGCAAAGACAGCTACACCCTGCTGGATATTCTGCTGAATCTGCAGCAGTCTGCACCTATTGATTTCTCTATTGTGGCAGTGAATCTGGACCAGAAACAACCAGGTTTCCCGGCCGATGTATTGCCGGCTTATCTGAGCCAGCTTGGGGTGGACTTTCAGATTGTTACTGAAGACACCTACTCCATCGTCAAAGAAAAGATCCCGGAAGGCAAAACCACCTGCTCGCTCTGTTCACGCCTGCGTCGTGGCATTTTATACCGCACAGCCAAAGAGCTGGGCGCCACGAAAATTGCCTTAGGTCATCACCGCGACGACATGATTGAAACCATGTTCCTGAATATGTTTTACGGCGGCAAAATGAAGTCCATGCCTCCCAAACTGATCAGTGACAATGGCGAGCACATTGTGATCCGCCCGTTGGCCTACTGCAAAGAAAAGGACATCGAAAAGTACTCCGAAGCCAAAGGCTTTCCGATTATTCCATGTAACCTCTGTGGCTCGCAGGACGGCTTGCAACGTCAGGTGGTGAAAGAAATGCTGCAGGATTGGGATAAACGCTTCCCTGGCCGCATTGAAACCATGTTTCAGGCCATGCAAAACATCACCCTGTCCCATATGCTGGATAAAAACCTGTTTGATTTCGCCGCAGTCCGTCGCGGTGCCACCCTAGCAGAGGGTGATCTGGCCTTTGATAAAGTGGATGTGCCAAAAATCCCTGTTGGTTTACTGGACGACGAGGATTATCAGGAGCAACAGCAGAAGGTTCAGATCCAAACAGTGGAACTCAGCTAAAGTCCTTAGCGCTGATTAAATTCGGCAAAGCGCTGCGCCAGCTCAGCGCTTATTTCCTTCTGCCCCGCTCGTTCCAGTAACTGCATCACCACTTCGGCTGTGCATAAAGCGCCCTGCTGCTGATTACGTCTTAGCTGATAAGCTGACGGGCCAGCAGCCAGACTCAGTCGGGGAATACGCTGCAAATAGGGACTTTGCCGCAGCATTTTCTGACTTTCCTGCCAGGTCGCATCCAGCAGTACTAAATGATGCTGCTCCCAGCACAAGGGTGTATCAGCACTCAGACTTGGCACCTGCCCGCTCGCCGGATACAGCAACCAAAGGCGGTTTTTCGCCGCTAGCTCCAGCAACGTCGCGTCAGGCGCTTTGCGTTGCCACAGTATCCTGCTTACCTGCAGTTCACGGCATGAATTTGGGCATTCAAGCACCAGCTGGCCAGTGTTTGTTGCTCTGGCCAGTTCGCGCTCATGTGTGAGCAAATACAGTGGCATCAGGGCCGGACAAGCAAAGGCGTCGCGTACAATGGCGTCTGACTAAACTCTATGATGGCGCCCTCTGGCAAAGCGTGAGTCAGCATCAGCTGGCAGCTTTTCTGTTCACACTGCAGCGCAGCCTGCACCTTGGGGTTGGCAGAGCTCGCCACAACCTCAGCAGCAAAATGAAGCGTCAGTCCCTGCACCTCTGGCAGCCAGTATTTGCTGACACCCGCCAGACTATCCAGCAATTGATCAAACTGGCTGTGCATACGCTGCAGCACTTTCAATTCGGTTTTTTCAGCTATCGGTAACCTGGACCGCAGTTTGAAGTTCAGATCGCACTGTGCTTCGCCAGCGGGCTGGATCAGGCGGATCAGCGCTTTGTTATCATTCAGTACCTGGTCGTAAGGCAGCACCAGCTCGCCATTGGCGGCCTGTGTCAGCGGCGCTTCAGAGATATCAGTGGTGATCAGTGCTTTATCGACTACACAGGGCTCTGTGGTGCCGGCTTTTTGCAGCTCGAAGGCCAGCGTAATATCACTGAACTCGGCCTTTTCGCTTTTTTTCATCCGGGCATAAAAACCGTCGTAGTTAAACAAGGTGTCAGCATGCACCGGCAAGCTACACAAGAGTGCAGTAGCAATCAGTAGAGGTTTCATCTTAGCTCTCAATATGCTGGTCGTTTACCCGCAGCATTTTTTGAATTTCATTGACGTAGGCCTGGCCACGCTCAGAATACTTCAGCAAACCCGCCACCAGATGCTGGCCTTTCACCTCACCTGTGGTGCGCTGTTTAGCCCGTAATTCACGCAGCTCTTCGTATTGATAAAAAGTGTTCAGGTTGTAGAAATAGCTGGTGACCGCGGCCGCGACATGAGGGAACACCGCAACCTCGTGGTATTTTCCGGAACTGCGCTGTGAAGGCACCAGACCACAACCGGCCTTAAAGCACCACTGGCCAAAAAAGTTAAAGGCTTCCAGTGCAAAACGACTGCTGCCCCAGCCGGATTCTTTGGCAGCCTGCACCAGTACCAGCTCGGCCGGAATAACATCCACCCGCTTCAGCAGCTGAGCAAAGCCTGTGGCATCGACTTCCGGATAATCCAGTTTGAACTCGTCATACAAGCTGAACAAAAACGCATACTCTTCAACCGTCAGCTCGCGCTGGCTGAATTGCTGCTCCAGCTCAATGATCTGCCGGCGCAGGTTCAATAGGCGGGCGTTTTCGCGTTCGACAAAAGGCAGCAGATAGCCAAAGAATTTTTTCTTTTTCTTCTCCACTTCTTTCATCGCGGTAAAGTCTGGTACTGCACCGAGTTCAGGCATACTGACAGGATAAGCTAGGCGTTTGAGCAACTTCCGCTGATCGGCTGCGTCCAGCGCATCCAGTTTCGACGGCATTTGCCAGGCTTCCAGCGATACGATGTCCTCTACAGGAGCAGGATTTAAAAATGGATAAGCGGCACAGTACAGCACAAATGCTGCAGCTATGCTTTGCCCAACGCTGCGGATGACCTTATTTGGCATCGCCTCTCCTGTAGAATTCCCCTGCACTGAGTCAGACGAATAACTTGGTTTTACTTCACTGGCGCGTATTTTAACCACTTCAAATGCGTTTTTCGACCATTCTGCGGTGAAAAAGCCCGCTTACAGGTCAGCAACAAACCATAGGTCATTGATTTAAATACAATTAAAAACTGGCAAGTTCTATGCATAGTTACTATTAACGTACAACAATAAGGACAGTCATTATGTTTAAACTCACTTTTATTGCCGCCACAGTGTTATGGGCTGGGGCCAGTTTCGCCGCCGATTCAGTGCAACTGCAAGAGCAACTGGACAGCAAAGATTTGCACCGTGTTGAGCTGGATGTGGCTGTTGGTCAGGTGGATATTCAGGTGGTGGAAGGCACAGATATCAAACTGGATGTCGAACTGGAACCCGATAACAACTGGCTGGGTTTCGGACCCGATTTATCCGATGCCAGGATTGAGATGCGCCAGCAAGGCGACAAAGTGAAAATCCGCATTGAACTGGATGCAGATGACGATGACGTCAAACAAAGCTGGACTATTCAATTGCCGCAGCATTTAGCTCTGGCACTGGATCTGGGCGTCGGCTCTATTGATATTGATGGGATGAAGCAAGATGCCAAAGTCGATGTCGGCGTAGGCGATGTCGATTTTACGCTGGATACCCGCCTCTACCAGAGCATTGAACTGGACGCTGGTGTGGGTGACACAGGCATTAGCGGCGGAGCGGGTCGTTATCAGACCGAACGAGCCATGGTGACCAGTAACAGCAAACTCAGTGGCTCCGGCACCTTCACCCTAAAAGCCAATGTGGGGGTGGGTGATATCAAGGTGAAACATCAGCAGTGAAGCGCAATCTGGCTGCATTCATCGCCACAGTCCCGCCTGGAGCTGTGGTGTGCTGTGAAATCTATCATCTGTTTGAACACAGCGGCATTTATGTCGGGGACGGACAGGTCATTGAGCTCGCAGGCTCAGGCCTGGTCCGGGCCTTGTCGTTACAACGTTTTTTGGACCAGCGCAGTGGCGAAGAACTGCACCTGGCCACAGAGCCGTCCGGTAAAATCATCGGGTCAGCTGCAGCGGCAGAAAGGGCCCTGGTTCAGGTATACAGCTATCAGTCCTACGATTTATTGCGCAATAACTGCCACCGTTTTACCTACGCCTGCGTCAGCGGCCAAAGCCTGCCCGTCACCAGTTTTTTCGATTTAAAACAAGAGTTGATGCGCTATTGGCGTTTTTCTCCGGGCTGGCACCAGTTTCGCCTGGACTAAGCACGACTTTTTTTCCAGAGGGTGATTGCAAAAGACGTCTAGATGTGTGAAAACGTCGATACAACAATGACTTTCTGAGGATAAACGGGTAGTGGTATGAAAACGATTGAGCGCTCGGGTAAGTTGGACGGGGTTTGTTATGACATTCGTGGCCCTGTTGCACGTGAAGCGAAACGGATGGAAGAAGAAGGCCAGCGTATTCTCAAGCTCAATATTGGTAACCCCGCCCCTTTTGGTTTTGAAGCACCGGACGAAATTCTCAAACATGTGATCCATAACCTGCCTAATGCGCAAGGGTATAGCGATTCACAAGGTATTTATCCGGCCCGTGTCGCCGTTGCGCAGTATTACCAGCAACGGGGGATTCGTGGCGCTGATGCTGACGATGTCTACATCGGCAATGGTGTGTCTGAACTTATTCTGATGGCACTGCAAGGCTTGTTGGATAACGGCGACGAAGTGCTGATCCCCTCCCCTGACTACCCGCTTTGGACAGCAGCCGTCAACCTGGCCGGCGGCAAAGCCGTTCACTACCGCTGTGATGAACTGTCGGACTGGATGCCGGATTTAGCTGACCTTCGCAGTAAAATCACGAAGAAAACCAAAGCTCTGGTGTTGATCAACCCAAATAACCCGACCGGCGCCGTCTATATCGACGCCATGCTGCTGGAACTGCTGGCGATTGCCCGTGAACACAAACTGGTGGTGATGAGTGACGAAATCTACGACAAAATTTTGTATGACGGCACCACCCATACCAGCACGGCTGCTCTGGCTGACGATTTATTTATTCTGACCTTTGGCGGATTATCGAAAAATTACCGGATTGCCGGTTTCCGCGTCGGTTGGATTTTTCTGTCCGGCGCCACGCATCTGGCGAAATCCTACATTGAAGGCCTGAACATTCTGGCCTCTATGCGCTTATGCGCCAATGTGCCCTGTCAACACGCAGTGCAAACGGCACTTGGCGGTTATCAGAGTATTAACGAGCTGGTGGTACCTGGCGGGCGTTTATACGATCAAATGGACCTGGCGCATAAACTGGTCAGCGAGATTGATGGGTTAAGCTGTGTCCGGCCAAAAGGCGCCATGTATTTATTCCCGAAAATTGATCGGAAGAAAATCAAAGTCAAAGACGACGAGCAGTTTGTGCTGGATTTCCTGCGTCAGCATAAAGTCCTGCTGGTGCACGGTACCGCCTTTAACTGGCCTGAACCAGACCACTTCCGCATTGTGTTTCTGCCGCACAAAGAGCAACTGGAAATGGCGATAGGCCGACTGGGTCAATTCGTCAACGGCTACTCGCAATGAGTAGCTCCAGCCACTTCTTTGCGCATTTGTTCCGGATGAAACTGATCAACCGCTGGCCATTGATGCGCAATGTGACCACTGAGAATGTGGCGGAACACAGCCATCAGGTGGCCGTAGTTGCTCATATGCTGGCCACCATCCGCCGCGAGTTGTTTCAGGGCGACATCAGTCCGGATCGGGTTGCCAGCCTGGCGCTGTTTCATGACGCCAGTGAAGTACTGACCGGCGATTTGCCCACACCGGTGAAATACTTCAATGCGCAAATAGCGCAGGAATACAAAAAGATAGAACAGATTGCCGAGCAGAAACTGCTGGCGATGCTGCCTGCCGAACTGCAACCGCATTACCAAAACCTGCTAGTAAGCGACAGTTATAGTCCGTTGGAGAAACAGCTGGTGAAAGCAGCCGACACCTTATGTGCCTATGGCAAAACGCTGGAAGAAATTTCTGCAGGCAATCATGAGTTTGTGCTGGCGAAAAAACGGCTGGAAGGCATGCTGGCCACCTACGAACTGGCCGAAGTGAAATACTTCCTGCAGGTCTTTGTACCGAGCTTTTCCTTATCTCTGGATGAAATCAGCCAGTAAACCTTGGCAGGCACTGCGCAATGGCAGTGCCTTGATTTTCCCCAACTCAATGGTCGCGGCAAGCTTCTGAGGCGAATTCAAATTCAATGGTGGTGTGCTGCAGCTGGTAAGGCGCAAGCAGTTGCCGGATCTCCAGCTTGTAGTCAGGCAACTGGTGCTCTGCATCAGTCAGCACCAGATGGGCTGTTAACACATGCTTTTCGCCATCGAGTGACCATAAATGCAGGTGGTGCACGTCGCTGACAAAACTCAGCGCTTTGAGTTTATCTTCCAGTTCCTGCGTCATTGCCGGGTCAGGTGATATTTGCAAAAAGAGCCCAAAAGTCCGGCGTAAATTTCGCCAGACATTCAGCAGGATAAATAAGGTAAAGCCGATACTGAGCAGCGGGTCTATCACAGCCCAACCTGTCAGGTAGATCAGCAAAGAGCCTAACAAGACTGCAACCCAGCCAAACACATCTTCCAGCAAATGCCAGGTCAATACCTGCTCGTTTTGGGTTTTGCCCAGTCGCAGCTTCAGCACGGCGGCGCCGTTTACCACCACACCTAACACCGCCAGCGCCATCATACCTGGTGCATGAGGTAATACCGGCTCCCACAGTCGCGGCACAGCTTCAATTAAGATCCACAGGCTTCCTACCACCAGGATCAGACTATTGACCAATGCACTGAGTAAAGACCAGCGCCGATAGCCATAGCTGTAGCGTTGGTTCGGCGCTTTGCCGGAGATTTTGGCGGCAACCCAGGCGAACGCAATCGCCATACTGTCACCCAAATCGTGCATAGCATCGGCCAGAATAGCGACGCTATTGGTCATCAGACCGCCAATCAGCTCGATAATACTGAAACAGAAATTCAGCCAGAACGCGACGGCAATATTGCCTGTTTCTGACCCATGGTGATGACCGTGCGAATGGCCATGATGATGTGAGTGACTGGAATGGTCATGCGGCATAACGTCTCCCGACTCCGGCAGTAGATGCTTGATAAACGGACATTAATTACTGCCAGCCAGACTAACTCAACCATCCTGCTGCTGTCAGTAGCCAAAGCAGCAGAAATACCACAATACGGGTGAAAAAACCGGGCAAGGCTGGTACAGTTTTGCCTGAACTCACCGATATAAGCTGTATCACCACTTGTTTTGTTACTTATGCGCACTCCACTGATCTGTTTTAGCTTTGTTTTTCTGTCCTGCCAGTCACAGGCTCTGATGTCCTATGACTACGCAGCCTGGGCTGGTCACAACAAAGATGGCAGCTGGACCAGGCAGCTGGAACAAGCCGTGCAGCAATCTGAACTGCCCCGCTTAAAGCCAGCCGATATTGGCAAATTTTGCCCTGGCTACGTCAGGTTAACCAATCGCGAGCGCAGTCAGTTTTGGGTGGGTCTGTTCTCCGCCATGGCCAAACCGGAAAGCAATTTTCAACCCTTGACCCGTTATCAGGAGAAATTTCACGACGGCAAAGGCAAACCCGTGATCAGTCGAGGTTTATTGCAAATATCGCAGGAAAGCGCAAACCAGCCACGCTACAGCTGCAATATCCGCCAGGCTGAGCAACTGCATGATCCGGCCACCAACTTAAAGTGTGCGGTGCGGATCATGCAAAAATGGGTAAAAACGGACGGCCACATTAGTCAGCCGGACTGGAGTCGTGAAGCAAAAGGCGGCGCCCGTTACTGGTCGGTGTTAAGACCCGCCAGAGGGCAATTGGCGCAGATCCGCCATTTCACCAGCCAGTTACCTGGCTGTAACCTGAGTTAACGCCGACTGAGCCGCCAATTTGCTTAGCATCAGTAAAGAACTGGCGTAATAATCATCTTCAGCAACCAGAGGCTGCGCCAGAATCCCACTCTCACCATGCAACAATGCCTGAACCGCTTTGATACCGTTCGAGGCCGGGTAAGCCGCCCGCTCGCCTGAGGTGACATCGACCCAGTCAGCAATCACTGCATTCTGTGGCCAAAAGGCTAAAAACGGCTGCTCCAATTCGGCTGTCAGCGCTTTGCCCCAAATAAAGTACATCGGGATCCGCACGGCATCGTAGCTGAACCGGCTTGGTTTGTCGGGAGTAGGTGCAACGCTGGCATTCTGATCCAGCCGTATCCAGTCAGTGGGGAGCCTGGTCTCACCGAAACGGCTTAGCGCCAGCAGCTTCTGACCATCCCGGACCAAAGCCTGCCAGTGCTGATCCGGCTCCAATGCAGCAAAATCGTTAAATGCCGGGATCACCCAATACGACAGGTTGATATCGACATAACTGTCGGAATGAAATCCGTTCAAACCGGGCAAAAGTACCGTATAGCCGGCAAACTGCCGAATCAACAGCTGATGAATGTCGCGACGTATCGCGGCTGATGCAGCTGCGTAATTGGAATTTCCCCAACGCGTAGCGGCTTTGAATAATGCCCAGGCAATCAGCACATCACCATCGCTGGCATTGTTCAAATCGTTCACCGCAGGAACGACCCGGCTGTCGTAACGCCAGGCAAATAACCGGCTGTCCTTGCGGGCAAGATTTTTGCGGGTCCAACGCCACAGCGATTCAAAGGTGGCAGCATCGTCGTTAGCCTGCGCAAACAACATACCCCAGCCCTGACCTTCAGAGTGGCTTATTTTATTAAAGGAATCGATAACCCGGCCTTCCGGGGTCACAAAACGCTGTTTGTAGAGCTGCCAGTCAGAGCCGGTTTGCGCCAAGGCGCTACCGGGCAACACAGTCAATGCTGCACAAAAATTAAAGAAAGCCAGGACTACGGCCCGAGTGAGCAAGCCGGCTTTTCCCATAAACAAACTCAAACACACCTCCGGCTTCTGCGGTTTTCACCCTGACCTGGACATCTGGTTTTCCACCCAGTGCAAGCAACCAACTCTGATACAATCCCTCAAGCAACGCACTGAACAGTCGCGCTTCGAATCGCTGCTGTTGCTCGTTACCATACGAAGGCAACGGGAAGGCTCCGTGTTTCAGCATCAGACTGCTGTCCAGCACCTGGATCCGAAGCCAACCCCACTGCAATTCTTGCAATACCACGTTCATCGAGCGTTCCAGCTCGTCAATGCTGTTGTACTGCGCCAAAGGATAGTCGGCGGCCAGGCGCTTGCCTATCTGTCGAAGGAAAGAATCGGCACCGGCTTCACCCGCCGTTTGCGCAATCTCCGCTACAAAAGCCCGGATAAATGGAACCCAGGCGGCCTTAGTCTGCTGACGGAAGAAATAATCTGTCGTGATATCTGTCATATCAGTCATTTGTGCCTCCCACCAGGTATTTCATATACAAACGGATCACCGATTCGTTGTATTCACCAAAACTGTCGTAGGCCACCTGGCCACCAAACTTCAGATCCGGACTTGGTCTGTATTCCCCATTTAAGCCAAAGCTCATGCCAAAACCGGATTTACTGGAAGGTGCATAACCAGCCTGGTCGAAGGCACCCAACGCATAGAATAAATCCAGCGCTGCCTGTGCTGCTGCATCGGTCGGGAACAGGCTATTACCATCTTCGCTGTAACTCTGAAACCCCGGAGCAAATAACAGGTTATAACTCCAGTCCGACGCTGAGGCGCCATAACTCAGCGGGAAGGCCACGCTGACATAATCCTGCGGACTGAAGTAGCCGCCATGACCAAAGGTAAATTTGCTCAGATTTTTATCAAAACTGTTGTAACTGACATGAATACCCAGTTGCAACTGCTCATCCACCTCATGCACAGGCCGGTAATAGGCGCCCACTTCAGCGGCTTCCGAGCGGTTTGACGCGACATTGTCCCCATCGTATTTGTGTTTAGACACTGCACCATAAGCACCGGCAGCACCATTATCAAAATTAAGACCGACGCTGCCCCCCGTCTTGGTAACCGCACCCCAGCGCTCACCACTGACATGGTCCGTGGTGCCAGCATAAGACAACAAACTGTCTTTCACGGCCCGACGCTCTCCCTGCACCACAATACGGGTGTTTTTGGCAATTTCTGGCTGAACTTTCACACCACCGACCACATTGGTTTTCTCAAACCCCAGAGGGGTGGTGCCAACGTCGGCACTCAGAAAATCATTTTTATAACCAAAGGCTAAAGCCACCCCTGAATTGCGTTGAGTTTGTGGGTTGCCTGTGCTGATCGCTAAGGTATCCAGCTGGTCCTGCGCGGCCGCGATCAGGCTTTCCAACCTGGCTCTGCTTTCACGAAAGGCTTCAACCGACGTCGAGTCCAATGCAATGGTGGACGCCCCATAGTTCTCATTAAGAAACTCGTCGATAAGCTGCAGCTGACTGGCGGACAGGTTACGCCCCGTCAGGTCAAACGTCTGAAATAAATCGATGGCCGCCGCCCGGTCAAACACCGTTTTCGCAGCTGCCGTAACGGCTTCTAGCCTTGCGATGTTTGCTGGCGATTCATTAGGGCTGATCGCTGCAGCATCAGACTCCTTTTTGGCGTTTTCATAGGCCACACCTAAATCATCGATATCATCCAACACATCACCCAACACTTCCATCCGGGCACTTAAGCCACTTGAGGCGTTGACCACGGCGCCGCGGCCAAACAGGTTAATGTCGTTTTCGGATTCCACAGTGCCCGAGTTCAGTGAGACCGGTGTCACACTGGCTTCAATCCGGCCACCTAACAAACCTGTCGACAAGGTGACTGGTGTTTCCACCGCCGCCAGCCCAGATGAGCCATCCGAGCCTTCACGTACCCGAAGTACGACGTCCGTATCAATTCGGGTCTGGGTGTCCTGCTCAATAGCCCCTAACATGCTGTCGATTTGTTCAAACACAGTGGCGGTCGGATTACTGACCTGCGCACTCTGTACATCGGCATTACCAGGTTGACCAGGCAGCCAATCAGGTCTGCTGTTGCGGGTAAAACTGCGGCTCTGTTTGCGGTCACGAAACGGGTTGTTTTCTGTTTGCGCATTGTCACGGAACGGGTTGGCAGAGGTCGACGCCGCTGTCTGCCCCCATACAGCAGTGTTCTGATAAGCCAGCTTACGGGCTTTGACCAGTAACTCTGTGGCCTTGTCGTGATCACCTTCGGCCTGAGCAACCCGCGCCGCCAGGATCAGCCAGTCTGGTTGCTGGTTGTTGTTCCAGTTCAGTTTGTTCAGTAATAACCGCGCCCGCTCCGGGTCATTTTTTTGCAGTGCCAGTTCAACGGCCCCAGAAAGCGCTTCTTTGCTTTGCGGTTTAAGCCGCAGCACATAGTCATAAATTTGTTCAGCTTCTGTGGTCTTTTTGCCGTCCTGATACAGCCTGGCCATCGCCAGCAACAGGCTTTCATCTTCAGGGAAGTCACGTAAGTGCGCCGCCAGCAAATCATACGCCAGCGCCAACTGACCTTCGTTTCTGAGGGTATCCGCTTCCCTGACAGCCAGCCCTCGTTGCAGCTGATCAAAAAGCTCTTTATCCGACAAGCTCAAATCGGATCTCAGCATCAGTTCAGACAACAACAGCTTGGCCTGACGGGCATGTCCCGTTTCGTTCAGTACTGTTATGTGGTTCAGGTACTGAGCCGGCGCATCATTCATGCCGCGCATCAGGTCAGTTTCCACAACCTGGTAGGCCAGCCCGGACTGACCATTTTTTAACAGCTCAGATGCCAGATCACCAGCGGCACTGGCCCCCATAGAACCTTGTTGCATCATTTCAGTAATAATCTGCTGAGCGTGCTGCTGATCGCCGGCCGCCGTGCGCTGCAGTACCCGGCTCAGTTTCGCTCTGGCGGCGGCTTGTGCATTTAACTCTCGCATCGCGGCAGTCTGCTGAGCCAGTGGCACTGTGCCCAAAATCTGCTCCACATCCCGCCAGCGTTGCTGTTCACTGGCAAACATGGCGGCCGCAAAACGTGAATCGGCATCAGGTTTGCTTAACAAAGGTTCAAGCACAGCACGGGCGCGAGCCGGTTCATCTTGCTTTTGCAGTAACCTGGCCAGGTCCAGTCGCACCCATGGATCGTCCGGCGCCAGTTTTAACGCGCGACGCAAGCTGATTTCTGCCAGTAATTCGTTGCTGTTCGCTGCATCGGCGCGCAAGCGCTGCACTTCTGGCTGGGATAAGCCCGCAATTTGGCCACGCTCAGATTCTGACAACTGAGCAGACAACCGCTCTGCATCTTCCCAGCGCCCCATACTTTGCAAGACACCAACCAAACCGAGTTTGGCTGCACTGTGGTTTGGCTTCTTCTGCAGTATCGCCTGGAAAGTGCTTTTTGCTTGTTCTAATTGCCCCTGTTTATGCTGCAACTGGCCAGCAACCACTTGAGCTTCCAGATCAAAAGGAGCCGGGAATTTAGCAAGTGCTGTCACCTCAGTTTGTGCCTGATCGTAACTTTGCTGTTCTATCAGCTGTTGAACCCTGGCCATCCGGCTGTAAAAGTCAGCAGATAAATACGCCTGTCGCCAGTTTGCACTCTTGGCTGGCGCCATCGCCATCGCCCTGCCCAAGGTATCTTTTGCCTGGCTGAACTGTTGCTGCTTCAGTCGGATTAAACCAATGCCAGCTAAAGCCTCAGCATCATTCTGGTTTTCGGTCAGAGCCTGACGGAAGTAATTCTCCGCCTGGCTTATTCTGTTGTTGTCTAATGCACGGTAGCCCAGAGTACGGCTGTTCAATATCGCTGCTGTAGAGCCGGTTTTTGCTTTATTTTTAAAGTAATCCATGACTTCAATGTCGTCAGGATTCTGTTGATTATACTGCTCGTACAAGGCTTTATCTGAGGGCTTTACGTCCAGCCACAACAGGGCCTGACGCCAGTTGCTTCGTGCAGTCTCTGAATTTGGTGCTAAATCAGCAAGGCGCCGGATGCCATCACGGCGGCTGCTTTCGTCATAACTTAATACCTGAGCATAAGCGAGCCGAATACTGCCCGATGCGGGACGTAACTCGTGCAACTGCTTGAGTTCTTTTTTGGCGACCGCTAAGCCGTCCGGTGTGCCGGCTAAGGTCAAATAGTATTCAGCGGCTAAATCCTGTGTTGGCGAATTGCCACCAAAGACATCTCTGTAGCGGCTAATAGCCAAATCGTATTGTCCCGACGCAGCCAGCCGGCGTGCCTCACTTAAGGTGGCCGGGTCTATTTGTCTGGCAACCTGCACCGCATTCAGCTCTTTTAACCGCGGGTCTAACGGCGATAAGCTGGCCAGCATGCCCGACCATTTTTTCAGTTCAGGCTCATTGTTGTCGCGTGCAGCTAACACCCCCATGCGGTAAATGGCTTCCAGATTATTCGGGTCGGCCGCCAGAATTTTCTGTAATGCGTCCCGGGCTAAATCACTGCGATTTCTTTCCTGCCAGAAATCAGCCTGCTCAAATAGTCCGTTAAAGGTGGTCTGATTATCCGCAGCGGCCAGCTGGCCACAGACTGACAAGGCAAGTGCAGCCCACAGTGATTTATTCATTTCTACTCAGTCCTTTATTAATTCTGTTCTCGGCCCGGTGTTTTAGTAAAGGGTATAAAATGGCTGCGCCAGCAAACGCAGCCAGAGCCAGCCCTATCACCATAAAAATAATGTGCTGACCAAAAAACCAACGCAATTCCATGTGCCATGGCATGCGGCCAACAGCGATTTGCTCACCGACTCTGGCACTTCGTACTTTACCACCTGCATCGACCAGCGACATATCCCATAATACTTCGCTGCTGACCAAGGGTTTATTGAGTGATTCAATCAGCGATGGTAATTGTGCCGACGTTTCAGCGGCGACCACAACAACGACCCGCTCCTTGTCGACTGGAGAGACGAAACTGAACAAGCCTTGCACATTCTGAGCGCTGTCCAGCACCCTGGCTGCTGCCTTGGTTTCGCGCGACCAGTCGCCTTGCAGGAACCACAGCATATGGTCAAAAGTACTGTATGACTTGACCTGCATGCGATCGCGTTCAACTGCAAAGGCACTTTGATTTAACACCCGCGAACTTTGCAACTCTCTGAAGTTTGAAATCACCAGTAAATCATGGCCTTGCAGGTCTTGCGAATAGCCAAGCCCCATTTTTACACTTAAACCCAATGCCGGATAGCCTGTATCCCGCCCCATGCGGGCAGCTAACTCAAACAAGGTTTCAATTTCTTCATTGCCTGGTTGTTTTGGCAGTAAGGCCACAGTCTCGGATAAGTCGGCACGCCGGGTAAATGGAAAACCCACCCCAACAAAATAAGACAGATTCGGCAGTTGGGTAAAGTTTTTTGCCGCAGTTAAATCAATGCTCGACTCGCCATGAATGCGCCCGGTGATTTCTTTAGGAACATTCAAATTGCAGCCGGGTGAATTGACCGCGAAATGGTGGTAAAGCCGGAGTTTATTTTCTCCGTACAGCATATAAGGGGGAATGCGCAGCTGAGCCGTTTCTTGCCGGGTGTCACGGCCTAACCAGCGGTTCAACATGGCCCAAACACCGGTTTGATTTACCGGTAATGAAGTCAGAAAACGGCCATTTAACGAGACGTCCAATGACGATTCCCGCTCATCCAGCCAGTCGCCTTCCGGAAAATTGTAGTTAATGGTCATTGGAATATATTCACCATCCCAGAAGAACAGGTCCGGAGAGGCTCGAAAGTTCAGCTCAACAGGCGGATGAAACAGACCTTGGCTAGCCAGTTGCGGCTCCTGCAAGAACTCTGAAAACTGCACCACACGCTGCGTGCTGGTCCAGCGTGGCACTTCATAAGGTTGCATCGGTTCACGCGCGGTCTTTTCTGCCTTCACAACTGTACCTTGCATTGCGTTCGACCGCGTCACCAAATAGGTCGCTGCAGTTTTTAGCTCCTCCGGCGTTCTGCCCATTACCAATAACAATTTGTAAACCGGGCTTAGAGGGTTATCTATCAGCCGCAGCTCAGGCCCATTGATCCGAGGGATAGTCAGCCCCTGAATACTCTGATCAGGGGTGACAAACACAATGGCGTTTTCCATCGGGATCAGATTGCGCATCACCGGGAAATTCAGATGTCGATATTCAGCAACCCGCCCTATATAGGACGCCACAATAGCGCCACTGGTCAGGGTGGCCGCACTGGCATTGGCCGGCAACACCACAGGCACCGTCACTCTGTTCATCGCGCCAGGGTTAAAAAACGGCTCAGGGAATTTGGACAGGTCTGCACTGACTGGCAGACGCTGCACAGACATCGTCAGCAAGGAATCGCGCTGCACTTTTACCCAAATGTCTTTGGACAGCTCATTCTGGCATTCCTGCACAGTGCGCCCGGTCAGACGAAACCCCAGATTATTGCTGCTCAGTATTAATGCCGGTTCAATAGCAATATCGACTTCAAGTGATTTTGCATTAAATGGCGACAACTCGACGGTCTGCAATAGTTGCCCGTTGAGCACCACATCCAAAAAGCTTTCATCTTCCAACAAGGCTTCGGAGTAATTCAGTTTTAGTTTCAAGCGGGCACTGCGGACAAACTCATCGTTGCGCAGAGTAAAGTTCATTCCGGACGCGGTGTTGTTACCAAAAAAATAGATGTCTTCAAAAGCACCCAGGTCTTCAAAACTATACATTTCCGTGCGGCCATCCCTGAAATTCGCAGGTTTGACCGAATTATCCGGGGCCACTGTAGGTGCAGGCGCACTTAACGCCTGATTCGATAAAATGACAGCGCTCACCGCGATCACAACCAATAGTGCCAATCTCGCTTTCCAGCCACTGAGCGGTCGTGCAGCTCCTTCAGCTTCGTAATCCCGCTCTTTCTTCTTGACGATGGATTCCTGGAATAAGCCCGCAATTGAGCGCATCACTCTGAAGCAAGATAACAAAATATTATTGTCTTTATGTTCGGTGTAACTTGGTAACCAGGCATCAGCTCGCCCCATCACCACTTTGACCAATTCGCGGCGTTGAGCAATAGGCAGTTCAGAAAACCTGAAACGGATGCACTCCTCGTCGCGGTAAATGGTCTCTACCGGAAACACCATAGCCGTGTTATTTAACGAGATTTCAATATCAACGATCCGCTCATTTTCCTCTTGTTGCGTCACATTTTCGACCTGAGCTCCGCCCATAGAAAGATTCATCGACTTGGTTTTTCGGGTATGACCTGAATCAAGATGCAAAACGACAGGTAATGAAATATCAAGACGAACAGTCCTGCGTACCTGCTTCATTTCACGGGCAACAGCCACGGACGCAAACAACATAATGCAACTGAAGCCAGCCCAAAACAGGTTAAGCGCCAGTACTTTCGGTTCAATATTGTAATACTCATTCCAAATTAACTGGACAATCCCCGACAAGACGCCACAAATCAGCAGCACAAGAGTAAACAAGTGAGGCTTCACAATATCGTAGTCAAAATATCCATTCTCGAGCAAACCGCCCTTTTCAGTCACGTTAAACTTACCTTTACGCGGATTCAACAAAGTCGCAATGGTCGGGATCACCAGATGGAAAGACAACACAGCTTCATAGATTTCCCCCCAGAAGGTATGGCGGAATCGTCCTTGTAAACGGGAGTTGGTGTAGGTGGTAAACAACAAATGCGGCAGCGCATAAGCCAGAATCATCTCCGGCGATGCATCAATAATGTTCTGGCCAAACAGCAGATAATTCAGTGGTGCTGTTAAGAAGACGATTCGGGGTAGAGCAAACAAAAAGTGCATCATGGCGTTCAGGTAACACAAACGCTGTGGCAATGTCAGCCCGCGCCCCAGCAATGGGTTATCCATCCGTAAAATCTGGATCATGCCACGGGCCCAACGGGCGCGCTGACCTATATGCAGCGCAAGGCGTTCTGTTGCCAGACCTGCAGCAAGCGGTAAGCCCAGAAAAGCGGAGTTCCAGCCACGGCGCTGCAGCTTCAGCGCCGTGTGTGCATCTTCAGTCACAGTTTCAACAGCAAAGCCACCAATTTCCTCGATTGCACTGCGTCGGATCACCGCACAGGAACCGCAGAAAAAGGCTGCATTCCAGAAGTCGTTGCCTTTTTGTACAGGCCCGTAAAACAGCTCGCCTTCACGCGGAATTTCATCGCCAGTGGTCAGATTGCGTTCAAAGGGATCTGGCGAGTAAAAGAAATGAGGCGTCTGCATCAGGGCTAATTTGGGGTCGACAATAAAGGCTCCGACTGTGGCCTGTAAAAAAGCCCGGGTAGAGACATGGTCACAGTCAAAAATACAAATCAGCTCACCGTCAGTCAGACGGATAGCGTTATTCAGATTGCCCGCTTTTGCGTGTTTATTGTCGTCCCTGCTGATATAACCAACACCGGCAGATGCAGCAAAAGCACCAAACTCCGCACGGCGTCCATCATCCAGTATGTACACTTTGAGTTTGTCGCGCGGATAGTCAATATTTTGTGCAGCCAGCACTGTATCTTTCACCACATCGAGACTTTCATTGTAAGTAGGGATGTAGACGTCGACTGTAGGCCAGGCAGAAACATCATCCGGCATAGGGACTATTTTACGCTCCAGTGGCCAGATGGTCTGAAAGAAACCCAGGGTCAGGATAATCCATGCGTAAAACTCAGCCAATAGTAAGCCAACGCCGAGAATGCCCTCGAGCAGGCTATCAAACACCAGAGTTTCCGTGGTACGCCAATAGAGGTAGCGCGTGGATACAATGACGCACATCAGCAGCATGACCATATGGGTCCAATGGTTTTTGATACGCGCAACCAAAAACAACAACAAACCACAGGCAAGGCCAAACAACGTCTGGCTATTTAAATCCAATGGGGTAGTCACTATGACAATGGCTACCAGCAGCCAGAAGATAAAGGCCAGCACACTCAGGCTCTTTGAAGGCGCTTTAGAGTCTCTGTTCGTCATTTAATCCCTTTTGCAACGTTTTTTAAATGGACTTTTTATGTGGACTAAAGACGGCCTTGGGCAGTAGACGATGAAGATTTTTTGCTATTGCATCAAAATCGGCCGCTACTGCCGATGCCTGAGAATATTTAAATACAAGCATTTGGCTCGCATTGGCTTCAGCCACGGCTTCGTCGCGATGTACAGTCCCCAGTAAGGCTGAACCCAGGCGTTGGGTCAGGAACGCCGTAACGTCGGCGTTCAGCTGACTCCGGACATCCACCTGGTTCACTATGTAATAGCAGCGGTCACGCACATCTTCACCATAAAGATTGCCGGATTCGATTTCCGGTAGGCTGCTCAATGACGCGCTGTCAGCCAATAATACGTTGAGAATGATGGGATCAAACTGAGATAAAGCATGCATAGCTTCAGAATAGCCGGGAGCCAAATCAGCCAGTACCACCAGATCCGTTTGGCTTATAAAAGGAGCCAGCCAATTGGCTAACAATTTAGGTTCTTTTGCCAGAGTGTGCTCGTAATGATCTCTTTCAGGCTTCTGAACACGACCAAACGGAACATAGCGCACGCCAGAATCGGACTCCCGAACGTGGTGAGCCCACTCCTGCACTGTATTCCAGTCTCTAACGTGGCCGGACGAATCACTAAGCGGCATACCAAAATGCAGTCGCAACGAGTTTTGTGGATCAAAATCTATAACTAAAACCCGCAAGCCCAAACGTTGCAATGCATGCGCAAGGTTAGCAGTCAAAGTTGTTTTACCCACCCCCCCTTTAGGAGATGCCACGCAAATTAAGTTCATGCGCCTATCCGTTCTAATAATAATGAAAGCGGACTTGCCGACGATTTTTCCGGTGTAGGCGTCTGATTTGGGGTTTTAAGGAACAAATGCGACATATCACGGATTGAATCTTCGCGAGCAGTGCCATTCGTATCCAAATGCTCTTTGGTTGATTCGACAGAGTTTAAACGCGCTACCTGCGCTAACGGCTCTGAGCGAGCGGCTCCATTATCGGTATATGGGTAAGAATTAAACTCCGAAGCAGGAGTCCTGGCAAACTCTGCCGTATCCCGGTCAAATAATGCAACTTGATTGATTAATTTCCAACGGGAATTCCCTGCAGTAAATGCAGCAGATTCAAAGTTCTTGTAATTTAAATTTTGCGCGCCAGTCTTGGTCACAAACTGCAACACATCATCATAGTGCTCCATAATACCTCCGAACAAGGCTACGCTCCCAGCCGTTTTACAAAAATGACAAAAATGAAACAAGCTACAATCCATTTGACTTGGTTCTATTGTCGAAACACCCTAGAAGCCTAAATAATGTATCACTTTTACTAATTTAATGAAAAAAACATCAATGCGCAAGCGGGAATATGAAAAAATAGGTAAACTTTATCATTTCTGCATTTATTTGTGCTGGAGTCTGACTTTTCTGGCGAATTAAAGTCAATACGGATGAATTTATTTTGACTATATGATAAATCTTGCACATTCATCAGGACAGGTTGGTCACACAGCATGAATGAGCAATCGTCATTTGTAACATCGGCGTGACTGTGGGTTTCTGAAGCAAATTCTGCTGTTAAAATGTGAAGTGCCGGGCAATAGAGCCCGGCACTTTAAGTAAAATACGACACCTACTCGCCGTATTTTTCACCGAGATACAGCCAGGTTTCCAGCACGGTATCCGGGTTCAGTGACACTGAATCAATGCCCTGCTCCATCAACCAGGCGGCAAAGTCTTCGTGGTCTGAAGGGCCCTGACCACAGATCCCGACATATTTGCCTTTGGCTTTGGCAGTAGAAATGGCCATTTCCAGCAGCTTCTTAATGGCTGGGTTACGCTCGTCAAACAGATGCGCAATCAAACCACTGTCGCGGTCCAGACCCAGAGTTAACTGAGTTAAGTCATTCGAGCCGATGGAGAAGCCGTCGAAGTACTCAAGGAACTGCTCTGCCAGCAGGCAGTTCGAAGGCAGCTCACACATCATGATGACTTTCAGACCATTTTCGCCACGTTTCAGTCCATGCGCTTCGAGCAGTTCGATCACCGCTTTGGCTTCTTCCAGCGTCCGCACGAATGGGATCATCACCTCCACATTGGTAAAGCCCATTTCATTGCGGACCCGCTTCAATGCTTCACACTCCAGCGCAAAACAATCACGGAAGTCAGTGCTGATGTAGCGTGAAGCACCGCGGAAACCGATCATCGGGTTTTCTTCGTGTGGCTCATACTGCTGGCCACCGACCAGGTTGGCGTATTCGTTGGATTTAAAATCGGACATCCGCACAATGACACGTTGTGGCGAAAATGCCGCGGCCAGTGTCGAAATGCCTTCGGTCAGCTTAGTGATGTAGAACTCGACCGGCGATGAATAGCCAGCCATCATCTGACGGATGGTTGCCTGCAGCTCAGCACTTTGTGTATCGAAATTCAGCAAGGCTTTCGGGTGCACACCAATCATCCGGTTAATAATAAATTCCAGACGGGCCAGACCAATACCGGCATGTGGCAGACGGGCGAAGGAAAATGCCCGTTCCGGGTTACCGACGTTCATCATGATTTTCATCGGTAGTTTTGGCATCTGGTCGACCCGGGAACGGATCACTTCAAATGGCAGCACGCCCTGATAAACATAGCCGGTATCGCCCTCGGCACAGGAAACAGTGACATCCTGACCATTTTCGATACGACTGGTCGCATCACCACAACCCACCACAGCCGGAATACCCAGCTCACGGGCGATAATAGCTGCGTGGCAGGTGCGACCACCGCGATTGGTCACAATAGCAGAAGCCCGTTTCATGATCGGTTCCCAGTCCGGGTCTGTCATGTCGGTGACCAGCACATCGCCTGGCTGAATTTGGTCCATATCGGCAATGCTGGCCAGCACTTTGGCCTTACCGCTGCCAATTTTATGACCGATAGCACGGCCTTCGGTGAGCACCGCTGAACTGCCTTTGAGCTGGAAGCGCTCCATCTCATTGCTGTCTTCACGGCTGCGGACCGTTTCTGGACGGGCTTGCACTATATAAAGTTTACCATCCACACCATCTTTGGCCCATTCGATATCCATTGGACGGCCATAGTGCTGCTCAATAATAATGGCTTGTTTGGCCAGCTCCTGAACTTCGGCGTCGGTCAGAGAAAACTGTTGCCGCTTGCCGGCGGCCACATCCTGCACCAGCACTTGTTTGCCATGGCTCAGATCGGATGAATACACCATTTGCAGCAGTTTACTGCCCAAGGTACGCCGAACAACAGCAGGACGGTCGGCAAGAACTGTGGGTTTGTGGACATAGAACTCGTCCGGGTTGACGGCGCCCTGCACCACCATTTCGCCCAAACCGTAAGACGAGGTGACAAAGACAACATCTTCAAAACCGGATTCGGTGTCGATACTGAACATCACACCTGAGGAAGACAAATCAGAGCGAACCATGCGCTGAACACCGGCAGAAAGTGCCACGCCGCGGTGGTCATAGCCCTGGTGAACACGATAGGAAATGGCGCGGTCATTAAACAATGACGCAAACACATGCTTCACCGCTTCATGCACCTGTTCATAGCCACGCACGTTCAGGAAAGTTTCCTGCTGGCCGGCAAATGACGCGTCTGGCATATCTTCAGCAGTCGCAGAGGAACGAACTGCAAAAGACACATCCCCCACACTGTCTGAAACCAGTTGCTGATAGGCCTGCTGCAGCGCCTGTTCAAACTCACTCTGAAACGGCGTATCAATCACCCATTGACGGATTTGCGCACCGGCTTTGGCCAGTGCATTGACGTCATCGACATCCAAACCATCCAGCAGTTGATAAATTCGTTCGTTCAGTCCACTCTGATCCAGAAATTGGTTAAAGGCATACGCAGTAGTCGCAAAGCCGCCTGGAACCTGTACCCCAGCGTTCGCGAGGTTACTGATCATCTCACCCAAAGAGGCATTTTTTCCGCCGACGCGTGGAACGTCATGCATGCCTAAGTCCTGGTACCAAACAACGAATTCTTGCACGATAAGTCTCCAATTTGTGTTGCAGGTTCTGTAAGCTTACATGGCTAGCCACATAGCCATCTCATTCTACACTGGGGTTAGAATGAATTAAAACCTTAATTTCTAATGTAATTTTATAACGACAAAATGAGGTTTCCCGTGCGAACTGCTTTCTATATATCTGATGGAACTGGAATTACTGCCGAAGTGTTTGGACATGCATTGCTGTCGCTGTTTCCCGCAGAATTTGACCATATCACCATCCCATTTGTCGAAACCGAAGAGATTGCCTTACAGGTCAAACAACGAATTAACGATCGTTATAAAACTACCGGAGTTCGGCCTTTAGTGTTTCAAACCTTTGTCGACGACAAGCTCCGCTTGATCATTAACAGCAGCGAAGGCAGCTGCTACGACTTTTTGAACGCCTTTGTCGAGCCAATGCAAAAGGAATTGGGGTTGTCGGCCATGCCAAAAACACACCGCACCCACAGTATTCATGAAAAGACTTACGATTTTCGAATTGATGCGGTGAATTTTGCTCTGGCCAATGACGATGGTTCCAATTTAAAAGATTACGCCAAAGCCGACATTATTCTGGTCGGCGTCAGCCGCTCTGGCAAAACCCCCACCAGCTTATACCTGGCCTTGCAGTACGGTATCAAAGCCGCTAACTACCCCTTTGTGCCAGAAGATTTGGATCATTTGAAATTGCCAGCAGAGCTGCGGCAACACAAAAACAAACTGTTTGGCCTGACCATTACGCCGGAGCGACTCAGTCAAATTCGTGAGCAGCGCCGCCCCGGTAGTAAATATGCATCCCTGCGTCAATGCAAACTGGAGCTGGATGAAGTGGAAGCTTTGTATCAGCGCGAGCGCATGGCTTATCTGAATTCAACCCATCTGTCGATTGAAGAGATTTCTGCAAAAATCATGGCTCAGACGGGTCTGAAGCGACAAAAATACTAAAGCGCGAGTAATTGCTGGGCCTGTTGCGGGGTCAGGCTAACCGCCTGCCCTTGCTGCTTTTGTCGTACCAGGCTGACCAGTGCCTGATTCAGCGGTGCCGTAAGACCGGCTTCTTCAGCCAGCGCAACCACCGCACCATTAAGGTAATCAATTTCTGTTGGTCGTCCAGCCTGTAAATCGTCCCACATTGATGAGCGGGCTTGCGGGTTAATGTCCAGCATGGAGCGGGCTATTACCCGAAACAGCCCGTCGGGTAAGCGCAGCAACACAGGTAGCAACCTGTTGGGCACTTTGGTGTAACTGTGCAGGCCCAGCTTTCTGCGCCGGCACAACCTTAACAGTTCATCCATGGCACCAGCCAAAAGCTGACGGTAAGGGCGCTGCATCAGTTGCTCACGCAGTGGCAAACCACAAAGCGCATTAATGGCGTTATTCAGATTCAGCAACAATTTACCCAGCTCTGCGGCCTGAATATCCTCTGTCGCAGCGGACGTCAAATCGGCACTGCTGAGCGCAGACATCAGTTGGCGCTGCAATACGGTTGCCGGCTCAGACCAGACCATGGCTGCACCACTGGTGCGGGCATACAGACCAGGGCCGGCTTTCACCACATTAAATGGCACTATGGCTCTGGCCACCTGCTGCGGTAAAAATTGCTGATACCAGGTTTGAATGGCGACGCCGTTTTGCAACGCGATGATTTCGGTGTCGGGGCGCAGAAAATCAACCAATTGTGGTAGTAGTTCATTCAGTGCTACGGCTTTGACAGCACATAACACCAGGTCGGCGCCACGGAGAGCTTCGAGCGAGGTAAATACAGCGGGACTACCCAGAGTATGGCAACGTAAATCCAGGTCCTGCGCGGTGAAACCATACACAGCGGCCTCTAGTGCTAAGGCTTCCCGGCCTATAAAACTAACCTGAAAACGGCCACTTTGGGCCGCCAGCACCCCGAGGTAACAACCGATACTGCCAGCGCCCAGTACCACCAGACGTGGCAAAGCCGCCCCAATAGCGGCGGCTTTGTTATCGGTTTGACTATTACTTACGGACGGCACGCAGTGTGTCTGCGATCAGGAACGCCAGTTCCAGTACCTGATCGGAGTTAAGTCGTGGGTCACACTGAGTGGTGTAACAACGGCTCAGGTCGTTTTCAGACAAGCCATAAGCCCCGCCGGTACATTCAGTGACATTTTCTCCGGTCATTTCCAGGTGAATACCGCCTGCATGGCTGCCTTCGGCCTGGTGCACCGCGAAGAAATAGCGGATTTCACGCAAAATGGCTTCGAAATCACGAGTCTTGTAGTCATTGCTTGCTTTGACTGTGTTGCCGTGCATCGGGTCTGAACTCCAAACCACTTTGCGGCCTTCACGTTGCACCCGGCGAACCAGAGCTGGCAGCTTTTCAGCCAGTTTGTCGGCGCCCATGCGGGTGATCAAGGTTAAACGGCCAGGCGTATTGTCGGGGTTCAGTGCATCAATCAGACGGATCAGATCCATTTCATCCATGCCAGGACCAATTTTCACACCAATCGGGTTTTTAATGCCTTTGAAAAACTCCAAGTGAGCGTGGTCCAGTTGACGGGTGCGTTCACCAATCCACACCATGTGGGCGGAGCAGTCGTACCAATCACCAGTCAATGAGTCACGGCGGGTCAGTGCCTCTTCGTAATTCAGCAGTAATGCCTCGTGTGAGGTATACAACGAGGTTTCACGAATAGAAGGCGAATTTTCCGAAGTAATGCCACAGATTTCCATAAAGCGTAACGCTTCCTGAATACGCTGAGCAATGTCCTGGTAGCGGCCTTTCAATGGATTAGATTCCACGAAGCCCATATTCCAACGGCTGACCTGGTGCAAATCGGCCAGCCCGCCTTGGGCAAAAGCTCGCAGTAAGTTCAGTGTTGCCGCCGAGTGGTGATAAGCCGTTAATAACCGGTTAGGGTCCGGACGGCGAGACGCCTCGGTGAACTCAAAGCTGTTAATGATATCGCCACGGTAGCTTGGTAAGGACACACCATTGATGGTCTCCAGATCGCTGGAGCGTGGTTTAGCGTACTGACCCGCCATCCGGGCCACTTTGACCACGGGACAACCACCGGCAAAAGTTAATACCACTGCCATCTGCAACAGCACCTTAAAGGTGTCCCGGATCTTCGGCGCATTAAAGTCGCTAAAGCTTTCCGCACAATCGCCACCCTGCAATAAAAAGGCTTTGCCCTCGGCCACCTGGCCGAGCTGACTAAACAAATCACGGGTCTCCTGCGCAAATACCAATGGTGGGTATTTATGCAGTTGTTGCTCTACAGATGCGAGCAGTGATTTGTCATCGTATGAGGGTTGTTGTTGGATTGGAAAAGCTCGCCAACTTTGAGGCGTCCAGGTCGTCACTTTTAAGTTTCCTATTACTGATTAATTACATTCTTCGCTTGGGTTATGAATCCGCAGACAAGGTAAATAGATTGCCGCTGAAATTCAATCAGAAATTAGCCGGAAAGCCATTTAGACGTCAAAAAAGTGGATGGCCAACCGGGTAAGCAGCTGGCCAGCAGTAACAAGCTCGTCATTAAGGGGTAAGAATGCGTAACGCGGATTGAATGTGCTCAGCACAGTTGCGCCCCAAATCGGTCAGGTAACCGCCGTCTGGCTGCGTCAGTAAACCTTTGTGATACAAGCGCCCTATCGCTGCTTTGTATTCACTGGTTGCATCTTTATGCGCTTTTATTCCTTCGAGTGAAGTGTCGAGATTAAACAGGTTGAGGATCCGGATTTCGTCATTCAGTTCTGCGCTGACCGCCATATGCATCTCCTTGTTGTTCTGGTTTGAAGTTAGCCCAGACCAAACCAAAGTGCCAGTAACGACCGCAATGCGACCGCTGACGGCAGAAGACAGTTTACTTTTTTTCATTTTGCGGTATTTTTAACCTCCTTCTATAGTTGCAGAGCAAGGAGGCTCGCAACAGTGGTCAGCAAATTTCAGCTAAGCCAGCAACAATGGCTGGTCAGTTTTTTCCAACATCTGCCAAATCCTGCGTTTATTCTGCTGGACGATGCCGCACATCAGTTACAACTGGTCGCCGCTAACCAAGCATTTTTAGGCCTGTTGCCTGACATAGTCAGCTTGCCTGCCTCTTTGGCGGATATCCGCTTACCAGCTGATTGGTCAACCCAGCTAAAAAATCAGCTGAACCTGCTTTCAATCGATGTCCCCTGCTCATTGGAGCTGAAAATCCGCAGTCAGGACAGTTATCGCTGGTTTGCGTTGTCTTTGCAGCTGCATCTGGTGCAACAGCAACGGTTTTATTACGCCGTACTGACCGAAGTCACAGAGTGGCGACAGGAATGCAAACAACTGCAACAGAAGCTGTCAGACATTGAACGGCTGAAAAACCGGATCCGTGAACAGGCCATTCGCGACCCGTTGACCAATTTGTTTAACCGCCGCTTTCTGAATGAATTTATGGAACGCGAGTTGGCGTTGGCGCGACGTAATCAAAAACCACTGTCACTGGTGATGTTGGACTTGGACCACTTTAAGCAGTTAAACGACCAACACGGCCATCAGACCGGTGATCAGATTATTGAACTGGTCGCCCGCAATTTGCTGCGCCAGAGTAGGCGTAGCGATATTTTGTTTCGATACGGCGGCGAGGAGTTCCTGATCCTGTTGCCAAACACCACAGCACTTCAGGCTGGTCATCTGGCCGAAGGCTGGCGGGCCCAGATTGAACAGGCCCAGGTGTTTGCCCGGGAGCAACAGATCTCCGTCACCATTTCTGCTGGTGTTGCCTGCTACCCTGAACATGGCACCACAGCCTTTAATTTAATCCACGCTGCCGATCAGGCGCTGTATCAAGCCAAAGCGGCAGGCAGAAATCAGGTCGTGCTGTTATAAAGCCAGGACCTTTCGCAGCTATAAAAAAGGGCTGGTTCATTCAGCCCTTTTTTGTCCGTGACATTAATATCCGCGCAGTGCGGCAATACGTTTTTCCAGTGGCGGGTGGCTTAAAAAGAGCTCGGAAGTAGCTGGTTTGCTGGCAATACCAAAGGCCATCATAGACCCTTCCAGCCGGCTTTCATGGTTATTACGCAGGCGCTCCAGCGCCGCAATCATTTTGCCAGCCCCAGCCAGTTTGGCGGCGCCCGCATCAGCGCGGTATTCGCGCTGACGCGAGAACCACATCACAATCAGGCTGGCCAGCACGCCAAAGGCCATTTCCAGCACCAGCACAGTCAGCATATAGACCACACCATTATTGCTCTGCCCTTCACCTCGGTTGCCACTGATAGCACCGGCAATCAGCCGGGCAAAGAAAATCACGAAGGTATTCACCACCCCCTGGATCAGCGTCAGTGTCACCATATCGCCATTGGCCACATGAGAGACTTCATGTGCCAGCACTGCTTCCACTTCATCTTCACGCATATTGCGCAATAAACCGGTACTGACAGCCACCAACGCGTTATTACGGCTTGGTCCGGTGGCAAAGGCATTCATTTCCGGCGAGTCGTACAGCGCCACTTCAGGCATTGCAATCCCAGCCTGCTGGGCCTGACGACGAACGGTCTGCACTAACCACTGTTCAGTCGCATTGCGCGGTTGTTCAATCACCATGGCGCCGGTGGAGCGTTTTGCCATCCATTTGGACATAAACAGCGAAATAAACGAGCCACCAAAACCAAAGACGGCGGCAAACACCAATAAGCCACTGATGCTGCGGCTGTCTATTCCCAAAACACTAAACACTAAGCTAAGCACCACACTCAGTACCAGCATGACGGCCAGGTTGGTTGCCAGGAATAGCAAAATTCGTTTCATACACACCTCATTTACTCAGCTACCACTTTGAGTCAGGTTCACGCGAAGCGACAGAACAAGCTTCGGTTCACACTTGCTACTATAGGGGTTAGAAAGGCGAATTCAATGGAGGTGCGACAGGCATTTGTAAGAAAAGATAACCGCCATAAAAACTGCGTTTAACGGCGGTGAATAACAGAATTTATTACAGCATCAGCCAGTTGCAGTTGCATCGCGGAAGCGACTCCTTCAGCAGCAAAGGGCAAAACTGCCAGACAAGGCGCAGGAATACGCTGCTGTAGTGAGGCAATATTCTCATTTGCAGACAACATATCCGGGTCAATGCAGTTGGCTATCCAGCCGACTAACGGCACGCCAGCGTGCTGAAGCGCCTGCACAGTGAGTAGTGCATGGTTCAGACAGCCCAGTTTCATCCCTACCACCAAAATCACCGGCCAGCCCAATTCCGCTACCCAGTCCGACAGGTAGTCATCGTCGGTCATCGGCAGCATCCAGCCGCCTGCACCTTCCACCAGAGTAAAATCCGTCTGGTAGTGTTCAACCGCACGCACCGCGTCCGTTAGCTGGGAGAATGTCAGCGTAAGCCCCTGCCTTGCTGCGGCGATATGGGGCGCTATGGGATCCACTAAACAGACCGGATTCACCTGCTGATAGGTCAGTGGCAGATCGGTGGCACTTTGCAGCGCCAAAGCGTCAGTATTCTGCCCGTCAGCATTTACACCGGCAGCAAAGGGCTTTAGACCCAAAGCTTTCAGTTGGCGTTGCTGTAAGCCTTGTAGCAAAGCGGCTGTACAATAGGTTTTGCCGGCATCGGTGTCGGTGCCCGTAATAAAAATCTTCATCGACGTTCCAATCGGATATAAAGCAGTTGGTAACTGGCCAGCAGTTCGCCGTGACGGCGCGGATAATTCTGTTCCAGCTGCTGCCAGTATCCTTTGCCGGTCAGGCCGTGCCGCCGTTCTCCCAGCACTGTATTGGCGCCCAGCCCCTTAAGTTCCCGGGCAAGTTCGCGCACAGTGGCGTAGGGCAACTGCACCAGCTCAGACTCCAGCGTTACAGTCACGCCCATCGCATCCAGCCCCGGGCGCAATTGCTGAAAATACTGCAGAGGTAAAAATTCATTGATATGGCGATAGCTGTCCAGCTGAGCCCAGGCATGCTCCAGCTCTGTCAGCGTGCCTTGCAACAAGGTACTGAATACTGCTACAGCACCAGGCTTCAATGCGTGCGCCACCTGTTGCAGCACCAGCTCCGGCTTGGCACACCACTGCAACATCAGGCTTGAATACAAAGCATCCAGACTCTGCGGTAACAGCGGCAATAAGGTCGCATCCCCCTGCACCGCATCCACACCTTGAGCCGAAGCCTGAGCCAGCATGGACCAGCTTAAATCAAGCGCCAGTAACTGGTCACAATGGCGCTGCAATTGCTCGCGGTACCACAAAGGGCCTGTGCCTAAATCGACCAGCCATGGCAACTGCCGCGGTAGCCAGGCCATTAAACGCGCCGCCGCATGGCGTTGCAAACGGGCATGTTGCGGGTAACTGGTGGCGGCAAGACCAAACTGCGCCGCCACACGCCCGGCACTATTTGTGAAAGAGACTTCTGGCATCACCCTCACCACAAACTCCGTAATACGTTGATTAACTGTTGAATATCTTTCGCTTCATGCTGCGCGGACAATGTCACGCGTAACCTGGCGCCGTGCCGCGGCACCGTCGGAGGCCGGATGGCCGCCAGCCAAATCCCTTGTTGTTTCAGCTGTTCACTCAGTACCAAAGCTTTATTGGTGTCACCTACCAGCACAGGTTGAATGGCTGTCGCTGACGGCAACAGTGGCAAATCGGCCTGCCGGGCCAGAGCACGAAACAACGCGATATGTTCAGCCAGTTTGTCGCGCCGCCACTGTTCACGTCTGCATACCTGCACTGCAGTACGCATGGCCCAGCACATGGCCGGTGACATTGCGGTGCTGTATACATAATGCCGGCCAAACTGGCGTAAATAATCAATCAGCAACTGAGAACCCGCGACAAATGCTCCCTGGCCGCCCAATGCTTTACCAAAATTGGCCATCAGGGCTGAGATCTGCTGTGGCGCAACCCCAGCGTCCGCCCAGCTGCCCCGGCCTTGCTCGCCGCATTGGCCCAAGCCATGAGCATCGTCAAGGATCAATCCGGCCTGATGCTGGTGACAGAGTTCTGTCAATCGGCTCCAGTCCGGACTGTCGCCATCCATACTGAACACCCCTTCGGTCACCACCCAGGCATTGGCTTGATCAGAAAGCTTATTGCCAAGCGCCACATAATCCTGATGCACAAAGCGGCTGTAGCTGCAGGGTGCCGTCAGCGCCGCGTCAATCAGTGAGGCATGACAGAGTTTGTCCAGCAACAAATGATCCTGCGCGGCCGGCAAGGTGTGCAGCAATAATTGATTAGCGGAAAAACCAGAAGACAACAGCAACACGTCGTCCATTTGCAACCAGTCGCGCATTTCGTCCGTTAAGGCCTGATGGGCATAATGAAACCCCGTCAGCACCGGCGAACCTGAGCTGCCACAGCCAAACCGCAGCGCACCGTCGGCCAGCGCAGCGGTCACCTCAGTACTTTGCGCCAGCCCCAGGTAATCGTTACCAGAAAAGTTCAGGTAACTGCGCCCGGCCAGTTGCAGCAGCCTGCCCTGATACTGTTCAATCAGCGCTGACTGCCGGTATAGCTGCGCCTGCTGGCGCTCTGCGATCGCCTGGCGAAACCGGCTCGATGCGTGCATCAGACCGCCGAATGAAACAAGGACGGGGTTGCCTGTTCTTTCAAGGCATCCACCAGTGCGGCCTCGTGCGCTTCATCGGACACATCGTGGCGCTGTTCCAGCACCAGGCCCAGCTTGGCAAACAACAGCATATCCGCGTCCGCTTCCGGGTTTTCAGTGGTCAGCAGTTTGTCGCCATAGAAAATGGAGTTGGCGCCCGCCATAAAACACAGAGCCTGCATTTGTTCATTCATCCGCGAGCGGCCAGCCGATAAACGCACATGGCTTTTCGGCAGCAGAATTCGGGCTACTGCTATGGTGCGTATAAATACAAATGGGTCTAAATCGTCGGCGTTATCCAGTGGCGTACCCTGCACTTTCACCAACATATTGATGGGCACACTCTCCGGGTGTTCGGGCAGGTTGGCCAGTTGGCGCAGCAGCCCGGCCCTGTCATTTGCGCTTTCCCCCATACCGACGATACCACCACAACAGACTTTCATCCCGGCATCACGCACATGCTGCAGCGTGTCCAGCCGGTCCTGATAGGTACGGGTGGTAATAATTTCGCCATAAAATTCAGGCGAGGTGTCGAGGTTATGGTTGTAGTAATCAAGACCAGCCTGAGCCAGCTCTGAGGCCTGGCCCGCATCCAGCTTACCCAGTGTCATACAGGTTTCCAGACCTAACTCTTTCACGCCTTTGACCATTTCCATCAGAAATGGCATGTCACGCTGTTTAGGGTTACTCCAGGCTGCGCCCATACAAAAACGGGTGGCGCCTTTGTCTTTCGCCGCTTTGGCCTGGGTCAGCACTTTTTCCACTTCCAGCAGACGCTCACGCTCCAGTCCCGTATTGTAATGACCGCTCTGCGGGCAGTACTTACAGTCTTCCGCACACGCCCCTGTTTTGATCGACAACAGCGTGCTGACCTGAACTTCATTGGGCTTGAAATACTGGCGGTGCACAGTCTGCGCCTGAAACATCAAATCATTAAAGGGCAAAGCAAATAACGCCTGCACTTCGGGTAAAGACCAATCGTGACGCACGGTAGCAACAGCTGACATAAATTTCCCTGACTGAAGAAAGGCCTGTTTGTCGGCCCTGAAATTTTCCGTTAGTCTATCGGCCCGGCCTTCTCTGTCAACGCCAACCAGTTCACAAAGTTTACTTCAGGTTATTTTATGAGCAACTCACTCGAGTTCGACCGTGTCCACCTGTGGCACCCCTATACCTCGCTGGCGGATCCGCTGCCGGTGTACCCGGTTGCCAGTGCATCCGGTGTGCGGATCCAACTGGAAGATGGCCGCAGCCTGATTGATGGCACCAGCTCCTGGTGGGCTGCAGTGCATGGCTACAATCACCCGGAGCTCAATGCCGCCTTAACGACGCAAGCCAGTCAGTTCAGTCATGTGATGTTTGGGGGCTTTACCCATCAGCCCGCCATTGAACTGGGTCGTTTGCTGCTGGCGATGGTTCCACAGGGATTAAGCAAAGTCTTTTACGCCGACAGTGGTTCTATCGCGGTGGAAGTAGCACTGAAAATGGCGCTGCAATACTGGCTGGGGCAACAAAAGCCTGAAAAGCAGCGCATTCTGGCGCTGCGCAAGGCTTACCATGGCGACACCTTTGCGGCCATGTCGGTCTGCGATCCGGTAGACGGTATGCACAGTTTGTTTCAGGGGCAATTGGCCCGGCAGCTGTTTGCGCCTGCGCCGCTAAGCCGTTTTGACGGTCCGTTCCTGCACCAGGATGCACAGGCGCTGCGTCAACTCTTTGCAGAGCACCACCAACAACTGGCCGCTTTTATTGTTGAGCCGGTGCTGCAAGGCGCCGGTGGCATGCGGTTTTATCATCCAGAGTACCTGCGGCTGGCCCGGCAGTTATGCGATCAGTACGAGGTGCTGCTGATTGCCGACGAAATTGCCACTGGCTTTGGCCGCACCGGCGCCCTGTTTGCCTGCAATCACGCCGGAGTCAGCCCGGATATTCTCTGTCTGGGCAAAGCCTTGTCCGGCGGCTACCTGACACTGGCCGCGACCCTTTGCAGCGACAAGATCGCCAGCGGTATCAGCAGTGCCGAAGTGCCCGCCCTGATGCATGGCCCGACCTATATGGCGAATGCCCTGGCCTGCGCCGTGGCTTGCGCCAGTGTACGGCTTATACAGCAGGGCCACTGGCAGCAGCAGGTCAGCGCCATTGAGGCTCAGCTACGTGAAGAATTAGCGCCTTGCCAGACCTTCGCCGGGGTAAAAGAGGTGCGGGTGTTGGGAGCCATTGGTGTGGTTGAAATGCAGCATCCGCTCAATGTTGCTGCGGTGCAAAAGCGCTGTGTCGACTTGGGAGTCTGGGTACGGCCTTTTGGTAATTTGCTGTATCTGATGCCACCTTTTGTAATTAACCCGGCCGAACTTAGCCGCTTAACTACGGCGCTATGCCAGTTATCGCAGCAGCCAGACTGGAGCGACGCCGCCGTGTTACCGGGCGCTTAGCCCGGAGAGCAACCAAAGTGCGACGGCGCTGAAGAGTACCAACAAATAAAGGTTTAGCCGCAAGCTGTCGGTCTGGCGTTTGTTGCGGCGCCAGTGCAGCCCCAGGGTAAACAGGCTGAGCGCCAGACAACTGGCAAATAACGGATTGCTGTAAGAAAGTAACGTCTGATCCCAATTGGGGTCGAGCGGAATTTGCCAGTAACGCACCAGGCCAGAGTCAAAATCCGGCTCGGCCAAATGGGCCAGGGCCAAAGCCGTGATCAGTAAAATCCAGCACAGCCAATCCAGCCAGGACAGCAGTTTTAACCACAGATCCGGCCCCTGTCTTCTGTTGCCTGAGCCCAGCGCCTGCTGGCGATCCGTCATTTTCACCCCTCCCTAAAAGTTTTACTTGTGTTCAGGCCTTGCCTGCGTATCATGTTGCCTTTTAACATTTTGACAAAGGCAAGTTGGAGCAAGTTGCATGACGCATGCAGTAATTAAAGATGTACTTGCTGGTCAGTATGAACTGGGCAGTACAGTGACAGTCAAGGGTTGGATCCGCACCAAGCGCGATTCCAAAGCAGGGATTTCCTTTTTAGCCGTGCACGACGGCAGCTGCTTTGATGCAGTGCAGGCCGTTGCTCCGGCTGAACTGAATAATTACGAATCAGAAATCAAAAAACTGACCACCGCCTGTTCTGTGATTGTCACAGGGGTGATCGCCCGTTCTGAAGGTCAGGGTCAGGCCTTTGAAATTCAGGCCAACACAGTTGACGTAGTCGGCTGGGTAGAAAACCCGGACACCTACCCAATGGCGCCCAAACGTCACAGCATGGAATACCTGCGTGAACAAGCCCACCTGCGTCCGCGCACCAACGTGATTGGCGCTGTGGCCCGTGTCCGTCATTGTCTGGCGCAAGCTATTCACCGCTTCTTCCATGAGCAGGGTTTCTATTGGATCAGCACCCCGCTGATCACCGGTGCTGATGCAGAAGGTGCAGGTGAAATGTTCCGTGTCAGTACACTGGATTTGGAAAACCTGCCACGCACAGACAAAGGCGCTATTGATTACAGCAAAGACTTCTTTGGTAAAGAGACCTTCCTGACCGTTTCTGGTCAGTTAAACGGCGAAACCTACGCCTGTGCTTTGTCGAAAATCTATACCTTTGGCCCAACCTTCCGTGCTGAAAACTCGCATACCAGCCGTCACCTGGCCGAATTCTGGATGATTGAACCGGAAGTCGCCTTTGCGGAACTGAAAGACATCGCTCAGCTGGCCGAAGACTTGCTGAAGTACGTATTCAAAGCCGTATTGACCGAACGTGCTGACGATATGGCGTTTTTTGCCGAGCGTATTGATACCGACGCCATCAGCCGTCTTGAAAAAGTCATTGATTCATCCTTCGTGCGGATGGATTACACAGACGCCATTGAGATCCTGAAAAACTGCGGTAAAGAATTTGAATACCCGGTGGAATGGGGTGTCGACCTGCAGTCTGAACACGAGCGTTACCTGGCCGAAGTCCATGTGGGCGCGCCAATCATTATGCAAAACTATCCAAAAGACATTAAAGCCTTCTATATGCGCCTGAACGAAGACGGCAAAACCGTAGCGGCGATGGACGTATTAGCGCCAGGTATTGGTGAAATTATTGGCGGTAGCCAACGTGAAGAGCGTCTGGACCAGTTCGACAAACGTCTGGATGAAATGGGTCTGCACAAAGAAGATTACAGCTGGTACCGTGACCTGCGCCGTTACGGCACAGTACCACACGCTGGTTTTGGTCTGGGCTTTGAGCGTCTGGTGTCTTATGTCACAGGTGTTGGCAACGTCCGTGACGTCATCGCCTTTCCTCGCACACCAGGCAACGCCGAGTTTTAATTCACACCTTTCCAGTAAAAGCCCCGGTTCCGGGGCTTTTTTTATGGCGTTTTTCAGCATCGCACAGGCAGAGTGAAATTTCCCCACTTGACAAACAAGTAAACATAATTTTTACTTTTGTTGCCATTTTGGAAAAATTCAATGAAAAGGGAATCATGATGAAAAAACTGTTTTTACCTTTGATCTTACTGAGCGGCGCTGCTTCTGCGGCTTCGATGGAATGCATGGTCGACACCGCGGCTTACGATGAATGGCAGGTGGGCTATTGCTCCGCAATGGAATTCACTTTTGATAACAATACGAATTTGGCGCTGTGGCGTATTACCGGGGTAACCAAAACCGTGAGCCAGGTGCTCTGGTCGGACGCGACATCCGGCTGTGCCGCTTCAGCTTTAAGCTGCAATAAACAAATCCGGCCTTATCATGAACATCTGGGTAAAGCCACTATCTTGTACAGCGATGGCACTTGGGAGCAAGTGCAGGCGACTGCACATTTTGAGACCGGTTTCTAAGTAAAAAATCATGCTCCGAGAGGAGTACTGCCGATCAGATAAGCAGTTTTTATTCAAAAACTGCTTATCTATTCACGAGTTGGTTCAGCTGCAGCGGAAAAGGCAAAGCCCACGCAGACACGCCGTGAATACGTTCCCTGTAGGCTCGGCTTTGGCATCCCTGCCAAAGACGGTCTGCTTAGTTCTTTACCTTTCCTCGCTTTGGATAGATTCAGTTCGTTTACTGTTTTAGTTCAGGTGAATTCTGATACTGTGCGGTAAAAAGATTAGCCCTGAAAATCCTGAAAGTAGCTTTCAGGACTTAATGGCTGACGGGGCGGCACGTCTAAGGCACAAGTGCCCAGGTACAAATAACCGACAATTTCGTCATCTTCGCCCAGACTCAGCGCCTGTTTGACAAAATCATACTGAGTGTAAGCGCCGCTGCGCCAAATTCCGCCAAAACCTAAGGCAAAGGCCGCTTGTTGCATCGCCATCACTGCACAGGCAGCAGATTGCACCTGTTCAGAAAACGGCACTTTCGGGTGTTCAACACATTTGGCAATGCAGGCAATCACCATAGGCGCCCGCAGCGGCAACTGACGAGCCCGCTCCACCACTTCATCAGACACCGACGGGTCGTCTTCCAGCGCGGCTTCGGCAAAGATGTCGCCAAGTTTCTGCAGTGCACTGCGGCCGTTAAACACCACAAAACGCCAGGGCCGCAGGTGACCATGATCCGGCACTTGCAATGCGGCCTGTTTAATCAGCTGCAAGTCTTCACCAGCAGGTGCCGGCTCAGTCAGGCGTGGCGAAGAATAACGCGTGGTTAAAAGGGTCACTGCATCCATAATTGCTCTCCAGCTAACAGATAACCAAGGCTAACAGACTTTATTTTGTGGCGACAACAGCTTTCTCTGGCTCAGGCACTCAACCGCCTAAGCCCTGCTCAGTGCGGCACTCTCTAAGCTGTTGATACAGCGCCAGGTAAGCCGCGGCAGCTGTCTTCCAGTCAAAACGTTGCTGCATGGCTCTTTTGCGGATTTGCTGAAATTTCTTCGGCTGCGCATACAACTGCTGTGCCTGGTTCAGCGCCTGCAGCAGCGCGTCCGGCGTCGGTGCATCAAAACTGATCCCGGTCGGCGCAGGCTGTTCCAGCCCCTGCACTGTGTCTTTTAATCCACCGGTGGCCCTGACCAATGGCAAGGTGCCATATTTCAGGCTGTACAGCTGGTTTAAACCACAAGGTTCAAACAAGGATGGCATCAGGAAAAAATCCCCCGCCGCTTCCAGCAAATGCGACAAGCCTTCGTCAAAACCATGGATAAAACGCACTTGCTCCGGGTAACGACTCGCCAGCCGCTGCAGAGCCTCAACATAACGTGACTCACCTGTGCCCATCATCACCACATAAGCAGATGCTGAGATTAGCCACTGCTCCAAGGCAGGAATTAAGTAGTCATAGCCTTTTTGGCTGGTTAGCCGGCTAACGGCGACGTAAAGCGGCCAGTCAGCCTGCGGCAACTGATATTGAGCATGCAGCTGTTGCTTGCAAAGGGCTTTCCCTGCCAGTTTGGCCGCACTGAAATGATGCGTCAGGTAAGGGTCAATCGCCGGGTCCCAAATTTGGTCATCCACCCCGTTCAGAATGCCACTGAAATCCTGCCGGCGCTGCTGATAGATCTGGCTCAGACCATTGGCGGCAGGTTCTTCCAGCAATTCGGCGGCATAGCCCTGGCTGACCGTCACCAGTTTATCGGTATAACTCAAACCATAAGCTAACAGACTGGGCCGCACAGCCGGATGCAGGCCCGACAGCTCATTGGCCTGCACTTCCTGACTGGATAAAGGCTGTTGGTAAGCCCCATTGTGTACGGTAAAAACAAAACGGCAATTCGGTAACGCAGCACGATACAAGGTTTTCAGGTAGCAGGCGGCAGCGCCGGTCTGCCAGTCATGACCGTGGATCAGGTCCGGCGTCCAGTCTTGTTCTATGCACCATTGGAGCGCGGCTTTGCAAAAAAAACTGAAACGTCGGCTGTTATCCTGATAGCCGTGCTGTCCATCATCGTAAGGCCGCTCGCGGCCAAACAACTGGTGATGCTCCAGCAGATAGACTGGCAGCTCCTGGCCAGCCAGTTGCCGCACCGCGCAGCCCATTGGCTCACCGCCCAGACTCAGATAGACAGACTGCCAGTACGGCGCCAGTGGTTTGCCGTACAAACTGCCATAACGGGGCAACATCACCCGCACATCCACGCCTTCTTGCTGCAACGCCATGGCCAGAGCCCGGGTTGCGTCCGCCAGGCCGCCGGTTTTGATCAGCCCTTCGTATTCACTGCATAAAAACAATACGCGCATCAGTCAAACCCTATGACAGCCCCTTTCGGTATTACAATAACCCCTTCTGCGGAAACATGAAAACGTTGTTTATCCAGCACTTCATCTTCGCCAATCACAGTGCCGGGCGCAATTTTGACATCTTTGTCGATAATGGCCTTGCGGATGCGACAGCCGCGGCCAATGTCGTTGTTGCCCATCAACACGGACTTCTCAACGTAAGCGTGGCTGTGCACATGGGTGTTGTAACCCAAAATAGAGTGGTAGACGATAGAGCCGCTGACAATACAGCCAGCTGCCACCATAGAACTAATGGCCTGACCCGTTCTGTTGGCTTCATCATGTACAAACTTGGCAGGCGGCATCGGCGGTGTGTAGCTGCGAAGCGGCCAGTGTTTGTTGTACATATTCAGCGGTGGCTCAATAGCGATGAGGTCCATATTGGCGTCGTAGTAGGAATCAATGGTGCCAACATCACGCCAGTAGCCTTTGGACTCTTCCTTTTCCCCCCGGATCATATTGCTGGAAAAGTCATACACGTAGACATCGCCTGCCGGATACAGGGTCGGGATAATGTTGTGTCCGAAATCGTGTTTGGAATCAATTTTGGCCGCATCTTCGTGCAACACATCCACCAGGGTTTTGGCTTCAAAAATATAATTACCCATAGACGCCAGCACATAATCTGGCCGGCCAGGGATGGTTTTGGGGTTTTGTTTCGGCTTCTCTTCAAAGCCAATCATTTTGCCGGTAGCATCGACTTCAATCACACCAAACTCATGGGCCTGCGACACTGGCACCGGAATGGCGGCGACAGTCAAACGAGCCCCCATTTGACGATGAAAATCCAACATTTGCCGGACATCCATCTTGTAGATATGGTCGCCACCGAAGACACACACATGCTCCGGATCCAGGCCATGGATCAGATGAATATTCTGATAGACAGCATCCGCCGTGCCCAGATACCAGTGCTTACCGGTTTGCATTTGGGCCGGGATCGGATCGATAAATCTGTTGGTCAGGCCTGTGACCCGCCAGGCTCTGCTCAAGTGTTTCATCAGTGAATGGGATTTAAACTGGGTAATCACGAAGATTTGCAGCAAGTCTGAATTAACAAAGTTGTTCAGCACAAAATCGATAATGCGGTAATTTCCACCAAAAGGCACTGCAGGTTTAGCTCGCACGCCAGTCAAAGGTGCCAGCCTCGTTCCTTCTCCACCTGCCAAGATCATTGTAAGTACGCCTGACATCGAACACTCCCCTGTATGACATTATCTAGTTGCTAAGCAAGGCCGGGGCCAAAGTCCCAGAATGCATCATACATCCTTGCAGCCTGCAATCTTCCGCGCCTCCACGCGTCATGCTGCATTCGAGTTGCACTGAGATCAGGCGTTGAAGTTTTAAAGCAGTGCAACGCGAAAAAATTGCACCTTTATCAAGCACCTTGTCCCTATGCATTCGTATGCAGAGTACAGAGTAAGGGAAAGCGGGCAAAAAAAAACAGGGGAAATCCCCTGTTTTTACAAAATAATGTTTTCAGGCTGGCTTACAAAGCTGCTGCTTACAACCGCGCGGCTAGTTCAGCCCCTTGCCTGATGGCACGTTTGGCGTCCAATTCGGCGGCCACATCGGCCCCGCCAATCAGGTGAACTGACTGGCCAGAATCTTTCAGCTGGTCAAATAAGCTGCGCTCACTCTCCTGTCCGGCACAGACCACCACATGGTCCACCGGCAAACAGCGTTGCTGGCCATCCAGAGTGATCCAAAGCCCGGCATCATCCACTTTGTCATACTGAACTGCGCTCAGCATTTCGACGTTCTTTTTTTTCAGCGAACTGCGATGGATCCAGCCAGTGGTTTTGCCAAGGCCTGCACCTACTTTGCTGGTTTTGCGCTGCAGTAAAAACACTTTCCGGGGCGCTGGCTCTGAGCCTGCGTCAGCTAACAGCGCACCACGCTGCTGATAGCTTTTATCAATGCCCCAGTCTTTTAACCAGTGCTCAGGCTGCAGCGTCAATGAATGCGGTTCAGTCAGGTATTCGGCCACGTCAAAGCCAATACCACCAGCGCCAATAATAGCGACTGTTTCGCCAACAGGCGCATGGTCCCGCAGTACATTGAGGTAACTTAATACTTTCGGGTGATCACTGCCTTCCAGCTTCAAACTGCGCGGCTTAATACCAGTGGCGAGCACGATGTCGTCAAAGCCAGCGTTTTTCAACTGCTCGGCCGTTTTTTCCTGGCCAAGCTCCAGCTTCACCTGATGCAGTTTCAGCATTTCGGAAAAATACCGCAGCGTCTGATAAAACTCTTCTTTGCCCGGCACTTGCTTGGCGTAATTAAACTGACCACCAATTTCGCTTGCTCTATCAAACAAGGTCACCTGATGGCCTTTAGCCGCGGCATACACACTGAATGCCAGGCCTGCCGGACCTGCACCGACCACCGCAATCTTTTTCGCTGTGCTGGCGCTGTCGAAATTCAGCTCGGTCTCGTAACAAGCGCGCGGATTCACCAGACAGCTGGCTCTTTTGTTCTGGAAGATGTGGTCCAGACAGGCCTGGTTACAGGCAATGCAGGTATTGATCAACTGCGATTGCCCGGCAGCAGCTTTGTTCACAAAGTCAGCATCCGCCAAAAACGGTCGCGCCATACAGACTAAATCGGCCTGGCCGCTGGCAAGAATTTGCTCAGCCACTTCGGGGGTATTGATCCTGTTGGTGGCAATCACCGGTATGCCGACCTTGCCACGAACCTGTTCGGTGATCCAGCTAAAGGCCGCTCGTGGCACCATGGTGCCAATGGTCGGTACCCTGGCTTCATGCCAGCCAATGCCGGTATTGATCAGCGTCGCGCCCGCCTGCTCCACCCATTTGGCCAGCTGTACCACTTCGTCATAACTGGAGCCTTGTTCGACCAAATCCAGCATCGACAGACGGAAGATAATAATGAAGTCCGGACCACAGGCCTCACGGACTTGTTTAATCACTTCTAAGGGCAACCGGCAGCGGTTTTCAAAGCTGCCGCCCCATTGATCGGTGCGGTGATTGGTCCGGCTACAAATAAACTGGTTCAGCAAATAGCCTTCTGACCCCATAATTTCCACACCATCATAGCCGGCTTTTTTTGCCAGCTTCGCGGAATGGGCAAAGTCAGCAATAGTGCTACGAATGGTCGAATCGGACATGGCCTTCGGTTTAAAAGGCGTGATTGGCGATTGAATTGCACTGGGTGCCACACTAAAGGGATGATAACCGTAGCGGCCTGCGTGTAATAACTGCAGACAAATTTTGCCACCATGCTGATGCACGGCCTGGGTCACCTGTTTATGCTTGCCCGCTTGCCACCACCAGGTGAGCTGGCTGCCAAAAGGCACCAGATTGCCGCGAAAATTCGGGCTGATACCGCCGGTAATAATCAAGCCAACGCCACCTTTGGCCCGTTCAGCGTAAAAAGCTGCAAGTTTGCGAAAACCCTGTTTTTCTTCTTCCAGGCCCGTATGCATCGAGCCCATAATGACGCGGTTTCGCAGTTGTGTGAACCCCAAATCCAGGGGGGCTAATAAGTGTGGATACGCCACGGCACTCTCTCTGGTCATACCTGTTGAATGCGCTGAATGTAGCTGTTTTACCAGCGCGGTGCAAGTTATCAGGCGATGCAGAACTAAAGCCAGAAACAGATGGCACACATTTGGTTACAAATTCCATCTGAGCTTTACGCTGACATTGGTTAGCATGAAGGATAGACAGGATTTTTATTGAAGGAATGGTTCTATGTCTGAACAAAAACAAGGTTTTATCCGCCGGTACTTCGGCGCAATCTGGCGCGGCATCAGTCTGCTGCGCCACTTCACCTTTAACATCATTTTTCTGTTAATTCTGGTGGTGATCCTGACCTCTATTTTCTCCGGTGGTGACGAAGTGGAAATTGCCCCCAGCTCAGCATTGGTGCTGAACCTGGAAGGCAACCTGGTTGAAGAAAAAACCTATGTAGATCCGCTGGACGCTGCCATCAGCGAAGGCATGGGAGGCCAGGAGGAAAATCCTGAAGTGCTGGTATCTGAGGTCGTGAAGACGATTGAAGCAGCCACGAAAGACCAGCGTATTAAAGCCATAGTGCTGGATTTGTCTGCGCTGGGTTCTGGCTCTATGGACAAGCTGACCCGTGTAGGTGCCGCACTGCAACAATTTAAAGCAGACGGAAAAAAAGTCTTTGCCACTGGCGACTACTACAGCCAAAACCAATATTTCCTTGCTTCTTACGCAGACAGCATCAACCTGAATCCAATGGGCACTGTGCTGCTTGAGGGCTTTGGCAGTTACCCTATGTACTACAAATCAGCGCTGGAAAAGCTGAAAGTCACCACCCATGTGTTCCGCGTCGGCACCTACAAATCTGCAGTGGAACCTTTCATTCGCGATGACATGTCAGAAGAAGCCAAAGAAGCCAACCGTGCCTGGTTGACCGAGCTGTGGAGCGGTTACAAAGTGCAAGTGGCTGAGCGTCGTGGCTTTGACAGCGCCAATTTCGATGAAACCGTGGCAGGCCTGTACCAGAAGTTGCAAGCCGTTTCAGGCGACATGACACAATACGCATTAGATGCCAAGCTGGTCGATACCGTCAAAACCCGTGAAGAATTCCGTCAGGATTTAATTGCCCTGGTCGGTGAGAATCAAAAGAACAGCTTTAATCAAGTGAGCTTTGACGATTATGCGTCGCAGATGCTGATGCCTGCCTTTGATAACCCAATGACAGATAAAGTCGCTGTGGTCGTTGCCCGTGGCACTATTATCGATGGCAACGCCAAAGCCGGTACTATCGGCGGTGACAGCACAGCAGCCCTGCTGCGTCGCGCGCGCCTGAATGACAAAGTGAAAGCTGTCGTCTTGCGTATCGACAGCGGTGGCGGCAGCGCCTTTGCCTCTGAAGTAATAGGTCAGGAAATCAAGTTACTGAAAGCGGCAGGTAAACCTGTGATTGCTTCTATGGGCGCGGTTGCAGCCTCTGGCGGCTACTGGATTGCAGCGCCGGCCAATGAAATTTGGGCGGCCCCTACCACTATTACCGGTTCCATCGGTATTTTTGGCCTGTTCCATACGCTGGAAAACGCCATGCCGGTACTGGGTCTGAACACTGACGGTGTAGGCACCACTGAACTGGCCGGTTTAAGTGCAGGTTTACCCTTGTTTAAAGGTCTGACTCCAGAGATGTCAAATATCTTCCAGTTGCTGATCAACAAAGGCTACGACGATTTTATCAGTATGGTGGCCGAGCACCGCGGCATGACCAAAGAAGCCGTCGATAAAGTAGCTCAAGGTCGGGTCTGGACTGGCACCAAAGCGCTGGAACTGGGACTGGTCGATAAACTGGGTACCTTTGACGAAGCCATTGCCTCGGCTGCAGAAAAAGCTGGCCTCGCTCATTACGACGTCACAGTGATTGAACAGGAACTGAGCCCAAGTGAGCAAATGCTGAAGAATTTGTTTGCGTCAGACGCCATGGCTGCCCTGTTGCCGCAGAGCAAATCTGAGCTGGCCTTTGCGCCACTGCTGCAACGCATCAGCACGCAGATTAAGTCGGACTTTGCGCAATTGCAGCACTTCAACGATCCAAAAGGCATGTACTCAGTCTGCTTCAGCTGTACCGCTGTGCAATAACCAGACAGGGTAAGCCTTTAGCTGCCAAGGTGTTAAGACCCGCTTTTTAGCGGGTCTTTTTTTGCCCGCTCCTCTTTTTGGTCCGCCAGAACGCAAAAAACCGCTTAACTTTCGTTAAGCGGTTTTTTTTAAATAATGGCGGAGGAAGAGAGATTTGAACTCTCGGAAGGCTACTAACCTTCGCCGGTTTTCAAGACCGGTGCATTAAGCCGCTCTGCCATCCCTCCAGCGCCGCGTATATTAATCAGATTGGCGGAGAAAGTAAAAGTATTTTTTCAATTTGACGAAAATAAGATAACTGTCTGAATTGATTTACAAAGTACTGGCTGGCTCTTTCTGAACTTCCCACGTAATATAAGGTCAGAGCAATTAACATACTCATAGAGGGGAAAGTCTATGTCTTATCAACCAACGATGCACAGCAGTACCTACAGTCAGGTCGGTGATACCAACAAGGTGCTGCGCAATACCTATTTCTTATTAGCCATGACGCTCGCGTTTTCGGCAGTGACTGCCGGTCTCGCGATGGCAATGAATTTTGGTTTCGGCGTTGCACTGGTGTTATCACTGGTTGGCCTGGGCCTGGTGTTTGTGGTGCAGCGTAAAGCGGACAGCGCCAGCGGCATCTTTTGGACCTTCGCCTTTACTGGCGTGATGGGTGCATCTATTGGCCCTATGCTGAATCGTTTTGCCGCCATGGCCAATGGTCCAGAACTGATTATGCAGGCCATGGGTCTGACCGCGGTCGCATTTTTCGCCCTGTCTGCCATTGCACTGTCCAGCCGCAGAAACTTCAGCTTTATGGGCAATTTCCTGTTTGTCGGTCTGATTGTGGTGATTGTGGCGGGCCTGGCCAATCTGTTCTTCCAGATCCCAGCTCTGCACCTGGCCATTAACGCCGCCGTTGTGCTGATCATGTCAGGTCTGATCCTGTTCGATACCAGCCGTATTGTGCATGGCGGCGAAACCAATTACATTCGTGCCACCGTCAGCCTGTACCTGAACGTATTTAACCTGTTCACGTCATTGCTGCAATTACTGGGCATTATGGGCAGCGACGACTAAAAGCATTGAGCTCTGCTGTGTTTTTTGTACAATGCCCCGCTTAGTCGGGGCTTTGTTTTTTTCGGGGGTCATATGATTGCTGTGTTGCTGCAATCTGCAGTGCTGCAAGGCCAGGGCTTTGCATCGGCGCTCAGTTTTATTCAGCAGTCTGCTGCACAAGGACAATCCATCGATTCCGTCTTTCTGTATCGCGACGCCGTGTATGCAGCGTCATCTGCCATTGATTTACCCTCAGACGAGCCCGACTTAGCGGCCTTATTACGCGACTGCTGCAGGCAACATCAAATCCCATTGCTGTACTGCGTTACCGCTGCGGAAAAACGCGGCGTCTGTCAGATAGCAGCCCCTTGTATCGCTGCCGGCCTGGCCGAATTTGCGATGCGGTTATCTCAGGTCAACCAACTGGTGCAATTCTGATGAAAATTGCCGTGATCCATACCAAAGCGCCTTTTGACGGCGTGTATGCCAGAGAGACCCAGGACCTGGTGCTGGCGTTGGCTGCCGTCGATTATCAGCTGAGTCTGGTGTTTACCGATGATGCTGTCTACCAGCTATTGCAAGGTGAAGACAGTCGTCAGCTATACATTAAAGACGTGCGGCCGCGGCAGAAGCTGTTTGAGCTCTATGAGATTGACCAGCTGTATGTCTGCGCCGAATCATTGCGCCAACGTCAACTGAGTGCTGAACAGCTGCAAGGTCAGGTCCAGCTGCTTGAAGGCCCGGGGCTCAGGCAGCTGCTGTCTGAACAGCACCATCTGATAGGAGCCTGAGATGCTGGTTATTTTGCAGCAAAATAAACTGCCCACCTGCCTGCACTGGCTGAGTGCAGAAGACCAGGTGTTACTACGCCATGACGCTGTCTATCTGCTCTCTCAGCTGACAGCATGCGCAGCCTCTGTGGTGGTGGCAACCAGAGATCTTGCCGTCAGAGGGCTGCACCCAGTTGCGACTGTGCACTATTACGACGAATCACAAATTCACCAATTGATGTTGGAGAACCCGCTAAGTTTATGTCTGAGCTGACAATTGAAGGGGTAAGTTACCCGCTGGATAAACATGGTTACCTGGCCGATTTGAGCCTGTGGAATGAGCAGTTGGCATTGGCATTTGCCGAGCTTGAACAGATCCGGATGACGCAGCCACATTGGGAAGTGGTGCATTTTGTGCGGAATTTTTATCAGGAATACCAAACCTCTCCCGCCATCCGATTGCTGGTAAAAAGCATGGGTGAGAAGCTCGGGCCGGACAAAGGTAACAGCAAATACCTGTTTTTGCTGTTTCCGGAAGGACCAGCGAAACAAGCCACCCGCATAGCTGGCTTACCTAAACCGGCCAAATGCCTGTAATAAACGCGCACTAGCGTCCGACCTACCACACATCCTGTACATCGCCGGAAAATGCTCCTGCTATTCCGGCATACCGTACATCCTGTACATCGCAGGAAAATGCTCCCTGCCATTCCGGCATACCGTACGTCCTGTACATAAAGCTGCTAGTGCAGCTTTTTATACATGGTCATTGCAGCTTCGAGGCTGATCACCAGCACCAGCACGGCAATAGAGATCAGAATGATCCAATACAACCAGCGCAACAGGATTTTGGTCGGGCTGGGCCTGACTTTACGCACCACCTTGTGCTGAGGTATCGGTCTCTGAGCCGGGCCAGACGCCAGCCATTTAATCAGGTACTGCAACACCGTCAACCCCTTAGCTCAGGCTGATTTTGTCTTTGCCACCCATGTATGGGCGCAATGCTTCAGGAACCACAATGGACCCATCAGCTTGTTGGTAGTTTTCCAGCACAGCGACCAAAGTACGGCCCACAGCTAAACCTGAACCGTTCAGCGTGTGCAGCAGCTCTGGCTTTTTGCCTTCTTCCGGACGGAAACGGGCTTGCATCCGGCGGGCCTGGAAATCCCACATATTGCTGCAGGATGAAATTTCACGGTAGGTGTTCTGCGCCGGTAACCAGACTTCCAGATCATAGGTCTTGCAAGCACCAAAGCCCATATCGCCGGTGCACAGCAGCATCACGCGGTACGGCAAGCCTAACAGTTGCAGCACTTTTTCAGCGTGGCCAGTCATCTCTTCCAGCGCAGTGAATGAATTGTCCGGATGAACCAGCTGCACCATCTCCACTTTATCAAACTGGTGCTGACGGATCAGACCTCGGGTGTCACGGCCGTACGAACCGGCTTCACTGCGAAAACACGGGGTGTGAGCGGTCATTTTGATTGGCAGTTCGGCCAGGTCAAAAATCACATCACGCGCCAGGTTGGTCAGCGGCACTTCAGAGGTTGGGATCAGTGACATACCCTGACCTTCTTCGGTCGCTGGCTTGGTGTGGAACAGATCCGCACCAAACTTAGGTAACTGGCCTGTGCCAAACAGCGAATCAGAGTTCACCAGATAAGGCACATACATCTCGGTGTAACCATGCTGCTCGGTATGCAGGTCCAGCATAAACTGGGCTAAAGCGCGGTGCAGGCGGGCTATCTGGCCGCGCATCACGACAAAACGAGAACCGGCAATTTTCACAGCACTTTCAAAATCCAGACCTTTATCCAGCGCTTCGCCTAACGCCACATGGTCTTTGACATCAAAGTCAAAACTGCGGGCTTCACCCCAGCTACGTACCAACTGGTTGCCGCTTTCATCTTTGCCTGTCGGTACCGACTCATGTGGCAGGTTTGGAATCGCCTGAATAATGGCGTCCAGTTGAGCCAGCAGGCTGTCCAGCTGCTGCTTGGCTGCATCCAGCTCAGCACCTAAACCATCCACTTCAGCCAGCAATGGCGCAATGTCTTCACCACGGGCTTTCGCCTGACCAATCGACTTGGATTTGGTATTGCGCAGGTTTTGTAAATCCTGAGTTTTTACCTGCAGATCACGGCGTTGCTGTTCCAGCTGTTCAATGGTGGCGACGTCCAGCTCAAAGCCACGTTCAGCCAGGCGGGCCGCAGTTTGGGCCAATTCAGAGCGTAAAAATTTTGCATCTAACATAAGTAATTACTTCATTGTACCCAGCTTTACACCCAGCCAGGCTAAGGTTAAACACAACACCAGATTCAGCATAACATTCAGCGCCGCCTTCGGCAGCTCGCCCTGTTGCACTAACAGAATGGTGTCCAGTGAAAAAGTGGAAAAGGTGGTAAAAGCGCCAAGAAACCCAATGCTTATCAGAGCTTTCCAAGGACTTACCGCCAGATGTTCTGTCAGAAACAGCCCATACAGAACCCCCAGCACAAAAGACCCCAGAATATTAACCAGCAAAGTCGCAAAAGGAAATGCTTTGCCAAAAAGATGCAGGATAAATTCGCCAAGGCCGTAGCGGCAGCAAGCACCTAAAGCGCCACCTATAGCGACAGCCAGATAATTACCCATGGTCATCACCTCGCGCTGCAGCATCGAGCTGCTGCAGGTAATTCATTTTCTCCAGTAACTGCTTTTCCAGCCCCCGGTCGCTGGGCTGATAAAAGCTCAAGCCAGCCATCTCAGAAGGCAGATAACGCTCACCGGCGGCATAAGCACCGGGTTCGTTATGGGCATAGCGGTAGTCCTGGCCATGCCCTTGTTGTTTTGCCAGTTGAGTGGGCGCATTACGCAAATGGTTCGGTACCTCAAACGACGGCTGCTGGCGGACAAAGTCCCGCATCTGGTTAAAGGCGCTGTATACGGCATTGCTCTTTGGCGCCAACGCCAGATAAATAGCTGCCTGCGCAATGGCCCGCTCTCCTTCTGCCGGGCCAACCCGGGTAAAGGTGTCCCAGGCATCCAACGCCAGCGTTAAAGCTCTGGGGTCGGCATTGCCGATGTCCTCACTAGCAATGGCCAATAAACGCCGCGCGACATACAGCGGGTCACCGCCGCCTTCCAGAATACGGCAATACCAATACAAGGCGCCGTCCGGGTTTGACCCCCGCACCGATTTATGAAAGGCCGAAATCAGGTCGTAATACAAATCGCCCTGCTGATCGAAGCCCGGCAGCTGACGCGGAACCAATTGTGTCAGCAAGCTCGCATCGATCAACGCAGCGCCATCCACCAGCGGCGCCGACTCCACCGCCTGCTCCAGTAAATTCAATAAACGGCGGGCATCGCCATCGGCCAGCCGTAACAGCAAACGGCTGGCATCGGGCGTCAGGCTAACCTGTTGCTGCTGATTGGCGTAATGCGCCAGTGCACGCTGAATCACCTGCAGCAAGTCTTGTTCAGTCAGCTTTTTTAAGATACAAACCCGTGCCCGCGACAACATGGCATTGTTTAGCGCAAAGGCTGGGTTTTCGGTGGTAGCGCCGATAAAAATAATGGTGCCGTCTTCAATATGCGGTAAAAACGCATCTTGCTGTGCCTTGTTAAAACGATGCACTTCGTCGACAAACAGCAGGGTGCGCTGATTTTGCGCCAGTCGCTGCCTGGCAGCCTGAATTTCTTCGCGAATTTCTTTCACACCGGCAGTGACCGCCGATAAGCGGGCAATACTGGCTTTGGCATAACGGGCAATCAGTTCGGCCAGGGTGGTTTTGCCTGTACCTGGTGGGCCCCAGAGGATCAAAGAGGAAATACGACCGGCTTCCACGGCTTTGCGCAGCGGTGTGCCAGGCCCAAGTAAATGCGACTGGCCGACATAGTCGGCCAGGCTTTCCGGCCTCAGCAAAGCTGCCAGCGGCCGGATATCGTCGTGAAAATCAAAACCCAGGTTTGTCACTTTTTGCGTTGGTCATCCACTTCGGCTGTTTTAGGAATGCTGAACTGAAACAGCTCCTGTGCCAGCGGGGTGTTGTATTGCACCAGGGTAAACTCAAAGTCGCTTTGCTGGCCGTTGCTGTCCAGCACCGTCATTTGCGACAACGCCAGACCAGAGAATTTCAGGCTCAGCTTTTTCACGGCGTTGTTCGGATCTTTCGGCACAATATCAAATTGTTCATTCTGGCCTGTTACCTGGTACTGAGCCCATAATTTCGGGTCGTGTGAGGTCAACAGCACAAAAGGTGTTTTTTGCACCTGTTCTTTCGCATCAAAAATGCTGACCTGATCCAGCACTTCGGCATAAAACCATAAGGTCGTGCCATCGCCAATAAACAGGTTAGGTTCAGGCGTCTGGGTTTCAAAACGGAATAACGACGGCTGCTTCAGTGACAGCATGCCTTCACCCTGCTGGATCAGCTTTTTGTTGGCGTCCACCACGGTCTGGTTAAAGCTGGACTGAAAACTGGTCAGGCGCGCCAACTTGTTTTGCAGCGCAGCCGCCTGATCTGCCAGCACCTGAAACGAACTGATCCCACACAAGGCCACACTTAACAGCAAATACTTCATCATTTCCTCAATGAACCCCAAGGGTTCCTTGTTACATTTTGGCTGGCTTACATGCGTGGCGGCGGAGGCGCCAACACTTCGCGATTACCGTTATGACCGGCGCCACTGACAATACCGCTCATTTCCATCTGTTCTACCAGACGCGCCGCGCGATTATAGCCAATACGGAAGCGGCGTTGAACACTGGACACTGAGACTTTGCGCGCTTCGGTGACAAAAGCAACAGCCTGGTCAAACAATGGATCCGATTCCGCGTCTTCGCCTTCTAAAGTTTCGCCTGGCAGCAAGCTGTCTTCGGTCGGTTCGCCATTTAGAATTTCAGCGATGTAGTTCGGTGTGCCGCGTTTTTTCCAGTCCGACACCACGTTGTGTACTTCATGGTCGTCAACAAAGGCGCCATGCACCCGGGTCGGCACGCCTGAACCCGGAGGCAGATACAACATGTCGCCCTGACCTAACAGGCTTTCAGCGCCTTGTTGGTCCAGAATGGTTCTGGAGTCAATTTTTGACGACACCTGGAACGCAATACGGGTTGGAATATTGGCCTTAATCAGACCGGTGATCACGTCGACCGACGGCCGCTGGGTGGCGAGGATCAGGTGAATACCTGCCGCCCGGGCTTTTTGCGCAATACGGGCAATCAGCTCTTCTACTTTTTTACCGACAATCATCATCATGTCGGCAAATTCGTCAATGACCACCACAATGGCGGGCAACTTGTCCAGTACAGGCGGCTCAGAGCGCATATCGTCCGACGGCTTCCAAAGCGGGTCTTTAATCGGCGTACCAGCGTCCTGTGCATCCTGAATTTTTTGGTTGTAGCCTTTTAAGTTCCGTACGCCCAGCGCCGACATCAGCTTGTAACGGCGTTCCATTTCACCGACACACCAGCGCAGGCCATTGGCCGCTTCTTTCATATCGGTGACCACTTCAGTCAGCAAATGCGGAATGCCTTCATACACCGACAACTCAAGCATTTTCGGATCAATCATCAGGAAACGCACATCTTCCGGCGTGGATTTGTACAACAGACTACAAATCATCACGTTAACCCCAACCGACTTACCCGAGCCTGTGGTACCGGCCACCAGTAAGTGTGGCATCCGGGCTAAATCAGCCACCACAGATTTACCTGCAATGTCTTTGCCCAGCACCATGGTCAAAGGCGATTTCGATTGGGTAAAGACTTCATCACCAATCACTTCAGATAAACGCACGATTTCACGGTGCTGGTTCGGCAACTCCAGGCCTATGTAGGATTTGCCTGGAATGACTTCCACCACCCGCACGCTAATAGCAGATAACGAACGGGCCAGGTCTTTTGACAAGCCAGTAATTTTGCTGACTTTCACCCCTGGCGCTAAATCCAGTTCAAAGCGGGTCACCACAGGGCCAGGGTAAACACCGACCACTTTGGCTTCGACGCCAAAGTCCAATAATTTCACTTCCACCAGTCGCGACACCCGCTCTAAATCAGCAGGGTCAATCGGGTTGGTGGCTTTGTCCGGTCTGTCCAGCAAGGCCAGCGCCGGTAAATCATCGCTGCTGAACCCGGCTTTACGAGGCAGCGGCGTGTCGTCTTCTTCATCGTCGTCTTCAGCCGGTTCAGCTTGCTGGTAGCTTTGTTGCTGCAGCGCAGCGAAACGTTGCTCGAGCTGCGTCAGACGCTGTGCATCCTGGCCATCATCGGCCGCACTAAAGCTCAGATCATCATCGGCCAGAGTGTCCACGGCAACAAAAGCGCTGGCCTGGGTTTGCGCATCAAGCGGACTGAATGGCAGTGGTGTCACCTCATCCTGCTCAGCAAAATAGCCGCGCTTGGGCGCGCTGACAGGCTCAGCCCATGGCAAGTCAAAATCATCATCGTCAGCGCCGGTTAACCGCACCACAGGCAGCTCGACCGCCTGTGTGGCAACAGCAGCCAGACTGCTGGTCGGTGCCGGCTCAACAGCGACAACTGATGGCTCTGCAACAAATACAGGTTCTGTTCTATCGCTGCTGAAGTTGGTCGGTGCCGCCTCAAGCGTGTCAACGGACGCTGAAACCGCCGCAGCCATTGCCGCAGGTGCTGACACAGACGGTTGCACTGCCGCAGTCGCTTGCGACGCAGGCACAGTGGCAGCCTCAGGCTGATGAAATACAGACTGTTGGTCACCCTGGTACTTGCGGCTCAACCATTGATTCAGTCGGGCTGGCAATTGCATCAAGCCAGCCAGGGCCGCCCAGACCAAAGCACCTAACTCATCGGCGACAGTGACCCAGGAAATCCCTGTCGCCAATGTCAGCCCCGTACTCAGGCCACAGAGCAACAACAAGGTAGTGCCAATAAAATTAAAGTTGGGCAACAGCATATCAGCGACCACGTCGCCAACCACACCACCGGATGAGAAGTAATAAATGTCATTGAAGTTGATGCTGCTGATGGCACTGGCCGTGAATACCGTCAGCACCAAACCAAGCAGACGTAACCCCAGGATCATAAAATCCATCTGCAACAGGCTTTTGGCCCGGCGCAACAACAGAAAACCACCCAAGGCCACCAAGGGCGGCACTAAAAAGGCAATCCAGCCAAAACTAAATAACAGGATATCGGCAAACCAGGCGCCTTTAGGCCCGGCGTAATTGCGGATTTCAGCCTGGTAACCGGCTTGCGACCAGCTTGGGTCAGCGGGGTCAAACGACAATAACGCCAACAACACAAAAGCCGCAAAACCAAAGCACAGGATTAACCCGACTTCGGACAGACGTTGCATGGCATTTAACGAAAACAATACCTGGGCGCGCACCCTGATGGCCTCATTCAACACAAATTTATTCCATTTACTTCTTAGAATTCTACGGTTTAAAGATACCAGAGACAGCTTTAGCTTGCACCCTTTACGTCACGGCAACAAAGCTGGTCTGCTTTACTTCTTCCATCACCACGTAAGTACGGCTTTCCCGCACGCTGGGCAATCGGAGTAAGGTTTCGCCCAGAAGTTCACGGTAGGCTGCCATATTGGCCACCCGGGTCTTTAATAAAAAGTCAAAACTGCCAGACACCAGATGACACTCCTGAATTTCATTGAGCTTCTGCACCGCTTTACTGAACTCGTCAAAATCTTCCGGTGAGGTCTTACTTAGGGTGATTTCAACAAAGACCAACAGCTGTGCCCCTACCTTGTTCGGGTCGACCAGTGCCGTGTAACCAAGAATGTAGCCTTCAGCCTCCAGCTTGCGCACCCGCTCCAGACAAGGAGTGGCGCTGAGCCCTACCCTCTTCGCCAGCTCTACATTGGCTAAGCGACCGTCATGCTGCAATTCTGTCAGAATTTTTCTGTCGATCCGGTCAAGCTTCTTGACACTTTTACTGGTCTCATACATGGCAGATAAAAATATGTTTTTTAATATGAATGCAGGATTAATAACTTAGATTAAGCCTAAAAACAACAGGTAATTCTGCAAATCTAACTCTATACTAGCCAAAAATTTTACCAACCCCTACAGAGGCGGAATAATTATGATTATTGGCGTACCAAAAGAGATTAAAAACCACGAATACCGCGTTGGTATGACACCATCCAGCGTGCGTGAACTGGTTGCTCATGGCCATCAGGTGTTTGTAGAACACAACGCCGGTGCTGGTATAGGTTTTGGTGATGACGCTTACCAGGCCGCTGGTGCTCAGGTGTTGCCAACTGCAGCTGAAGTTTTTGCCAAAGCAGAAATGATTGTTAAAGTGAAAGAGCCACAAGCCGTTGAACGCGCCATGCTGCGTGAAGGCCAAATTCTGTTTACTTACCTGCACTTAGCACCAGACCTGCCGCAGACCGAAGACTTAATCAAATCAAAAGCCATCTGTATCGCCTATGAGACAGTGACAGACAATCGCGGTGGTTTGCCGCTGCTGGCCCCAATGTCTGAAGTGGCTGGCCGGATGTCCATTCAGGCCGGTGCCCGTGCCCTGGAAAAATCCTGCGCTGGTCGCGGCATGTTGTTAGGCGGTGTGCCTGGTGTGGAACCTGCAAAAGTGGTGATCATCGGTGGTGGTATGGTCGGTACCAACGCCGCACAAATGGCTGTCGGTATGGGTGCCGATGTGACGGTGCTGGACCGCAGCATCGACGTGTTACGTCGTATTGATGCCCAGTTTGTTGGCAAAGTCAAAGCGGTGTATTCAACAGCTGACGCACTGGAAAAGCATGTACTGGCTGCTGACTTAGTCATTGGTGGCGTGCTGATCCCTGGTGCTGCCGCGCCTAAACTGGTCACTGCGGATCACATCAAACGAATGAAACCAGGTTCAGCCATTGTTGACGTGGCGATTGACCAGGGCGGCTGTGTTGAGACATCCCATGCTACCACCCACGCGGATCCAACCTACATCGTGGACGACGTGGTGCATTACTGCGTCGCCAACATGCCAGGTGCGGTACCACTGACGTCGACCTTCGCACTGAACAATGCCACACTGCCATTTATCATCCGTCTTGCCAACAAAGGCTACAAGCAAGCTTTACTGGACGACGCGCATCTGTTAAATGGTCTGAACGTGATCAACGGTCAGGTGGTGAATCAACACGTTGCCGAAGCGCTGTCTCTGCCATACACTGACCCACGTCAGGCGTTAGCCGCAGTCTAAGCGTCTATTTTTAAGCGAAAAAGCCGGACTATGGTCCGGCTTTTTTATGTTCACAAGGAAATTCCATGTCTCGTTTGATTGTTTTATTTGCCCTGCTGGGGATCACCGCCTGCCAGGCGCAGCAAATCCAGCCCGAGTCGGTGCAGTTTGACAAAGAGTGGTTGCAACTGGGGACAGAGCAGATAGAAGTCGAGCTGGCCATTAGCCCTGAGCAGCGGGCGCAGGGCCTGATGCACAGACTGAATGTGCAGACCGGCATGTTATTTATTGGTGACGAAGTGCGCCCTATGGCGTTTTGGATGCTTAATACACCATCTGCGCTGGATTTGGCTTATATCAAAGCGGACTGGACCATTGAACAGGTGATTGCGCTGAAACCTTTTGATCAAACCAGCCGTCCGTCAGCTGGCCCTGTGCTGGGAGCCTTGGAAATGCCACTCGGCTGGTTTCAAGCGCATGGCATAAAAGCGGGCGATTCGATTAAGCGTTGCGGCAAAACCGCCTGCGACAAGGCTCAGGATTGAGCCTCGTCTTTTAACAACACTACTTCGGTAAAACCCAAGGCGGCAAAGGCATTACGGCGATAGTCTTTTAATGCCCCTTTGCCTTTTGCAGTCATCGCCACTTGCTGCTCCATCTTGCGAAATGCCGTTAAATCAATGCCTTCAGCGGCAGCTGCCGCTTCAAAGGCATCATGGTATTTGTCATAACTGAATGGCTGCTGCTTCAGCACGCCTTTGAATTTATACTGCAGCGTTCTGGCCATAACTTTCCCGTTGTTTAATTGCAGGTGCAGCGTACATCTGTTCGACATAAGGCCGCAGGCCAGACGACAAGGCCGCCAGCTTTTGTTGATACTGTTGTTGTTCAGTCAGGCTGACGGACGGATCCGGCACACCTGCCGCTAAATAGTTGACCGGGAACAGTTTGTAACCTGCCCAGATCTGCCGGTCAATTTCATCCGCGACCTGTTCAGGGCTGTTGAAATCGCCACTGAGCGGCGTACCGAAATGCACATGAATACGGCCTTTCTGACCTGTAATACCACGCACTATGCTTTGAATATCTTCAAATTCGGATTTTTTGTATTGGCCGGTACTGGCCAGTTGATGCAGCTCATTGGCTTTGGCTTCATCCAGCGGATCAAACTCATAAGACAAGCAAACAGGCACCAGTTTTAAATCCTGGATATAAGCGCTGAACTCCTCACCGCGTTTTTTACCTTCGATAAAAAACATTTTCAGAATGGCATCGTCGGTCTGGTCCAAGCCATCTTTAGCCCGGCCTTCTTTTTGCGCTATCCAGATTGAATGACCCGTCTCCAGTGAATGCTTGATATAGGCCGACAACTGGCTTAACGCTTTGAGCATTTCACGTGGCGCTTTGATTGAGCGTTTGACGATAAAGCTTTTGTTCAGCTTCATCAGCTCTGTGGCACAGGGCATTTTTAATAAATTGTCGCCAATGGCAATACGCACTGTGTCCATGCCTTTTTGGTGCAGGCACCAATTGACCAATGCCGGGTCCATTGCAATGTCCCGGTGGTTAGACACAAACAAATAAGATTGCTTCGGGTCCAGATGTTCCAGACCAGACACCGTCATGCCACTTGAGCTTTGCCGCAGACTTTGTTCCAAAAAGTCAGCAACCAGATGCTGCACATCCGACACCGTCTTTAAGCTGCTGGCTTTGCGTTTCAACATCCAGCGCAGCAAAGGAGTAAACAAATAACGAATAGCTTTGGGCCAGCTGGCCAGACGGTAATTCAGAATAGCGTGTAGGAAGTCCTGATCATCCAACAGGCGGCTGATCGCCCCCTGCACTTCGTCATCATGATAAGGACGGATTTCCAGAAAAGGATCCGATTGAGTAGACACTAATGATTCATCCAGCACAAAAAAAGAAGCTGTATTCTACCGACAGCTACGCGACTGGCTAGTCCGATCAGGCAAAATACTCCAAAACTAGGCGGACAGCAGATAAGCCGAACCTGAACTGAACGGGCTTAATCTGTTCGCCAGCACTCTGACATGACTTAGCGCCGAAAGTTCTTTGCCGGTTAATGTGTGAACAGATTCGAGTAACAGACAGTCAGCCGTCTGACCTTCGCAGGCAAACAGCAGCGCTTTGGCCGGACTTTGCCCTGCCAGCAGCACCAGGCTGTAATCCGCCATCGCACGCGATGCAGTGCCAAATTGAAAGTAATGACTTTTTTGCACCGCGGCCGCGGCAAAATGACGAATGGCCATTAAGCGCAATGCACATGGCATCGCTAGCTCAGCAGGCACCAGGGATTCAAGCTGCTCCAGTTGTTCCATCAACAGACCGGCATGCTCCAGCGTCAAGGCCGCAACGTCGCCCTGTTGCACCGGGCAATGCCGCAGCTGCTTTTGTGTCAGCCCGGAGCACAGCACAGTGGACGCATCCAGGCACAGTTGCAAGGTGCCTTGTTGCGGGCAAAACTGCCAGCGCCAGTTGGGGTTGATAAACAGCATTCAGAGCATCCTTATTCAGTGATTGCTGTTTGTTCTACCCCAGCCTATCGGGCTTGCCAAAGATTATTTGGTGCTAAGTTTTCAGGATCAGAAACTGATCCTTATAAGCTCTCAACGATCTCTTTAATCAACTGTGGACCGCGGTAAATAAAGTTGCTGTAGACCTGCACCAGGTTAGCACCGGCGGCCAGTTTCTCTTGCGCTGCTGCCGCAGAATCAATGCCACCGACGCCAATAATTGGCAGCTTTGGACCCAGCGCAGAGCGCAGCTGGCGGACGATTTCCGTGCTTTTCTGCTGTACTGGCAAGCCGCTTAAGCCGCCCATTTCGCCGCCATGCTTCAGGTGTGCGACAGCGGTTTTATCCAGGGTGGTATTGGTGGCAATCACGCCGTCCATTTTACTGGCCAACAAAGTTTCAGCCACTTGCTGCACAGCCACAGGATCCATGTCCGGCGCAATTTTTACAAAGACCGGCACATACTTATCCTGCTGAGCCTGTAAATCCAGCTGCTCGTTTTTCACCGCCTGCAACAAATCCAGCAAGGCATCGCCAAACTGCAGATCGCGTAAGCCCGGCGTATTGGGTGAAGAAATATTGACCGTGATATAGCTGGCATGGGCATAGACTTTGCGCATGCATTCAATGTAATCGTCTTTGCCTTTTTCGTTCGGCGTGTCTTTATTCTTGCCAATGTTGATGCCAAGCACGCCTTTGTAACTGGCTTTTTTTACGTTTTCGACCAGGTAATCAACCCCCTTATTGTTAAACCCCATGCGGTTAATAATGGCGCTGGCTTCTGGTAAGCGGAATAAACGCGGTTTGTCATTGCCAGCCTGAGGCCGCGGTGTGACAGTCCCGACTTCGATAAAACCAAAACCCATCTGACCGAAGGCATCAATGCAATCGGCATTTTTATCCAGACCGGCGGCCAGACCGACCGGGTTGTCGAAATGCAGCCCTGCCACTGTCACAGGTTTTTTCGGCAACTGCTGGCGCCACAATAAAGAAGCTGGGGTGTTTTTCAAATGTTTAAGGCTGCCCAGTGCCAGGTGGTGAGAAAACTCGGCATCAGTACAAAACATCAAAGAACGGGCTAATGAATAAAACATAGTCAACAGGCTTCTCTTGGTTGCAGCGGCTATCCGCAGTTAAACAGGTTCAGGCAAAAAAATACCCCGGCAATAACCGGGGTATTTTAGCGACTTCTGTGATTATTTCACAGGATCACAGTGATGGCTCAACAGCATCAGTTCACGCAGTGCCACCGAGAACTTGGCAAACTCGTGGCTCTTGGTGGTTTTGAACTCCGCCAGCATCAGGCGCCAGCGGGCCAATACGGCTTCGTGATCGCTGATCCACTGAGTGATCACCGCATCCGCGTCACAACCGCCATTGCAGCTACGCACCACCACGGCCGACAAGGCACGTTGTTGCCAATCCAGCTCTTCACGGTAAGAAGCGCGGGCCAGCGCCTGCCAATGGTTGGTGACCGGCTGCTGAGTGATTTGCTCCAGGAACCAGTGCAGATCTAACCGATCGCCCAGCTTGAAGTAAATTTCCGCCGTCAGCAGCAGGTCGTTGTTTTCGGTCGCTGCAACCTGCGCAATGTCCATGATGGAGAACAGGCTGCTCAGTTGTGCCATATAACGTGCCAGGCTGGCTGGCACGCTCTTGTCAACCAGCTTCTCCGCATTGGCCGCAATTTGCTCAGCTTCAACCGGCGCCATCAGGCGTGGCAGATGTTCAGACACTGCCTGGTAAGCAGGCTTGAAGAACTCAACCGTCTGCTGAATATCCAGCGCTTTGTTACGGTGACGCAGGAACCAGCGTGTGGTGCGGCGCATGGTACGACGCAGTTGATGCAACAGACGAATTTGCACATCAGCGGCAATCTTGTTGTCCAAGTCTTCAATCTGTGCCAACACAGTTTCGGCATCAAACAAGTCGCGGGCAATGGCGTAACACAACGCGACTTCACCAATGGACGAGCCGGTCTCTTCCATCATACGGTGCGTGAAGTTCGCGCCCATATCGTTCACCAGCATATTAGCCAGTTTAGTGGCAATAATTTCGGCTTTCAGCGGGTGCGTTTCCATCTGCGCCGCAAACTGGTCTTGCAGCACTTGCGGGAAAGCTTTGAACAGGTGGCGCTTGAAGTAACTGTTCTCATAGATCTCAGGCAGCACCAGCCATTCTTTCAGTACCATTTTGCCGTAGGCGGTCAGAATAGACATTTCCGGACGTGTCAGGCCCTGACCTTTCGCCGTGCGTTCTGCCAGCGCATCATCGGACGGCAGGAACTCCAGCTCGCGGTTCAGTTTGCCATCTTTTTCCAGTGCATGGATAAAGCGGGTATATTCCTTCATCTGCTCAGCGCCCAGCACCATAGACACAGAAATACTCTGGGTCTGACGGTAACAGTCGTTGATCACAATGTCGGCCACGTCATTGGTCATGCTGTACAGCAGTTCGTTGCGCTGCTTCAGTGTCATATCGCCACTGGACACCAGCGCGTTCAGCAGGATCTTGATGTTCACTTCGTTATCTGAACAGTCCACACCACCCACGTTGTCGATAAAGTCAGTGTTAATGCGGCCACCATGCATGGCGTATTCGATACGGCCACGTTGGGTGGTGCCCAGGTTACCGCCTTCACCAATCATCCTGGCTTTGACTTCTTTTCCGTTGACCCGCACCGGTTCTGATGCACGGTCACCGACTTCGGCATGGCTTTCATCGGACGCTTTGACATAAGTGCCGATACCACCGTTCCAGATCAAGTCGACCTGCATCATCAGCGCCGCACGAATGAATTCATTCGGAGTCAGGCTGCTGGCGGTAGTGCCCAGCATTTCCTGCATCTGTGGCGTCAGCTTGATAGCCTTAGCACTACGCGAGAAAATACCACCGCCTTCAGAAATCAGCGACTTATCGTAATCATCCCAGGTCGAAGTCGGCAGGTTAAATAAACGCTGACGCTCAACAAAGGATGTCGCCGACACCGGGTTCGGGTCGACAAAAATATGCATATGGTTAAAAGCAACCTGCAGACGAATGTGTTCAGACAGCAGCATACCGTTACCAAACACGTCACCGGCCATATCACCAATACCCACCACGGTAAAATCTGTGGTCTGGCAGTCAATGCCCACTTCGCGGAAGTGGCGTTTGACGGATTCCCAACCACCGCGGGCGGTAATGCCCATGCCTTTGTGGTCGTAACCGTTCGAACCACCTGATGCAAAGGCGTCACCTAACCAGTGGTTGTATTCCAGTGAAATGCCGTTGGCAATATCCGAGAAGGTTGCAGTGCCTTTGTCGGCAGCAACCACCAGGTACGGGTCATCTTCATCCAGACGAACCACAGACTTCGGCGGCACAATCTGGCCAGCGACTATATTGTCGGTCACATCCAGCAAACCACGGATAAAGGTGCGGTAGCAGCTCTTCCCTTCGTTCAGCCAGGCTTCGCGGCCACCCGTCGTTGGTAATTTCTTACAGACGAAACCACCTTTAGCACCAACCGGGACTATCACGGTGTTTTTCACTTGTTGGGCTTTTACCAGACCCAATACTTCGGTACGGAAGTCTTCACGACGGTCAGACCAGCGCAGGCCACCGCGGGCAACCTTACCAAAGCGCAGGTGCACACCTTCTACTTTCGGTGAATAAACGAAAATTTCAAAGAATGGCAGAGGTAACGGCATGTCCGGAATTTGCGCCGGGCGCACTTTGAATGAAATATACGGCTTCTGTGAACCGTCTTCGGCGTTCTGGAAGTAGTTGGTGCGGACAATGGCCTGAATAATCGACAGGAAACGGCGGAAGATCCGGTCGTCGTCCAGGTTCGCTACCTGCTCCAGTTGCGCCAGAATTTCCGCTTCAATAACAGCAACCTGTTCAGCTGAAGCCGCCGCTGCCGGGTCAAACTTGCTGTTAAATAAAGTCACTAACAGTCGAGCCAACTGCGGGTAACGGGCAAAAGCTGACTCTACATAAGCCTGGCTGAAGGTACCGCCAATCTGGCGTTTGTACTTAGCAAAAGCACGCAGTAACGAGGCTTCACGGCCCGTCAGGCCAGAACCCAGGATCAGACGGTTAAAGCCATCATCTTCCAGCTCGCTGTTCCAGACTTTGGCAAAGGAATCCTGGAAGGACACCTGCGCAGTTTCGAAGTCAGCCGGCATATCGCCATTCACTTCCATCGAGAAGTTTAAGATCCAGCTGACGCTGCCATCCGGGCAACGCACGGCATAAGGCGTTTCACCAATGACCCGCAGACCGAAGTTCTCCAGTATTGGTAACACGTCCGATAAATGGATTGGGTGATCTTTATGGAACAGGTTCAGACGCACCGCTTTGCTGTCGTCGCTCTCTTCCTGTGGTTTGTAGAACAGCATGTCCAGCTTGTGGTCATCGTTCAGTGCTTCCAGCTTCTGGATATCGACCAGCGCATCGTTTGGCAGCATTTCATCTTTGTACGCACGCGGGAAGGCATTCAGGTACTTGCGTGACAGCTCACGGCCACGGCCTTCGCCATAATGGGCCAGCAGGGCCGTTTCCAGTTTATCTTCCCAGGTACGGGCCGCTTCGACTAAATTACGTTCAATTTCTTTCACATTAAACTCGATACTGTTGTCGTTGATCCGGACAAAATAATGAGTCCGGGCCAAAACCGATTCAGAGAAGTAGGTGGTGAATTCAACCGGCTCAGTGCTGCCGAGCGATTGTGCCAGAATGGCCTGCGTGTCTTTGCGCAGTTGAGTGTTATAACGCTCACGTGGTACATAGACCATCGCCGAGACAAAACGACCAAAGGCATCTTTGCGCACAAACAAACGGGTCATGTCGCGTTCCTGCATTTGCAGTACACCGGTCGACACGTCCAGCAAATCATCCACTGTTGCCTGGATCAGTTCATCGCGTGGGTAGGTTTCCAGAATATTCAGTAAGGCTTTGTAAGCATGGGTGCCGACGGCAAAACCAGACTTGGCCATCACCTTCGCCATCTTGTTTTTCAGCAAAGGAATGTCGGCCGCGCTGTTGTTGTACAGCGTTGAGGAATACAAACCGATAAAGCGGTCTTCACCAATCACCTGGCCATTGGCATCAAACTTTTTCACACCGACATAATCGATGTACGCAGGCCGGTGCACTCTGGACTTATTATTGGTTTTGGTCAGGATCAGCAGTGATGAATTGAGCGCCTGCTTGCGAGCCTGCGCCGGTAATTCAGACAGCATCAAATCACGGGATACGGAACGGCGCATCAGGCCCATTGCGCCTTCATTGACGCCTTCAATCTTATGGTCGCCTTCAACGGCTTTGATGCGGTATTCGCGGTAGCCCAGGAAAGTGAAATTGTCTTTCACCATCCAGTTTAAAAATTCTAAGGTTTGATTCAGTTCTTCGCTGTCGCTGTGGCGGGCCTGCTGTGGTAGCCCGGCAATCACTTGTTTCAGTTTTTCCCGTACCGGACGCCAGTCCTGAACAGCGTGAGCAACGTCTTCCATCACCGACTGCAATTCAGCTTTCAGCGCGTCAATGGCCGCTTTGTCGGTCATCCGGTCAATTTCAATATGAAATACCGTTTGTTCCGAGGTGGCGTTGTCAATAGTGCCTAATTTGTGGAACTGAGTAATGTCGCCGTTTTCAGCACGAACCGTTTGCAATGGATAATGCAGCAACAGATGCGAGGTAATGGACTGACGGTTCAGCGCCATCCGCACAGAATCCACTAAAAACGGGCTGTCTTTCACCACTATTTCAACAATAGTGTGCCGGGATTCCCAGCCATGTTTGGCAATTTCTGGGTTGAACACCCGGATCAATGCTTTGTCATCGGTATGGCTGTTCAGACTCTGCCACAGACTCAGGGCAGCGCCGTACAAATCGCTGTCGTTACGACCGAATAAATCTTCGTGCGACATGTCGCCATACAGGGTAGATGCAAAGCTTTCCACCAGGTCGACCTGGTTTTTTACTTTGGAACGGATCAGTTTACTTACGTTTTGGAGTAATACAGAGGGTTGACCGTCTATGAGAGCCATTTTGTAGTCCTTGTTTGAAACCTCAGTGCCAAACACCGGGTTTTCTTTACTTGCAGAGCGTGTCAGGTGCGAAGTTTATTGACTATTATCCGCCTTTTCGAGCTTTATTTATAGCTTTTGTGCTGGTTGGTCCAGCAAAGAAATTGCTGATTTGACAAAGTATTCATCTGCTTTAAATAGAAAATGGCCAAAAGGCCATTTTCGTGTTTAATCATGCAAAAAAATAATGATTAGATTTTAGTCGGCTGTTTTATTTTTGCGCCAGAACAACGCTGCGATTGCCGGTAATACCAACACAGCACCCAGCATATTCACCAGGAACATAAAGGTCAGCAGTATGCCCATATCCACCTGAAACTTCAGCGCAGAGAACACCCAGGTGCTGACACCTATGGCCAGAGTCAGGCCGGTGAACAACACGGCGCTGCCGGTTTCTTTTAACGCTGTAAAATAAGCCTGACGCAAAGAGGTACCATTTCTTAACAGCTGCGTCATATTCGACAGAATATAAATGCCGTAATCCACACCAATACCTACACCTAACGCGATGACAGGCAAGGTGGACACTGTCAAACCTATTTGCAGATGTGTCATCAACGCGGTCGCCAATACCGACACCACATACAGAGGGATAATCACCGCCACTGTGGCCCGAATGGAGCGGAAACTCAGCAGACACAGCAGCACCACGGCGCCATACACCCACCACATCATCGGAGTCTGTGCAGCAGAGACCGCTTCGTTAGTGGCCGCCATCACGCCAACCGGGCCAGACGCCAGTTTAAACTTCAGTGTGTCAGTCTCCAGTTCAGCTCCCACCCGTTTGGCTTCAGCCACCACTTTTTCAATGGTCTCGGCTTTGTGATCCTGCAGGAACAACATCACTGGCATCACCGAACAATCGGTATTCAGTAACCCTGTGCTGGTTTCTACCCGGCTGGACGCCTGCACCAGGCTTTCGGTGGTACGTGGTAACACCCGCCACTTCATATTGCCTTCGTTGTAGGCACCATTGATGACTTTGGACACTGACGCCAGCGACACCGCAGACTGAACCCCTGGCACGTTTTCCATTTGCCATTGGAACTGGTCAATCCGCGCCATCACATCATGGAAAGTACAGCCGTTGGCCGGGGCTTCCACCATCACATTGATGTAATCTACCGAGATGGCATAGCGGTCAGTGATCAGAAAGGTATCCTGGTTATACACCGAGTCTTCATGCAAGGCCGGTGCTCCTGCGTGTAAGTCGCCAATCTTCAGCTGAGCACTTTGCTGCCAGCCGTAAGCAAAAAGCGCAGCGGTAACCGCCAGGATCACGGCGGCATATTTAGGCGTGGCGCAGGCCGACATCCGATGCCAGAACTGGTCAATACCAGGATGCGGCTGGCGAATTTTCTGCTGATAGCGGTCACTGAACTTCACATAGGACATCAGGACCGGCAGCAAAAACAGATTGGTCAGGATAATGACCCCCACCCCTAAACTGGCGGCAATGGCCAGTTCACGGATCACACCGATATCGATAATCAGCAGAGTGAGGAAACCTACAGTGTCTGACAGCAGTGCCACACCGCCCGGAACCAGCAGCTTACGGAAACTGGCCTGAGCGGCTGCTTTTGCATCCATGCCGGCTGCGACAAACTTACCTGTGGCATTAATCATCTGTACGCCATGACTGACACCAATGGCGAACACCAGGAAAGGCACCAGAATCGACATCGGGTCTATGCCAAAACCTGCTGTACTGAGCAAACCCATTTGCCAGATCACTGCAATCAATGAACAGCTGATTGGCAATAAGGTCAGCATGACTGAACTGCTGAACAGGTACACCATCACACTGGTAATGGCGATAGCAACGGCGAAAAACAGCAACACGCCTTTGGCACCGTCGGCCACGTCGCCGACCATTTTGGCAAAACCAATAATATGGATGCTGGTTTTGTCGTCCTGGTACTGGCCACGCACTTGTTGCTCCAGCTCGGAAGCAAAAGCAATGGTGTCGAGTTTCTGCTGGGTATCCGGGTCTACTTCGAGCAGCTGAGCGGTGATCATGGCGCAGCTAAAATCATCCGCCACCATCCGGCCGACAATGCCGGCTTTTTCGATATTGGCTTTGACTTCTGCCAGGCCTCTTTCGGTTGGCGCAAACTCTGCTGGGATCACCGGACCACCGGCAAAGCCATCTTCAACCACTTCGACAAAACGGGTCGACGGGCTGAATAAAGATTTAACCAGGCTCCGGTCGACGCCCGGCAGGTAATACAGCTGGTCGTGCACTTTCTTGAAGGTCGTAAAAAAGTGTTCGTTAAAAATCGAACCACTGCTGTCACAGACCGACACCAGAATATTATTGGCCCCACCAAAATCTTTGGCGTGCTTCATATAGGTCTGCATGTAGCTGTGTTGCAGCGGGATATTTTTGGTAAAGGCCGCGTCCAGTTTGATCTGGCTGGCTTTGAATAACAACACCAGAGTGGCCAGCGCAAACAACAGGATCACAGCTAATCTGTGGCGGAATAACACCTGCTCACAACGGGTGACAATACTATTCAGACTCATAAGGCTTGGTCTTCTTTAAGAGGGGTAAAACGCACACCGGCTTCAGTCACCTGCACCAGCTGCTGTCCAATCACCAGCGCATTGAGGATAGCTTTGCTGTCTTCGGTCGCCACTTTGCTGAACGTCAGTCCATCGTCAATGCTTTTTAATAAAGTGCCGGCGTTACCGGTCAGGTACAAGCTGCCGTCATCAGCAGAAAAAGCGCTGTTCAGCGTCGCTTCGGATGGTAAGGCAATGGCCTGCCAGTTCTGACCTTCATCAGTGCTGCGAAACGCGTGGCCCCGCAAGCCGACAGCTATCAGGCTCCCCTTGAGCGATTTAGTCAAACCAAACAAGGAACCATTATAAAACTCGCTCTGACGCACCCAGCTTTTGCCGAAGTCCGTGCTGGTGGCAAAAAAGCCCGCTTCGCCGACCAGATACAAAGTGCCCTGATGCATATACAGCCGGTTAAAATGAGGCAATATAGACGCCTTCTCAGCTTCATAGCCTTCAGGGTCTGTTTCTTTTAACTCCTGCAAAAACTCACGATCTTCATCCCCAACCAGCTCTTCATGAAACTCCGCCAGCCAGCTCTTACCGGCGTCTGTGGTGCGGAAAAACATGCCGTAGGCCCCCACCGCAATGCCATGGCTTGGGCTTTCAAACAAAATGTCGAACAGTGGTTTGTCGGTTTCAGGTTTGAATTGCTGCAGCGACCAGTGGTGGCCACCATCGTCGGTCGCAATAATGCTGGCGTCATGCCCAACCGCCCAACCATGCTTCTGGTCGGCAAAATACACCGAGGTTAATAAGCTTTGAACCGGCGTCACCGCCTGTGTCCAGTCGGTGCCAGTTTGGCTGGTCAGCACATGGCCACGGTCGCCCACTGCCACATACAACTGATCAGAAACCTTGACCAGATCCGTCAGAAGGGTGTGCTGCGCCAACGGCAGCTGATACGCAGGTTGAGCTTCGACTATAGGTTCGGCAACTGCGGCCTGTACGGACAGACTCATTACAACTGCAAGGGAGAATGTTGTTAACTTCATTAGAGTTTTCACTCAGTATTTGTTCTGAAACAAAAACGGTTGGCCCAAGCCAACCGTTTCTCTTGCGGCTCCGGTTTAACGGGTGCCTTCGCGGCGCAGAGCGGCCGGCGTAAAGTCGTTGTCAGTCAGTTTGACACCGAAGTCGTACATCTTGTCTTCGTTGTCCAGACCAATCGCCAGGTAACGGCGGGTGTTCAGGTCGTGGTAAACCTCTAACGTACTCCAGTGTGTTGGCACTTCGTAGTAGTTCAGACCATGGGCAACCGCAACACGGTACAGTTCACCACGGTTGTCGTACAGGTCGGCCACATGGATTTGCCAGCTGTCTTCGTCAATAAAGAATACCCGTTTGCCATACACATGGCTGGTGCCCTGCTTCAGTGTGGCTTCTACTTTCCAAACCCGGTGTTTCTCCCAGCGTACATACTCTGGGTTGATATGACCAGGTTTGATCAGATCGGCATATTTCACTGTGTCGCTGTGCAGCTTGTAGCTGTTGTACGGGATCAGTAATTCCTGCTTACCGACTAACTTCCAGTCATAGCGGTTTGGAGAGCCGTTAAACATATCAAAGTCATCTGTGGTACGCAGGCCGTCAGACGCTGTACCTGGCGCATCGTAAGCCACGTTTGGCGCACGACGGACCCGGCGCTGACCTGTGTTGTAGGTCCATGCCTGACGAGGGGTTTTAATCTGATCCATGGTTTCATGCACCAACAGCGCCGTACCGGCCAGACGGGCTGGTGTCGTCACTGCCTGTTTGAAGCGGAACAGAATGTTTTCTTTTTGCAGCGCGTCCACTGTTGCGTCCGGTGCAGAGTACTTAAACATGATCTGCTCATCGAAACCTATAGTCACGAAGTCGCCAGAGGCTGTTGGCGCTACCTGGCCGCCGTTACGGCTGGCTGCCACGCCGCGGTAACGCAGTAAGTGGTTCCAAATCGCTTCCAGACCATTTTGTGGCACTGGGAATGGAATACCAATGGCTGCATTCACGATACCGTTACCGCCTTCCACCAACTCGGCATTCGGGGCGATTTTTTTGGTGGCATCATACACATACTGTGGGAAAGAGGCCGTACGGCGGGTTTGGTACACATTCATTTTGTAGCTGTCTGGGTAGCTTTCGAACAGGCGGATCTGGCCTGGGCTCAGTAAAGCTTTGTACTGATCCAAATTGGCTTTCGTAATGGTATACAGCACTTTGTCGCCAGAGAATGGGTCCTGATGGTGATCGCCCACTTTGTAACCAGCCGGTGGCGTTTTAATACCACCATCCCACGCCGGGATACTGCCATCGGCATTACCGGCTTTTTCTGCACCCAGCGGAGTCAGATCGGCGCCTAAACGGGCGACCTGATCCGCAGGAATTTTTGCCATTGCGCCACAGCTCAGTACGAGCGCTATGGTCGACGCGACCAGGGTGATTTTTTTCATAGGTTTATATCCCCGTCCCTTAGATAGAATACTTAATGTTAAACGAGACAAAATCGCGGTCTGCGGTGTTGTTGGTAGTACCTACACCACCCCAGAATGCGTTGTAAGAAAATTCAGCTGACCACTGGTTCAGGTAGTCAAAACCAATGGTGTAGCCCACTGATTTTTTGTCTTTGGAGAACATAAACAGCGGATCTGGCGTAATACCATTTACGTCATGTGAGAACACCAGACGGTGATTCATATTCACACCAGCAAACACGTTGTTGAAATCTGCTTTGGCTAACAAACGATAACCCCAGGCAGAAGCCGTCGGGAACGGATTGGTCTCCGCGCCGTTGGACAATGCGGTATGCACACCGTCTTTATTCACCAGTGGACCGCTGTTGATGGTGCCCAGCAGCGGGCCACCACTGCGGTCTGTGTTCGGACCATTTAAACGCAGTACCGACGGGTCCGGCATGTCGTGAATTTTAATACCGCCAACTTCGGCTAACATGGTGAAGTTGTCGGCAAACAACAGCGGGCCAAACAGATGCGTTGCTGTCACCTGAGCCTGTGAGGTATCAGTCAGGATATAACCCTGAGCAAATTCACCCGGCATCACTTTATTGCCGTCGGCACGGCCAACCTGGCTGATGCCTTCCAGTTCAGGACGTAAACCCGCATTGGCTAATTGTTCCGGCATACCGGCGTACAGAATTTCTACGTCGTCAATTTGCAGAGGTTCGTCGGTACGATGAGCGAACTCCCCGGCAACCGAGGTATCGCCCACTGTGGTGTTAAAGCTGAAACCGTAGAGTTTGATATCTTCCGGGTATTGGATCAGTGCTTTAGAGAACACATCCATACCGGCGATATTGTCTTCTGTGATGTTGCCAGCGTTCTGCTGCAGATACAGCAAGGACTGCACCACACCACGGTCGGCTGCACCCACAGTGAAGTCAGACGCAATACCTGAGATCAGCGGCGTACGGCTGTGGTAATTCATGTAATAAAGCGCAAATTCGGTGTCGTTCAGTTCAGACGAGAAGTAGTTCAGTTTCACACCGTATTGGCCACCGTCTTCCGGCTCAATTTCACCGGCAGAACCTTTTGGACGTAAGGTCACTTTAGTGGAGTACGCCAGCATCGCATTCACCACCGCAGCTTTCTGTGCTGCAGTTGCATTTGGGTTACCCAGAATTTGTAGCATGCCACCGGCCTGCGTCGACAGGCCATTCATTTCCTGCACCAGGAAATCTAAATCAATATCCGGGTAACCAGCAAAACCTAACTGCACGTTCTGGGCATAACCGCCCTCACCGGCAAAGTCGTTGGTGGAGAAGTAAGTACCAGGCACCGGCAGGTAACTGTTCTGCCACTCGTACTGGTAGAAGACTTCCGCAGAGAAGTTCTCGGTTATACCTAAAGAGGCCCAAGCCATCCCCACAGGGATAAAGGCTTCTTTTAAATCAGCGCCTGGCGTACGTAAGGTGCCAACGTCAACCGGCGTAATGTTAATACCATGTGGAATGAAGGTGCTCTCACCCCAGCTCAGCACTTGCTGACCAATACGAATCGATAACGGGTTGGCTCCGTCATTTAATGCGAAGTTACCGTAGACATAAGCGTCCAACAAGCGGATGTCGCGGCACGCCAGTGCACGGGCATCGCTATCCGCACAAGGGTCAACTTTATTGCCTGATACCGGGTTAGTGTAAGCACCGTCTTTGTCCATCAGCGCTTTGTCATAAAAATACGTGAAACGGCTGAAGAAACCTAAATCGTCTTTGGCAATCGACAGCTCGTGGGTGCCACGGAACACCTCTGAAAACATATCGCCTTTATCAAAGTTCAGATTACCAGCATCACCGTTACTTGAATAGGAACCAGGTTGGGCCCAGATTTGTGACGTGGTGTAAATTGGGTTGCCAAAAGCTGAGTAACCGGACCAGTCAAAACGCGGGTGGTTCACTTTGCTGATGGTGTCAAAATCACGGTTCTCAGCACGCCAGCTGGCACCGTAAGAAAAGGTTGAGTCAAACACGACATCGACATCGTCGAAACTGAAAGTGGCGGCCTGAGCGGAGCCTGCGGTTAACGCAAACAACGCTGAAGCAACGCCGGTTGCTAATTTGTGTTTAGCAAAGGCAAGTTGCTGTTTATTCATTGGTTAGTCTCCCCCCTGTCCCTGCAGGTTTTTGTTCTTTTTTATTTATCAGGCCAGCCAACTGCTCGGAGCACAGCCCATTTCAAGGAAATCATTGCATCATTTTGATCAGGGCGCAAGGCTTGGCTCGGACCAAATCCCTTGATTTCTATTCAGTTTTTCACCACTGGGGGGGACCTTAGTGGTTGCACCAGTTTGAGGCATTCGCTTTTACCTGCCACTGAGCAGCTAACTTAATGAAAATACTGATTAAAGTATAAAAAAATAGGGGCGTTGTTTTAATCTTCCGTTTAAAGTAATAGCTCTAATTAATTTTCTGTAACTGCTCAAACTTGCCGTCATCCGACAGTGTTAACACAAAGTAACCCTGCAAGCCGTCATGTTGCATATAAGGGCGAAAATACCGCAGTGGTAATTGCACGGTCTGGCCGTTTTCGGCATACACCACCACGTCAGTAATACGGCCCTGATAAAAGGCCAGACACTGGCCTTTATCCAACAGCACAGGAAAACGGTAGTGGCGCATTTAGTCGCTCAGGCTCTTGCTTAATTTTTCATACAGGTCGTTACTCAACCCCTGCTGTGCCAGCATTTGTGACAACACAGCCTTTAACTGAGCCGCCCTGTGCGTTTCAAAGCGGCGCCATGACAATAGGGGCGTCACCAGCCGCGCCGCCAGCTGTGGATTGATCGGGTCCAGTTTCAGCACCACCTGTTGCAGTACCTGATAACCTTTGCCGTCAGCGGCATGGAAAATCGTCGGGTTTTGCTGAGCAAAGGCCATGTAAACCGCCCTTACCCGGTTTGGATTTTGCCAGCTGAATTGCGGGTGCTGCGTCAAATGCGGCAACAGGTACACCGTATCTTTGGTCGGCAAACTGGCTTTAAGTGCAAACCATTTGTCGAGCACCAGTACATCCTCTCGCCAGCGCTGTTCAAACTGTGCGGTCAGTGTTTCGAACAGTGGGTGGGTTGCATTACGGCAGGCTTTCAGCACCGCCAGTTGATCGGTCAGGTTATCCGCACTCTGGTAGGCCTGTAGCAATAACTCTGCCTGTTGGCCGGACTGCGCCAGGTAATCCAGGCAAAGCGCGCGTAACGCGCGCGCTGCCACCTGCTCCTGCCGATAGGCGTATGGAGCTGGTATCAGTTGCTGGTAACAGTTCAGCCAGTCCGCCGCCAGTTCGTCCGCCAGCTGCCGCCGGATTTGCTGCAGCGCCTGCAACAAGGCATCGACCGGCACCGGCTGGTACTGCTCCGCCAATAAATCGAACGACGGTGGCGTGAGCAGCTCAGCTAAAAATGCCAGGTCCCCCTCTGGCGTTGCCAATAAAGCGCGGTAAAGGGCGACTACCTCGGCAGGCACCTGCAATGGTTCAGAGCTCCGCACCGCCTGACGCACTAAATCACTCCAGAGTTGCTGCATTGCATCCCAACGGGCGACCCCGTCAGAGGCATGTTGCACCACGGTCAGCAACTGGCTGACTGACTGCGGGTAGTGCAGCCGTACCGGCGCAGAGAAATCGGCCAGGATCACCGCCACTGGCGGTTCTGCCACGGCAAAACTAAAGCTTTGTTGCTCTTCGCTGACCACCAATAAGTGCTGTTGCTTCTCGTTCTTCGCAAGCAGTTCAATCCGCACCGGCAGCAACAGATTGCGCTTGTCCTGCTGATCAGCAGTAGCGGCCGTATGCTGGCTGAATACCAGCTTGAATTGTTGCTGCTCAGCGTCAAACGACGACTGCACCGTCAGCTCCGGAGTACCGGACTGGCTGTACCAGCGACGGAACAGACTTAAATCGCGGCCGTTGGCATCCTGCATCGCACTGACGAAGTCATCACAGGTGACCGCCTGACCGTCGTGACGGGCAAAATACAAGTCCATACCCTGACGAAAACCCGCCGCGCCTAACAAGGTATGCAGCATGCGGATCACTTCAGCCCCTTTGTCATACACAGTCACTGTATAGAAGTTATTCATCTCCAGTACTTGTGCTGGCCGGATCGGGTGCGCCATTGGTCCGGCATCTTCGGCAAACTGGTGGGTACGAATGGTCTTCACTGCATCGATACGGCTTAACGTGGCAGAAGCCATATCGGCACTGAATTGCTGATCACGAAACACCGTCAGGCCTTCTTTCAGACTTAGCTGAAACCAATCCCGGCAGGTTACACGGTTCCCTGTCCAGTTATGGAAGTATTCATGGCCAATAATGGACTCAATGTTATACAGGTCGGTATCGGTGGCTGATTGCTGATCGGCCAGCACGTACTTGCTGTTAAACACGTTCAGCCCTTTATTCTCCATCGCGCCCATATTAAAGAAGTCGACGGCCACCACCATATAACTATCCAGGTCGTATTCCAGGCCATAGGTCTGTTCATCCCAGCACATCGCCCGCTTTAAGGCCTCCAGCGCAAACTCGGCCCGTGCTGCATTGCCTTTATCGACATAAAACTCCAGCGACACAGTGCGCCCAGATTGGGTGACGTACTGCCCTGTCAGGCAGTCGAAATCCCCCGCCACAAGCGCAAACAAATAACAGGGCTTTGGGAAAGGATCGACCCAGCTGACCTGCACGCGACCATCAGGTAACTGCTGCTCGGCCACTTTATTGCCATTGGACAACAACGCCGGGTAGCGCTGTTGATTGGCAATAATATGAGTGGTAAACCGGGCCATCACATCAGGCCGGTCTAAGTAATAACAAATCCGTCGAAAGCCTTCGGCTTCACACTGAGTGCAGAAGGCGCTATCTGACAAATACAGACCTTCCAGCGCCGTATTGGCAGCAGGATTTAAGCGTACCTGCAATTCAAGTTCGGCCTGCGCAGGCATTTGGTCAATACGCAGATGGTCGTCTGTCACCTGATACTGCGCTGGCGTCAGTTGCTGGCCGTTCAGTTTCACCGACAGCAACTCCAACTGCTGGCCGTCCAGCACTAACTCCGTAGCGCCCTTACGCTGTGATTTAAGCTGGTAACGCGCTGTCAGCAACGTAGTGGCCGGTTCCAGTTCAAACCAGAGCTCCACATCGGTGATGGTAAAGTCAGGGGCCTGATAGTCGGCCAGTCGTTTGGCCTGGCGTAAGGTGTTTTGCGTCATAAGTTCAGTTCCAAATTCCGTTGTGCGGGCTGTCAGCCTGTTGGCAAGTCACAGCTAAAAACAAGGCCAGTCGCCTGGCCTTGTCTGATTATTTCTGTTGCACCGCAGCGCTATAGGGTGTGTCAGGTGGTGTCAGTTTCAGCACTTTAATCCCCAGGTAGGCATAGATAATGGCCAGTACCGGGTTAATCAGGTTAAAGAATGCGTAAAAAGCATAGTCCAACGGGTTCACATTCAGCACACCGTGCATATAAGCACCGCAAGTATTCCACGGGATCAACGGGCTGGTGATGGTACCGCCATCCTCCAGCGTACGGGACAGGTTCACCGGCGCCAGACCACGACGTTCATACTCTTCTTTGTACATACGCCCGGGCATCACAATGGACATGTACTGGTCAGCAGTCAGGATATTGGTGGCGAAACAAGTCACGATGGTGCTGGTGATTAACGAGCCGGTACTCTTGGCCCAGACCAGAATGCCCTGGATAAATTTACGCAGTAAACCAATATGCTCCAACACAGCACCAAACATCATTGCAGAAAAAATCAGCCAGCAGGTGTTCAGCATCTTGACCATGCCACCACCGTTTAGCAGTTTGTCCAGCTCGACATTGCCGGTTTCAATCACGAAACCACCGTGCAAGGTACTCCAGACCACTTTTAACTGTGCCAGTACAGGGTTCAGTTCAGGGTCAGACATTTTTTCGACCAGTTCAGGCTGGAACACCACAGCCCAAGCGGCGCCCAATAAAGCACCGATAAACACCGTTGGGAAGGCCGGCACTTTTTTCACCGCCATCGCCATTAACACCAGTAGTGGCACCAACATCAGCGGGCTGATGTTGAAATGCTGCAGCAAAGTTTCACTGATGGCGCGGATGGCAGAATCGTCCGCGCTGCCTTGTGAGTTAAAACCAACCACTGCAAACAGGATCAGCGCCAACACCATGCTTGGCACTGTGGTCCAGGTCATATGACGGATATGGTCAAACAAATTCGAACCGGCTACTGCAGGTGCCAGGTTAGTGGTTTCGCTGACTGGAGACATTTTGTCACCAAAATAAGCACCGGATACGATGGCGCCAGCGGTGATTACCGGCGACATGCCCAGACCTGAAGCAACGCCAATTAGTGCCACACCAATAGTGGCTGCTGTGGTCCAGCTGGAACCAATGGCCAAGGCAACGACAGCACAGAGCAAGCAGCTGGCAGCATAAAACCAGGATGGATTCAGAATTTGTAAGCCGTAATAAATCAGTGAAGGTACAGTGCCGGACAACAACCAAGTGCCAATCAGCGCGCCCACTGAAAACAGGATCAATAAAGCGCCAAGTGACAAGGAAATGCCTTTCACCATCGCCTGCTCTATTTCGGTCCAGCTGTAGCCGTTTTTCAGACCGATAATGACGCCTACCCCAGACGCCACAAAAAGTGCAATCTGATTCGGGCCGTAAGACGAGTCGCTGCCGTACAGAAACACAGATAGGCCTAACAAAAATACCAGCACCACAAGTGGCAGGCTGGCATCGAGGAAACTGGGTTCTTTGACTGAGGTGTTGTGTTCCATGGTCTGTCCTGACTGGCTTGGGCCAGTTCTTTCGTTTAGTTTTAATCAGAAAAAAGGCGGTGTTCACACCGCCTTTCTTTATTCAGCGCGTTTGGCTGTCTGGCCAAGACTGAGTAAATCAATGGTGATTTGCGCAGTCTCCTCCAGCAGAGGATCCAATTTTTCCAGAACTTCAGGCAAGTCGTCCAGCGTTTTTACCGGTGGTAACTTCAGACGGGCCAGACGTTCGTTCACCCGCTTTAAGTCTTTCGCCGAGTTTTCGTCTTTGCGCGCCAGACGTTCTTTTTCATTCAACGAGATGGTTTTCTCGTCTTTGTCTTTGTTGTACTGCGCTATGTCTTCCATCAGGTAAGCATATTCTGGCGTTTTGCTAAAGCGCTCTTCGTGCTTACGTAACAAGACCGGAATATCTTTACGGATTTCATCAGAGGCGCGGTACTGGGCCGCCGGAATGCTGTCCCATGGTAAAGCGTTTTCTTCTTTGCTTTCGCCCCACTCGCCTGGTTCAATCGGTGACGGGAACACGATGTCCGGCGTTACGCCTTTGTGTTGTGTACTGCCACCATTGATGCGGTAGAACTTGGCAATGGTAAATTGCACCGATCCTAATGACTGTTCGAACATGTCATAGACACGGCCCAAACCTCGGTGTTGTTGCACAGTGCCTTTACCGAACGTGTGCTCGCCCACAATCAGCGCACGGCCATAATCCTGCATCGCAGCCGCAAAAATTTCAGAAGCAGAAGCGCTGTATCTGTCCACCATCACCGTCAGCGGGCCATCATAGAAAACCGACGGGTCCTGATCCTGACTGACACTGATCCGGTTGCCTGCTTCACGGATTTGCACCACGGGGCCACGTTCAATAAACAGACCGCTCAGAGAAATAGCTTCAGGTAAGGAGCCACCACCATTGCCGCGCAAGTCAATGATCACACCATCCACTTTGTCCTGCTTCAGTTTGGCCAGTTCTTTTTTCACATCTTCGGTCAGGTTGTTGTAGAAACTCGGGATATTAATCACACCGATTTTCTTCCCTAAAGGCGCCAGTTTAGGATCCAGCACTTCGCCTTTGGCTGCTCTGTCTTCCAGACGGATTTTGTCACGAACTATGGTCACCTGCGCCGGAGTCCCTGTAGTGGCATCGCCACCTGGCAGCACCTGCAGACGCACCGTTGAGCCTTTCGGGCCTTTAATCAGGTCCACCACGTCATCCAAACGCCAGCCCACTACGTCGACAAATTCATCTTCGCCTTGGGCCACACCAATAATGCGGTCTTTGACTTTGACTTTTTTGCTTAAATCAGCCGGGCCGCCTGGGACCAGGCTCATAATGACGGTGAAGTCGTCATCAGCCTGCAACACGGCGCCAATGCCCTCCAGTGACAGATTCATTTCCTGCTGGAAACGTTCGGCATTGCGTGGTGATAAATACGAGGTGTGCGCTTCGATGCTGCGGGCATACGAGTTCATCACAATCTGGAACACATCTTCGCTTTCCGTCTGAGTCAGGCGCTTCTTGGCGTTTTCATAACGTTTGGTCAGCAGTTTTTTGGTTTCTGCATCGTCTTTGCCAGCCAGCTTCAGGTTCAGTGCATCGTACTTCACCTTCTGCCGCCACAACTCATTCAGATGCGCCAGATCAGTCACCCAAGGCGAATCTTCCCGTTCAAACTCATACGCGTCCTTTTGAGTAAAATCAAAAGGCTTATCCAGCAGCGTCAGCGCATAGTCAAAACGTTCCATCCGGCGTTTTAACGTCAGATTAAACATTTCATAGGCTATGGAAAAATCGCCGGACACCATCGCATCATCAAACTTGGTTCTGTACTTTTCAAAACCATCGATGTCGGATTTCAACAACACATTTTTGAAGAAATCCAGGCTTTTCAGGTAACGGTCAAACACCTTGGACGACAATTGATCATCCATGCGAATCCCAAGGTAATGCTCGCGGCTAAAGTAGTTACTGACTCGTTTTGAGGCCGTCGCGTGTTGGGGTTCCTGTTTCAGTTCAGGGGTTGGATCAATCACAGGTGCTGCAATCACAGCGCCCGACATCAGCATCACCAGAGCTGCAACAGCGGATAATCTATTCATGAGTCTCTCGTATTTGGTTACAGGCGGAACAATTTGTCGCTGGTGGTTTTAATCACCATGCCTGAGTTCAGTTGTACCACAACGTCATTCTTGGAGATTTCAACCACAGTGGCAGGAACAGGTCTCTGACCCACTTTCAGTTGCACAGCGGCACCAGCTTGTAATGAGGCAAAATCCACCGCTAAAAGTTCAATTTCTGGTTTGGATTCAACCGCTTTGGCTTTGTGCTCAGGCCGCTCTGATTGTGCGCCCTTTGCTTTAGGTTTGGCAGCTGCTTTTTTGTAACCAGCTTTGTCAGTGCCTGCGGCTTTGCGTTGTTCTTTCTGTTGTTCGCGCTGTTTCGCGCGCTCTTCGGCTTGGCGGGCTTTACGGCTTTCGGCGGCTTTGGCTTTGCTTTGCTCAAGCGTCTGAGCCGCATGCTGTGCCTGTTGCTCGTCAATCAGCTCACCGGCCTGGCCGTCCAGGTCAACCCGGGCTACCCCCAGTTTCACGCCGGCAAGGTAGCGCCAGCTGGAGGTGTACATGCGCAGTGCATGACGGATCTGCGTTTTACTGATGCCATCTTCTTCGGTCAGACGTTCAGTTAAATCCTGAAAAATACCAATTTTCAGCGGTTTAGCTTCACCCGTCAGATTAAAACACAGCGGAAATTTTTCGCTGAGCTGGGCCAGCACTTGCTTTACGTCCTTGCCAGCGCTCTGAGCCGGGTTTTGTTCAATCGCAGTTGTCATGCAAAATTACTCTTCTTCATCATCATCTTCGGCAAGATCGTCAGGATCCACACCTTCTTCTAATCGTTGGTCGACATAGGCCAGCGCCCAGTCAACCAGCTCATCTTCATCAGCTTCCAGCAGCACATAACCACCACGCAGCTCGTTCCAGACACTGTGCATCAGCTCGTCGATCACGGCCAATGGGCTGTCATCAGGCAAATGTTGCCACAGGGCATGGAACACGGCGTTAATTTTATCTGCGACCAGTTCTTCTTCACCTTCCCAGTCGCCGACATCATTCGGGCTGAGCAGGTAATCATGAACGCTGGTTAAATCTTTCATAGAGTGGCAGCCAAATGCTGTTCAAACACAGCGACCAGTTGCTCCAGTCCCTGCTGATCCTCAGCATCAAACCGCGCCAGACTCGGACTGTCGATGTCCAGTACGGCAATAATGTCGCCGCGCAGACGCACAGGCAACACGATTTCTGAATTGCTGGCAGCATCGCAGGCGATATGGCCGGGGAATTCGTGCACATCTTTAACCAGCTGCACCTGACCGCTGGACACTGCAGTGCCACACACGCCTTTGCCTACCGGGATACGAACACAAGCGGGTTTGCCCATAAAAGGCCCCAGCACCAGGGTGTCGTCTCGCAAAATATAAAAGCCTGACCAGTTCAGATCAGGCATTTCATTAAATAACAACGAACTCAGATTGGCCATATTGGCAATCAGATCCGATTCATCTTCAATCAGCGCTTTGGCCTGTTGGACCAGCAGCGTATAAAATTCAGCTTTGCTTTCGCTCATGAACTCTTTTACTACCCAGACTTCAAAGGCCCTTACATTACTTGGTTTAACGGCAAATTTAAACCTCTTGGCAGAAAAGTTTATACGCTGCATGGCTCCTTAATCAGGGTTTGCTTAATTCAAACTCAACCATCACTTCAGCACGGATATCGGTCTGACCAAAAGCCACTTCGGCTCCATCCGCCATGGCCTTGGCCATGCGCATCACCGGCGCCGGTGCATTGCCCTGCTCCTGGATACGTTGTGGTTTGCCTAAGCTCATCTGGCTGGCTTTGGCCAGCAATTCGGCTTTGCTGCGCGCGTTGGCATAGGCATCCAACAGCGCTTGCTGGTAGAGCTTAGGTGCATCACTGACCAGAAATTCAGTCTGGTTCAGCTGCGTGACACCCAAGTCTGCCGCTTTTTGCAGCACAGTGCTGTACAGGCTGAGGTCCTGCAACGTCACATTGACTTCGCGGGCGACCAGATAACGCTGCGGCAGCTTTTGCTCTGGATCATGCTGATAATCCGGCTGAATACGCAGTGGCGCATTACTGAAATACTCAGGTTTTATGCCCAGTTTCAATAAGGCTTTACTCAGTTGATCCGTCTGCTCATCGACCCGGGTTTTAGCGCTGCTGACCTGCTCCGATTTTTGCTGAATTTGCATGGTCAACTTGACCGCGTCCGGTTTAGCCTGCAGTACGGCAGAGCCTGACACAGACACCAGTGGCGTTGGCGGTTCAGCCGCCCACAGCGGACTGCTCAGCAGCAATGCAGAAACCAATGCAGCAGACATCAATTTTGGATAAGTGTTCATAGGTCGTCTCCTTTCGTGATTCAGGTGCAGTCTGGCAGGTGCTGACTGAACCTGACCTGAAATCAGCGCTTCAGTACCCGCTCCACTGCCACCTGCGTTAATGGGTGATAGCCCGCTTTGGCTTGCTGATAAATCTGCGTTGCCATCGCTTGGCCACCTGGCATCGACGCCAGTTGCTGGTACAAAGGCACCACAAACTTACGCCGCCCCACCTGCAGTAAAAAAGTTTTAATATGCGGCAGCGCGCTCTGGTAATTGCGGCTGATCGCCTGCGCAAACCATGCCGAGGCAATCTCGGCATTCTGGCTCTGGCTCAAACCAAAGGTCTGATCCAAAGCCGCCAGCTGGTCAGGCCGGACACTAGCAGACAGCTGATTAATAAAATGTAACCATTGGTGAATCGACCAGTCAGTTGTCTGCAATTTGCTCAGGTCGTCGCTTTGTTGCCACTGGCTGGCCTGACGATCAACCTGGGCGAAGGCATCCGACTGCGGCGCCACAAAGGTGCTGGCTAGACCGGGTTGATTCAGCCATTCCAGTACTTCACCAAAACTGACGGTATCCGGGTCTTGCAATAAGGTCTGGCGCAAATAACGTAAAAAGCGCTCTGTGGTCATGCTTTGAAAAGCAAAGTTGGCGAAATAGTGCTTTAAAAAGGCATCGAATTTTTCGCGGCCAAAGCGCTGTTCCAGAAACTGCAGCAGCAACATGCCTTTGACATAGGGCACCTGGGTAAAGGCTTCATCCGGGTCTCGCCCAGAGTAATCGGTCACCAGGCGGGTATCGGCTGGGGCCAGATCAGGGAGTTCAGCCTGAAGTTCCTGTACCGCCAGCTGACGCTCCAGCAAGGCGCGCTCTTCACCATACACAGCCGCCATAATGCGGTTTTCCACATAGTTGGTGAAACCTTCATTCAGCCATAACTCATGCCAGCTGGCATTGGTGACCAGATTGCCCGACCAGGAATGCGCCAGTTCATGCGCAATCAAACTGACCAGACTTTTGTCGCCAGCGATCACTGTCGGTGTAATAAAAGACAAGCGTGGGTTTTCCATGCCACCAAAAGGGAAGCTGGCTGGTAACACCAGAATATCGTAACGACCCCAGGCATAGTCGCCGTACATCCGCCCAGCCACCTGCATCATCTGTTCGGTATCGCCAAACTCGGCCACCGCTTTGTCCAGCCAGGCTCGTTCGGCATAAACACCGGTCCGCTCAGACATGGCTTTAAAATGCAGGTCGCCAACCGCCAGTGCAATCAGATAAGCCGGGATAGGTTGCGGCATCTCAAATTGATAATCCCCGTCGCGTTCCAGGTTGGCACTGTTATCGGCACCCATCACGGCAAGCAAAGTTTTCGGGGTATGGATGCGGGCACTGAAAGTCAGCCGCCGTTCTGGCGTGTCTTGCAGCGGGATCCAGCTGCGGGCATGAATGGACTGCGACTGGCTGAACATAAAGGGTTGTGTTTTTTCGCTGGTCTGCTCTGCGCTTAACCATTGCAAACCCGACGCATTGGGACTGGTGTGGTAATACACCCGCACTTTGTTGTACTGCTCAGGGCAGCCAATGATCAGCGCCTGACCGTGGTCGGCCTGTTTTTTACCGAACTGGTGCGACAGCGCCTGCCATTGGCCTTCGGCGGTGCGCCCCATCACCCGCTGGACAGTTAAATCCCGGCTGTCCAGCACCAGTTCGCGGGCTTCTGGCAGATGCCATTCCAGGTCCAGTTCAACAAAACCTGACAATTGTTTTTTGTCAAAATCGGCGGTCAGATCCAGCTGCAGATGCGGGTGCGAAACGATATCCGAATTACTGAAACTATGAGGGTCCGCTTTGGCGACCACGGCAAAAAACACTAACAAGACAACAAGCAAACGCATGACTAAACTCCGGGTTGCACATAGGCCAGTGGATTGGCCGGGTAATAACAGACTTCTTGCTGAGCCTGATGGTTAAAACGTCGGGTTTCTTTGTGTGGCAGTTTCATAAAACCGCCAACCCCTTCGCCCTGGATCAGCGGCACTTTGGCCAGAATATCGGCCAGCAAGGACGCAAACTCCTGCTCCCTGGTCGGATCGAGCAGACGGAAATAATTGTGTATTTTCATGTAGAAGGCCGTCACTTCAAAAATAATACAGCCGGTGTGACGGATCAGATTGAGCGCAGCCAGGTCGGCCATAATGGCGTCTGGCAGCACCAGTTGCTCATCCGGGTCTTTACCGTCTTCAAAGTAACTGTGCTGAGCACTGGGTTCATCCGGCAAACTTTGCCCGATCTGGTACTGGATCTTGGTTCCCTTGGCCACCACAAAGGCCTGGTCCATCTGATCCCTGGCTAAGTGAATGGTCTGGCGCGCATCAAACAAACAGGCCTTAAAGACCCCGACTTTGGCGATGGAGCGCGCCAGCTGCACCATATTATTCACAGCAACCGCAAAGGCTTGTTGCAGCTTATCGTCAAACAGGTTCAGGCTTGAATCAATAAAAACCCCGTCCGGCCGCCAGTGAATAGCGAGGCCCCCAGTCACCGGATAACGACCGAGCCGGCTGACCGCTGCGACAAAGGCTTTTTCAGTTTCGCCCATGCCCTCGAGGTAGTTTTTGTAGTAACGCTCCAGCTGCACGTCGTCAACATACTGAATGCCTTCTTCATCACTGTGTTCACGCAGGAAGGACTTGCGCGACGAATACACCACAGTGTCGAGTTCGGCCGTTTTGGCTTCCACCCGCACCGGCAGCACTGCCGCCGTTGGCAATAAAGGCAAGTCTGGCGTCACCAGTTGTTTCAGTTGTGGCATGCGCTGCAGAAAATAATCGCCGGCCTGGGCCCTTAATTGCGGGTCGTCGGCCAGCAGGCTGTCGAGTAAAGTGGCAAACTCGACCGGTAAGCCCAGGCTTCTGGCCGGAATGGCCTTACGGCCAAAACGACAGGATTGGCCGGACGCCAGCGCATACAAGGTACTGGCGACCCCTTGCTCGTCAAAACGTGGGCTCGACAAGGCGCCACTGCGCTGCTCAGGTCCGATAAAATACACGTCACCCAGCCGGGCATTGGTACTTTGCAAATCGGACGACATCAGCTGCATCACATTGTTGCTGATGTACTGGCCTTGTGCGTCTAACTGGGCAAATACCGAAGAGCCCCAGTCCACAAGGCTGATTTGGCCTGTGCTTTCGTCATAGACAATATTGGACGGTTTCACATCGCCATGTACCAAAGGCGCAGGCTCGCCATCTTTTTGATGTGACCGCAGCACCTGCAACAGACTGGCCAGCTGAGCCGCAATATTGAGCAATAAACGCACCGGTAAGCGGCCATGACGCAGACTGTAGTGTTCCAGATCGATGCCTTTGGCCCGGCCCATCATCAGAATGCCCTGCTTTTTCACCAACTGATAGGTCAGGTAGGGCGGTACATTCGGGTGCTGTAGCTGCGACAGCATATAGGCTTCGTCGGCCAGCCGCTCCTGTATATGCACGGGCAAATTCACCCGGCTGAATTTAAACACCACCTGATTGTCTTTGGCATCGAGCCCAGCAAACACAAAGCCGTACGCGCCTTTGCCCACCAGTTCGATTTGGCGGTAACCGAGTTTTTCCAGCTCCGACATACAAAGCGCCACCCAGTCCTTTAACTTTTTCGCATCGTTGGCGTTGAGCAGATAAACCGACTGTTCTTCCGGAATATAAAAATTGCGTAACTGATGTTTTTCCATCGAATGCTCTGTACTGGCGCCATAAAAAACCCTGCAATTGCAGGGTTTTAACAAAAATACCGGGTGGAAGCCAGCGCTTAACGCAGACTCAGCAGCATAGACGCCGGTTGCTCCAGATAGCTCTTCCATAAATTGGTAAAGCGGGCGATGGTACCACCGTCAATCACCCGGTGATCGCCAGACCAGCTGATTTGCATCAGCGAGCGGGCTTCCACCTCACCATTGGCGTTAAAGCGTGGCAGCTGCTGGGTTTTGCCCAAAGCCACGATGGCCACTTCCGGCTTGTTGATAATAGGCGTCGCCACAGTGCCGCCAATAGCGCCAATATTGGAAATGGTAATGGTGCCGCCTTTTAAGTCGGCCGGACTGACACGGCCTTCGCGCGCCGCTTCGGTCAGCTTGGTCAGTTCAGTGGCAATTTGCAGAATCGACTTCTCCTGACAGCCTTTAATATTTGGCACCAGCAGGCCCACTTTGGAGTCCACCGCGATGCCAATATTGTGGTCATCAAAGTACGTCAGTTCAGTGCAATCGGCATTGACCTGGCTGTTTAAAATCGGGAACTGTTGCAACGCCAGCGACATGGCTTTCATAAAAAACGGCATCATCGTTAGTTTTACGCCTTGTTTGGCATACTGGTCTTTGAGCTGCAGGCGCAGCGCAATCAGGTCGGTCAGGTCAATTTCTTCACAGTAGGTGAAATGCGGAATGGTCGACACAGATTCCATCATTTGCCGTGCCATCGCCGCTTTCACGCCTTTAATTGGCTCTTTACGGCTACCGCCCGTACCTGTGCTGGTGGCAGGTGCCGCCGCAGCCGGGGCTGGGGCCGCTTTCACTTCAGGTGAGGCACCAGAGGTAAAGGCCTGCACATCCTGTTTATAAACCCGGCCTTTGTCGCCGGAGCCTTGCACTTTGGTCAAATCAACACCCAGCTCACGGGCGAGGCGTCGCACCGCAGGGCTGGCCACCGCTTTGCCAGAGCCAACAAACACGGCTGGCGCTGCGGCAGTTTTTGCCGCTAACGGGCAGACAGCAGCAGGTGCAGATACAGCGCTGGCAGCAGTGCCTGCGGCGCCTTCAATTTGCTGCTGGAACAGCGGGCTGTGAACTTTGGCAATGTCGCCTTTGGCGTAATGCAGCTTCACCACTTTACCGGCATGTTTGGCCGGAATTTGCACCAGGGCTTTGTCCGTCATCACGTCACAGACCGGCTGATCTTCCGCCAGCACGTCGCCTTCTTTGACCAGCCATTCGACGATTTCACACTCCACAATGCCTTCGCCAATATCCGGCAGAATAAAGTCTTCCAGCACTGTGCCCGAAGCGGCTGCTGGTGTTGGCTGTGGAGCCACTGCAGCAGCGGCTGGCGCAGTACCGGCCAGTTCCATTTCAAACAGCGGTGCATGCACTTTGGCAATGTCGCCTTTCTGGTAATACAGTCTGGTGACCACACCGTCGTACACAGCCGGAATTTGCACCAGCGCTTTGTCGGTCATTACGTCACAAACCGGCTGGTCTTCTTTGATGGTATCGCCTTCTTTAATCAGCCACTCCACCACTTCACATTCAACAATGCCTTCACCAATATCCGGCAGAATAAAATCTTTTTTCATCAGTTCTGCCCTCAGAAATGGTACGAACGTTTAATGGCTTCGTAGGTTTTCAGGTGGTCGGCCACGTATTCTTTTTCCAGCGCCAGCGGATAAGGCGTATCCAGACCACAGACCCGTTCAATCGGGCTTTCCAGGTGCAGGAAACAGCGCTTTTGAATGGTCGAGGCAATTTCCGCGGCAAAACCGCCAGTCAGTGGCGCTTCATGGTTAATCACCAGGCGGCCGGTTTTCAATACGGATGTGGCGACAGTGTCGGCGTCCCACGGCTGAATGCTGCGCAGGTCAATCACTTCACAGCTGATGCCATCGGCTTCGGCCATGTCTACCGCTTTTTGGATAATTTCCATCTGAGCGCCCCAGGCCAGTACTGTCACGTCTTTGCCTGCTTTGACCACTTCCGCCTGACCAATAGGCAGCTCGTAATACTCTTCCGGCACTTCGCCAACTGAAGCGCGATACAGCTTTTTCGGTTCAAAGAAAATCACCGGATCCGGGCAGGCAATGGCCGCCAGCAATAAACCTTTGGCTTGTGCCGGGTCACGTGGCACCACAATTTTCAGGCCTGGCGTGTGGGCAAAATAAGCTTCTGGTGACTGGCTGTGGTAATGACCACCGGCAATACCGCCGCCGTAAGGGCTACGAATGACCAGACCACCCACGTTAAACTCATTGCCTGAGCGGTAACGGAACTTGGCAGTTTCATTCACCAGCTGGTCAAACGCCGGGAAGATATAATCAGCAAACTGAATTTCAGCCACTGGTTTCATGCCCTGAGCCGCCATGCCATTGGCGAAACCGGCAATGCCTTGTTCGGTCAGTGGCGTATTAAAACAACGGGCTTTGCCATATTTTTCCTGCAGTTTACTGGTGGCACGGAATACACCACCAAAATAACCGACGTCTTCACCAAAACAGACCACAGCGTCGTCTTTGGCCATCGCTAAATCCAGGGCGTTGTTAATCGCCTGCAGCATATTCATCTTGGCCATTAGTCTAATCTCCCCGCCGTGACCGGATAGGCATCCGGGTATTTTCTGATATGAGCTTTCAGTTCTTCCAGTTGTTCGTTCAGCAGTGGGATAGGCTCGGCATAGACGTCAGACATCAGGTGTTCAATACCTGGCTTCGCCACTTTCTCCGCCACTTTCAGTGCGTCGAGGATTTCCTGACGCAATAAATCCAGCTTGGCTTTGTCGGCTTCTTCATCCAGCCAGCCCTGTTTGACTAACCACAAACGGAAACGCGACACCGGGTCGTTTTTGCGCCACAGTTCTTCTTCTTCTTTCGAGCGGTAACCACTTGGGTCGTCTGACGATGAGTGAGCCCCTAAACGGTAAGCAATAGATTCAATCAGCACAGGTTCGTTGTGTTCCAGCGCGTAGTCACGCGCCAGTTTGGTGGCCTGGTACACCGCCATAATGTCGGCACCGTCCACCCGAATGGACTTCATGCCATAGCCCACAGCACGGCAGGCAATACCATCGCCTTTAAATTGCTCATTGGCTGGAGTTGAAATGGCGTAACCATTGTTACGGCAGAAGAAAATCACCGGCGCTTTGTGCACTGCGGCCATATTCAGACCCGCGTGGAAGTCACCTTCTGACGCTGCACCTTCACCGAAATAACACAAAGTGATGTTGGACAAGCCACGCAGCTTTTGTGCATAGGCATAGCCTGCGGCTTGTGGAATTTGGGTGCCCAGCGGCGATGAAATGGTCATGTAATAAATGTCTTTGCTGCCGTAATGCACCGGCATCTGACGCCCTTTCCCCAAGTCTTTTTCGTTGGAGAACAGCTGGTTCATAAACTGTTCCAGACTAAAACCACGGTAACGCAATGCCCCCTGTTCACGGTACTGAGCCATGATCATGTCCTGGTCATGCAAAGCGGCCGCGCTGCCAATGGTGGCGGCTTCTTCACCCAGACACTGCATGTAAAAGCTGATACGGCCCTGACGCTGAGCCGCCAGCATACGTTCATCCAGCACCCGGATAAACTGCATGGTGTCGTACATTTTCAGCGCATGTTCTTTACTCAGTTCAGGTAAGGTTGCGCCTTCATAGACAGTGCCGTCATCTTTGAGCACACGCAGGGTTGGAATTTCTAATGCATAGCCGCTGACAAGCTCAGCACTGTGCACCGTGGATATGGTGGCATTATTCGGGTTCGTCATAGGTGTCTCTTTTGGTTGTTTCCGTCAGACGATGGTCACCCAGGTACAAAACAACACTGAGCGTCTTGTTTGCCCCTGGAGAGCTGACAATTTGAGGCCTGAACCGACCTTCTATAGTTCTTTCTATTTAGAGTAAACGGCGGCAACTTTACCTTTACGTAAACTGCATTGCAACCGACAGCGCATAGAAAAGCAGCCCTGAAGGCTGCTTGCTGTATGGCATTTTGTACTGAGTGCGTATTTTTTCGCCGTCAGCTGACTTTGCCAGCAACAGAAACCGGCTTTACCAGCAACATGGCGCGCTGGCCAATAGCGACCTTGGGATTAGGGAAAATAACCGCCTCGCCCTCCACCTCGACTTTGTATTGCACGCCCTCGTCTTGGGCCAGCACGGTGCCAACAGGGAAAGTGGTGAAGTTTTCAATCGCATCTTCAAAACACAAGCGAAAGGCGTCCGTTTGTTTGTTAATGGCGCGGCGCACTTCGTAAAAGTTAAATTCGGCCTCCACAAATGCTGACAATGACAGCGGCTGACCACTGACGAGCGCCCTTAGTGCCTTGTCTGTAGCACTGAAGCGACTTAAATCGTTCTGGCCAAAAGGCCGTACTTTGCCAAGCTCCAGCGTAAAACCATGCGCCTGACAGCTTTGGGCGGCGAAATAACTAAAGGTACTGGCCGGGCTTTGCATCAGCAAAAAGGTGTCGATGTCACAGGCTTTGAGAAATTGCAGTTCAGTTTGGCTCCAGTCCTTACCATGCAAAAACGGATAGACGGCAAATTTCTCAAACCGGGAGCCGCGGATCGCGGTGTGCAGGTCATAAAGCTTGCGAACCCGCTCGCCTGCAGGTGCCTGCTGGTAAAACTTCAGCACACTTTCTTCCAGCAGTTTGGCCCGTGCACGTTCTTTACTGAGTCCACCTTCGCTGGTCAGGCCATCGTCTTTGCTGTGATGGCCGGAAAACAGCCGGTTTAAATTGTCTTCAATTTCGCGGACCCCGGCATTGATGGCCCAAGGGTTACCGAATAAAAACAACACCCGCTCGGTCAGCTGCAGCTTTTGCGCAAGTACGTCAGACAAAATGCCATTACAAATTTCGATAGGTGCGGTTTCATTGCCATGAATGCCAGAGGACAGCACTATGTCCTGCTGACCAGGCACTGCAGGTTCCGCCAGCAGCACGCCAGTGTGCCAGACTGCAATGCGGGTGCCATTAGCTAAGTGAAATTCAAAGGCGGGCAGCTGGTCCGGCTGCTCGAGGGTCAGCGCGAGAAAATCGGCGGTCGACTGCAGTTGGCTGAATGCCTGTTCGGCAGGAATTAACGACATGGTACTGGGGCTCCATTCTGACTGCGCCTTGTTGTGGTGAAAAAGCTGTCGGGTGCAGGCGCTTGAATCGGCTCTAGTGTAACGACAAATACATCAAGCGCAACCGCACTCAGGCCCAAATCACCAGCACTGCAGCCGCCACTACCAATAACAAACCCGTCAGATCGCCGGTTTTTAGCCGCTCTTTGAGCACCAGAGTGGAAATCACCAGGCTGAACAGCACTTCCACCTGCCCCAGCGTTTTGACATAAGCCACGCTTTGCAGGCTCATCGCGGTAAACCAGCCCAAAGAGCCCAGTGCACTGGTCAGGCTGCTGAAAAAAGTCAGGCGCCGACAACGCCATAAGGTGATGAGGGTGGCGGGCTCTTTAAACAGCACCCAACTGCCCAGCAACAGGCTTTGCGTCAAAATCACCGCCAGCAAAATCCAGGCCGCAGCGGGCAAAAACACCAAGCCTGTCGACAGCGCCGCTTCACGCACCCAAAGCCCGGCCAGGGCAAAAGCAAGGCCAGAGCCTAAACCCAAACCAAGCACAGGCCAGCTGAGCGCTTTGGTTTTGCTGGCTCCGGCCAGTAAAAATACCGCCACACTGCCAAGTACTACGCCGCACCAGCCAAGGGCACTCAGTTCAAGTTGCCAACAGGCCACGCCAAGCAGTGCGGCCAACACAGCTTCGCTTTTAGCCAGTCCGACCCCAATGGCATAGTTTTTCCAGGTAAAGAGTTTCACCATCAGCGCCGTCGCCAGAATTTGCATCACCGCTGCGCCCAGCACATAAGCGACAGTCGCAGGCGAAATTTCTGGCCAGTCATAGGGTTGCCATTGATACAACCCCAGCAGGTAGAGCAGCGCCAGGGGGCTGGCAAATAAGAAACGGGCCAGGGTGGCACCCAGCACTGAGGTCTGCGTTGATAAGGTCTTTTGCAGCGCATTGCGAATAGCCTGCATCAGTGCGGCCAACAAGGTAAAAGGGATCCATAAAGACATAAAGAAGTCCAGACGTACAAAACAACCATAATGCCCGCAGCCACTGTCGCTCACAAGCAATAAAAAAGTAACACAGAAAAAAGCCCACCACAGTGGGCTTTGTATGTTCAGGCGTTTAGTGCAGGTTACAGGCCACAGGCGGCGCCGTAAATGGATTGAGCCCACTGCGGGTTATCAATAAATGGATTGCGGTTCTGTTGCAGCTCATAGATGCGGTTGTTGCGCCGGGTTTCTGTAGCGTCCACCGGGTCTTGCAGGTGCCACTGCAATAACACGCAGAGCTTACCCATCTCCGGGGCGCTGCTGCCGGTTGGCGCATAGTTGCGCAGCACCAGGTCCGGCACCCCGCTGTCGTCGCCGCCTTCATAGCGCACGTCCATATAAAACATCATGCGGGCCACATCACCTTTCACCGCATTGCGTGGCTCAAAGCTGTCGCTGTCGGTGTTATTACCGGGCGCTTCGCCGATTTCTGTGCCGCCGAGATCAAAGTCCTTGTTTCCACGTGCCGAGTTCACCGACACATCGGCCGGTCGTAAATGGTGAATATCGGTGTAGCCATACTGACTTTCATTGGGGAAACCGTGACTTTTTGCCCAGACATGTTCACGGTTCCAGGCGTCCTGCGAATTGCTGGCTCCGGCGCGGAAACTCTTGGCCTGGGAGCGGCCCGTGTAGAGCAAAATAACATTGTTGCTGTTGGCCGGATCTTCGTCTGTGTATTCCAGCGCAGTCCAGACTTCGGCATAACTCAGCCGCAAGTGGCCGCGCAAAATACTGTTCAGCGCCGACTTCAGCTGGCTACCGGTTTTGCCTGCCGCGGCAGCATAATAAGTGGACTGGTTAACAGGGTCGCCACTGCCGCTATCGCCGCCCGAACCGCCACAGCTGTTGCTGAATACCCCTGCCCCCGGGTTGCCTGTGCTGGCAGATACTCCCCAGTCAGATGGCGAATTGCTGTCCGTGCTGCTGGTGCGGCTGATGGATTTGTCTACTGCATTGAGGTTCCAGCCAGACAAACCGCCTTCCCAGCCCACCACGTCGACTTCGGTGCTGCCATTCGTAAGCCGGACATAGTCGCCGCTGTTCCCAAACGCCAGTGTCATGCCAGCTAACTGTGGGCTTTGACCAAACAAGGACTGAAAAGCACTGGCACTTTTTGCCACCAGGAAATAGCTGCGCGCTGGCACTGTGCCGGATAAAGCAAAGCTACCTCCGTTATCCTGCAGGCTATAACCTTGCAGATTAATGCTGCTGCAACTGGTGTTAAACAGCTCGACGAATTCTTCGGTGTTGTCATTGTTCGGTGCGTCATACAGCACCTCGCTGATCAGCAAGTTGGCGGAGCTGGCGGCGCTGAACAGGGCCAGGCTCAGTAAAGCAAATTTAGTCATTCATCTTCCCTTTCTATAGGTCTGTGTAAACCTCCCTGGCCGTTTTATGCGCCTTCCTGGCACCCTGTCATCATAGATTGAGAATTTGACAACCCAATTACTTTATAAACTTTATTTTTACATTTAATTTTCAATCCAGTGAGAAATGTGCCGGCAACTGGCGGATATCGTCCACCAGCTGGGTCGGTTCGACACAGTGCTGCAGTTGTGTGGCCAAAAACTGAATAAAACGCCGTGCCGGTGCGCTCAGCCGTTTGTCTTTGCGTGCCACCAGGTACCAATGGCTGTTCAGTGGAAAGCCTTGCGTCTGGATCTGTGCTATCCCCTGTAGGTCGTGGCTTAAGGTGTAGCTCGACAACACCGCCAGGCCAAGCCCGGACGCTACGCCCAGACGAATGGCTTCATTGCTTTCAATTTGCATAGTGCGGGTCAGTTCAATGCCCTGGCCGCTTAACCAGGCTTCAAATTGCATCCGGGTGGCCGAGCCTGGTTCGCGCATCAGAAAACGCTCATTTTTCAGCTGGGAAAAAGCTAAAGGCCCGGCTTGGTGCGCCGCCCAATGACTGGCCGGCGCGATCAGTTGCAGTGGATTTTTCATTATGCGTCCGGCCTGCACCAACTCTCCACTGGGTGGCTGACTGAACAGATACAAATCGTCTTCCTGTGCGGCAAAACGCTGCAGAATATGGGCGCGGTTTCCCACATTCAGGGTGACCTGCAGTTTTGGAAAAGCCCGGTCAAAGGCGCCAAGAATGGTCGGCATCACGTATTTGGCGGTGGTGACAATACCTATGCTGAGCCGGCCAGCCTGACCGCCTTTGGCTTCGGCCAGTTCGTCGGCTAAATCGTCAAAGCGGCTAAACAGATCGCTGGCCGCCTGATACAAGGCCTGACCGGCAAAGGTCGGCACCAGTTTACCTCCCTGCGATTCCAGCAAGGGTTCACCCAACTCTTCAGTTAACTTTTTTAGCTGCAAAGACACGGTCGGCTGGGTTAAATGCAAGGCCCGGGCGGCCGCCGACACTGAACCGGTGCGAACCACTTGCTGGTACACCTGCAACAAACGAAAGGTCAGATGGCGAATATTCATATTGATAATTATCTATACAGTGATGCAAAACAATTAATTATCCAATATATCGAATCGCAGGCAGAATGCCCAGCCAGTTTTAGCCTGGAGCCTGATGATGCCTGATATTGTGATCGCTTTTTTCGCCTTCGGTTTAGTGGCCGGACTGCTGAAATCTGATTTGAAAGTACCGCAATCCATTTATGAAACCCTGTCCATTCTGCTGATGCTGGTGCTTGGCCTCAAAGGCGGTATGGCACTGCACGGCCAGGCGAGTCTCAGCATGTTGCCCGACCTGCTCAGCGTGGCGGCGATGGGCATTGCCCTTCCGCTATTGTGTTACCCGCTGCTGCGTTGCGCCGTCCGGCTCACCAATGCCGATGCCGTCAGTATTGCCGCGCACTATGGCTCGGTCAGTGCCGGTACTTTTGCGGTGGTGCTGGCGCTGGCGGAAAAATCCGGTTTGGTATTGCTGCCAGAAACCACTCTTTATCTGGTGATGCTGGAACTGCCGGCCATTGTAGTGATGCTGGGCTTGTATGGCGCGCTGACCCAGCAGGGCAAACAAGGTCAAATTTGGCGTGAAGCGCTGACCAGCCGTGGCGTATTGCTGCTTGGCGGTGGCGTGCTGATTGGTTACCTGTATGGGCCCGAAGGCTTGGCGCCAATTGAGCCTGCGTTGATTGGTGGCTTTAAAACCATGCTGGCGCTGTTTTTGCTGGAAATGGGCTTGTGTACCGCCAAAGTCTGCCATCCCCTGCCTTGGGCTTACTGGCGTTTAATGGTCTTTGCTGCGCTGGCGCCCTTTGCCCTGGCCACTATTGGCTTCGGCATTGGCGTTTGGCTGAACCTGCCTGCCGGCTCTTTGCTGGTGCTCACCACGCTGGCCGCCAGCTCATCCTATATCGCCGCTCCGGCCGCGGTCAGAGCCAGTATCCCGGATGCCAATATAGGTCTGGCGATGCTGGCGTCCCTCGGCATTACCTTTCCGGTCAATGTGCTGCTTGGTGTGCATATTTACCAGGGCTGGGTCGAAGCCTGGATGGTCGCGGCTTAGGCTCACCATCCAACGTCATAGTTCGGGGATTGAACGCAACATGGTTGAAAGCGGCTTTGCTGGCCCCTATAGCCTCTGTAGTTTTATACCAAGCGGTCAATAATTCATTGGCCGCAGGACGGAGCACCAATGATCCCATTATCAATTCTTGATTTAGCCCCAGTCTCCAGCGGCCACAGCATTGCCGACAGTTTTGCTGCCAGCAAAGCGCTGGTTCAGCTGGCGGAACAACAAGGTTATCACCGTTACTGGCTGGCAGAGCACCATAATATGCCCGGTATTGCCAGCGCTGCGACGTCGCTGCTTATCAGCCATCTGGCCGCCGCTACGTCAAAAATCCGGCTGGGTGCGGGTGGCATTATGCTGCCGAATCATTCGCCTTTAGTCATTGCCGAGCAATTCGGTACGCTGGCTACCCTGTACCCGAACCGCATTGATTTAGGCTTAGGCAGGGCGCCAGGCAGCGACCAGGCTACGGCCCGAGCCCTGCGCCGCCACCAGCTCGACTCGGATCAGCACTTTCCTGCTGACGTACTGGAGCTGCAACGTTATTTCGCCGATGCCGATCAGCCACAAGCGGTACAGGCAGTGCCAGGTCGAGGCCTGCAGGTGCCGCTGTGGATTTTAGGCTCTAGCCTGTTTGGCGCTCAGCTGGCGGCGCGGCTTGGATTACCTTATGCCTTTGCGTCCCATTTTGCCCCAGCCATGATGAGTCAGGCGGCCGCCTTGTATCGCAATGAATTCAAACCCTCATCTCAGTTGGACAAGCCTTATTTGATGCTGGCGATGAACCTGTACGCAGCCGATAGCACACCTGAGGCCAAACGGCTGTTTACCTCGGCGCAACAGCAATTTGTTAACCTGACACGAAACCAGGCGGGATTATTACCTGCGCCTGTCGACGACATGAATACTATCTGGCAACCTCACGAGAAAGCCTATGTTGACCAAGCGCTTTCCTGCACCGTGGTTGGCGACCATCTCACTGTCAAGCAAGGCATTGAAGCCTTCATTGACCGTCACCAGCCTGATGAGCTGATGCTGACCTGTATGATGCATGACCCCCAGGCTCGTCTGCGTAGCTACCGCATTGCGGCAGAGCTGATGCTGCAGGCAAAGTAAACCCCCTCATAGTTTGTGAGGCTGTTGAGCGCCCTTGCCGATGCAAGTGGCGCCCGCTTAACCGCCGTAACAGATACCTGAATAAAATCAGCTACTTAATTGATCATTATCGGTTTGCTGTCAGTATTAACAAATGCAGCCCCAGCCCAAGGCAGTTCGATGAAAACAGCCATTCATGTTCTAACCTTGCTGTGTTGCGCCAGTGCACAGTCGGCTGTGATTTGGCAGGATTTTAGGGTCAGTGCTCAGACGGGTGATCACTTCCGAGTCGGTGACAAAGAGCGTGACATTTACACAGTCGAACACGCCGCGGCGACCTGGGGAGACAGTTTTTTCTTTCTGGACATGACCTTTCCCCAAGTACGCTGATAACTCCAACTACGCCGTATGGGCGCCGCTCTCTGCGTTAGTCAATGTAACTGAAAGGTATCCAGGAATTTAGTGGCGATTCAGATGTTTGTTGCGGAATCCATTTCAGGCAGTTTGAAACATTATCAAACTAAGTGAAACGTTTTTATCAAACTAGGTAGCGCGCTACACCAGCGGAAACTAATTCACCTAAATTGGGATCTTTCCCAAACTGAGTGATGCGCTAAAGTATGATTTTTAGAGGGATTAAATGGTCGGTACGGCGGGATTTGAACCCACGACCCCTGACACCCCATGACCAAACTATCCATTTTTTCCTACTGAGCGAATCTTTTATCTAAGGAAAAATAAAGTTTCGTGACCTCTCGTTAGTAGTCGTTAATATCATGTTTTTCAATCGCTTGACCTCTTTTTTTACTGAGTGCTATACATCGTTTGAGTTCGGGAGCAAAAGTGAGTGTTTTGCGGTGCGAGCGAAATGGGTGCGAAAAATTCAGTTAGCACGATCAGGTCGGAGCGAAAAAAATGAAGGTCTCTCAAAAAATCACAGACGCTGTTATTGCGAACGTACCAGCCGAAGTTAAGCGCGTGGTAGATACCGAGATCAGAGGTTTTTACCTTGATGTGGGTGCGCAAAAAGCCGATGGCAGCCGCAGAATGAGTTATTACCTGTATTACCGCATTGGTGGCCGTAATGGTACTGAACGCCGCTACAAGATTGGGGAAGCCGCTGTGATGACGGCAGGCCAGGCAAGGGCTGAAGCCAAAAAGCTGAAAAGCCGAGTGATCCTGAACGAAGATGTATTTTTAACCCGCAAGAATGAACAGAGACGGCTTGAGCACGAAGAAGATACAGGGCCAGATATAAACCTGCTGGCTGACGAATTTATGCGTATTTATGTTGCCAATCAACGTAAACGACCCGAAGAGGTTGAACGCATGTTAAAAGCTGACATTAGGCCAACCTTGGGCGAGTTAAAGCTAGGAAAACTAAAAGCCAGAGACATCATTACGCTTGGCCTTGATCCTATCGTTGCGCGGGGTTCCAGAGTTCAGGCAAATAAAACGCTGTCTTTGTTAAAGCAAATGCTGGGCTTTGGCATTGGCCGTGGCTTACTCGAAAGTAATGTACTATCTCATGTACAACGGGTAAATATTGGTGGCAATGAGATACCCCGTGATCGAGTGTTGAGCCATGAAGAGATTGAGAAAGTGTTTAAAAAACTGCCTCAACTAAACATACATCACCAGATCATCACTGTGCTGAAGCTCATCGTATTAACAGGCTGTCGCTCTAATGAAATTTGTCAGGCACGGTGGAGCGAGGTCGACTTTCAGCAAAATATTTGGGTCATCCCTAAGGAGCGGGTAAAAGCAACGCTGTCCAGGGCCAAGGTGCATAAGGTGCCATTGACTCCTATTGTTGTTTCTATCCTAGCCGAACTAAAAGCTGCTTACGGCTATTTAAATTCACCCTATATTTTGCCGTCACTGACACCGGCATCCTGCTTGCCTGGGCAAAAAGCGTTGGATAAACGCTCTGTAGCCCGCGCTATTAAGCGGAACCTGTCAAAGCTTGGTGTCGATCCCTTTGTACCACATGATTTACGCGCAACTTTTGCGACGCGATTAGGTGATGATGGCTTAGACGTTGACCCTTTTATCGTCGAAAAGCTGCTGAATCACTCGCTAGGAGGTGTAGCAGGTAAATACAACCGCAACGAATACCTTGAAAAGCGCAGCAATGCTCTAAATCGCTGGCACGAGAGCATTAGCCCTTCGTTAGGTAAAGTTGCAAATGATGAAATAGCAGACTTAGTTCCAAGGTTGATAAAAACCAGATGAAAGACTTTGAAGAGTTGTTAGCAAGCCCTGAACTACGGCCGTTCATTCCGGCCATTCACGAATTACAACAGCGCCTTGCAGGAATGGAAAATTACCATCCTGAGTTGGCTTTTACTTTAGACGGTCACTATCAGACAGAGGAAGAGTTGTTCTCAGCCCTGTTGAGCCAAAGTGCCTTTTCTGCTGATGTAACCAATGAGTGTGGATATACTTGGGATGTTGTTGTCGAGTCTTTTCAGGTGTTTGCTGAGCGAAGCGCAGAAATTAAATTTTGTGTTGGAGATTGTGATGCCGACAAGATATGTGGCATTAGCTTATGGTTAATTAAGCTGTGCAATTGGGTAGACACTGGCCTATATAGTCTGGTTAAACACTAATCATGACTGCACCGATTTTAATGCGGCTCAGATTCTTGTCTTTAAACACTCTGTCGATTACCATGTAACCTTGATTAAGGGAGGCCTTATGTCAATTTATGAACTAACACAAAAAGTCAAAACAGCAGGTCAGACACGCACACATGAGCAACGCATCAAATTGCTTAAGGATGCACATGTGCTCGATTCAAAAGGCCGTTTTGATGAAAGATTCTTCAGATCTTCAAAAACTTGCGACGCTCAAACATCGTCTGACAAGACCTAATGTATTCGTCAAAGCCTGCGATTGTCTATGGTTTCCACGGTCTGGATAAAGACGTAGCCATCAAAATCCTAAATCAAAAATCTGAGTTTAAGCACAGCAACAATAAGTATGATTGGCTGGGTAATGGGGTTTATTTTTGGGAAAATAACCTAGAACGAGCTCATCAGTATGCCGTTCAAGATAGTCAGCGTGATAATTCTAATGTTAAATCTCCTTTTGTTCTTGGCGCTGTAATTGAGCTTGGTAACTGCTTGGACCTTCTCGATCAAAAATACAATGACTTCCTCAAAGTTGCTTACGAACAACTAAAAAATGACTTAGTGGCTGAGGGCAAACTACTACCGGAAAATAAGCCTTTTGGAACAAAAGATTTCGATTTCAAAGCTCGCGAGCTTGATTGTGCAGTAATTCGTTATGCGTGTGCATTGGCCAAAGAACAAGGTGAGCCTTTTGACTCTGTGAGGGCCGCTTTTATCGAAGGCAATCCACTTTACGAAGGTGCAAGATTTTTTTCTGAAAATCATATTCAACTAGCCATCATTAACCCTGACTGCATTAAAGGCATCTTTCTTCCAAGAAAGTCGACTCAACAAATTGAATTTGCAGAAGAAAAGCCAAGCGCCAAAGGTTAAATCTTCTTTTTAACGCACTAATGTTAGTTAGGATGATGTGCATCACGCGTTTACTGTACAATTTCTTGGGTAATCTTCGGTAAAAGTTCTCCAATAGGAGCAACCGCCAATGAAGCGCATATTGACCAAGCGAAACAAAGCCCGGCAATCCCGGGCTCTGTCATTGTTTGGCTTTCCCACCAAGCCTGTTTTATTCAGACCGATTGGCCCCTGGCCGAAAGTAGAAGTCGATAATTTCTTTGTCTGTCGACGACGCCAAAAGCGGATGGACAGAAAGAGTGCTGCGCTTGACGTAACTCCAGAAATGGTAACCGCATTTCTGCAGGGCCAGCCATCTGAGCTGCTAATGCAACTGTTGCCAAGTGAACAAACAGCTTAAGGTAGTTGTATACCATGTGCAGTTTAGGGTAGATGTGCCACCAAAGCGGCAGTTGTGTAGTTGTGCGTCGCATGACGTCTCCTCAAATTCAATTATATTCATTTGCTCTGCAGGCCGTGGACCAGCTGCAATGCAGTCTGGCATCACGACAAATTCAAGCGATACCTATGCTACACATCTGAAAGGGCAATATTGTCCAGCAAAAAAATAAAGTTCCTGGCTATTAAGGCTGTTCTACATGTGGAATTTGGACGGTAAGCAGGAAGGGTGAATAGAGCTGAAAAAACGTTAGCGAAGATAAACCTCTGTAATATCAGTGCATGCTTCGGCTGATTCCGATCACTCATTTCGGTCCAATCCGATCACCCATTTCGGTTTAATCCGATCGCCTATTTCGGTTTTATCCGATCACTTTT